>PGYA01000044.1 GCA_002839435.1 Candidatus Riflebacteria bacterium HGW-Riflebacteria-2 | reverse complement strand
TCATTATAAATAACAAGACCCGCTTGGCGTCATAATAAGTCTTCTGATCTTATTCTCAATGAACTTCGGACTTTTCAGCCCGTCCTGCCGGGGCAGGAAGTTCATCTTACCAAAAACCTGTTTCCACGTCAACTAAAAAGATTAGATTTTTATAAAAAACCATCTGGCGCTGTTCGGCTGATATTAGAGCAAAACAACAGGAGCTACTTCGCAAACTGAATTATCTTGCCGTTACGGAACGCGACAATCTGGGCAAGAATTTCGACGGCTATTTCCTCAGGCGTTGTACTGCCAAGATTGATCCCTATTGGCGAGAACAAAGACTCGACCCGCGCAGCATCGAGACCTTGTTTAACAAAGGCTTCTTTCATTTCGGCCAGTTTTTTTGCCGAACTGACCAGACCAACATAAGCAGCAGGTGTTGGCAGAACCTTTTCGAGCACTTCGTAGTCTTTTGTATGCCCTGGGGTCACCACCACGACATGACAACCGGCAGCGATCGCAGCCTCATCGACTGCTCTCTTATAAGGCATGCACAAGACCTTTTCGCATTCAGGAAAGATTTCAGCATTTGCGAATTCAGGACGTTCATCGGCGATTGTCACGCGAAACCGTGCCATAGCCGCCATTTTAGCAAGAACTTTACCGATGTGTCCGGCGCCAAAAACAACCATGCGCGGTTCATGCGCCTGCAACTCGATAAAAACCCTCGCCTCACCGCCACAGACGGGATCTGTTCCTGAAAGTGGGTTGGCGAGATCGAAGGTAAGAATAGTTGAAGAACCGTTTTTAAACTGATCAACAGCAGCTTCGCGCACACGCTCCTCGTTAATACCTCCGCCAACCGAGCCAACTGTAGAGCCATCGCGAAAAACAATCATTTTCTGGCCGACAGTACCGGGACTCGAACCCCTGGTTTCAATTACCGTGCATAAAACAAAAGGTTCATTGCGATTAAAAGCTTTCTTGAGCTCCTGAAAAAATTCGGTTGCCATACATGAATTTCCTTCAGCTGTAAATTTACTCATTTATAGCGCTTTTACCCATGTCTTTCAACTTGTTTAAAAATGAGGTCAATATTTTAGCGCTCGACGCCGATAGCTTTCCTGTAAAAAGAAAATCGAATCGGAGGCAACATGAGCGCCCAGGCCCTGCTTAAAAATATCGTTACCGAATCAGCATCGCATCCGTCGCAGCTGATCACACCTTTCGGCCCGGTTACCAGGAAATTCGACGAATTCTGGACAGCGAAACAGCGTCAGATGCATTCTCTGCACTACGCCAACTCTTATCGGGCATCATTCAAGCCTGAGCTTCCGGAATACTTCATTTCACGCTTCACCAGTCCGGGAGACCGCGTAGGAGACCCATTCGGCGGCCGTGGCACGACTGTTCTACAGGCAGCCCTGATGAATCGCAAGGGTGTTTCCAACGATGTAAATCCTCTTTCAGAGAGGCTGGCCGCTCCTAAAATCAACCCGGTAACCATCGAAGCGATCAGTGACAGACTCGATGAAATCGACCTTAGTGTTCCAGTTGACCTTAGTCACGAAGAAGACATGTCGATGTTCTATCACGATGAGACCTATCGCGAGTTAATCAACCTGCGTAATTATCTGAAGGAAAATCGCGACGATGTCGACCGCTTTATCGAAATGACAGCAATGTCGCGACTGCATGGCCACTCAAACGGCTTTTTCTCGGCCTACTCGTTCCCGCAGATTTCAATTCCGAAAGTCAACCAGGCCAAGATCAATAAAACCCGCGGACTTGAACCTGATTACCGCGATGTCAAGTCACGCATATTGAAAAAAGCAAAAACAACTCTGAAAAGCGGACAGATCGACGAACTGCGCCGCCAGGCAAAACACCAGAAACTTACTACTGGTGATTCCCGCGAGCTGAAAGACTGGGAGAGCGAAAGCGTAAACCTCGTTGTCACCTCACCGCCGTTTCTCAACCAGGTCGATTACGTGCAGGACACCTGGATCGAAACCTGGTTCTGCGGCATTTCCCGCGAAGAAGTCGAAGGCAAGATCGTGCAGACTCCTGATTTGACGAGGTGGATGGAATTCATTTCAGACACACTGTCGGAACTCCACAGAGTGCTGGTTCCCTCTGGCCTTGTCGCTATGGAAGTTGGCGAGGTCCGCTATCAGGGCGAACTTCTCAATCTTGATGAAATACTCGTACAGCTCACCTGCTCGCACCAGTATAACCGTCATCAGTTCAAGGTTAAGGAAATTTACGTGCAGAGTCAGCAGTTCACCAAACTGGCGAATTGCTTCAGGGTCGAGAACAACAAACTCGGCACCAACACAAATAGAATAGTTCTCATGGAAAAGATATAGGAGGCAACTTATGCGCATCACCCCACTGGACATCTACCAGAGAGAATTCTCGCGAAAAAACATTGGCGGCCTCGACGAAAACGAAGTGTACGGCTTTTTGAAAAAAGTCGGACGCGAGTATGAAACACTCTACGCCGAAAACAAATCGCTTAAAGATCAGGCACAGCGCCTGACCGGACAGATGGAAGACTATCTCGAGCTGGAAAAGACTCTTAAACAGACACTTATTTCGGCGCAGAAAGCTTCCGGTGATCTCAAAGACAACGCCGAAAAAGAAGCTGAACTGATCGTCAAGGAAGCGGAACTGCAGTCAGAACGCATTCTCGACGAAGCACGCAGCGAAGCCGAACTGATCGGCAAAGACATTCGCGAACTCAGGAAGCAGAAACGCATGCTCAAAGTTGAACTGCGCACCGTGCTCGAGTCTTATCTGGCAATGGTTAACGAAGAGTCACCTGTGTTTGCAAGAGTTACCGCAGAGCCCACCGCAAAAGCCGCCTGAAGCCATGGCGGCAGAGTTATGCATAAAACAGACCCCAGAAGGGTCTGTTATTATGGTTTTAGCCGTTGTCCGATCCTCGCGAACAGAAATCGTTGACTTACATCAGGAACGATGTAGAATAAAGGTCAAGGGTGCTCCGGTTGACGGCGAAGCCAACGCTGAGCTGACCGGCTTTCTTGCCAAAACCTTCGGTGTGCCGAAAAGTAAGGTAAGCCTAAAGCAGGGGCAGACCAGCCGGCAGAAAGCTTTTTTGCTGCGTGGTCTCGATTACGGGCAGGCAGTCGAAATACTTGACGGTATTCTGAATCGGAAAGAGCGGTAAGTAAAGATGAGAATCAACAAGTGGCTGTGGGGGCTGTGGATAGCAATGATCGTTTCAATGCTGCTGCGCCGACAAGCTGACACATACATGATCGTTGCCCTGATCATCATTCCCATTCTCATTGTATTGCTTGACCTGCACGAAGAGATCGCTGTTCTTAAAGAAGAAAACAAACACCAGCGCAAGTTTGTCATGGACAGATACAACGTTCTTTCTGAGCGCATGACAGATGTTGCGAATCAGATAGAAAAGCGCCTTGTCGTTGATTTTGCTGAATTTGCCCAGAGTAATCAGCAGTCGGCCAGCGGTGAAACGCCTAGATTACCACCAGAAAACCGAAAGTTACGACACAAACTGAAAAAGCGCCGCAAACCTGAGCAGGAAAACAGAGCAGCACCTCAGCCTGATTTTTCTGAAATGGTTGAAAAGCCGTCAGATGACAACGATAAAAACCCCGAGAAAAATCCAGAAGTTTGATGTGCTGATTTTTAGCCAGCGCTTGCCAAAAAACTGACATTTAAGCCATCTCCCATAGTTACAATAAGCCAAGTTTCGGCTGTACGTTTGATTTCTCGCAAGGGGGTGGCGGCAGGTACGTTATTTGCGTATAATTTCCCTAGCAGATTCTATATAAGGGAAATAACCAGAATATGAAACCAAACTGCCTGAAAGTAATGAGTATAGCTGTGGTTTTCCTTCTGGCTGGTTCCGGCAATGCCTTTGCCTGGGGCAGCAGAGTTCACATGAAGATCGTATCAGACGCCTACCACATAATGCCGCAGGCTTTTCGTGATTTTCTCGGAGAAAGCAAAAAACCAACACTCAAGCAACCTGCCTTGAAACCTTTAATGGAAGCCAGCGTCGAACCCGACAGAGTGTTGAAGGATTTTCAGAATCACATTTTTCATATTCAGGCTTCCAGCATGGGCAAGGGCCCCTTCCACATAGAAAGCCTGATCGAGGAAGTTGGCCTGGCAATAGCCAAAAAGAAAAGCCGCAGCGAAATCATCCAGAAACTTGGCTGGATAGGCCATTACACAGCTGACTTGGCCCAGCCTCTGCATACCGGGTCAAGCCTTGACGACACCATAGAAGAAAAGAGTTATCACTCCGCTACCGAAAAAGATGCCGATAAATGGGTACTCACCTACGGTGTTAACTTTGACGGCTGCGATGATGTAAAAAGAATAAGTGCCCGCATGATTTATGAGGCTCTCTGGGCTAACCAGCACTATGACGCCCTGGAGTATGCCTATACCAAGGGAAAACGTTACGCAGAAGCCAGAACTGTTATGGCCAGCTGCTACTCACGTGCGGTCAACAACGTAGTCGATATGTGGTATGCCGCCTGGGTTAAGGGTGGTGGCAAAGTATTGCCATCTGACAAGAAGCCCAAGTATTTCCCACCGGTAAAAAAGTTCCATTTCGTTGAATAAACGACATATAACAGAATCCCCGCCTGCGATTCACAGGCGGGGATTTTTATTTCTGTGAGAAACGGCATCAGGTAGCTGGCTTGGCCAGTCTCAGGAGCAGGCTGGTCGCCATTTCAGCCATTTCGCTGCCGGAACGGCTCTGCTCGATAAGTTTTTCGATCGCTGAAGAATCGTCGGTAAGACCGACAGCAAAAGCCGAAACGATCTGCTGATCAGAGGTTCCATAATCCATCAGCTGTTTGAGAACTTCCCGACCTGAATCGCCAAAAGCAAGCAGTGCAATGGCAGCCATTTTACGAACTGTCCATGAGGAGTCGGCCGTAAGATTCTCAAGATTCTTCTTTAGTTGAAAGAGCTTGAGTTTTCCGCACAGATAGGCCCCGGCCGAGCGGCTCATCTCATTGGCTGAAATAAGCATGGATTCTATCTCTGAAAGGTTGCTGGTCTGGCCCATGCTCCAAAGTGCCTGCACGCAGTCTGCCTGAACCCGGTGGTCAGTATCTTTTTTTAGCTCAACAATGCGCTCGATAATATCGCGCGGCAACGAACCAAGTTTGTCGTGTTTTTTCTTAAGAGCCATTACAGCGTTGGCACGAACGCGCGCATCTGGTGCCACAAGACATTCGCGCAGATTGTCGAGAGTGCCGTCACAGTCGATGTCGCCAAAGGCAGATGCGATAGTGGCACGAACCCGGTGACTGTCAGTTTTTGCGAACAGACTACGTAATTCTTCGAGAATTTCAGCGCTGCCGATTTCAACCAGCGCTTTGATTGCCGAAAGAACGATCATTTCTGACGGGCTGTAAAGAAGTTTTCTTATCGGTTCGCGGGCTGCAGGCACAGTCGCCCGACTCATCGCCAGAATAGCGCCCCGGACGACCTCAGGATCTCTGTCATCGAGCGCCTTGAGAAAAATCGGTACAAACTTTTCATCCCAGCGCTTTTTGAGAATGACTATAGTAACCCAGCGCATCTCGGAGCTGAGATTGTCAAAATCTCTCACCATCCGGTTAACCGCTTCCGGAAAATCGAAGCAGCTCAGCGTAGCCATGGCCAGAGCCCTGTCACTGTCTTCTTCGTTTTCCATGATTCTGATCATCGGCAAATAGATCAGTTGCCGGTTTCCTTCAGCGCCGACAAACACGACCATATCCATCAGAGTGGCGTGCATATCGCGCAGATACTCGATAACGCGTTCCCTGACACTGTCGGGCGGAATTTTTTCAAGATACTCGATTACCCGGTCAAGAGGCACCGGAAACATCTTGCCCTTGAGGAAATCAACGATCTTGCGTTCGATCTTCGGGTTGCCTTCTTCGATCTGGCGCAGTACCGAAACTGCGATCCTGGAAAGAAAACCATCATATCTGATCAGAAGATTGGTCATCATTTTACTGTTGAGCATGGTCATACCTCTCTGTCATCATTTCCCTTCGATGCGCAACAATGCGTCGCGCGCCTGTTGCTGCAGGCTGGAATTCGGATATAGATTGAGAATACGTTCGTAGTTCTGCCGCGCCCTGGTGTAGTCGCGACGATAGGCCTCATAGGTATAGGCGATGGCGAATTGCGCCTTATCGGCAAATTCGTTGTTATAGAACTGATCGATGAGATCCTGCCAGTATTTAATCGCTTCATCGTAGGCCGCAAAACCTTCGCGCAGCACGAAACCAATTCTAAAGTAGGCCTCATGCACGACCGGATCGTTTTGTCGGGTATCGATAATACGCAGATAGATGCGCCTAGCCTCATCGAAGTTACGTATCAGAAGCTCGTTAGCCTTGGCCAGCTTGAGCTCGACATCCATGGTTTCGATCGAAATCGGGTGCTCGCGAATGTAGTCTTCAAGCAGCCGGAGCGCCTTCTGGCCATCGCGCAACACTTCCATGTAATGCTCGTAGAGTTTCATGGTGTATTCTTTAAACAGCGGGTCGTTGGGGTTCTCATCGAGCCAGCGCTGGTAATACATTCCGGCCTTCTGGGGATCCTGCAATGATTTCATGTTGAGTTCCACCAGCGTATTCATGATATCGAGCGTTGCGAGCGACTCAACATTGTCGTTCCACAGGTCTTCAAGCTCACGCTCGGCCATACGGAAATCCTGCAGATCTTCGACCTGACGGGCAACAATTTCTTCAATCTCTTCGACAACAGCATCATCGTCTTCAGAATAAACACGTTTAACAACTTTTCTACCGCGCGTCGGACGCGCTTTCTCGCGTTTCTGCTCTTCGATGCGTCTGAGTTTTGCGGTGGCAAACTCCCTGACATTGCGAACCTTCTGATATTCGGCAAGAATTGAGGTATAAAAAAGCTCGGTAAGTTCGATATTGTTGAGTTTATCTTCAACGAGCGAGCCGATTCGCACTATCAGGTCGAAGTTTTTGAGGGAAGGTTCGTAGGTGTCGAGCAGCAGGTCGAGATAGCTGACAGCTTTAACATAGTCGCCCTTCTTTTCGCAAAGGTCGGCGATCTTTTCGAGAATCTCGCGACTACGCCGCACTGGCGGATTGGTCTTGAGGAACTCTTCATACTGGCCGATTGCGAGATCGTATTCACGCAGATTGTTCTCGAGCACTTTGCCAATATAATAAGGCATATCGCCGCCACCTGATGGCGACAGCTTTTTGAGACGTTCGAGCTCTTCGACATTCATTTTTGTTTCAATTTCGTAAAGCTTCTTCTGAATTACCTCACGATGAATTGGATTGAGCGAGCGGAATTGCAGCAGTACATCGAGATAGTGATGGGCGCGGGTCAGGTTTTTGCTGCGCTCTTCGTATTTAGAGAGCCAGTAGTAGCCGGAACGACTGAGAAGACTGTGCGGGTAACGGTTGACCAGAAACTGATACCATTTCAGCGCCTCTTTTTCGCGATTCTGACGCGCGTACATGCGGGCGAGGCGAAACAGCACCATGTCTTTACGGCAGCCGGGGTGGTAAAGGCTGCGCAGGGCTATTTCATACTCTTCAGCTGCCCGCTCGAAATTTCCGGCATCTTCATAAATTCTGGCGATGAAATAGCGCATTTTCGCGACATCGGGGCGGTTTTCGAGCTTGCTGACAGCAGTTTCGAGCAGACCGAGCGCATAAAACCTGTCTTTGTTAACACGCCAGGCCCGGAACACTTCGCTCATACCCGACTCGTTATCCCTTTTGTCTTCAGAATACAAAACGCGCTCACTGAACAACTTAAGACGATTGATCCGGCTGGTCAGATCTTCGCGCACAAAGGGGTCGCGACTGGCGGCAATGCCTTTTTCCCAGTAGGCAAAAGCCTTCTGTGGATCCTTAGATTCAGTCAGAGCAAGTTCGCCGAGGCTCAGATAGACTTCGTCAAGCCTTGGTGAATCAGGGAAAAGTTCGATAAAACTTTCGTAGTTCTCGATAGCCGCGTTGAGGTCTTTCAGCGATTCCTTGAGCAGTCTCGCGCGTTCGATAATAACTTCTTCGCTCTCACGGCCTTTTACTCCAGTTTTGAGCATGTCGGTCAGTTCAGAAACCGCCCGGATTGCACGGGTATTTTCAGATCTGATCTTGCTTTCGCGGTAATACTCAGAGTTCGGATAAACAAGTGTAATTTCGTAAAACAGATCTTCAGATCGATAGCGGGTGTTTTCGGCACCCTCGATCATCTTTGCCAGTCTGAACATGCGACTGGCGGTTTCAGGCTCCTCTGGATACTGATCGATGAGGTCTTCTATTTCGCCGATTACTCCGCGCTTGCCGAGTTCTTCGGTTTTCTTTTCCAGCCACAGTTTCGATTCAGGTAGTTCGAAACCACCACTGAAATCGCGAAGGATAGAGGCTGCGCCCTTGTAGTCTTCTTCTTCTTCGGCACGCTCGAGCAGACGGGTCAAAGCCTTAAAGCGGGCGGCTTCAGCGCCTTCTGATTCAAGCGCCCGTCTGACATACGAAAAGTCTTCGGTGAGTTTTTCGAGGCGCAGACAGATTTCCGGTCGGCTGTCTGACTTATAGGCCAAGGCTGCTTCAAGCGTCTTTATCGCGTCTTCTTTTTTGTCTTCGACGATGAGCAGTCGGGCCATCTGCATAGAAGCGTCTACCCTGATTTCATCAGACAGCTGATTATCTTCGATCAGCTTTTCGAAAAAGCGCAGGGCATTACGTTTGTCATCGGCCTTAACATAGACCTCGGGAATGCGCCGCCTGATTTCTTCGACGCGACGGCCAGCCGGATAGAATGAGAGATACTCGAAATAGGATTTGTTGGCATCGACTGGAGCCTTCAAGAAGTGCTCCTGTGCCTGTGCCAGCCGAAATAACAGCTCTGACTGCCACTCGGCATAATTGTTTTTGATCAACATCTGCTGTGCATCTTCAGCGAAGTCTTCGGGCTGTCGGAAGCGGAAAAACCTGGTGGAAATATACTGGCGCAAGGCCCGGTTACGCAGATCAGCCGGAGTTTTATCGCGCCGCAAAACTTCTTTGAGGAACATGACCATGCGATCGGCAGAGGGTTTTGCTTTGGCCACCTCATCGAGGAAAAGGCCGTAAACAGTCGCTTCGTTGTACTGGGCAAGATCTTCTTCTGTAAGCTTGTCGGCATTCTCAACCTTGCGGGCCTCGGCAACAACCGGCTTGCCAGATTCTTCGCCGCTCTCCTCTGTTTCGGCGAGGTCTTCACGCCGCTGTGCCGCTCTGGTTTTCAGCCATTCCTGCGATGTCGGAAGCTTTTCGGCCTCTTCTATAAGCTTGTTAACTTCGTCGGCCATTTGAGGTGCAATACGCAGAACGCGCCGGTAATAGCGCACGGCCCGTTCAGGATTATTGAGAGCGACACAGGCTTCTCCCATAGTCAGGTAGGCCTTAGCAAGATGACGACTGCGCGGAAACCGCGTGGTGAACTTTCGCAGTTTTTCGAGCCCCTTGAGACCGTGCCCCTGAACCAGGTAGAGTCGACCAAGGCGATAAGATGGTGTTTCAGCGAGCGGGTCAGTCAGCGGCAGCAGTTTTTCGGCCTTTTCGTACCATGCGACTGCAGTATCAACATCCTTAGTCACGCGATAAGCGATGTTACCAAGCGTCAACAAACTGGAGACCTGCGCGGTGCCGGTCGCATTATCAACCAGCTCGCCGAAAAGGCCTGATGATTTGTCGGGAAAGCTTTGATACATACGAGTTGCCGCATCATAGACCAGCGACCAGCGGGTTTCGTCGTTCAATTCGCTGCTCTTTATCTCATCGACCAGCTTTTCGAGAGGCTGGCTGGAAGAGGCAAGACACATTACATCCATCATGTTCTGGTAAATTTCGATGCGGTCACGCAGCCCCGCAGTATTTAGGATCTTGCGCAGGCTTTCTTCCCTGATTCTGAAGGCAAGATCGCGCCATTCCTGCTTCAACGAAAAATATTTCTTGTCAGAAGGCAGGCTGTGGTCGAGATAATCGCGCAGCATGTGCAGCGCCCTGATCTGCTCGTTCTTGCTGAGAAAAACCTTGTAAAGAGTCAGGCGGTAATCGGAAGCATCGTTGCTGTCAGGGTATCTCGCGATAAATTCTTCGCGCAACTCATTGGCCTTGTCGGGATCGCCAAGATCTGTCTCATAGATTTTCACGCTGTCTTTGAGGCCCTGCATGGCCCAGTAACTGTCAGGGTAGGTCTCGGCAAGCTGAGAAAAAATATCGAGAGCGGCTACCGGCTTTTTCAGATGCAGATACTGCAGGTTGCCAATGCGATAACGGACTTCGTCGATGCGCCCCCAGTCATAAAGGACATCCAGATCCCAGCTTGATTTTATCGGGGTAAACTTGATAAGAAAGCGTTCATACATTTCGAGAGCCCGGTCAAACTGGCGCAGGTCGTCATCGACTATGGCCGCGGTTCGGAACAGGGCTTCCCTGAACAGGTCGTGCTGCGGGTATTTATTGATAAACTCTTCATACAGATCCAGGGCCTCATTCATCTTGCGGCTGCGGTATTTTTCGTAAGCCATTTCGAACAGAACCTGGGCTTCGCTGACGCCTGGTTCGGTGCGCTTAAGAGCCGCTTCAGTCCAGGGGTCTTCGATTGCTTCGCTGCGTTCCTTGTTGAGTTCAGAGCTTTTTTGATAAAAATATCTGGCACGGTCGGGATTCGCGAGACGGAACTCGGCAATATAGCCGGCAATGCGGCAGGCAAGCATGGCCCAGTCAATTTCTTCGTCGCGCTTCTCACGGCGGCGGGCGACAGAAACTGACTCGGATGCAACCAGATGTGGCGGTGTCTCGAGTAGAGTAGCAAGCGTGTTGATGGCCGTTTCGTAATCCTTGAGCTCCTCATGCAGCAGAAGCCCTTGAAGAATGCCGGCAACGCGGTATCCGTCGAGGCTTTCGGTGTTTTTTCGAAAAAGCGCATAACTATCGAGACAGCTCTTGAGATCAGCTCCCGGCGTATAAAAATGCGCCAGCACGGCTTTTAGAAAGGCCGCGTCAGCCGAAAAAGCAGTTCCATCTCTGATTTTGCCGATAAATGGCAGAGAGCGCGCGGGAACATTCAGATCAAAGGCATAAAGCATGGCGATATGCAGGTTGGCAAGATTACTGGGCTCTTCTTCGGGAAAGGCAGCTATTTCCTCCCAGGATTCGAGGGCTTGCATGGCGATCTCAAGGTCGTAGCCACGTCCGAAACCCATAATGTATTCGATTGCTTCGATATCAGGTTTTTCCGGCCAGGGCCAGTAGTATCGTCTGAAAGCCTTGTAAAGCTCTTCGCTGTTGGTGAGATTGCGCCCGATAATTTTAGCCCTGGCGATCTTGGCGCGCACCAGATAGTCGCGTGCCGGCATCATGTCGATAAGCCGGTTAAGCTCGCGGGTGGCGCTGGCGTATTCCTTCTGCTCATTCAGAATGTCGGCATTGAGGAGCATGGCTTCCCAGACGATGCGGGGATTGATATGTTCTGAGCGCAATAAAGTGCGAAGATAAAGCAGTGAACGCGCCGGTTGTCTGAGTTCTCGGTAGTGGGCGGCCAGATACAGCCAGCCTTCGCCAGGTTCGCGGCCCTGATTTTCTTTGACAAAGCCCATTATTTCACGGCGCAGCAGCTGATCCTGTTCTTTCTGCTCGGCTTCAGCTTTGATCGCTTTTTCGGCTTTTGATTCAACCGCCTTGCGTTCAGCCACCGCCGAAGCCTGATTGAGCCAGGTCAGCACCAGCACAATAACGAATAGAATCCGGTAATAATTGTGTTTTGTATTCATCAACAAAATAATGTCAGGTGATTTTGCGCTTTAATATACCAGATTTGCCAGCCAGGCAACAATAAAAAAGGGCGGTTGTGCACAGCTTTTTTAATGCACAGCCGCCCCGGTGGACGAAATTCAGATCATTCTTTCCAGCCCAGCAGAAAAAATGCCTCATCGAGCTGATCGACAGAGGTGCCGATCATCATTGAATCAAGAGCAGCAGCCTTGTTCATATAGATTTTGGCCTGATCCATGTCACCGGCCAGAGCATAAGAAAGCGCTGCCAGAGCATGCACCTTGCCAGCGTTGAGAGAAAGACCTGCATGCTGCGGCGCGAATTTTTCAGGCGGCATGTTGCCAAGCATTTCAGCAGCCCGGATATAATCGACAGTGGTCTGATGTCGGTAAATCAGGGCGCCGGCCAGACCAACCTTTGCTTCATTATCACTTTCAGCAGCGATTTCGAAATAAGGAATAGATTCGAGAATCTTACCGCCTTTGGAAAGAGCCCAGCCCATGCCGCTGTGAGCGGAAACGCGCTGCCCATCTGTCAGCGATTCGTTGAGTGCGTTGGCGAAACTGGTCTGTGCAGTAGTATAGTTGCCAAGCTTGATCGCATCCCAACCTTCGTTGAGAAGCTGGTCAGACACGACAAGATTGCTGCTGCCACCACCATTGCTGTTGCCACCGCAGTTCTGGATCATCGGGAAAGTCATCAGAACCACCAGCAGAAGAAAAACTTTTGCTCTTTTCATTGATTTGCTCCGTTATCGCAAAACCGCGATCTTGCGGCGTTCTTTTGTTGATACTCCTGACAGACTGGCTCTCACTTCGGCGTAATACAGGCCATTGGCTATGGCCTTGCCCTTGTTGTTCGTGAGGTTCCAGCGTGCTTCGTAGTCGCCTTTGCCGAGATTGGCAAGAGGCATTTCAGTTACCTTGTGACCTGACGTGTCGTATATTTTGACACTGGCTTCGGCAGTTGCAGCCGCCGGGCCAGCAAAAGACACCCTGATATTGGAGAAGCTTCTGGCCGGATTCGGATAAACACTGACCTGAACCAGAGAGGTCGCGCCCACAACAAGACCACGCACATTGGCCTGGGCAATATTACCGGCGTTATCTGCTACTTCGACCAGGATCTCTTTTTCTCCATCAGCAACAGACGAAGCATGAACCCAGACTTCACCGTCACTGAGCCTTGTCGGCAAACTGGTTTTGCCGTAGCTGGCCTTGATCGACTGTTCGTTCAGTCCGCTGCCGAAATCGCTGACTTTCACACGCAACCAGCCGCCACGTTCGGTTTCAGCAGCAGTAGAAACTGTCGGTGCCACTTCATCAGCCGCAACAAAGACACTGCCGGAAACTTCCAACTGGCCATGGGCACGCCCATCTGCTGTGCTGACTGGCCCAAGCCATCTGGCACCAGCAGAAGTTGCTCGATAGAGACCAATTTTTGCACTGTCGCAGGCATAGCTGCCAAGCATCGGCACGTCTATTCCAATAGCTGCAGCTGCCTTTTCAACCGGCAGGGTCACATCAACATTGCGACTGAGCCTTGTCAGTTCACGATAAGAAACAGTATTATCGGTTTCGGCGACCACAACGGTGCCGCCGCTGCGCAAAGAACCGGCCGGCACATCGAGCGTAACAAACGATGCGGTCAGCAAACCCTGACTGTTAGGCGGGTAATAGACTGCCGAGAACTTTATCTGGTTCGAAAGAATCACGCCGTCAGCGTTGGTGCCGTTGGCGACGATCGTTCCCTCGCCCGATTTGTCGAGGCGGTAGTTGGTAATGTAGGTCGAGTCGTTGACCGGCACCATTACCAGATAGCCCTGCTCACCTTCATAAGTCATCTGCAGACGAGGCTCGGATGAGAATTTTTTGTCAGTACGAACGATTATGTGCAGCTCGTTCTCGAATGTAGGATTCGGGAAAATCGCGACCTTGAGATCGTCGAACGAAGCCGAATAAACGTAGCTGAGCTTGTTGAAATCGTTATTGTGCAACACCATGGGCACCAGCACGATGTTTTCGTAGGTGCTGCCGGCGCCATAGTTCTGAATGATCAGATTCCCGGACTGGCGCTCATTCAGGTAGAGAAACTCAACCGAAGTATCGACGTCGGGGCCGCGCTTGATCAAAGCCGCCTTGAACTGACCGGTGTCAGAACCGTCGAAGCCGATGTTAAGATTGCCAGTATTACCGGAAATCTCGATGTAATCGGCAGCCCATGGGTTAACATTCGATGAACGGGCAGTAACCTGCTCGGTTAAAATGACTTTCTCAGAGAATTTTACCGGCAATCTTTCGTATTTGCCGAGGTCGTTAGCGGTATTGGTGTCATTATCGACGCCATAGCCCCATTTGCCATCATTCAGCAGGCTGCCATCGCGTTTTCGCGTCTTGTCGAGGTAATTCGCAATTGCCCAGTCGGCAAATACGGTTTTGGAATCGGTATTGAAAGGCTTGAGCACCGCATCAACACTGCCCATACCGCCATCACGATAGCGGATCATGGTTCTGAACAATCCTGGCAGGTTAGAGCCGCCATATTTTTCAACCAGATAGAACATCCACAAAAACGAGGCGCCGTAGTTGGCAAACGGACTGGGCCCGAGCCAGACTTCGTTGACGCGGTTGTCTGCGAGAATAGTATCTGGTTTCTTGATAAATTCATCAAGATTGCTGCTGAACTTGCTGTCGAAGAGATATTGGCCATACTGGGTCAACCCTTCTTCCAGCCATCTTTCGAGGCCTTTGAGGACGTTATTTTCGACGTAATAACCTTCGTTATAAATAATCATGTGCACGAACTCATGTGCTACAGTGCCATATGTATCAGCCTGATAAGAGGAGAAACTTGGGAACAGGTCAATATTGAGCAGTTCTTTTTCGTTGCTCATTGCCTGCGAGGTTCTGGGAAACTGATTGCCAGCCCAGAAGTAACCACGATAGCTGCCCGAGCCATCTCGGATATCGTCGAGAAGAATGAATACCTTGGGGTCACCATCGATATCAGGTTCATTACCGAAATGCTCACGCATTTTCGGGTAAATGATGCCGTCGAACTGGTCGGCCATTTCCTTGAGTTTGAGCCGCGCATAGTTCTTATCGGCGCCGAGAATATAACGAGGTTCCTGCACGGTGCCGCTGGCATCAGGGGCGTAATAATAGGGGCCGTTCTGCATATATACGCTGTCAGGCCAGTATAGTCCCCAGGCGGCCTGGGCTGGCGGAGTTACGTCTTCTGAAGTAGACAGCGGGCGTGGCAAAGTCGGAAAATACATTACCGGAACAAATATATAGCAGTGAGTTCCAATATAGCGCAATACAGCCTTTGGATAATGGCCGTTACCGTCGAGGTCGTATATTTCTCCGGCCCAGTCATTGCCAAAGCTTGACGCACCATCATCGGCAGTCGGATTGCCGTTAGTGCCGGGCCATTCACCGCCGTCATGATAGAGGTTGCTCAATCCATATCCGTTAAAGGTGGTAAAGGGAACCATTGCATTGTCTACATCGGCCGCCGAGAAATTACGACCGCCGACGATAGCCCTGATGGTACCTCTTAGCCCACCAGCTGTGCTGGCGCTAATTTCTATGGGCTGGTTCAGCAATGGTTCATTGATGAACGGGCCAAGGTCTGCCGGAACTCCCATTTTGCGGGCTTCGTGACCCTGCTGCACAGCTATCTCACGCACGTTGTCAGGTAAAATAGTTACCTGGGCATGAGAAATCTGCGCCGCACAAAGCATGCTCAGCAGCACCCAGATTACAGTTACAATTCGCATGTTCGCCTTTTTCATACCAGCCCCTGTATTGATCGGGTTGAGATAATATTATTCGTCAACTACATCGGCAGTTGTTTTCGATTAACTGAGCAAAATTTATCCGGAGATCAGATGAGTTACTTTTTGCTTGCCTGATGTAATGTTGACCGTTATGCTGTCTCTTGCATTTCTTGTGGGAGAGGAGCCTTGAAAGACTCTATGAAAAATTCAATTGCCATAATACTGCGCCAGAGCAGGCTTAAGCTTTTGTTGACAGCCTTGTTGATAACCATTTTGCATTGCAGTGTCAGCCATGCTGCCGAAGAAATCACCTTGAAAATATGGGATTTTCCGCGCTGGCTGGAGCCCGGCGAAAACACTGACCGCTTTACCTGGATGAATCGCAAGATAAAGGAATTTGAAGCGCAAAATCCCGGTGTCAAGGTTGATCTGACTAAACTGACCTGGCAGCGCGGCCACGAGAAGCTTAAAATTGCTGCAGTCAGCGGCAATTATCCAGACGTTGCCCCTGGCGTCGTGCCGCTGCTGTTTATTCGCGAGAACCTGATTGAACCGATCGATGAATATTTGAGCGGCGAAGACCGCGCCGATTATTTTCCGGCGGCGCTCAAAGCTTTTGAAGTCAAGGGCAAAACCTACGGCTGGCCCTGGTATATGGGCGGGCAACTGCTGTATGTGAACGCCGACATCTTTGCTTCCGCCGGCGTCGAACTGCCAGTCGAAGGCCGCTGGACACCTGAAGAATTCACTCAAAAAATGGCACAGATCAAGGCCTATCTCAGCCCAACGGAGTCAACACCCGCTGCAGCGACTCAGAACACAAAGACACAAGGGCACTACCCGCTTGGCCTCTACTTTCAGAAAGACGAAACCGCCAACCTGCCTTTTCTTATGTGTTTCGGCGGCAGCATAATCGATCGCGACGGCAAGTATGCCGGTGACTCTGAAGAGTTTCTCAAAGGCATCAAATGGATCAACCAGCTGCGCGAAATGCAGATCATTCCGCCAGACAGCGGTGGCCGCTCAGCCAATGACATCTGGACCGCCTTCGGCCGGGAAAAGCGCCTGGCAGCCGGCGCTTTCGGGCTATGGGGCATCAAAGCCATGACCGACAAGTTCCCAACCAACTTCGAAGTAGTTCATTATCCGGCCCAACCCGGGCAGCCGAGCGGCTCATTTCTCGGCACCTCCGGCTTTTACGTATTCAAAAACTCTGACAAGAAAAGGGTTAAGCTGGCCATGCAACTCGCCCGTTTTCTTACCCTCGGCGAGCAGCAGCGGGATCTTGTTCATTACACGCAGTTTCCGACGCGCAATAGTGCCGGCAATATTTATGCTGACAACCGCCACATGACCGCGGCCTGGAAAATCTTTCAGGAAGGGCAATCGGTATTTGCCGACAGTCGCTGGCCGCAGATCGATGAAGAAGTTACCTCTGCGATACAGCAGAGTCTGCTTGGCCGGTTCGACCCATTGACCGCCATGCGCGAATCAGGTGAGCGGGTTAAACGCGTTCTTTCGGTCGAAAGCGGTTCGATCAGTGAAGATGTCAGCAAAAGCAGCTATTTCGCCTTGGTCATCGCGATTATTTCGCTTCTGGCCATGGTCTTTGCGCTGCTGTCACGACAGGCACACCTGATCATGATCGTGCCGGCAGTCAGTCTCACCGGATTGTTTCTTTTTTACCCGCTGGCTGATGCCCTTCTGCTGGCATTTCGCGATTACCGCATCGGAGAAGTCGGCGGCTACACACTCGCGAACTTCATCAGAGCCTGGAACGACCCACGTTTTATCATTGCCTGCAAGAACACCATGCTTTACAGCTTTCTGGTAGTGCCGGCTAACGTCTTCACCGCCCTGGTAGTAGCCAGCCTCATTCACGGTCTGCGGGGCAAAACCAAGTCATTTTTCCGGGCGGCCTATTACCTGCCCGGTGTCGCTTCAGTCGTGGTTTTAACCATGGTCTGGCGCTGGTTATTCAATACCGAAGTCGGCCTGTTCAACTCTACGCTGCGCTGGTTCGGCATGAATCCAATCGGCTGGCTTTCTGACCCTTCGGTGGCCTTTTTCTCAGTAATTATATCTGGCATTCTCAAGTCGCCGGGCGGCGCCATGCTGATCTATCTTGCTTCCATGGCCAATATTCCTAATTCGCTGTATGAAGCCGCCGATCTTGAAGGGGCCGATGCCTTTAAAAAGTGGTGGCACATCACCGTGCCGTTGCTCGGCGGTACGACGACCTTTCTCATGATCACCGGTGTAATCGCGGCCTTGCAGGTTTTTGCTCAGGTACTTATGCTGACTGATGGTGGGCCGGGCAATTCGACCCAGGTTGTCGTTCTGCGCGTCTATACGTCGGCCTTCCGCGACTTCGACTTCGGCCTGTCATCGGCCATGGCCCTGATTCTGTTTGCTGCGATAATGGTGATAACCATTATTCAGCGTCGGTTCTCGCGGCAGGAAGTCGAGTATCTGGCATGAACCTTCGCAACGCCCATTATGTCTCGCTGACATTCCTTAGCATTGGTCTCATTCTGACCGCAGGACCGCTTGTCTGGATGGTCATAACAGCTTTCACATCGCCAGATGCGCTGGCGGCTACTCCGCCCCGTTACGGCGAGTTTTCGCTCGAAAACTTCAAAGTGCTGCTTTCAGCCGGCAGCATACTGCGCTGGACCATCAACTCGTTTCTGGTTTCAGCGGCAGTGACTCTGGCGCAGACGATTTTCAACTCATTGGCCGCCTTCGGTTTCTCGGTGGGCCGATTCAAGGGTCGCGAAAGCATATTCATGATACTTCTCGCAGCAATGATGGTGCCCGGCCAGATCGTCATGCTTCCATTGTTCCTGTTCATGGCCAAGTGGGGCCTTATCGACAATCTCTGGTCGGTGATTCTGCCAGCAATGGCGGCACCTTTTGGCATCTACATGGTGCGACAGTATATGGATTCAATTCCGCTTCAGATGTCGGAAGCGGCGCAGATAGATGGCGCCAGCGAACTGCAGATTTTCACTCGCATCTATTTTCCGCTGTCAATGCCGATACTTGCGACATCCGGCATCTTTACCTTCATCGCGCAATGGAACGCGTTTTTGTGGCCATTGATCACGCTTAACAGCGAAAAGTATTACACCCTCACCGTTGGTCTTTCAACACTACAGGATCAGCAGATTATGGATTTTGGCTTACTGATGGCCGGCGCCACGCTGGCAGCTGTGCCCATGGTCATAGTATTCATTTTCTTCTCTCGCTACATGCTCGAAGGCATGCGCAAAGGGGCAATTCAGTGAGCAATGGCTTCTTATCGATCGACTGGGGCGGCAGCGAGCTAAAAGGTATATACACCGGCAACAGGCGTGAGTTTTCGCTGAGTGCCGGCAATATTCGGCTGCTCGATCAGAATCGCGTACAGCAGATATGCCGCGATATCACGCAAGTGGCCGAGGTTGGTAAAGATCAGGCCGTCTGGCTAATTGGCGCTGCCGGCGCTGATGACATTGCCGCCGCACAAAGACTTAAAGAGGCCGTAAAAGAGGCTCATCCCACCTGCCTTGAAGTTGTCGTCAAATCAGATTACGAATGCAATCATGCCGCCTGCCTCGCTGGCAAAGACGGAATTCTCTCGGTCAACGGCACCGGCTCGGTCATTTTTGCGAAATGTGGACAAAAGAGCGCACGCTTTGGCGGCTGGGGTTATGTTCTCGACGAACTGCCATCTGGAGCCTGGTTCGGGCGCCAGGCGCTCGCAGGCGTTTTGCGTAACCTCGAAGGTTTTTCAGATAGCAGAATCTGCCGCGAAATCTTTGCAAGTCGTTACGGGTCTGCTGACCGCCGCAGCATCATCGATGGGCTTTACCGCTCGGCCAGCGCGCAGAAAAAACTCGGAGAATACGCTGAGGTGCTGACCGAAGCATATGCTGCCGACTGCCCGTTTGCAACGAAGGCGATAAGCGATTCGATCGCTCAGTTGCTGGGCTTTTTCCAGCAGGCTGCTGCTCAGACAGGAATGAGCGGGACCATCAGTCTGTGCGGTTCTGGCGGACTCTGGCAGAAGTGGCCAGAAATGACGTCGCTGGTATTCAAAAAGGCGAATGATGCCGGCCTTGCCTTGAATCTGGTCAAACCGTCATCGCCTCTGAGCTTTGGCCCGCTGGTCCTGCAAGCTCAAACCGACTTTGTTGCGCTGCAAACCCTGCAAACTTCAGGCCCGCTGCATGCCACTGAGGCCTGCTGAAAATTTGTTACACGGATCGCTTAAATTCAATACAGAAGCGGACTTGGTATTGTATCTTTCTTATCGGCCCACAGAAACGTTATATTGTAGTTAATAAGAGTATCAAGTAAATGAGGTGTACCATGAAGAAGTTTTTTGTAGTATTCAGTATCTTTCTTCTGGCAGGCTGTTTTATCGCTACGCCTGTCGCCCGTGCCAATGAAGACACGCCCGATTATCAGGCCACTGTCAGCACCGGCTTCAGCATGGTCAACAAGACCTACGACCATTTTGAAACTGATGTTTTCGAGATGGACAGTGCCGTTAACAACATGCTCATTTCGGTAAACGCCATCAAAAGCGAAAGCTGTTTGTTCCGAGCATATGCGCGTTTCAGATACGCCAAAAGCGGCCAATGGACAAAATTTCTGGCCTTCGACTCTGAATATCACTTTGCTACGATTGAACCGGTAGCTGCCTACCAGCTTTATTTCGTGGTTCGCGACCCGATGAAGGGCAAGACTGAAGTTCCCAGCTTTACCGCACAGGGCGTGTATATCGATGAAAAACTTATGGAATACGTCATGCAGGAACCAGATTCTTTCGAACCCGAAAAAATTGCGCCAAAACCGACTGTTACGTCACGCCAGGCCTGGGGTGCCAGACCGCCCAAGTCTTCATATAGCCAGCACGTAGTTCAGCGCCTTGTAGTACATCACAGCTGGATACCCAACCAGTCACAATACAAGGGAGCACTCAGTATTCGCGGCATTCAGAACTACCATATGGATGACCCAAAAACCGGCTGGACAGACATCGGTTATCACTTTCTGATCGGCCCTGAAGGCACAATTTACCAGGGTCGACCCGAAACCGTGGTCGGCGCACATGCCTCACCCAATACTAATGCCGTTGGCATATGCCTGATCGGCGATTATGACCCCGGCAAAGACCCAATTCCTCCGGTCATGGAAAAATCACTGGTCGAACTGTTGACCTGGCTCTGCTCGAACTACAGGGTCAATCCCGGTGTAAACATTTATGGCCACTGCGACTATTCGCCCAAGTCCTGCCCCGGACAAGAAGTCTACAAAAGACTGCCACAGTATCGCAAAGATATCATCGCCGTAATCGGCCAGAAATAGCGCAATAAAGTCTCGCGTTTAAACACAGGCTCTCTGCCGGCACCGCCGCGCAGAGAGCCTGTGTTTTTGTTGAGCAAAATATGCCCGATACTGACAAGACATGCGGTTGTATGGCGTCAACATTGCACCAACGCTTTCAACAACTGTAGTAGTCCATATAGTCTGATCGATCTACGGATAAAAGAGAAAGCTGATGACCTGCTTACAACCCCGCAATTCAAGTGGATATAAGCCTGCTTGCTTTGCGCCGATCGGTGGATCACCTGGGCGACTGCGGACTGGTATTCGCGGTATGGCCAGCCCTCAGTACATCTTTTTGAGAATGCTGCCGGGGAAGTAGTGCGCGAGAATGCGCGAGAATGTCCAGCCCTGTTTGGCGAGGCTTTGTGCGCCAGTCTGGCACATGCCGACGCCGTGGCCGAAACCGGCGCCGTAAAAGTCAGCGCTGGTGATAAAGCCGGCAGCATCACACTTGTAATCGGCAACGAAGCAGGCACTGGCGAAACCGCCGAAAAGCCGGCGAATATTGAGCTCTTTCATAACCGTCTTGTTACCGCGCTCGCCAACGAAAGTCATACGATAGATGCGGCCGGAAAAACCGCGGGCGATATCAGTGACATTTTTGATGCGGCCGATGGCGAGCTGGTTTTCGACAGCCTTCCATTCGGTGGTGGTCATGCTTTTGCTCCAGCGGAAGCGGTTGCCACCCTCGACGTTCGGGTTATTGCAGTTGCATTTTGGCGGGTTTTTAATGAAATCGGCAACCTGCTTTTCTTCAGACAGGTCAAGCGCCGGTGGGTTCTGGTGATCCCAGACGCCGCCGAGAATCGGATTCGGCTTGGTTGTCCAGACCAGGTGATTAGCCTCACTATGGCCGCCGCAGTTGGCAGAGTAAACAGCACTGAGCAGTTTGCCGTTCGGCTCCGTCAGCACATAGCCCTGCGTCGGCACGATCTTTCGGCCGACTTCAGTTGCGTAAACAGAGTCTCCGTAAAACACCTGGCAATGTTGCTCAGAGCAGGTGTCAAAGCCTTCCTGTGCGTGGCGCACCCCGAGATTGGCCATAATTTCACCACGGGCCGCCACCGCCTGTGCTTGCAAAGCGCCGACTTCGGCCTTGGCTGAAATTTCAGAAACAACAACGCCGGGCAACACATACTCGAGACCAGCAACCAGAATACAGTCGATTGCGTCCTGAGCACCCCAGCGAACGAGCAGAGTTTTGCCGGTATAGTCACGATCGGCATAGCCATGCCATGAATAGCCTTTTCCATACTCAACTTTTTTGAGATGAAGCGACTGCTGTGGCTGCAGCAGCATATCAGGGCCGGTAGCCATGGTCTGGCCATTAATTTTGAGAGTCAGGGTTCCTTTGGAAAGGGAAACAATCTCTTCGTAAATCCAACTGGACTGGCCCTGAGCTGCAAGTTTATCGACCATGACCTGAGCCGAAGGCCGATCGGGAAAAACGCCAACCGCGACATCAGCGCGGCGGTTATCGATGGTAACGGTTTTGCTGTCGTCAGCATAAATTTCGCTGCCGATAATCATAACTCTGGCAGATATGCCCTGGGCCTGCCATTTTGCCTTTTCGGCGGCAAGAACGTCTTCGTCTTCGAGCTTAGTAGACAGAACCATGACGTGGTAGCGCTTTACCGCTTTAGCAGAGAGCACACCGACAACCTGGCAGTTGTCTGCAGCAGTTATTTTGCCCATGGTGCCGTTGATTTCCCAGGCGGCGCCCTGTGGGCAATTAAAATCGAGCGAGGTCGGATATTCAGCGATCTTGATCTTGATTTCGCGGTCGCCAGCGTTTGCTGCCATACCTGAAAGCAAGAACACAAACAGAATTGCAAAAACTGTACAACACCTGAGGCTAAGCTTAAAGAGGGACATTCCTTCACCTCGCTATATATTTTACAGCTTTAATTCTATCATGTTTCCAGCAGATTGCAAAAACACAGTATTCCGACTCTTTGGCTGAAAAACACTCTACTATTGGCGGTCTCAGCGCCAGCGGCAACCAGCCCCAAAAAAGGTTACGCAAAAAATGCAGAGCGGCGCGACTGTCAGGCAGTATCTGATGCGACTTTGCAAACTAAGCCGAATCACCCAGAACAATTTGCCGGCAAAACAGTCGATTGTAAAAAACTATTGCGATAAAATTTGATACAAGCTTGAGCTTATTAGATACCGGTCTGCGGCCTTTGTTGTTCTCTACTCAAATTTTAATGCAATGCCATGGAGTTATTGTTGCGTTTGCCCTGCACGCTTTTAGAAAGTCTGCGGCAGATGGCGCATTGTGATATAATGCGACAGAATCAGGATTCTGCATGCAGACGAGGAGAAAAAGTAATGGAAGTAATCATAAAGTCAGACAAACTCGAAGCGGGCAAACTGGGCGCCAAAATCATTGCACGCCTGATCAGAGATAAGGCGAAGGCAGTTCTCGGACTGGCGACCGGGTCGACACCTCTGGCACTCTATAAAGAACTCGTGCGCATGCATCGCGAAGAGTCCCTGTCATTCAAAAACGTGACGACTTTCAACCTCGACGAATATGTCGGGCTCGATCCGTCTCACCCCTGCTCTTTCTACAGTGAAATGCACAAGAATCTGTTCAGCCAGTTAGACCTGGCAAAAGGGGCAAGCCACCTGCCCGATGGCATGGCACAAGATCTTCCGGCCAGCTGTGCTGCCTATGAAGCCGCGATCAAGGTTGCCGGCGGCATAGACCTGCAACTGCTCGGCATAGGTCATGACGGCCATCTTGCTTTTAACGAGCCGGGCTCGTCACTCGCTTCTCGCACCCGCCTCAAAACGCTCTCGCAGAAAACCATCAAGGCCAATTCCCGCTTTTTCGGCAGCGAAGACAAGGTTCCGAGGCATGTCGTCACCATGGGTCTTGGCACAATAATGGAAGCAAGGCAGTGCGTCCTGCTCGCATTCGGCAGAGACAAGGCTGAAGCTGTGCGCGACATGATCGAGGGCCCGGTTTCAGCTTCGTGCCCGGGAAGCGTATTACAGTTTCATGAGAAGACAATCGTGCTGCTCGACCCCGAAGCCGCCGGCAAACTAAAGCGAAAACAGTATTATCTTGATGTCTACGCCGGCAAACCCGCCTGGCAACTCTGGGACTAGTATTTGGTCGCACTATTTCGGCGGCCGGGGGTACCTTGTGGCATGGCAGAATAAAAGTTATAATTGATTAAAATATCCCCTTAGTCTCTGGAGGCAGGAAATGAAAAGATTACGGTCGGTAAGGCTATGCATACTG
The DNA here is from genome assembly GCA_002839435.1 of Candidatus Riflebacteria bacterium HGW-Riflebacteria-2. GTDB lineage: Bacteria > Muiribacteriota > Ozemobacteria > Ozemobacterales > Ozemobacteraceae > Rifleibacterium. The sequence goes on along the minus strand of PGYA01000044.1, from coordinate 13,150 downwards.
GTAATGCTGGCAGTTTTCTTCAGCAGCATGGTTTCGGCGACCGGCTCATTTGTAGCGACATCTGAGGGGATACGCTACGTAGTCAGAGACGACGCGGGCAATGTTGTTCAGTCAGTGGTGCCTGAGTTTGACACGAAAACTGGCAAATACTATGTAAAAGGCAGCCACAACCGCATTATAAGCCAGGTGCTGGCCGATGAAGCGCCAATGGCTCATTTCAAGTTGGTTACACCTGTAGACAGCAATTCCTCGGTTACCAGCACTAAAGATTTTCTGGGCAATCAAGCTGAAGTCCTCAAGGCTCTGCCCAACACAGACCCCCGCTATCAACAGCTTAAAACCTATATCGAGAACAATCCCGGTTTACGTCAGACTGTGTCGATGCAGGTCGAAGCGAGAAATTACAAAATAGGCCAGCTCCAACAGGACGTGGCCCAGGGAACCAAAGACCCTGCCTTCGCTGAATGGCTGGTAAACGATCTGAAAAAGCCGGTTTATCTCGAAGTTGATAATTCTGGCGGCGTTCATCACGACGCGCGCGGCTTTGTTCTGGCCGAGCAGGGCGCCAACGGGCAGATCAGTTATCGCGATAATTCTAACGTGAACCGTGTGGTAATTCCTTCCAACAGCGAAGTTTTCAACGGCGGCATGACTGACCCCTCGGCCGCTTCAGTGATTGCACATGAGACCGGGCACATGATCATGGATCAGCTCTACGAGCGCAACAATTACCCGGCAACCAACTATTACGGCGCGCACTCGAAGAACACAGTTTCCGATGAAGGTTTCGCTATATCAGAGGGCTGGGCCGAAGCCATCGAAGCGCTTTCTACCCGAGAACATCATGATAATGCCACTTCCTGGCGAATAAAGACCCATAAGAATATCGCTGACAACAAATATATTTTCAAAAATCAGGGTGTAACGACCGGTCCCAACGACGGCGTACTGAAAAACGGCATGGAAATGCTTTCTACGGAAGGTGTCAACGCCTCGTTGTTCTATGACGTTCTTTCGAGCAACCGCATACAGGCACCATATTCGAAAATCTGCCAGGTTTTTGAAAGCAGCAAACCCCAGACATACCGCGATTTTGTCGATGCCTACATTCAGAAATTTCCCGAAGACCGCAGTCAGATGGTCAAGCAGTTCCTCGACAATACCAAGTATGCAACAGTTGATGGAAATGCCACTACCAGATATAAAGAAGTCCACGATGCCCAGCAGGCCTGGCAGAACGCCACTGACCCGGGCGCAAAAGTTCAGCTGAAAGCGGATTATGACTCCAAACTCGCCAACTACAACGACACCAACGAAGCCCTTTACCGACAGGCTGTCGTCGAAGGCAAAATCGATGGCGCAATCGATGGTTCACGCGCCTACAGCGACCAGACAACTTCTGAGTTCAGATCATTAAGATTGAGTGAAACTCTCATAAAAACACAGAAAGCTCTTGGACAGGGTGTCCAGAACGCTGCCAGCTCGATCAAGCAGTCTTTCAGCGTTAAAAACCTGGCGATGACCGCCGGCACGTCAATTGCGATAAATCTTGCCAGTCAGCTGATGAACGGCCAGAAAGTCAGCGTCAAGGACGCGGTTAAATCAGTTGCATCAATGCAGTTTGTCGGCAATGTCGTTGGCTCGTCGCTTGGCGCGGCAGCCGGCCAGGTTTTCACTCCACTGATACAGACTTTTGTTCCGATCCCTATCGTCGGAACTATCGCTGGCGCGCTGCTGCCGACATTAACAGCACTGGTCGGCGGTTCGCTCGGCGGAAACCTTGGTAGTGGCATGAGCTTTAAAGCCGCAATCAAAGCGCTTGATCCGGTTGCGATTGCCGGTCAGGCCGCAGGATCGACTCTCGGCGCCATGCTTGGTTCGATGATTCCGATACCCATAGTTGGAACCATGCTCGGCAGTATAGTAGGCGGTATAGTCGGCGAAAAGCTTTTCTCAGCCATAGCCAAACTATTCGGCTACAAGAAAGATAGAGATCAAGCGCAGACACCGGCAGCCAGCGAGGTTCAGCCGGCCTACATGCTGAGTGTGCAATCAGCCGACACTCTACAGTTGCCCACGCAAACAAGATCGACGCCAAATGCTGACCCTTACGGTGTCAGGTTGGCTCCAGAAGTCGATAAAATTCCCTACGGTCAGATGCACCCCAACCTCAAGAAGGTTAAAGACATCTACGAAGACTCCTACAAAGCTTATGTGCAGGCAATCAACAGCGGTGACCAGACTCTGGCCAAACAGAAGCTCGAAGAATTTCAGAAGACCAAGGCCAGGTATCAGCGCGCCCTAAAGGCTTATACAAAGTAAAAGCGCAGCGACGTTTTACAGCTTTGCAACTAATATGTGACAGACAACGGTTGTCTTGTGCTTGATTCCCGGGCACGAGTTTAGAGATCAGCGGAGAACGGCGATTTTACCGGAGGCGCGAAATTTTTGCGTATCGGCTGAAGCGTTGATACGGTAAAGATAAACACCGTTGCTCACAGGTTTGCCGCTTTTGCTGCATAAATCCCAGCTGGTGCCATATATCGCAGCGGTTTCCTGGTCTAGCGGCAGTGTCACCAGATGATGGCCAGCTGTGTCATAAATTTTGACTTCGGCATGATTGACCAGAGGCGCACCCGAAAAATTCATTCTAATACGGGCCTGCTGTCGACAGGGGTTGGGAAACACTTCGGCGCGGGCGCGGGCAATTGGCGCCAGTCCTTGCCCAATGATAGAGGCACGCGCCAGATTGCCGGCGCGGTCAGCCAGCTCAACTGTAATATTGTTTTCGCCATGATCGAGAGAGGCAACCAGCAGGTCTATTGTCGAAGTTCTGGCTGAATATGATGCTTTTACCTGCCGATTGTTAGCCATTACACGTATTCCGGAAAAATCAGCACCCGAAAGATCGTCTGCGGCGACAACATCTATCAATAGATGATTTGCGTCTATCTGACGAACCCGGGGCAGCGACAAAGACGGTGCAGCCCGGTCATTAAGCAGAAAATAGCGGCCGGCAACCGCAACCGACGCCTGTCGGGCATTACTGGCAGGCCCTAAAGGCTGCCAGTCAATAATTGAACCAGAATCATCAACCCGGCACCAGCCAGCGCGGGGAGCCTGGTAGGTATCGGCATTGAACACAACTGCAGCCGAAGCAGCTTCTGGCAATATTATATCGAATGGCCCGGCGAGAACTTCGGCAACAGGAGAAAGGAACATGGCATCAGACTGCGAGAACATCAGCAAACCTTCAGATGCGCCCTGTTCTATCTTGAGATAAACATTGGCGAGAGGCAATTGAACGTTGTCCTGTTCGCGGTTGCGAGCTGCCGAAAAGCTGAATGAACACGAATTTTCGCCATAGTAACAGACAGCATGACCGCGGCCATCGCCCGGCAACTGATAATGTGCCATATAAGTCGTATTACCAGCATCAGCGCTTATGAATTCAGGAGTATCGATAAGGTTGCCAAAAAAGACCCGCAGTGTCGGCGGGGCTTCTATCGGGCCTGAAAAAGATTTGAGAAAGATCAGTATCTGATCAGAAAAAACCGGGTGTGCTACCGGATAAAGAACCATGGTCGCTGTATCTGTCTTGAACGAGTAATTCAGGGTCGTGCTGTCTGAAACATCAGGGTTAACAGCTATCGGCAACAGGAAATAACGACGCTGACTGCTGAAGTCTGCGTGCAAGCTAACCTGGCCACGATGGTCAGGATGCAGGGGACGCAAAAAACCGGGGGCGTTGTGTGGAATTTCGGCCAGATAGGGAGTCATTCCCTCTTCGAATGACATGGTAACGTTTACCTGACCTTTGCCATAAATCTCTTCGAGCAGCACGCTATTTGGAATCACCTGCCCATGCCCACCGACAAAAGAACCGCCATCACTGGCAAAGTAGTGTTGAACGAAACGCAGCGGCAACATGGCCGCAAGGTCTTTGCCAAATGCGGCATTTGTGTCGGCAAACTCCCAGAGGGGATTACCCGAATCTTCGACATGCAAACCCATGATGAAATTGGCGAAAGCCTCGTTAAAACTGGTATTAACCGATATCAGCAAAGCATTTATGGCAGCCGCACCATTTTCGCGCGACTGCACCAGCTCACGCAGAAACTGCTGCTGCAACGAAGTGTTTTCCCCGCCGTATTTCTCTACCAGCCAGGTGACAAATGCAAATGAAGCACCATATTGTCTGAAGAGAATATCTTCGCGAAACCAGCTCTCTTTGCTGTTACTGACCAGGTTTATAGCGGGGTTCTCAAGAAAGCGCGCAAAATGTGGCTCGGGGGGCCAGCGCTCCCCAGTCTGGCCGACTTCACCCGAAAAAACATACTCACAGAACATTGAAAATCCTTCGTCAAGCCAGCGCTCCTGCTCTACTGTCTGATTGCCATGCCGGATTGAAAAATTAACCATGTGCTGTAGTTCATGCGCCAGGGTGCGATAAAACTGGTTGCCCTTATCATCGGGATCACCGGGATCGCCGGGTGAAATGTCCATAAAAAATACCGGCTTCTGGTTGCCAAACAGGCTGTCTATATCGCGATGATCGAAGTAACCCGCCACATAGCCTTCTGCGAAGCTGTCCCTGATATCCACCAGAAAAATATAAACACGCTCGTCTGGCAGATTGAATTCCGGCGGCACCACGGGCCGGCCAAACCAGCTGTCTACGGTTTTATAGACCCGGTTGTCAAAATTTTCCACAATCTGATTATAGGTTTTAAGAGCACGTTCACCATAAATACCGGCATTTTCGCGCTCGATAAAAACATGACAATGCCTGCCCTGCGCCACCAGCTTACCAACGCGATACTCGTAATTGCCTGAAGAAAAATTGTAGACCTGGAAGCCAACTTCGCTTTCACCCGGTATCAGGCTTATGCCGCGCGAGGCCTCGCGAACCTGAGCCCTGAAAGAACTGCTGCTCAGATATTGTTGGCGAAGTGCCGCGTCAAGTTCGCTTTTACGCGAACGCAGCAGGAAAGTACCATCGACAACTTGCGATGCTGAAGCGGGAAGAACCGACGCAAAAACGAACAGCGCCAGCATAATAGTGGCGACAATTGATGATTTAAGCTGCAATCCTGGCTCAGGTAAAGTTGGCAATTGAAAATACCGCGACAGTAATATCGTCTTTGGTTGGTCCTGTCGAATTTTCGACCAGTGTGGTGATTTCGTTTACAATTTCCTGAGAAGTTTTTGTCCGGCGTTCAAGCAGAAAGTTTTTAAGTTCAGCGTAGCCATCAGAGTAACCCAGATTATATTCAAAAAAATCTACCAGGCCATCTGAATAAAACATAATCTTGTCACCCTCATCAACTGTCACTTCGATACTTTGGTATTCACTTTCGTTGAAAATCCCGAGCAGCGTGCCGGTTGAAACCAGTTCCCTGATCTCGCTCTTTCTGAAATCAAGATGGAGCGGGAAATCGTGACCAGCGCTGGCATAATGAAAACATTTGCGTTCGAGATCAAAAATACCCCAGAGTGCCGATGAATTAAAGCGTGAACGCGCCCCCAGAAAACTTTTCATTGCTACATTAATATCTGACAACAGACGGTCGGGCGGCATGTCGAGGCTGGTCTTTTCGTTAAAAAGACAGACAACAACAGCCATTACCAACGCAGCCGGAATTCCTTTGCCGCTGACATCACCTATAAGAATGCCGAGGCGGCCCTGGCCAGGCTCTTCAACATATCTGACAAAGTCGCCGCCGATAAAGCGAGCCGGCCGACTGTAGGTTGCTGCAGAAAGGCCCGGAAAAGAAGGTGCTTCGCGCTGCATGACGCCTTCCTGAACAATGCGCGACATTTCGAGTTCACGCTGAATCTGAACCTGACGTTCAGAAAGATCTTCGGCGCGCAATGCCAGTTCCTTATGCATGCGATAATTATGCAGGCAGATCGAAATCTGATCAGAGAGTAATTCGAGTCTGAAGTTGTCGTCTTCGCTGAGTTCACAATCAGGGTCATCGCGACCGACCAGCATACAGCCATAAAAAGTGTGGTTACAGACCAGCGTGGTTCCGGCCAGAGCACCGCGGAATTCATGTTCCTTGAAGGCGTGCTCGAGAAGTCTCAATGAAAGCGTTACGTCATCGAGACCGGGTTCACTGGCAATCTGGTCAAAATTGACTGCGGAAAATCTGTTCAATTCAATTCCGGCCGCTTCAACGGCTACGAAGCTGTCTCTTTCGAAATCCATCAGAAACAGCACAGCCCAGTCAAAGTGGCCGAGATCGAGTACAGTATTAAGAATTTTGCTGTAAGGACGCTCGCTTTGCAGAATCTGCAGGCTATCGAGTTCGTGCACTCTCGAGTAAAAATCGCAGACTTCGACAGCAGAAGATTGAATCATGATCTGATCCCGCAAATAGGCAAAACAGATGATGATTATGCCAAAAACTGCCGGCAAAGCCCAATCATACACTGGAATCAACATCGCTGTCAGTGCAATAGCCAGCAACCAGAGAAAAACCACAAGCAGCTTTACATTGTCAGCATGCCTGTTAGTCTTCAAAACTTATTCTGCCCCATTCAGAAAGCCCGACATAAAGTTTTTTCGGGCTGCGCGCATCGAGATAGAAGCGCGAATCTTTTTCGAGATAATTTTTAAGTCGTTGCCTGATCTTAAACAGCAGATCTTTGCTAAATACGTTCTTCAGCTCAAAACTGGCAGTCAAAGGCGAGGAAAACCGCCGCCAGACGTCGGAGAGACTTATCGGCTTGCCGCGTTTCTTCAGCATTTTGTAGGTGCTTTCGAGCATAGCGTCAAAAAGTTCAGCGCCATTGTAGACATAAAAGAAGGCTACTGGAGGCAGAAAACCGAACTGGGAAATAATTGTGCGAGCCTTTCTGACAAGCTTTTCACCCTCACCTTGAAAACCAACAACCTCTGAACGCAAAATGCGCATGAGCATCAGATCGATGTCCTTGCGGGTCAAGGTATCTATCAGGCCGCTATCTCCAGGAAAAAACTTATGCAGAATCGGCCGAACCGTCTCAATGGGTTCAGTGCTCAAAAACTGCAGATTGCGCCCGTAGGTCTCGGGGTTTTTGCTTTTCATCTCCCCGAGAATCTTTTCGAACTGCAGAATAAATTCAAACTTGGTATCGAATGACATGCGCGAACCTAAGATAAATTATTATTTATCTTAGGTTAAGTAATCAGCTAAATCAAGCAATTTCTTCGTCTTCTGCCTGTCCTGCGATATCTTCACTCTCTTCACTCTCGTAACCGCTGCACATATCTAGCGAAGGCAGCGAACTTTCACCGGTAATCTGCAAAAAGCCCTTTTTGATGAACAGCAGAAATCCGCACAATGATACTGTATACAAGCCTGCGAACATCGACAGTACTTCTTTCATTTTCCCTCTCCTTCACGACCATATATATTTATCGGCATTCATCTGAAAATTTCTGACTGTCAGTGATTTTTTTTGCGCGTCGCTCAGATTTGCCGTCTCGCATGTCGATATCCAGTACAGAGGCAAATGAAAAGATACATATATATAATACTGGTATTGCTGCTGTCGTTTCCGGCACTGACTATGGCAGAAGGACGGACCTGCCCGGTTTGCGGTGCAGAGGATCTGGCAAGCCTGGCGATGGTCTGCCCCGAATGCAATGCCAACCTGCACAACTTTCAGCTCAAAACGAAACATAAACCACGGGCCCGCCTACGCGTAAGGCTTTTATACACAGGCGGGAACCCTGACCGAATGCCGCTTTATGGCAAACTCTATATTAACGGTAAATACTGCGGAAATATCAACATGATTGAAAAGCAGAAAACCGATGACGAGTTCTCACAGGTCTGGGCCAACGGGCTTGGTAAAGACTTTACGGCATATTACGAAAAGATCGTCGAAAACATTCCGGCTGGCACCCTGAAAGTCGAGGTCGAAATGAAGTTTACCCGGTTCTACGGATTTGGCACCAGTCTAAAGCGAGTTGTGTTCCCATACACATCCTTTAAGGGCGGCGAAGATACATCTCTCGACCACTATTTCAGCTCAGCTTCAACTTTTCACGAGCACAAGCCGGTCAAAAAGCAGCCGATTCCGATTGTTTCAGAGGCAAAACTACAGGGCGGCGACGGCAACGTAGCACTCAACGTGCCTCTCTTCAGATAGAAGTCCGGGTATAAATTCGGCAGCAGAAATGCCGATATAGATGGTATCAAATATAATTCATGAGGCAGACAATATGGAACAGACCAATGCGCGCTGGTTGTATATCTTCATTCTGATGAGCCTGATCAGCATAATGCTGTTTCCGCAGCAGGTGCAAGCCGATTCAAACTGGCTCAAATATTTTCGCAAAGACTCACTGCTTAACACCTACAAACGCAGCTATGCCGTGCTCGACGACACTCTCTGGATTGGAACACACGGAGATGGCGTAACAATCAACGACGGAAAAAAAACCATAAGTTACACCAACCGCAATACCCGCACCAGTCCGGCACTAGATGACGGCCTGGTCTCTGACTACATTACCTGTATCAGTATCGATGAAAAGAATGGTCGCGTCTGGATCGGCACTAACGCTGGACTTTCCAGCTGTAATCTCGAAGGAAAAGAATGGCAACGCTACACGGAAAAAACCGGGCTGCCAAATTCGGTAATTCGTGACCTCGCAATCGATTCGTCAGGCAGTCTCTGGGTCGGCACTCCTTCCGGTATTGCAATTTATGACGGAGAAACCTGGAAAAAAGTCAGCGACAACAAAGGTCTGGAACAGAACAGCGTGCATTCAATCAAGATCAAGGGCGACTCAGTATGGGTCGGCACGGTTGGCGGCACGGTAAGTCGTTACAAAGACGGAGAATGGCGAACCTTTGTCAGCTTCGAATAATGCAAAGCTTTTTATAAAAGGCCGGCGATAACGCCGGCCTTTTGCTTTTCGCCTGAGCCACAAATTTACATGGCAGCAGACTGGCGTTTGATGTTAATATCAAGACATGTTACAGCCCTCACACCGCGGCATATACGAATATCTATGGTCTGAGCACAAGTACTGCATGATAGCCATCTCGGTAAAGGCCTTTCATGGCATGGCCGAGCGCCTGGGGCGACGACCACAGATACTGAACTGGTTGCGCCGTCTGGCTCTGCTTTCCGGCGAAGATCGCCCTGAGCTCTACAACGCGCTGCTCAACGCCTACATGCACGTAAAACCCTTACTAGAGCGAAAACAACGACATGAAGTCATAGAAACGCTTCTTATCGGCAGCAGTGTGGCAGCCGAACTCATTTACCAACACGCGCTGGCGTATAAGGAGAAAAGCCTTTATGGCTGCCGTCTTTTTTTCAGAACCAGCCGCGCACTCTGCAAGTTCTGGGATGTCCAGGATCGCCCCGGTCTCTGGATCTGCTTTGGACCTTTTCAATTGCATCTTACACCGGAACAGGTATTCTCGCGAATTTGCATCGGCAGCGGAATAAACGGCCACGAACTCAAAGAACGCTTAGCCGCCCTGCACAACGGAATCAGTTCAGACGAACTGTTGAGCTGGCCGGCAAAATTATGTGAGCAACTTTATGACAACAACCTGGTGGCGTTGCCAGGCCGACTGGCCTTTCTGCACCCGCGCGCGTCGCTGCTAAACTGCGAAACAGATAGTGCTTTGCTACAGACAGATCTTTACACTGCGGCAGCGCTTGTGCTTGAAAAACTCTGGGACAGCGCCGAATTCCCTGACGAAGCGCTGGGCCGTCTTCCGCAACATGAGGCTTTTACAGAAGCATTCAACCCGGCATTTGTTCCGGAAATCGAGTGGCAAAAAGATTTCAGCTGCGATGAAGCCTGGGATTTCATTGCCGGCCTTTTCTGGCAGCAGAAATCAGCAGAGGCCGGTCATCCGGAAGTCACCGATGAAGACTCAACCGCCGTAAGAATGCAGACTACTGATCAGGAAATTGACCCCGAAGAGGGTGAACATGGTGACGAGGAAACCGAATATTGACAGGCAGGCGGTCAAGGTGCCATTCCAGCCGCGTGCCAGCCTGACATGCAGATAAATAGAATACACCAGAAAGGTTATCAGCGCCCAAGTTTCCTTGGGATCCCAGCCCCAGTAGCGTCCCCATGCCTTGTTGGCCCAGACCATGCCGAATATCAGGCCACCAACCGTGAAAAGCGGGTAACCCAGGGCAATAGCCCGATAAATCAGCTTGTCAAGGCTGTCAGCATCTGGCAACCATTTTCCGACACCCTTGTGAACTGCGCCGCGATAAATCCAGGTCAACACCATCAGCAGCAACATTGTCACAATTGACGGAACAATCACGCCCCAGACGAGACCCGACCAACGCCCGCCATAATAGGGGTGACTGCTGAGATGCGAAGCCAGCAGGGCCATTCCGGCCACAAAGGCCAGCGGCATGCCCACCACAACAAGGTAACAGGCAATCTTATCAAGCATGCCGGTAAAAATTTTGTTATCGGTTGAACCGGCCATGATTTTCTGAAAACAGTAGAGATAGCTTAGAATGAAAGCTATGGCAAATAGAGATTCACCGACAAAAGCCAGTGAAACATGCAGATGCAGCCAGTATGACTGCAACGCCGGAATAAGCGGCTTGACATCAGAAGAAAAAACCGAAGCAATTCCGAACATCAGAATCGAGGTAACACAGGTTCCGGCTTCCAGCATTGGCAGAGGCTGCTTTGCTGTAAAAACAAGGCCGGTGAGCGCAATCAGGGTGGAAAGGGTGACAAGCGACTCATACATGTTGGAAAGAGGCGGATGCCCGGCGCCGTGCCAGCGCATGCCAAGAGCAACCAGAGCGGCCAGAACGCCGGCCCATGCGACGCCGCGCGAGGGTGTATAAAAACTTTCACGGTTCAGACTGATATGGGCGCTGAACCCGACAAAAGCAAGAATGTAGCAGACCATCGAAAATACAAATAAGGGCGTTTCATTCATGATGCGACTGATCCTTGTCGATGACTGTCAGTTGGCCGTCGAGCTGCGCCAGATCTTCGGCAAAAGCTCTGGCCGGGCGATTGCCGGTGACCGCTATGTAACAGGCGCCGTCAGGATAAACCAGCAACCAGCATTCGCGGTAAGTTACATAAAAGCTCATGATCATGCCGAGGGAAAAGAGAATACAACCCAGCCATACGACAGGTTTGCCGGGGTCGTGTGCCATCTGCATGCCACTCTCATATTCGGCTTCGGCACCGACGAAGGTAAAACGAAACGGCATGCTGGTAACATGTCCGGCCATCGACATGCGGTCTTCAGGAAAGGCCCAGGCCCGGCCGGCAATATTACCAGCTTCATCGTAGGCTGCGATCATAGCTGCCGGGTTGTTCAGCTCATGTGAAACACTGATGAAGCGCTCGTTGATAATGCGAAAATCAGGCATGAAATCAACCATAACCAGCTCAAATGGAGCCCAATCCGGCTTTACCGGCTCCTTCAAGGTTAGTTCAAGCGTTACCGGAAATAAGCCAGGATCTACAACAATTCCAGTTGCAGCTGAAGCATTTTCAACATAATCAGCTTTCACTGTCACTTTGCGATAAAACTTGTTCCAGCTCGACTGATAAAAGGTATAATCGCCATAGCTCACCGGCTGATTGACCATGACCAGAACCTGGTCACTTTCCTGTGTGCCTTCAATAAAATTCACACGTGAATTCCAGCTTTTGACGCCGGAGCTGCGACCGTCAGGAGACTGGTAATTTTCGATCCACAGCTCATTGAATCTTATTCTGAAAGCAGGACTGGCGAGTCCTTCCTTATATTTTTCGTGTAAAGATTCGATCTGCTCACGCATGCTGTTCAGACGGGGATCTTCGGGCGAAAACGCCCTTATATTACGGGCCATGCGGGCAATCTTGTCGGCGTCACGGGCAGCCCTGACAGCAGCAAGCGGCGGCACCGGCACGAGATCTCCCTTAGAGCCCCTTATAACGGTTTCGACGCCCAGATATACTCCTATCAGGCCACCAGCAAGTATCAGCAAAAGACCAATGTGAATGAACATTCCACCGAGCAACGACGAACTGCCTGAAGTATTGAGGGCAATCTGCACGCCAGCTTCATCTGTTCTGACATTGGCAAATGTGCTCGGCCATGATTCAATCAGGCTGCCAGACAATTGATGACCAGCCTCGTAAGCCCTTATTTCTTTGGCACTGGCTCTTTCCAGTCTGGCAGAAAGCTTGCGCCAGGTATTTTTCCAGCGTGTCATGATGCAGGCCAGCGTTGAAATAGACAGCAGCCAGAGGCAAGTCTGGAATGGTGCGCTACGATACATGTCATCGAAGCCCAGAGAGAGAATCAGGTGACCGGTCCGCGGGTAGCTTTTGAGATAATCTACGGCATCGAGATTCTGGGGCACCAGCGTGCCCAATGTTGCCAGCAGAGTAAGAATAGCAATGAGTATCACCGCTGACTTCAACGACACAAAAATTTTATGAATTGTTCGCATGACTCGGCGATTATAGGATAAATCCGTGCACAATGCAAGCAGCCGAAACCAATGTTCAGGATTTGCTGCGATCGTAATCGAGAAGGGCTACGGTAACGTCATCTCCCCAGGGCACTGTGCCCGCAAACTTCCTGACTTCGCTGTATACGGCAGCAAAAAATTCTTCGTTACTCTTCTGCCAACCCAGTTTTTTTACCAATCTTTCAAGCCGGTCGTAACCAAACTGCTGGTTTTCTTCGTTCATGGCCTCGACAACTCCGTCGCTGAACATGACAATACGGCAACGATCTGGCAACTGCATTTCCAGAAATTTCAGCGTCTTTTTACGCGAAGCACCAAGCGGGTAACCGATCTGCTTTATCTGTTCGACCCGTCCGTCTTCTCTTATCAGATATGGGAATGACTGGCCTGCATTACAGCAGGTCAGTCTGCCACTTTTGTCGATGTGACCGCCAAAACAGGTCATCATTTTCACACGGCGCAAGTGCCCGAGCATAAGATTATTCATCATGGTAAAGATTTCATGCGGCATCTTTATGCCTTGATCGACAATGCCTGAAAAGGCAGCGCGGGCCATTGAGACTACGAGCGCCGCCGAAATCGAGTGACCGGAAACGTCACCCATGAGAAACACCATTTCGCCTTCGGCTGGCACAAAAGCATCGTAATAATCGCCACCGACGTCATCGGC
>PGYA01000043.1 GCA_002839435.1 Candidatus Riflebacteria bacterium HGW-Riflebacteria-2 | reverse complement strand
AGCTCAAACTCGTTGATTTTGGCATAGCCAAGACAGCGACACGCCATACCAGAACCGGCATGGCGATTGGCACACCGCACTACATGTCGCCCGAACAGTGTCTGGGCAAAGCTGACATAACTCTCAAAACCGACGTCTATGCTGCCGGAGTCATGCTTTTCGAGATGCTTACCGGGAAATTGCCTTTCAACATCGAAGGGCACGCCGACGACCCTGCGCTGGCGATAGCGTTGATGCACCTCAACGACACTCCTGACTTCACGGCATTTGCGCAAGTGCCGCAGGGCGAAAGCTTTCGGTCGCTCATCGCAAAAATGCTCGCTAAGAAACCGGACGAGCGCCCGGAAGTACCTGAAATTCTTGAAATCCTCAAGCAGATTCTCAACCGCCTGCGCATAGATGCCGGTGGCAGTGACCATACGTCCGATTCTGCCGCAACAGTCGGCGAAATCTACCAGATTCAGCAGGAAATCGGCAGCGGAGGCATGGGCAAGGTCTATAAGGCTCTCGATACTTCGTTGAACCGGGTGGTAGCCATAAAAGTGCTGCATGACAGCACTTCCGGCGACAACTCGCTGGTTGAAAGGTTTATCCAGGAAGGCCAGACGCTTGCCACCGTCGGACACCGCAATGTCATGGGCATTTACGCATCGGGGCGCGACAAGATAACCAGCCGGCCCTTCCTGGTCATGGAATACATCGAAGGCAAACCGCTGTCGCAGCTCAAAGAAGCGATTCAACGAGACAGCCGCCAGGCGGTTCCGCTTATGTTACAGTTGGCTGAAGGTATTGCAGCCTGCCATGAGCGTAACATAGTGCATCGCGACCTGAAGCCTGCCAATATAATCATTACGCCAACCGGGCTGGTAAAAATCCTCGACTTCGGCATAGCCAAGACCCAGACAAGTCTTACCAAAACGGGCATGACAGTGGGCACACCCGAATATATGTCGCCCGAACAGTGCATCGGAAGCCGCAATTTATCAGGCAAATCTGACATCTACTCACTTGGCATAATCTTCTGGGAACTCATTTTCGGCAACGTGCCATTCAAGGCCAACGGCCCGAGCAATAATGAACTGGCAATTGCCATGCAACATATTGAGGCGACACTGCCGGCCCAGGCTGCCATTCCAGATATGACCATGGTTCCTATTGTCGGCCTGGTCAGGCGCATGCTCGACAAAAGTCCCGAATCACGCCCGTCAGAGAACGACATCATCGACACCCTCGAAGCCTGGCTGGTAGAGCACGCCCCCGAGTCCATGCCGCATTCAACCAGTGGAAGGCGCTCGACCTCGCGCTCTGGTATTTCTTCGCTTTCCGGCCTGGTTAAATCGGCGGAACGGCCGGCTCCCGGCAAAAAGTATCTGCTGCCCGCCATTTTGGCGGTTCTTCTCGGTGCCGGTGGCGTTGCCTATTACTTCGGCATGCGCCGCGACCGCAGCGCTGACGAAAGAGCCAATGATATAATCAAACTTATCGAAAACCGTGACTTCGAAGACGCCAGACGCCGCTATGAGAGCTTCGCCGGCAGCGACGAAGGCAAGAAATATGCACCAGACCTCAGACATAAGTTGACACAGGCGCTTATCGAGAATGCTGAAACCTTCGAAAAAGCGAAAGATTTTGATACCGCCATTAAACTTTTCGGGCAGGCAATAGCGCTCGACCCCACCAACCCGAGAGCGTCACTGACCCTTTCCCGCCTGCAACAGGAAAAAGAGAAGTACGACCGGCTGCGCACCCGCATCGAAGCGCTCAACAAGCAGGCGCTAGCGCTTGTCGATAAACTCGAACCTGCTTCCGGCACGCGTGAACTGAAAGCCACCATGCAGGAACTCGATACTCTTGGAATGGCCAGCACCAGCGCCGATATCGCTGCCGCCTGGCAGGCACGCTTCATCAATCTCGGAGAACAGGCTCTCGCCAGCAACCCGCAAAAATCACTGGCATATTACCAGGATCTGCGCACATATTTCCCGTCAGTAGAAGGCCTGGCAGCCAAAATCGAAGAAGCCGAAAAGCTCGCGAAAAAGCAGGAAGACGAACTCGCTCAGGCCACCATGCTCAGCACTCTGAAAACCGCCCTTAATGCGGCAATAGAAAATTATGTCCCTGGTCAGAGTCCAGATCTTATCTGCCAGCGCATAATGAAGGTGCAGGAACTCGGCGATAGTGAAGCAGCTGATGCTTTCAGCCGCAAGCTCGGTGAAAAGATCGTGAATGAAGCCGATAACTGGATCGTCAGCAACCCGCAGAAAGCCATCGAGCTTTTAAATTCGGCGAAGCTTAGCTGCCCGGTTCTGCCCGGGCTTGACACCAAGATAAGTCTGGCTGAAGAAAGTTTGAACAGCATGCGCTCGTCCGAAGAGCTGAAAAAAGAACGCGACGAACTGGCAGTTATTATCGCGCAACAGATCAAAGCGATTGCGCCCCCGGCACCGGTTGACGAAATTTTGCAACAGCTGAGCAAGCTGGCTACCTATGCCGATGCCGATGATCTTGTCGAGAAAAACCGCGATGACCTCTACCAGAAATATTTTGCCAGAACCTCTGATCTTATTGAAAAATCGCCGGCCGAAGCCCTGAAAACTCTTCAGACATGCATTCAGATAAAGCCGGGTGCGACTGGACTTGACCAGGTCAAACAACAGATCGAAGCACGCATACAGCAGGAAGAAGCACGCCGCGCAGCCGAAGAAAAGCGCGAGCGACTTGAACGCCAGGCAAAAACCGTTAACGCAATTTTTAATGACATCAAAAAAGCCGACATTCCAAAGGATGTCGCACAAATTAGAGAAGCCATTGCGGCCATGTATGGCGAATTTGCCGACACAGACGCCACCGGAAAACTCGAGAAGCATCTGATCGAGCGCTGCAAGGCGGAACTTGATAAACTTGAAGCATCCGCGCCCGACAAGGCTATTGCCCTTGCAGCAGAACTCAAGCCGCTTTATCAGGATAACAGTGATTTTGCAGGAAAACTCGGCGAACTCGAAATCCGCCTGGCCGAAAAAGCTCGCCTGGCCGCAACCCAGCGCGCTATAGATGCCCATATCGCCGACATAAAAAAGTTTGCCAATAATCCGCAGTCAGCCACCGTTGAAGATACTCTCAAACTTTTTGAAGAAATCAAAAAGCTTGATTCCGGCTACAACACAGCGTCTCTTCTACAGGAGACCGCCGGAAATATTCGAATAAAAGCCCAGCAGGCAGAAAATGCCGGCGAAGCCGAACGCATGCTGAAGATTTTACAGTCTTTCGACAAAGCTACCACCCTGAACCTGGACCAGGAAATAGCGAGGATAGCCGAAACGAAACTGGCAGACGCTGAAAAGCGCATTAAAGGCTTCACCCCCAGCAAAAACATCTCTTCGATTATTGATGCGCTCAACGATTTTGACAACTGGAACCAGAAAGACAAAAAATCCTCGCTGGTTAACCTGATCCGAGAAAACTACCTGAAAGTCATTAACGAAACCAGCCCAAAATCTGCCGAAGAGGCGCTCACTCTACTAAGACAGCTTTATAAATTGCCGGGACTGGGCAGTGATGCACAGCTCAAATCTCTCGAACAGTCTCTGATAAAACTTGATACTGAGCAGAAAACGCCAAAGATCGATCCACGCGTTGAAGAGTATGCGAACCAGATCAGCCAGATAATCAATGCCAATAAGGTTCTGCAACAAAACGAGAACCTGCAGATCCTGCTGAAAAACCTCGAAATTACCGGAGCAACCGACAAGGCCGCGGCATTCCGCAGCAGTGCCGCCGGCAAAGCGCTCGCCGAAGCAGAAAAACTTCTGGCCCAGAAAGATTACGACAATGCTCTCAAAGCCAGCGCCGTGGCAAAAGAGTTGCAACCGGCCAATCCCCTGGCCAACCAGATGCAATCACGCATCAGCGAAGCCCGCAACAAGGCACAGGCCGAAGCTGAAGCGGCAGCTAAAGCGGCAGCGGCCAAGGCTGCCAGCGAATTGACCGTTGGGGCTCAGGGTAACTACAAAACGATTGCCGATGCCCAGCGTGTCGCCAAAGATGGGGCTACCATAAAAATCCTGCCTGGCAGCTATAATGAAGCGATTGTGCTCACCGGCAACGTCAGCATTCAGGGCGCATCTCCCGCCGGCTGCGTTATCAATTCATCGCGCGGCCCTACTCTGACGATCTCTGGCAGCGGGCGCATCAGCGGCCTTACTCTGACCAACAATTCAGGTTCGACAGCTCCGACAATTCTTGTAAACAGTGGCAGCGCTGAGATCAGTGGCTGCGTAATTTCTAACTCGACACCAGCGAAGGCCCCCGACTGGGTTGCCGCCATCGAAATACACGGTGGCACTCCGACTATTCGCAGCAATACCATAAACAGCTCAAAGGCTATGGGCATAACTATTGGCGGCGGTGCCCCAACCATTGTCGGCAACCGCATCAGCGGCTGCAATGTTTACGGCATGTGGTTCAGTGGTGTAACCAGAGCCAAAGCCAGCGATAACACGATAACCCAGAATGGCAAATCCGGCGTCGGCATAAAAGACCGTGCCGCCCCTGATTTCACCCGCAACAACATAGTCGGAAACAAAGAAAACGGCATGCTTATCTACCAGGATGGCGGCGGTAATATCGATGGCAACACGATCAAAGACAATGGCATGGCCGGCATCGAGGTCTGGGATGCCCAACCTGCCGCTATCAGCAACAACGTCATTTCCGGCAACCGCAAGAACGGCATTACTGTGCGCGGCCGCAAAGCCAACGTGCGGCTTGGCAGAAATAGTTTCAGCGGCAACAGCGGTAAGGAAATCAACAATTCCGGCGGCTCTATCAGCAATTTGTGATATCTCGAAAAGTAAGATTCCGGGGGTTCTTTCATGATGAAATCGTTAAAACTGTGCGTTCTGTTTGTCTTTATCGCATTGGTCAGTGCTTCTGCCCTGTTTGCAGAAACAGCCGAGCTGACGCTTGAGCGCATGTTCAGCTACGACCCGCATCCCGGCTCGGCAATTTTTGCCGAAAAGGTGCCATTTAACGGGAAAATGCACGACTTTGAGATCGTCTTCGTCGAGGAATGGAAGGTAAGCGGAGAAAACGGCACACTCAAGCAGATAGCCTTCAAGATACAGGCTCTCGATGGCAGCAATGTCGTCGCCAGTTCTGAAACCATACCAGCCGACGCCGCAAAAATCAGCAAGGGCCAGCAGATCGGTAATGTAAAAATCGGTGATGTCGGCTTTGCTGCCAATGTTACCGATATTGCCAAAAACAAAGGCGGCATTACTGACCTGACTGTTTCGTTTAAACTGACTTATGACAAAGCAACGATCGAAAGCGCCCAGAAGCAGTCAGAAAAAAGGTCTGCCAGCGGTCTTGATTTTGCCCGTCAACTGGCCAGTCGTGCCGCCGCCATGCCCGAAGATAAACCCGCGGCAAAGGTCAGCATGTACAAACGTGCGCTTATGGCCGCACCAGCAGCAGAAACCTCAGCCGAAGCCAGCGCTTTCCACAATGAAATCAACGCCGCAATTAACGGCCTCGAAAAATCATCGCCTGCTTTTGCGCCGTTTAAGCAGACTGAACCAGCCTTTGTCACAACCGCACAACCAGAACCACCTGCTGTTGTCGAACCAGACGATACTACCCCGGTCACAGAACCAGCACCGCAGGCTGCGCCAGTCCGCAAAGCCGACATCCCGGCTGAAGCTGTTGCTCTCTACAAGGAAGCGCGAAGCATGTTTGCGCAGGACAAGGGCCCGGAAGGCCGCGAAGCTCTGCGCAAGGCGCTTGAAATGGCACCCGCCTATTACGATGCTCTGCAGCTTCTCGGCGATAACGCCAGCGAGAATCGACGCTGGGCAAGAGCAAAAGATGCTTACAAGCAGGCACTCGACCTCAGAGAGCGCGACGCCGAAACGCTTCTCAAATACTTCAAAGCCTGCTATTACATTGGCGAAGGCGCCGAGGCGATTCTCTATCTCGAACAGGTGCGCAGCAAATATCCGGCAGAACGCCGTATTCAGCTGACCGTTGCCGAAGCCAACTTTCAACTCGGCGACCTGCCTGCCGCAAAAGCCCTGTGCGAAGAATTGCTGCTCAAAGACCCTGACGACAGCCGGGCAAACGATCTGTTACAAAGGGTAAACCGCCTGCACAAGTAAACCCACCCGCTATCCGATCAGGCGCGGCAGCCCATGCGGTTTCCGCGCTTTTTATATGGCGGCAAGTCGGGTGTGACAAAGTAATAGCCGGCTTTGATTTGCTTTTTCAGCGGCAGGGTATATATTTATAATGTAATAGAAACAGGATAAACAAAGAAATGCAACAATTAACTACGCTGTTACATGCCTGCTGGTCAGTACTCGGTCAGATGTCACCTTATCTTATACTTGGTTTTCTGATATCAGGCGTATTGTCGGTGATGATTTCGCCACGCTGGGTTGAAAAGCACCTTGGCGGCAGCAGATATGGCTCGATACTTAAAGCCACCCTGCTGGGCGTGCCTCTACCACTCTGTTCCTGCGGCGTTATACCGGTAGCAGCTTCGCTGCGCAAACATGGTGCCAACAAAGGCGCTACTACCTCGTTTCTAATATCTACCCCGCAGACCGGTGTTGATTCGATTCTCGCTACCTATGGTCTGCTCGGTCCGTTTTTCGCATGGTTCCGGCCGCTGGCAGCATTTATCACCGGCATCATCGGCGGCATACTTGTATCGACTCTCGACGACGACAAGCAGGAAAAACACGCAGGCACGCATGATCTGCCAGAAGAACACCTCAGCTTCACGCAAAAGATAAAGGCAGCCCTCAGTTATGGTCTGATCACACTGCCGGGCGAAATAGCACGCGCGCTTATTGTCGGCATTCTGGTGGCCGGGCTTATTTCAACTTTCATTTCTTCAGATTTTGTCAGCCAGTACATCGGAAATTACTATCTGACCATGCTGCTTATGCTGGCCATAGGTATTCCGATTTATGTCTGCTCGACATCTTCGATTCCGATTGCACTTGGCTTCATGCATGCGGGAGTATCTCCCGGCGCCGCCTTTGTTTTTCTGATCAGCGGCCCGGCAACCAATGCTGCTGCCATTTCGGTAGTTTTCAAGGTTCTTGGGCGTGCCGCAGCTGTAATTTATATTACAACCGTCATGGTTGGATCGCTGGTCGGCGGCTTTGTCTTCGATTACCTCAACCAGACGTTTTCCACCGGCCTGCTGGCAACTTCACAACCGGCCTGCCACGTTGAACTCAGTCTTTTTGAAGGCATAAGTGCGATTTTTATGATTATCATACTGGCAGTCAGCTGGTATAAGAGTCGCACCGGCGCTGCCTGCTGCAGCAGTTGCCACGACGGGGCAGCTGTTCACCACCCTGATCTGGTAATCAACGTAGATGGCATGTCATGCGGAAACTGCGCTCAGGCAGTTCGCCAGACCATAATGGAAATAGACGGCGTCAGCGATGCTCAGGTTCTGTTGACCGAAAAGCGCGCCGAAATTTACGGCAAATTCCTGCCCGAGCAGGTTCTGCAGGCAATCAACGATCTCGGCTACACCGCCACCCTTCCCGCTAAAAAAGACAGTTAATACCTGAAGCAAAGTTTATGCACGGGGTATTGACGTTCGAACCTTTACAGGTTAGAATCCATGCATGCGTTTTTATATCAGATTTATATTTTGCCTGCTCCTGACCCTTCTGGCAATGCCTTTGTATGCACAGATTTCGTGCCTGAATGCCAGTCGTAACATCCGAATCGGTCTGGTATCACAAGGTTTACCCACCACCTGGAAAATAGAACCCAGCACCGGATTCGTCGAGATATTCGATCAGAACAAAAAGCAGTCTGTCTATTCCGGCAAAGCGTCTGAAATCGTTATTACAGCGATGAAAGGCGGAAAAATGAAAGTTGCCGTCGATGCACGCAAAAGCCTGTATTACTTCAGTAACGAACTGCTGTTTTCGGCAGTAGGCAGACCTCCGGTCAATCTAAAGGTTCGCGCCGGCAGTCGCAAATCGTTTTCATATCGCGGCTCGATCGCCATTTCCCCACGCGATGGCGGGCTGCGCGGTATAAACATCGTTGATATCGAAGATTATCTTAAATCGGTAGTGCCGTCAGAAATTCACAATCGTGCCCCTGACGCAGCTCTGCAAGCCCAGACAATTGCGGCTCGCACCTACGCGATTCGCAATTTAAACCGCCACTCGGACAAAGAAAACTTTCAACTTTGCGACAAGGTTCATTGTCAGGTCTACAGCGGCATAGCCCGCGAAATCAAAGCCACCAGCAAGGCGGTCAAAGAAACTGCCGGTAAAATCCTTGTCTATGAAAACTCTCCCGCTAACACTGTTTATCACTCCAACTGCGGCGGCTATATAATCGACAGCCGGGCGGCCTGGAAAGGAGCCTCGGTGCCGTATCTTATCGGCCACTACGATGGCATCTCCGGGCACAAACCATTCTGCTATTACGGCAAACTCGTTCAGAAAAACGGCAATATAAAGCTGCCCGCACCACAAAAAAAGATTACCATAACCCGCATGGGTGCAAAGTCAAAAACCTCTACTCACAAAAACTTTGGACACCGTGTCGGCATGTGCCAGGACGGCGCCATCGGCATGTCGGCGATCGGCTACGGTTCGCGTCAGATTCTGGCATTTTATTATCCGGGCACCAAACTGGCTACCATGCGCTATGCTGTTCCTTCCGGCAAGCCGGCAGAAACAAAGCCCGTCGTCGTTGCCAGCCTGCCCGGATCAGCGGCAGTATCAATTGTTGCGCCGCCCAATCCCACCCAGATCAGCGCCCTGCAACGAAGCAGCAAAACCGCCAGTTCTGGCTCAGTCAAAGGCACTCTCAGACAGATATCCGGCAACGGCAAAAGCCACACTGCCACAGGACTTCGCAAACTCTTCTGGACTCCGGGAAGCCCTGGTATTTCCCGTAGTATTTACTGAGAAGCCACCTATGATCACGGAAATCCTGCTCGAAAACTTTTTGTTCATGCGCGCGGCCTCGCTACGCTTTGCGCGCGGGCTCAACGTGATAACCGGCGAAACTGGTGCCGGCAAAAGCATTCTGCTCGAAGCAGTTAAACTGCTGCTCGGCAAAAAGGCGCGCAGCGGGCTGGTCATGCCCGGGCAGACCACCGCAAAAATACAGGCTGAATTCAATATTTCTAATCTGCCTGAACTCGCCAGCTTTCTTGAAGAATCAGGTTTTCACAACGAAGAAGACCCACACACACTGTCGATTTCGCGAACCTTCAAAGAAGAAGGCAACGGGCGCGTCATGGTTAATGGCATATTAACTACGGCAGCCTTTTTAAAGCAGCTTGGTCCGTATCTGACAGAGATACATGGCCAGAACGAGCACCAGACGCTTCTTGAGCCTGAGGTGCAACGCGGCCTGCTCGACCGCACCGGCGGCAGCGGCCATAAACAGAATCTGGGCGAGCTGCAGTCAGTTAATACGCAGCGTCAGAAACTGCAGCAGAAATTACAGGAACTGGAAACCCGCCAGCAGCATTCGGCTGCGCGCATCAACGAGCTGCAGGCAATACTTCAGGATATTTCCGCTCTCGGTCTGAACAGCACAACCGAAGAAGAAGACCTCAAGGAAGAGCTGAAAAAACTCAGTCATGCCGAGCAGATCATCAGCAGCCTGCAAACGGCTGCAGGTCTCCTTGCCGGCAGTGAAGAGGCCTCTGGCGCGACTTCTCAGGTATTCAGAGCCGCCGACAATCTCAAACGCATCAGCCTGTATGACAAGGCCATCGATGAGCTTTACCAGAGAGTGAACGGTGCCTATTACGACCTCAAGGCCCTGGAAACAGACATCGAAGAACTCGCCGACAGCAATGGCCTCGATCCTGAAAGGCTGTATCAGATACAGTCCCGCCTGTCGGATATTTCCCGCATCTGCCGCAAACATTCAACCGATTTTGCCGGTCTTTTCACGCTCCGGGAAAAGGTTAACGAAGAATTGTCAGAACTTTTTGCGCCAGATTTAACCCGCGACAAGGTCAAAAAAGAGCTCGAGGCTGTAGATGCAAGGTTTGTTCAGCTGATTAAAGCCATCAGCAAAGAACGTAACAGCCTCGCCAAAAAACTCGACCAGCTGGTTTCCAGTGAAATGGCAGATCTCGGCTTTAATGCCGCGCACTTTAACGCAGCTCTCACCGCCTGTAATCCAGGATCTCACGGTGCCGAGAACATAGAATTCTGCGTCTCTCTCAATCCCGGTGCACCCGGTGGCCCACTGCGCAAAATCGCATCAGGCGGCGAATTGTCGCGTGTCGCGCTTGCCATAAAAAAAGTGCTGGCTCGCAGCGATGCCCTGCCCACACTGGTTTTCGACGAAATTGACGCCGGGATCGGCGGAAAAACCGCCGAAGCGGTGGCCGCCAGCCTGCGCGCCCTTGGCAACGAAAAGCAGGTGCTGCTGGTAACCCACCTGCACCAGATCGCCAAAGAAGGCAGCTGTCATTTTACCGTCACCAAAAAAGTCAGCAACGAGCAGACCAGTGTCGAGATAAATCTGGTCGAAGGCGACAGTCGCATCGAAGAAATCGCGCGCATGCTCGGTCGCACCGACAAAGAGGGTTTGAACTTTGCCCGCAACCTGCTGCACAAGAGCTGATATTGTCAGCCGAAGGTAACTAGCCAGGCGATAATAACTTCTGACCAGGTCATGAGAATCGCCAATACCGGTAAAAACCAGAAGTATGAAGGGAACTCAACTGGGCTACGTTTAAGCTCAGATATTGGCAAAGCCCTGAACCATGACGCATCTTGAATGCGCAACAGAAACTGCGCAACCACTAACCCGACCAGCAATGGCCAGAAAACCGGCAGCAGCACTCTTGGAAAACGCAGCGAAGAATCTCTGAAATAAGTTGGCGCGGCAACAGACGTCGCAGGAGTGTCGGCTGAAACAGTTCCGGGCAACTCACCCATTCCGCTGTTGTCGAGAGTTCCGTAGCCTGGCGGCGGAGTTTCATCGAGCAAAGTTATTGTCGAAGCAGCATTGCTGCCACCTGACTCGATAAAATCTACCATCACCGCAGCATAAGCGGTTAACAGACAGATGATCACCGCAACATTCATCACCGTGCGGCGAAAGCGGGACGAGAACCCCAGCAGTTCAAGCAGTTCGCCATGTGAAAAATCCGTGGTGCCATGCAGGCGGGCTCGAAAAAAGAGTCGCCAGGCGCCTGATTCCGTTTGCCGCAGCATACTGCCGACAATCATGAGAACAAACACTCCCATCTGTGCCAGCAAAAATTCATTCCAATTTGAGTCAAAATCAGAGACATTAACCACCAGCGCGCCAATAGCTATTACCAAGGCAGTAGCAATCATCCACGCATAACTTTTCCGCCCGCACAAGAGCAAAGCCAGCAGGAGCAGAGGCGGAATATTATAAATCATTAAGCCTTTTCCCCTATTTCACGGGCTTTACGGTAACGGCTGATATAGGCGCCAGTCGCATAAAGAATGCTGGCCAGAACAACCGCGCTGAAGATCGCAAAACCAACAGCAGAATCGTAATACGGAAATACATGCATAACAACAAGAGTGCCCAGAATCGAAAAGTTAAACCAGCTTAGCCAGAGATCGTATTCGATTGGCAAACTGGTTCGCATGCCGGCCTTGATCTTTAAAACCAGCTGTAGAACATCTTCATAAACCGACAGACACATTGCCGGTATCATCACTGCCAATGTAAGCTGGTAATCAAGATTATTTGAACTTACCAGATATCGCTCTTTGGCAATAACCAGAACCAGTGAAAGCCAGAAAAACATTCCAGCCGCATAAAGGCTTTCGCGCGCCACCAGATACTTTTGCTTAAACTCAGCCAACTCTTCGGCAGAGGCTTCTTTTGCCTTTCCGGCCAGTTGCAGCAGGCTATTGTTACCTCCCGACTCCGCCCGCATGTAATATAAGCCAATCGCCATTCCCGGCATCAATAAAGACATCATCGCCAGAACAAAAAGCAGATCGTCATCAGCGAAAGTCATCTCATTACTGATAACTACATAAAAATAAAAGATCAGAACGACGATTCTTAACATACTTTCCTGCTATTAAATATATTTCTCCGCAAACACAGTAACCAGGAGTACCAGATAAATCAGTAACCCGGCAATATACAAAATCAAACCAGCTCGCGGCGCAACTGGCGTCAGATGCTGAGATGCTACCGCTCCAGATTCAGCAAAACCATTGGTGGCGACGGCATGGTGACCCGACAATACAGAGCGATCTGCCGCCGCGCTTCTATTTCCAGCAGCAATTGCCGAGGCATGCCCTGCGGTTGCCAAAGCCCTGCCAGCTACTGCCGAGGGCAGAGAAACCGACTCTACTGTTGCGAAATCGGCGGCGTCACGCGCTATCGGGGTTGCGCCAGTCGCGCGTGGCTGCACGCCGACGACTGGCTGTGTCGCCATTACTTCGTCGATTACCGGCTGGGTAAATTCAGTTCTACCTGAAACAGCCTCAATTGCCGCAAGGAATTCGGCCGCAGTCTGAAAGCGGTCAGCCGGAGCCTTGGCAAGCGCTTTCATTATTGCCAGACTGAGAGACTCGGGAATTTCCGGGCGCTTTTCGGCTGGCGACGTCGGAGCTACCGTCATGTGTTCGTACATAAGACCGGGCAGGTCCGCACGTCGGAATGGCGGTTCGCCGGTGAGAACCTGATATAACAAAGCCCCGGTCGAATATATGTCGCTGCGGCAGTCGACTGACTCACCTTTGAATTGTTCAGGGCTCATGTAGAGTGGCGTACCGATGCTGATACTGAGATTTGTTGCAGTTTTACTGCCCTGCGCTGCGGCCGCGATGCCAAAATCGGCGATTACCGGCTGGCCGGCATCAGAGAACAGTATATTGTCAGGCTTTATATCGCGATGAATAACGCCTTTGTCGTGAGCGTAACCCAGCCCGCCAAGTATACCGGCAACTATGCCGACAGCCTGCCTGATCGGCAGGGGGCCACTTTTGATACGTGCGGACAAGGTGCCACCATGCATGAACGCCATGGCGATATATGGCTGTTTAAGTGACGATTCACCGACCGAATAAATCGGCACGATGTTCGGGTGTGTCATACTTGCAGCCAGACGCGCTTCTTTCTGGAAGCGGCGACACAACTGTTCGTCGTGAATCAGGTTCGGCGGCAGCACCTTGAGAGCAACATTGCGATCGAGGCGACTGTCAGCGGCCAGATAGACAATTGCCATACCGCCGCGCCCGATCTCTCTCGCGATCTTGAAGCCGTCAACTGTGTCGCCGGGGCCGATTCCGTTAAATACATTGCTCTGGCTGACAAACTCACCACAGAAACGGCATTTTATAGCATCGTCCTGAATCTCTTCAGCACAGAACCGGCACTTTTTCATGAGAGCGTTCCCAGATAATGTTGCAGTTCGTCTTTAAAAGCCTTCGCCGAAGCATAACGCTCTTCGGCTTTTTTGGCGATTGCCTTTTCAACTATCGCGGCAAGCGAAGTTTCGATTTGGGCGCAACGCTGTCTGACCGGAATTACAGGTTCTTCAAGAACTGTCAGCATAGAGTCTTTGAGACTCTTCGAACTTGCGCCGCCGCCGCCAAAATCATAGGGCAGACTGCCGGTCAAAAGCTGATAAAGGGTCACACCGGTAGAATATATATCGGCCGCCGGGCCGGTGCGGGCAAAATTGAGTATCTGCTCAGGCGGCGTAAAATACAGCGAACCGGCAAACTCGCTGGCGCGTGTCAGGCGGGTTCCGCCGACGTTAACAAAACTTTTTGCCAGCCCGAAATCAGCGATTTTGGCAACCATCTGAGTCTTGCCAGCAGCGCCTGCCAGCAGAATGTTCGACGGCTTGATATCGCGATGAATATTGCCTGAAACATGAAAAAACTCGAGACCGTCGAGTATGTCACAGGCAAGGATGACCGCCTCGTTAATCCCCAGCCGACCACCCTTTTTGGCAAGATACCGGCTCAAACAGCCACCGGCAAGGTATTCTGAAATAAAATAGGGTGAACCTTCGTGCACGCCGTCTTCATACAAACGCACCAGATTGGGGTGCGACAGCCCGCTCATAATGCGCATTTCTCGAATGAAACGTCTTGCCACCTGCGCATCCGGTTCTGGCAGCAGAATGCGCTTCAAGGCGCCGAGACGGCAGGTATCGGGGTTCCAGACCAGATAAACCGCGCCCATTCCGCCTTTACCGAGTTCCTGTAGAAGCTGATACGAACCCACCCTGGCAAAAGAACCGGCACCCGGCTTTTTACCAAAACAGTTGCGACACAGATAAACCGCTACTTCAGACAACTCCAGCCCTCTACCGTCACAAGCAGCGTAACTGCCAACATCGGCGTCACATTCACAACATCTGGCAAGCACTGGCGCGCGCGTTTTAGCAAATTTATCCTGCTCCTCCAGCGCTATTTCGGCCTGGCAGGCCGGGCACAGTGCCGAGGCCAAAACCTGCCCCGGCCTCGCAAAAAGGTTGCCACAGCGCTGGCAAGTCGCCAGGTTCTGGTTTTCGCGGGCGCTTATGCTGACGCGAAAGCGGGTTTGACCAGCTGCGATGCTGTCGCCATCTTTCAATTCAGCCTGATCACATTTTTCGTCGTTAACGAAAGTACCGTTGAGAGAGCCAAAATCACGGATGTAACAGCGCGGCGGCACTATTTCAATCATAAAATGCTTGCGTGACACGCAGGGATCTGACTTGTCGAGAACAAAATTGGCATCGGGTGATCGCCCGACAATAAAAAGTTCGGGCTCGCTAAAATCGTAGCGCCGGCCCTGCTGTGCGCCATTTTCGACGATCAGTGCCACCTTGATTTCGGCCGCGGCCGGTCGACCAACCGGTCGGGTTACGGCTACTTCCGCGAGTTCTTCAACAAGATCAGGCTTTGCGGTCACCGCCGAACCACCAGACTTATAGTCTGCCACCGGCCTAGCCGCACCTGCCTGCGAAAATGACGAGGCTATACTGGCGACATCGACCGAATCGATACGACTGGCAAAGCCATCGAGCAAAGATTCGACCGGCAGCACGCTTTCAGGGTCCACCCCCGTTGATGTCAGCAAACCGCAGACCAGATCTTTTTCAGAACCGGTCAAAAGGGCTGTTACAAAATCTTCTTCGAGTATGTCACGATGCTGACCGGCGGCGGCCTGCCAGACCTGTGCCAGCAACTGCTGCAGCGGCGCAGAAAATGTGATTTCGCGATTAGCTGCCGCGCTGCCTTTTCCCAGCTGCTTGCGCATTGAGCGACGTATCAGGGTCGCATCATGCCCGGCAGCAGCCAGAGACCTGCTGAAAAAACCACCCTCGATTTTGCTCAGGGCGAGTAACAGGTGCGTGCACTCGGCTGATTGATGGCGCAAAAAATCAGCTTCCCAGGTCAGGTGGTCGAGAAGTGTTTTCCAGAGATGCGGCGCCGGCAAAGCATCGTCGGCAGCGCGATTTCGCGTCGGCGTGGCTGGGTTGCCGTTCTGCCAGTCGAAAACATTATATATATGATGCGCAACCTTATGTTTGTCGTAAAACAGGCCGGCATCGTGCAACAGAGGCGCATAAGAAGGCATAACGTCGAGAAGCTCATCAGCTATTACCTTTGCCGCAAGAATATGCGTGCTGTCACCAAAATCCATGACCCGCTGCGTGTTGTTTATGCCTTCGCCGACGACATTGCGCCGGTCGTTGATATCGGTGACGGTAAAAATTTCACCGCTGTTGATGCCGGTTCTGATCTCAATTTTAAGCGAAGGCGGACAGGTGGCATTGTACTGGCGCACCAGCGCAGCAAGTTCGAGCGCGGCCTGCAGCGGCAGTTGCGCCGGCCCCCACAGGGCCATGGCGATGCCGTCACCGGTCGGAAGATCGACGCGCTGCTGTTTTTCGAGCTGGTTGATGGCAGAAGTTTTCTGCACCAGGCGTGTCAGTTCCTGGATCAGCAGCTTCTGGTTATGAGAAGGCTTCTTGCTGAACCCGACGATATCGATAAAGATGATGCGGCTCAGCGTCGGCAATGCTTCGCTCAAAACTTCCTCCGTCTCGACAAATTTCTGCGCATCTGCGTAGCTTTGCTAAGATAATAGCACCACCTGCATTCTTTGCCAACCAACAAAGATATACAGAATCCTCTCTGTCACTCTGCGCGGAGCGAAGTCGCAGAATCCATGTTTCATAGCCATTCTGGCTCCTGCGACTGCGCGCAGGATCACGCCTTGATGCTGCCTGTAAAAAACTGGCACCGGCATTCGCTGCCGGCGCCAGTTTTAAAGTTCTGCTGTGTCGAAAAGCTTATTTCAGGAACAGGTAGGCGTGCTGAATGAAATCGTGCAGGTCGAGATTGGTGATCTGCAGATCGAGCTTGCGGTTGAAGAAATCGCCGCTCAGCCGGCCGGTAACCTTATCATATTTCATATCGGCTTTGCGATCAGCCAGAAAGCCTGTGATAACACCAGTATCCATATCCCAGTTGAACTCGAGCATCGAGCAGCTGAGGCCGCCCATGGCATTTCCGGTAGGCCAGTTAATGGTGAGCCAGTATGGGTAACCATAGACGTCGCCTTCAAGGCCGTATTCTTCGGTAGACCATGTAAAAGTCAGATCTACGCCAGAATCATGCGTATAACCCTGAATAGTCTTCTTGTCATGATCTATCTTAATATCAATTGGTTTATCGCCGACATTTCCCTTAATTGTCCAGGCGGTGCGATCGAAAGCGACAAAATATTCTTTGCCGCCGACCGTTCCTTTTATCCAGCCCTGTTTGGGAATCGCCCGAAGAGTATTCACTTCGTCGATGACCTGGCGGTCGAGATGAGCCAGCCGGTCTGATCCGCCAGCATTTGCAGATGCGGCAAACGAGTATGGCAGCGGCGAAGGCGTGGTTCCCTGCCATTTAGCCATTGCATCAGCCGGTGAATTTTGCACGTCGGCGCGTCCATCGCGGGTGATCAGTTCACCTGTCGGCGAAAGGACTATCAGCGTCGGAATAGTAGTGACTTCGAATCTTGATTTCAGTGCCAATGCCGGCTTCGAACGGAATTCAAGAGTCGGCCATGGCATACCGACTTCTTTCATATATGCGAACTGGGCCGCTTTGTTTTTATCTGAGCTGACGTAAACGACTTCAAACTGCTCAGCGTGGTTGTTGCGAAATGAAACAAGCTGCGGTGAAAAGGCTCGACAGCCGCTGCACCACTGACCAGCGAAGTAAATGCCGATGTATTTTCCGTTCAAGGTTTCGAGCGAGACTTCTTTTCCATCACTGTTAACAAGCCCGAGAGGGAAAAGCTCCTTCCAGGCCACTGGGGTCTGGGCCAGCAGCGATGAGCTCAAACAAAGAATCAACGCCAGCACGCACAAAACTTTTCGCATAAACACGGTAACCTCCGACAAGAATTAAAACCTTCTAAAATTAATCTATCACACTACCTTGCTTTAAATCTACCCCAAATAAGTAACATTTCGATCAGCAAATAGTGGCCATATCAGGCAAAATCGGCTGGTAGCAAAGTTACAAAATTTGTGCAGATGCTTTTTCTAAAAGAAAACATTGGTATGTTGTTAACAGGCCTCTGTATAATCAGACTTGAAAAGATCTTGGAGGAACCTGATGAAAACAAACCTTATATCCAGAAAAGTCTATTTTGTAAAACTTTCTTACGCCATTCTTCCGCTGATGCTGTTACTACTATGCATTAGCGCAAACAGCGTTGCCAGTGACCTGGAAAAAAATCTCAATGATGCTATTACGAACAACCGGGCCGCCGAGGTTGCCAGAGTTCTCAAAAGTGGTGGAGCAAAGCTGAAAGAGGCGATAAGAAATAATGCAGCTCATTATATCAGGCAAGTATCGCGTTACGGCACTGCCGAAATCGTCAGGCAGGTGCTGGAAGGCTGCGCCCTGACAGGCGAAAAACAGGCGCTCAACCATGCGCTGGTCGAAGCTGCTGATAATAATAGTTTTGCTGAGGTTGTGCCACTGTTACTTGTATATGGCGCGGATCCTAATCATGAATACAATATGAACTATGTCCTCAACCGCGTCGTCATGCTTTACAGCGGCAAACCAGATAAATCAGAGCAGCTTCTGACAACGGTTCGAGTGCTTCTCGACAGGGGAGCTTATATCGACAGCTTTGATGATTCGATGGAAACCCCGCTGATGACTGCCTGTCGCAATAACGACCTGCCTGTGGTCAAGCTGCTGATTTCAAGAGGCGCCAATCCTGGCCTGCAGAACAAAGACACAAAGTCAGCAATGAGCTATGCTCCGGCCGGCTCTGCCGTTGCCAACGAACTGGCACGCAAAAGCACCAACGCAAAAGTAGCCGGCAAGGGTGAACCAGCACTCGGTTTGCCCACATCACCCGGCGCGAACCTGTTCAATATGTCTGCTGACGAGCTCGACCAGCACACGCAAAATCTCAGCTTCGACAATTACATGAACGATCTGATGCAGCTGTCGGCAGCAGTTTCCAGCGGCGATGCCGACACCGTCAAAGAATTGCTCGGCAAGGGACTCGATGCAGATTCGGTTGTTGACGATTCCGGTATAACCATGCTGATGCAGGCTGCCAACCTCGAAATAGCCGAGCTTCTTCTCGCTGCCGGAGCCGACGCTGGCCGGGCCGACGCCAAAGGTTGGACTGCCCTGCACCACCTTGCCACGCGCGAAGCAGACGAAAAGCTGGCAATCAGGTTGATCAGAGCCGGCGCTGACATTCATCACCGCAACAACGACGGCGAAACGCCACTGCGTGCGACCGGTCTGCTGTTCACCGAAAACATCGCGCCGGCGTGGGGTTCTGCGCTGATTACGCTGCTGGTAAATGAAGGTGCCGACATCGACACATCTGACAAACAGGGGCACACCCTGCTGCATCAGGCCGCTTTCAACGACAACGAAGCTCTGGCAAAAATCTGCATAGCCAGGGGTGGCAATCCCGATATAAAAACCAAAGCCGGCAAGACGCCAAGGCAAATCGCCCGCGAACTCAAATCAAAAAACTGCCTCAAAGCCTTCAGCAGCAGGTAATGCTGTAATTATTGCCTAAAGAAAAATCGGGCTGTTGCACTTTTGGTGCAACAGCCCGATTCTTTATATCAGATCAGTATTTACGGTAGGAGCGGCTCGGTTTGGGAGCTGCGGCCGTCATTGGCTGCTGGCCTTTGCGCTGCATTTTGGCGGCGGCGCGGGCGCGGCAGGCTGATTTATAGGCGCGGATCTCAGCGATGCGCTGAGCTATGGGGATTTCGAGAGATTCGGCAGGCTTTGCGCTGTAATCAAAATTTTCGAGTTTGACATGTTCGATGCGCGTTTTGATACTGCGCTCGATCTGACCAAAATCATACATTTCGTCAGCAGAAACCAGGGTAAAAGAATAACCGGTCATGTTGGCACGGGCGGTGCGGCCAGCGCGGTGCACATAATCATCAACGATGTGCGGAACATCAAAATTGATGACGTGCGAAATTGCTTCGACGTCGATGCCACGCGAAGCGATATCGGTAGCAACCAGAACTCTTACTTTGCCATTACGGAAATCTTCGAGCGCTTTGGTGCGCTGCAGCTGGCTGCGATTACCGTGAATGCAGTCGGTTGCTACGTTTTTGCGATCAAGGAACTGAGCGAGACGTTTAGCGCGATGCTTGGTGCGGGTAAAGATGATTGCGCTGCGAATCTGGTGCTGATCGATAATATTTATCAGCAATTCTTGCTTGAGGTTATCGGCAACTTTAAAGGCCTTGTGTTCAATGCCGGTAGCAGTGATCTGCGGGCGTTCGATATCGACTGATGCCGGGTTGTTCAGCATATCTTTTGCGAGAACAACGATGGGCGCCGGCAAAGTTGCTGAAAACAACAGGGTCTGTCGCGGGCGGGCTGGCAAAACTTTCATTACGCGCCTGATATCTGGCAGAAAGCCCATATCGAGCATGCGATCAGCTTCGTCGAGCACGAGATATTCGAGGTGCGGCATTTTGCCGTATTCTCTGGAACAATGGTCGAGCAGGCGGCCTGGAGTGGCAACCATGATATCAACAGCGTGTCTGAAGGCTCTTTCCTGTGGGGGCATGCTTACTCCGCCGAAAATAGCGGCACAGCTGAGATCGCTGCACTGTGCCAGATCATTGAAATGCTGACAGATCTGAGCGGCCAGCTCACGGGTTGGTGTGAGAATCAATGCCCGGATTTTCGGGGTGATACGGCCGGTAGTTTGCTTTTCATTTTCGCGGCTGGCGATGATGCGATGCATGATTGGCAGCAGAAAGGCTGCGGTTTTGCCGCTTCCGGTCATTGAACTGGCGAGAATATCGCGACCGTTCATGGCCAGCGGAATTGCGCTCTGCTGAATCGGAGTCGGGGTTGTGAAACCGACACGCTTGATTGCGTTCTGCAGGTCGCTATGAAGTGCTGTAAAAATGGGAGCGATCCCGGTGCTGGTCACAGTCTTTTCTGTTTCTGCAGTTACCCTGGTTGTTACAGGTGCAGAGTTTGCTGTGTGCGTGTTTTCGCGGGCTCTTACTGGTGTGTGTGGTGCGTGATGGGTAGAATGTCTAAAATGCGTTGACGTGGTCATTAAAATATCCGTTCTGGTTCGGTGGAAGTCTATGCTCAAACCGATTATGCCGGCGAGCGAAGGGGTCTGGTTTTTTCGCCGGTGAAAAACCGCCCAGGTTATCAGCGATAAATCTGCAAAATCGCAGAACTCGTTGTAACTGAGAAAGATCATACAGCAAATGCAGAAATAATGCAAGATTTATAATTCTGTCTCGCTGGAAGCCCGATCAATAGACGATAAGACTGTTGCCGGTGGCGGTGAGCTGATAGAGTTTCATTGGCTTCGCCTTGCCCTTAAGTTCGACTTCGCCGTGTTCGCGGGCAAGAACATCTGGCGGCAGAAGGTCAAGAACCGCCTCAGAGGCCAGACAGCGCTGATAGCGCATCGTTTCAGCCTGCGCCTCGATACGCGCGGTTACGTTTACGGCATCGCCGATTATGGTAAAGTCGCGCTTACCGCCTACTCCCAGAAATCCGGCAATCACACTGCCATAATTGATTGCCGTCGCGGCGGGAAATGGCAGAGCACCGCGCCCTTCGGCCGCATTGATGTGCATGGACGCCCGACAGGCGGCGGCAACCGCTTCGGCCGGGTTGTTTTCGCTATGGAAAACAGCCAGAATTTTTTCGCCGATGATCTTGTCTATGTCGCCGCCGGCCGCAATGATGATCTTTGACAGCATTGTTACCTGCTCACGCAGGTCTACGAAAAGAGACTCTTTGCTCGCACTGGCCATCCAGGCTTCGAAAGAAGGTATTCCGACGTAGAGAAGGGCAAATTCCATTCTGCGGCCATCTATATCAGATTCCTGCAACGAGAACTTCTGCGCACTTTTCGACAGCATGCGCCCCATCAGTCTTTTCTCTTCGAGGCCTCTGGTCATACTGTCGAAAGATGAACACAGAACGCCAAGCTCATCGGTTCTGCCACTTTCGATGCGAAAGGAATAGTTTTCGCGAACAACCTGCTGCATAGCCGAAATCAGACTTCTTATCGGTATCAGAATGTCGTCGGCAACATTTTTGGCAATAAAAAGTATACATAGAAGAATCCCGGCCATGAGCAGGGTAAAAGCGGCTTTACTTCTGGCCATTGCTTTATCTATAGGCGCTTCCGGTGCCATGCCGACCAGAAGCGATGTAATCTGAGCTACACCAGGACGCCCTTCAGCCAGATACCAGGCCCCTTTGTGGTAAATGCGACCAGAAACCGGCAGATTGGCACCTGCTATCCACGAAGCCATTTTCACGATTTCATGTCTGGACTGGTAGTATTCCTTTCTGAAAACGTTGCCATAACGATGCGCTTCTACCGGCCAGAGCAGGCAATCACCCCGATAACTTGCCGCGATTCTAGCAAGATAGCCTTCATAATCGAACATGATCAGCCAGATCATTACATATTCGGGGTTTTCTATGTCAGGCACAGCATGAATGATAAGTCCGGCAGTACCTGACACGACATTCATAAGAACCGGCAGACCAATACCATTCGCCAGCTTAACATATACATCATCTCCAAACAGTGACCTTACTGTCTGCAGACCTGTTTCGACCACCAGTTCGCCTTCGATGGCAGCAGCGTCTAGACCTTCGCGAACAACGGTCCCCTGGACTCTTCTAACCATTATGCTTCTGGCAATCTGCTTGAGCATAACACCAAAAGTATTTGTTTCGCCTGAACTGGTGCCGGAAGTAGCGTATTCCCAGCCGTTTTTGCCGGCTACTGCAATATCACGCGGGTTATAGTTTATGATCAGTGGGTCGCTCGTTTTGTGTTGGCTGTACCATGCGCTGACGAGCTTATCTAGACGCTTCATATTCGCAGTTCCGGATGCAAGCTCGAGTTCAGCGGCAAGCTGCTGCATCGGCGCTGAAAAAGTGCGTTCACGCACGAATTTCCAGGCCAGCGGATCGACAAAACTCTCACGCAGCTCAAAAAGATCATTGGTTCGGTTCAGGTCGGCCCTGGCCTGCGAGACTCGCACGCTGTAATCTTCATTAAGAAACAGATTGAGCACAAAAAACACCGTGACCAGCGGCACTACGGCAGACAGCAGCAGCAGAAGCCACAAGCGAGCAGCCAGCGACCGGCTGGCCGGCGTGTTGCCACGCACGGTTTTATACCAGTAACACAGCAGAAGGCAGGCAATGACGCTCACCACGGCTGTCGGCAAAATAATAGACGTCTGCTGTGTAAGATGGCATACCAGCAAACGATGACTTTTTCTGCCAATCTTGAGCTCATCTTCATTGACGACAAAACGGTCGACTGCTGGCAGGGCCTTGCCGACTGCCAGATAAGAAGCCAGTTGCGGCGGGAAATTGGGCGAAAGCTGCATGGTGCCACTGCCATCTATAAGTGCTATCGCCTTGTCCGGCTGCTGATAACTAGTTAACCGAAGCGCCAGAGATTGTTTTATCGGCTCGACTTCGACAGCCAGCATAATCATGCCCCGAACCGCGCGAACATTTTCTGTTGTGCTTTCAGCTTCACTGCCGGCAGGCGCATCATCAGAGTCTGTCGTGAGATAATCCCAGTAGAAGTAATGCTGACTGCCGTTACATGGCACTTCTGATGCCCTGCAAAACATTTCGCGATGCAGAACAACCTGCGAAATTTGATTACCGAAGATTTCTTTGATTGCCGGACTAGCTGAGTTAGGAATAGCATGCTTCCATGAACTGAAATCAAGGCGACGCCGGTATTCCACCTCGGCCTGCAGCGCTTGCAGATGTTTGCTGTTCCAGCCTTCCGCCACCAGTAGTTTATCAACAACAGCCTTGTCACTGTTCACGCTTGCGTGATCATACAGAAAGACCGCAAACTTACCAGGATGGGCTTTGTCAGAAGCATGTGCCAGAATCTCTGACCTGGCAGCTGCTGCAAGTTGTTTGTCGGAAAGGCTGTCTGCCTTCTCCAGCAATTTTTCGATGCCGCCGACAATTCTGAAACAGTCAGCCTCAAAACCAGTTCTAACGCCGGCATCACATTTAAGTTGTTCGATCAGCCGCAGATTTTCTGCCACTGCGACTACTTTTTCGGCATTCTTCCTGGCATCAACTACAGTCTGCCAGCCAAAAACAGCGCCAACCGCCAACATGATTACCATCATTGCACCGAGTATAAAAGCCCAGGCTGAGGTTAGGCCGCTGCCACCGCCTGCTTCGACAGTATTCAGCTGAGAGGTAGCGGTGTCCGGCAACGCAGAGATGGGCAGAGACAAAGACTTTTCTTCGCCGACCACTCGCTCCGGAAGTGTTTCGCCAATTGCAGACAAACTGTAAGCCACTTGATGGCTGCTGTTCTCGAGGCGTATGAAAGTCAGTCCCGATTCCGGCAGGCTGTTCACGATGACTTCATCTACGATCAGCGGGAAAGCCGGATTGATGGGCGACAGCGCTTCGAGTCTGGCCGCGGTTTTCAGCGGTTCACCAAGGATTGCATAGTCGAGGCGAGTTTCAACGCTCCCGATTGAGCCTGAATGCATTTGTCCATAGGCAAGGCCAACGCCGATACGATAATTAAAGCGAGCATGAGCGGCACGCCTGGCATTGATGCTCCTGAGCCGGAGCAGCATGAGGCTGGCAGCTCTAAAGGCTCGTTCAGAGGCGCTTTCTGCCAGAGTGTCGTCTTCGGGAAATACCGCTTCGATGGCGTCACCGATAAACTTGTATATTCGCCCGCCCTGCCCGGAAATTATGTCGGTCATCCTGGCAAAATGTTCGTTGAGCATTTCTGTAATTGCATCGGGTGGATGTTCTTCGCATAAACCGGTAAAATTTCTGATGTCGGAAACCAGCGCAACACCGCTAAAACTTTCGCCTGACAGTTTCCCGGTTGCATCGGCCCGGGAAATAGCCTCAACCGCCTGATCAGACAGCAGTGTCGCCAGCTTTTCACGTTCCCGCAGACCACGGGTCATGGTTGAGAATTCCTGGCAGAGAATACCCAGCTCATCCTGGCTTCGACTGGTAATTTCGATATTCAGGTTACCGGCCGCCACCCGGTCAAGTGCAGACCTGAGGCCGGTGATCGGGTCGAGAATAATGCGCGCCGACATATATGCACAGAACACCACAATAAAGGCAGCTGCGACCAGCAGACCGGCAAAAAAGAACAGGCGACTGGCAACCGACTGCTCAAGTTCATGATGACGTGTCGCACCAACGAGAACG
The DNA here is from genome assembly GCA_002839435.1 of Candidatus Riflebacteria bacterium HGW-Riflebacteria-2. Taxonomy (GTDB): domain Bacteria; phylum Muiribacteriota; class Ozemobacteria; order Ozemobacterales; family Ozemobacteraceae; genus Rifleibacterium. Next base: position 13,685 of record PGYA01000043.1, on the reverse strand, counting down.
GTATTTGCGTATTTTTTTGATGGAATAGCAACCAGCGACAGGTTTTCGGCACGAGTGCCAACGTAACTGCCTCTGAAATATGCCTGCTCGGCGAGTTGCCGGGCGTGCCCGACGATCTCGGCATCGGCGTCACGACCGGGCAGGCCGATTGGTTCAAGTCCCTGTGGATTTACCCGGTAGGCCAGGAAAATGTATTCTGGCGAGTTAAGACCAAAATGATTTACCGACTGTTGAAAAATCTTTTCGTCGAGAGCCTGATCATCCCAGACCAGAAATATAGCAAAACGCTCACGTCCGTCTATTTTAACCAGCTCATGAATCTGGGTGGCGATTTTCGTGCCGCTCTGCCGGGAAATCGGAAATGACCTGCGCTTATCGACCTCATCAATCAGATCGTTGGTGGTCATTGATTTGTAGGCTTCCAGAGAAGTCTCCTGAATACCACTCATCTTTAATGGCGCAAACACCCGGTCAGGCTCATATATTGCGATCTTTCGGCGCAACATCTGAACAATCGGGTATCGAAAAGCTTCGATGGCAGGGTCAGCCTCGCTTTTGCTGTGTCTTGAATAGAATCTGCTGCCTTTGCCGTCTTCATCGAAGATCGCAAAACTGAGCAACGGCAACGGCTCAGCCCGACCTTCGAAAAAGCTGAGGATACGAGCGCTGGCTTCCGGAGACTCGGCGCCGTTGGTTGCAAGAAGTTTCTGCAACAGCCCATCATCTGCCATTTCAGCAAAAGCGGCGCGATACTCATCATTTACCTGCGATTTGCGCGCGTCAAACTGCCTGAGGCACGACTGCAGACCGGTCACCGACTGAAAATGAATTGCCTGTCGATATTGGGTTACATAACTATAGGCTGATATGATCAACAGACTGACCGGAAGGGAAGCGACCAGAAGGTAAGTGAGGATAAAGCGCAGTCTGATACCAATTTCCGGCCACTGGCCAAGAATAATGCCGCGTATGAGCAGAAGCATTAAAAAGCTCGTCAGAAAAATGTTGATGACAAAAAGCCACAAAGGCCGCGACGGTTCCTCGATAGCCGGCATCAGCAATGTAGTAAGGTGCGTCTGACTTTTGCCAAGATATGAGTGGACGTCATAGCGACCTAGGCGCGTAACTGGCGGGGTGCCGTTCTGCAACCATCTGGGCAGGTCTTTTTCGACCGGGGAAATGAAGTTTCTTGCCCAGCCGCTGAAGAGCTTTGATCTGTGCAGAGGCGCCTGCACTACCGCGCCGCCATAGCCAGAATAAAGCGGAATGAAAGCACCTTTCGAGCTGCTGCGATCACGCAGGTCGCGCAAGGCCAGCAATCTTGCGGCAATACGGCGTTCATCATCATTGCGGCTGAACAGAAAGAACCCGAAATACCCTTGCCCCGGCACCTCAAAATAATCCCAGAGAAACCAGTGCGGATAAAACCGGTAAAAGGCAAAAGAGGAACGCCCCCGCTGTGTTCTGGCAACAACTTCCGATTTGGCATCATTCTGGATAATTCGACTGAGAAGCTTTTCGTTCTGCCTGCCAATTTCACCGGAAATATCGACATTCCGGCTTACCCGCACCAGATGTTCGAAAGCTCTGACATAAAGCCGACGGGACGGCCGCAGATCAGAATGCATAAACAGCATATCACCGTTGCTGCCGTCTGGCGGAACATGAAAAGCAAAAAGTTCATATTCCGGAAAAGGCCAACGAAACACCCGGCGGGCATTTTCGTTGGCATACTGACCAAGCTGATCGCCGGCAAGGCCACTTTCTGCGGCCGCCTTGAAAGTCTTTGCAAACTGACCGGCAAGCCGGGCAAACTGATAGGAAAATTCTGAACCAGCCGCCAGCGTCTCAATTTCCTGGTTGGCGACTTCGTGTTGCTCGCGCACTTTCCAGTAATAATCGATGTTCTCGAGAAAAGACCAGCCGATATTCAATGCCAGTAATGGCAGAAAACAGAGAAAGACCAGCAAAAAGCCAGATTGCTTTTGTCCGGGATGCTTTTGCGTATTTCTATTCAAGTTTTGACCGTTCTAGTCGTCAGACCAAAGAAAACTCACGGATAATCAGACGCCAGACATAATACTACAAACCAGCACCCCATGCATTATGATTGCTCGATTCTCGGTCATGTAATACTTGCCTGAGTCTCGGATATTTACGAGAGACCGATCGCATCATCGTCCTTGCCCGAAATTACTGGCACGCTCAATTGTTACCAGGCCAAGATGACCGTCAAGACTGATATTGTCGCCACTTTTTATCGCAGCAATGGCGTCTGAAACCCCGGTAACACAAGGAATACCATACTCGCGAGCGATTATCGCTCCGTGAATCAGCATGCCGCCACGGCGCTCGATTATTCCGCCAGCCAGCGGAACCGCGAAGGTCATTTCCGGCCCAATCGCATCACAGACGATTATTTCACCGTCTTGCAGAGCAAACAGATCAGAGTTTGCAACAATAACCCGGGCCACACCTCTGGCAAAGCCAGGACCAGCCGGCTGTCCGACTAGTTGCCGCTTCAACCCGGGTTCTCTCGATTTCGGCCCGGCTGCTGTTTTTTTAACACCCTTGCGCCGACGCCGAAAATCACGATTGAGAATGGCGGCGACAAGATCTTCTTCGTTATAATCAGCGATTTCGCTACCAATCAGCGGTTCGCGTCGGCGGCGCATTTCGCTTATTACCGCATGGTGCAAGTCTTTGAAGCGGTTCAGATAAACATTATCATCATCGCGCATAAGAAAGCTGTGGCGCCCAAGCTCAAGCAGCTGTCGCGCGCGTTTCTTTTCGGCGGCGCCGCGAAACTTCGCCAGGAACCTGCGCTCCAGTTCATGCAGCTCGTTTTTTTCAATCTCTACACGCGATCGCGCCGTTTTAAAATCACGCGTAACAAAGCTGAAAAAATTGCGGCAAAACTCATTGCCTGAGCTGAGACTGAGAAGCTCACCAGGCATAGCAAAATCTTTTACCAGCCTGTGCAAACTCTCAACCACCGCTACCCCGAGTTTGCCATAATCACCGCTGCGAATCGCATGTTTACTCTGCTCATCAAGCAAAATAATCTCAGCAAGCCGCAATAATTCATTATTACGCCGCGTCGCCAGATTTGCCTCTTTCTGCAACAGCGTTACAAACTCAAACGGATCATCCGGGCAGACCGTTTCGTTGTAAACCTGACCGAAAAGCCGCATACCGTGGGCGTAGGGAATAAAGACATCCCAGTAGACGCCGATCCAGTATTGCAGCGGCGCGCCTCGTTGTTTAAGGATTTCAACAAGCTCGACATCACTGCAATCAACTATCGCCTGCCGTTCTAAAACTTCTGCGCCACGCGTCATTTTTTTAAGCAGTTGTTTGATCTGCCGTTGCAGCTGCAATAAATTTTCAAAGCTTCTTTTAAGAGTCAGATCCCAGTCGCGTCGATTCTCTTTCGGGTCTGGCTTCGATCTCGTGGTAATCGGTCGTGACTGCAGCAAAAAGAGATCTTTCTGCCTGATTGTCCATTCAACATCCTGAGGTTGCTTGAAATGCTTTTCTGCCTTACAGCAGAGTGAATAGACTTTTTTTACCCCGCTTTTATCAAGTGGTGGCCGACTCCTTTCAGCCAAACTATTGGCAATGAGAATCTGACCACCTTCGGCATCAACCATTTTTTCGCGGCGGTCCGATTTCTGATGTTCAACAATCTTGCCGCTGCTGCGGTCAAGAAACCAGCGATCCGGCTGCACCCGGCCATCGACAAGACCCTGATTCAGGCCATAAACGGCCTCGATAACCGCCTGATGCTGATTGAGAGGATTCTGACTGAATGCAATTCCAGAAGTTTCACCAACCATCATTGCTTGAATCACGACCGCCATTTTGCTCTCGGCAACATTCAGCCGCAGTTCTTTGCGGTAACTCAGAGCCGCATCAGACCACAATGAAGCCCATACCAGAATTACTTTATGCTCAAGCTGCGCAAGATTTTTAATGCCGAGATACGAATCATGTAATCCGGCAAAAGATTGATTTATTGAATCTTCAACCGTCGATGAAGACCTGACCGCAAGACTCGTATCGACAGGAATCAAAGCAAAGATCTGGTTGAGCGACTGGCGAAGCTTTTCACTGATTTTGCCTTTAAGAAAGCAGTTGCGAATTCGCAGCGCGGTATCCCACAGCTCTTCCCATCGGCATTCGGAAAGATCCTTGCGGTTGATTTCAAGCTCAATTCGGCCTGCAAGTTTATTTTCTCGGATAAATTCATCATAGCATTGCACCGGCAGACAGAAACTCTGGGGAATAGCGAATCCTGCCCGCATAAGCTGCAACAGGGAGCGGGCTTTTCCCCCTATTTCAGTGACTCCTGGGCTCTTGAACGCCGCAAAAGGAATCAATTGATTCACAGGTCTTTTCCCGGAAAAAATTCGGTCACTTCCTGGAAATTTCTTACGAGACTGAATTTGCAGATACTTATTTTGACGAGAGCACAGGTTGGCGAAGCGAAAAAGTCTCGCAACTCTGGGTGCCGCTCGCTCAGCAAATCTCTTGCCCGGTCAGTTTCTTCCCCTGAAAGAATTTTTGCGCCGCCAACACAGGTCAAAGCAGCAGCAATGCTGAAGTCGCTGCCGAGATTTTGTCGATTATCAATCAGCAGTGACACCGCTGGATTGCTCTGAATATTTCGCAGTTTCAATGTTGCCCGTGGGGTGCCGAAATAAATAGATTTCATATCTGGCTCGGCGGCGAACCCGACGATTGAGGTATAAGGACTATCATCGTTGACTGTGGCAAGAATACCGAGTCGTTGAGCAAAAAGAAGCTCTTTAACAGTATCTATGATTGGCTTTTTCATAATTGTCTCCAGATTTTTGCTGATTATATCACAGCTAAATTCACGCCTGTATCCAGGAAGGCAAAGTCGCAAAAAGCCAGAAGTGGAATTGTTATTCAGCGAAAATAGGCTGTCGTAGCACTGCCGACCGATTCGCTCCACTCGCCTGAGGATCGTTACATAAAAAAAGTTAAAGACAAGACTTTGCTCCAGCAAAAAGCTTCTTGCAGAAAGACTTTGGCATAGCCCACCGTGCCTCGGCACCAATAAAGAAACATTCTGATCGTACAATACCGCAACCGCGTCTAATTGAATATAATAAGCTGATGGGATCCTGTCTCTAACTTTATCAGTAATAAGATCAATCGCTAGATTCTTGAATGATCTGAAACGGAAAAAGCTTGCGATTTTTTTGTTTCTCACCTGTATATTCGACAAACTGATTTCGGTATCTACTGTTGGAGAGTCTTGCAAAATGATAACTCCAGCGGATAACTGCAAGAAATATTCACCTGAACAAAGGCGGGTTAACAATGAACATGATTGGAACGACAACTTTGAGAAAGCTCGGACTCCACATATTGCTTGCTCTCATGCTACTGCTGACCAGCGAAGCGATTTCCTCCGATACCTTTTCAGAAGCGCCTGTTAAGTTTTGTTGTCATCCTGCGCGAAGCGAAGCGCAGTCGCAGGATCCAGAAAAAGCTCTAAAAAAGGGGATTCTGCGACTTCGCTTGACAGATCGCGCAGAATGAAGGTTGATTTTGACCGAGAATTGCTAAGCTGAAGCCAGGTGCTATTACAAGCAGGCTGACTTCTGTTATAATTAAATACCTGTCCTTCCAGGAGGCACAATGAAAACGAACACAAGAAATCAGTTCGCCCGTGCCATATTTCTCTTGTGCATTTTCTTTATTGGCTCAGCACCTTACCTGCTGGCACAGGATGCACCCAAACTTTCTGACAAAGCCTTTGCTAGAATGGGGCAGGCGATCACATACCTTTTCGAGCGCCTCGGCCAGGCCGCTATCACCGCCGGAAAGGGAAATTTCACAGCAAGCTTTGACAAGCCGAATTTTTCGCGCGACTATCGCAAAATGCGCCTGCAGATTACCGGGATGCAGAAAATGCCGGTCGAAGCGGTAAAGCACAAGGTTACCCGTTTCTTCTTTACCGAGACACCACTACCGCCACGCAAGGAATGTGTCGGCTTTTTCCGACTTTTCCCGCCTGAAAATCTCGACAAACTGCCGGCCGGCGCGCCGATCAGCCTGGTTTACCGACTCAACCTCGAAATCAATCTGCAGGAGTGTGTGCTGATCGCAGCCAAAACCGGAGTCAACTTTGCCATCGAAGAATCAGGGATTCTCGCATCAGAAAAGCTACTGATTCCAATAAAAAAGATCAGTAACGAGAACCTGCGCGCCATCCTCGAACGTTTTTTCCCAAAACTCGTTCAGCTGGCCGTCAACAAAGGCACCGGCAACCTTCTCAACAGTTTCCTGTCAGCCGGCAACGGCCAAAACATTCTCAGAGTGTCGGGCATCGGCGAACTCGGCCCATTTGCCACCTACATCGGCATCGAGATCTGCAAACACGTTGCCGCACAGCAGGTAAAAAACCTGGCAATGGGCTCGGCCGGCGCAGCATTGAGCGCAGTAACTCTGCCAATGCCGGTAATTGGTCAGGTGGCTGTGGGCGCCATGCTGGTCAATCTCGCGATCACCAATTCCCCCGGCCTGATCAACTGGAGTGTCGAAGAATTCAGAAAAGGGGTTTTCCGCGATCGACTGGGCAAGGCAACCATGAACCTCATGGGCAAATACCCGCCCGGCAAAGCCCAGGTCAGCTGGTTCGATAAACAGGTCAAGGCAGAAGCCACCAAAGATGATTACTCGACCCTGCACCGCATACTGTTTTTCCTCAGGCTGCAGCCTCTTCACGTAAGAAAGCCCTGGAAACAGGCGATCAAATTCTATGTGCCGCCGGTAGCCAGACAGGCTGAGCAACGACAATCATTCAAAGCCGAACGCTACCTCTCAATATTAAATTATCTGCTTAACGAATGAGCATTGTCCGCACCGTAGCGCCCTCTGTTTGCAAAATTACATCTGGAGAAGATAATGTCAGTCAGAAAAACGGTAGTTCTTGTTTTAATGCTTTCAGTCTGTGCCGCCTTGCATGCCGGGCTTTTTGAGCAGCTCAACGCACAGAATCTTGCCAGCTTCGACAAATTTTATAAACCGATTGGGGAATGGGGCGGCCAGATCATTCTGCCGAATCGCGCCAAACGGCTCGCCGGCGGTGCTGTGCCCATGCTGGTTTTTTCGAGCCCTCAAAAAGAGCTGATCGGTCGCATCATCAAGCTCGCATGGAACCGTTCAATAAAAGATGAAAACTGGTTTGACGAACTATCTGTGAATGTCAACTTCAACCCTGCGACCCAGTCTTTCGGCGAACGCGCAGGCTGCCGTTTCCCTACGATTCTCGATAAGTGGGAAAAAGTCAGTCCGCTTGAATCGCTGGCGGCAAACCGCAGTGAAGGAACCATCGAAATCATACTCAACAACCCGGTTTATCGTGATGGCACGCTTTATATCTCTGAAGAACCGATACAGGTAAACGGAGCTCTCGTCTGTCTGGCCCGCTTTAAAGGCAAGGCCGAAGGCAATCTGAGAACGATCGTTCACTATAATCCTGACACCCGCAAATTCGACGGCCCTGAAGAAATCGTCACTATCATGCCACGAAAACCGGCGCCAAAAGAAGACGCACCCAACACTTCAATGGAAAACATCGAGAACACAGGTCTCAACGCCGGTGGCTGGTATCTCTATGGCAAAAGATTGAAAAAAACTTTTCTGGTAAAAGCGGTTGAACCACGGCTTCCACTGCTTCTGAACCCGACAACATGCCTCGACAAGGCAGGCGATATCAGTTCGTTTGTCAGCAAAGGCGTTTTTGCCGGTCTCAGACCAGGCCTGTTTCGCAAAACCTATTCAGCCGAGAACCAGACGGCCGGAATCAGCAAAGACTGGCCGATCGGCAGTCGCCACCTACTCTTACACCTTTTTGGCTGGCGTAAAACCGCACAGCATAAACCCGGTGTAATGGATCTGCTCAACCTGGTTACCGGCCATTTCGCCTTCGGCTTTGCCGAAGTGGTCAGAGACAGCTTTACCGGCGAAGCCCGCTGGGATATCGAATATAAACAGGTCTATGGGCATAATCGCGAAGAAGTCGTCTCCGGTTCGATGAAATGGCACGCCTACATGGGTAACCTGCGCCGCGGCTGGATGTATTCGATACCCGTCGCCGACACTATCATCAAGATTCCTGAACTGCAACCTTACAAAATCAATGGCCGGCAAATAAGACCGATGCGCGGCCTCGCCCGCGAGCTCGAAAAAATGATGGCCAAGTATCGCGTCGGTTCAGGGTCGGGTTGCTCGATGGTGCGGCCTGATGTGTCATGTGTACAAGACTCGCACTGCGCACTTTATGGCGCCCTCGACCTCCTGATCAACAATGTTGGCAGGCATCCCCAGGTGCTAGCCTGGCGCAAGGCCGGCTCAGCCGATGCTCAGAGATTCGAAGCACTGACCAGCCTCGCTCAGGCAGTTGAAAAAAGAATCACCAGCTTCGGCAATGCTCAGGGCAACTGGCAGGAATTTGTCAAAGTCCCTTTTGGAACGCGTAACCCGAGCAAGGTCATGGCGCTGGTAAACACTATGCTGTCAATAAAAACAGTGTTCCCGCGAGCCGCCTATGATCACCTGCTCGCTCTCTCGGCCCAGAGAAAATACCCGATGTGGACAATACTGACCTGCCAGGTCGGCGGCGAGATACCTGGCCTGATTCCCCAGAAGCCGACGTCTCTGATCGGACACAAATAATATTTCGCGAATGCGAATCCGACGATCATCAATAAAACCGGGAGTGGTAACCTGCGCAGATAGCAGACTCTTGCGAAACACCGAAGTCATGGATCACTCTACGGATAAAAACTGTTTACCCAAAAACCATACTGATTCCAGTCACAAAAACACAGGCTAATCCCTGGCAAAAGGCCGTTTTTAGGATGTTTTCAGTTTATCAGATTTTTGTTCTACGGTAAATTGAAATAATCCTATGTAAAATCTCAGAGAAAACTTTGCTATAGTAAAGAACATCAATCAAACGAGGCACGAAGAAGTGAACATAAAAATGATCCTGCTATACCTTTTTTTACTGCTGACCACCTGCGGAGCTGCGCAAGAAGTGCCGGCCGGTGTTCTTTTTGTTGGTGTGATTGACAAAAGTTCAGAAATTTACCTGTGGCAGCCCTTTGAAGAGGGCTATTTGCTGACAGCTCTTACACAAACGACGTCGAAAGAAGGCAATGCCTGCTGGTGGGAGCGTAAGGGACTGATTCTCGCCTCACGTGAGATTTCTGAAAATCACTACGGTCTGGTGGCGATCAATGCGAAACAGAAAAAGACTGTCTGGCAGCTGCAAGATCCTCTGGGCAGCCTGGGCTGGCCGGTTCCCTCACCCTGGGACGACCGCATTCTCTGTGTTAGAGGAATGAGTGACGGCTCGGTGCAGACCGGGGTCGTAAGCTTTCCTGACGGAGTGTTCGAACCGCTCGATTTCGCAGGGCTTTCCGGCGGACAGTTGGCCTGGCTGACACCGGAAGCGATAATGCTCTCGCGTGTGACTGCCGAAGGCTTTACGATAAATATGCGCGATCTCAGCAATGATGCCGAAGAAATTATAGTGCGCGGCGGCCAGAATTGGCAGAGCCATGTAAACCAGACTGTCGGCCGCATGTTTTTTGTGCGGCGCGTCGGTCAGACCGGCAGTATTTTTGAGCTTTTCAAAGACTCCCATGGCATATGGCAGTATGAAAATATCACCAACGCGCGCACCTATGACTGGCAGCCTTCTACCAGTCCTGACGGCAACACACTGATCTATCGTTCGCTTCGCAATGGCCGGTTCGTCACGGTAATTCGCAATCTCGCCGATGGTGCAGAAAAACAGATTGATCTCGGTGATTTTACACAGATTTTTTTCCCGACGATTCTCGAGCCTGCTGACGTCGCGCTTCTAGTCGAAAACCACAGCGAGTAAGCGAGGCAACAACTTCGCTTCATAAACAAAGCGACAAAACTATGTCTGCCGGCTAACTTCACTTAACAATCTCATCAGCAGCTGGTTTCTTTGCTGTTTCGATTGAGAAGAATGCATCGGCAGCCTATAATCGATCTCAAGCGACTGCTGTCGCAATCAACGATCGGGAGGGGTTTGCGTGCTTTTCGGAAAATTCAGAAAATATTCTGCTTCGAGAGTGATCTGACTGTTAGTCGTGCTGGCATTCCGCAATCTCTATAAGATGGCTTCGAATGGAGATTCGAGAATAATGCGGACCTGGCCTTCCGCGCCAAAACCCTCGACACGTGCTGTCGGGCAGACTTTCTGAACGGTCTTGCGCAAACGCAGCATGGCGGCCTTTACCGCCATGCGACCGTATTCCGGCTCATATTTGCCGCCCCAAACCGACTCGTAAAGGGCTTCCAGCGGCACATCCTCCGGAAAGGACGAGAGCAGACAAGCCAGAATACGGTGCAGAATAGAGCCGGGCTTGATACTGGTCACCCTTTTCGAAAAGGTGAGCTTGCCGGTAACTCCGTTGAAAATTAGAGTACCCCGGTGGGCTTCTGATTCGAAGTTCTGATAATGCTTTTCACTGACAATGGTATGATTGCCGTTTTTTATCAGCGTATAATATTTTCGAGCGTATTTTGCGCCGCGCCGCTTTTTGAAAAATTGCCGGACAGCCGAAAAACGTTGCTCCAGAAGAGATTTTAGATCAGGTGCCAGCTTGTCGCTATGCGACATGACCATTTCGATGGCCGCCGCCGAACCGTAGCAATATATCTGATCGGCCGCAAATATCCAGACCGGTTCGTAGTAGTCGGTGAGGTTGAGGCGGGTCAGAGAAGCATCCAAATCTATCTCCGGAAATGCTCCGGGAAAAGTCAGGCCGAGAAAGACCTTAACAAAGAGATGAAAAGGTTGGTCGCTGCTTTCGAAAAACATGGCCGGCAATTGCCTGAAAAGCTGCAATGCCGCGTTCTTCTTCTGCAGATACATGGCCAACCCCTGATAGAACTCAGCCACCGCGACATCGGCTGTCTGAAGTTTCGACGTTCTGCCAAATCCTGCGGTTTCGGCGAACTGGTTTTCGGCAGCCGGCAGTTCGCCGCGAATAAGGGTATGCAGGGCTTTGAAAAGTCTTATCATGAATTCTGCTGGCGGAGTTACCGCTTCAGTTCCAGCTTCTTCCACTTTTTTCCAGTACTGGTCCGAGACGACCGGTTGTCCGAGAAGTTCATATGCCCAGGCAACAATCGCCTGAATTTCTCGCCGATCAGGACTGGCTGCCAGTTGCGACAACTGGCGTTCGACCTCGAGCAGTTTTTCTATTGCCGGCAGCACCTGACCACGCGCCAGCCTGACCCGGGCCAGCATAATACCGGAAGTAATCTCACCCTGCAGATTGTTGCGCATTTTCTGGTTTCTGGCAGCAAGCGCAAAGCAGCAGTCGGCCTTCTTGAGATTACCGCTTCTGAATTCGACAAACCCGAGATTCGTCTGAATATTGGCGACTATCGGCGTTTCCCGGTCGCGCGAGAAGTTGGCCGCAGCCTTAAGATAGCTTTTGCGAGCCTGCGTCAGCTCTCCTCTGGCGAGATGAACATTACCGACGGCATTCAAAATTGCAGCGGCACTGTCACGCATCGCCGCCTTTGCGGCCAGTGACGCCGCATCGTTCAACAGACGCACAGCTTCGTCGAGGCGCCCGGCCTGCCGGTTGATAATACCGGCAGCATAAGCGACATCGACAGCTTCGCGCTCGGTCATTTCACCCGCACCAGCCTTGTCAAGATCGGCCAGGGCCTCATCAAAACGGTTAAGGCGAGCAAGAATACGGCTCAACAATATGCGCGCCGCCCGCGGAATTTCGATGCCGCCAGCTTCCGCATGCCGGCAAAGTTCTACCAGGCCGCGAAAGCGTCCGGAATTGAAGATTTCCGCGGCCGAGGCGGATATGCGCGAAAACGCCTCTTCCACCCGGCCGGTGAGCGGTGCATAAAAAAAAGCGATCTCCCAATGGCGAGGATCGCCCGCCCGAAGCTTATCGCGCACCCAGGTTTTGAGTTTTTTGCCGACGCAGTCGACGAAACGCGAAGATTCGTGCACCCAGCTGATAAACTGCTGCGACATGGTCGGTTCGGGATCGGAAGGCTGCCGGTGCAGCTGCTCGAGCAGGCCGGTCAGATCTTCAGCAACCATTACCGAAAGCTCTTCGGCAAAAAAGGTTTCAAGCAGCTCCAGCGGCTTATTGCGGGTGTCGCCGGCGATCGGCAGCCATTCAGAACGCATGGCATAAGCGGCAAAACGCTTGCTGCTACGCAGGCGCATCCAGTCTGCCAGATCATCGGCGAGACTGACATCAGGCCTGGCAAAAGCAAGCCCGAGCAGGCGTTTTGGGTAGAAAACCTGAAGACTGCCTTCCCACAGCTGCGCATCCTTGTCGCTCTGAAAAAGATTCACCGGCGTCCGCTCAAGTCGCTTCGGCAGGCCCGAAAACCGCATACGCCCCGCCCATAGCGCCCAGAACAGTATTCGCTTGTGTGCAGTATTGCTCGTCTTCTCTGCCAGTTCAACAGTTTCGCCGACATGGTAGGGAAGCCGCCAGAACAGATCGGCGAGAGCCTCGATCGACTCAGTCTGACGGCTGTCGGCGACGATATCAACCAGGGCCTGTGACAGTTTCGCAATGCGAATTTCAGCACCATGAAAATTTATGGCCTGAGCCTCTCGCGGTCGTTTCGGCTGGTGATAGACAAATTCTATCTGATGACCTTCGCAAACCCTGTCACGACGGCGACTCGCGGTAACGATAACGATTTTCGGCGGAAGATCGGCGATCAGCCCGTGACAGAATAGGCCGGCTTCGTGCGAAATATAATCTTCACTGTCTTTTAAAATCTGCTCGAGAGTCCTGAATATACTGTTCATTTCTCGGCTCTTCAGGCTTTTAAATTGCTGCGGCTGCAGTCTCGAATCTAACGATAACCCGCCTTGTAATCATAGTCAAGCGAAGCAGTTGCAACGACCCGGGTGAGCAGTTCCGCCACTGGCACGAAAAAATTTGGAGTTATTGCCAAATTTAATTCCGTCTTCGACTTCTAATACAGAGGACTTAACCACCGGATTGATCTCACCTCATAAGTTCACGCCCATGTCGGGAATACAAAAAAAAGGAGCGGATGAAAACCCGCTCCTTATTTGTTAGTCTTACCGGTCGAGGAAATCGTTTGAATCCTTTTTCCTCATTACGGATCAGTAATCAATGAGTTCTCTATAATTATCGATCAATGTCACATCGCCGCTCATTACTACTGCATAAGATCTGTCGAATTCCGGAACGGCATCGAGTATGTATCTTTCCGCGAAGAGTTCTCTTTCGGAGTCTTTGAGAGCGTCTCTCAGCATCAGGTAACCTACGAAAATATAAGTTTCCATGTCAACAAGATGCTTTGTGACTAAATCATAATAGGTTGAATCTTTCTTTTCTGCTACATACTGAACAGCGCTTTGTTGCTTTTTGCGCATTTCGTCTACATAAGTCGATAGCCTCTTGAGTTTTCCGTGGTAAGGAAGGCCAGCCATTTCATCCATAAGAGGATCGAGAACTCTCTGCATGATTCCGCCTATTGCAGCGACATGCTGAAGCTGAGTCGTTCCTTCGTAGATATTTGTGATTCTGGCGTCCCTGTAGAACCTTTCAGCATTGAAGTCCTTCATGTAGCCT
>PGYA01000042.1 GCA_002839435.1 Candidatus Riflebacteria bacterium HGW-Riflebacteria-2 | reverse complement strand
GATACGATTTTGTTTGTCAAAGCCAAGACTGCCAACATGTCTGTTTAGCGCCACGTTATAGCCACTTACAATATCCATCATATAAGATGAATATGTTGGGTAAGTGGATGCAAGATACAGCCTATTTTCTGATACATAAAGTCCGTGGAAATAATCCGCGCCGTCGGGGAAGTAACCAACATCTTTTGGGGTTGTTTCAATATCTGCCCCAGTGAATGCTCTAACCTGTATCCCTCGAAAATCTGTGGTATTCGCTAGATAAAGGGTATCATCTTCGTTGTTGTAGACAATTGCAGATGATTGGCCTAGCGCGCCTGTCGCATCAGTAGATGCGTTGTATGTGGCTATAACATTTAAAGACGTATCAAACTCTAGAAGTATTATGGTGCCAATGCCTTGCCTTGTACTCAAAATAACTTTGTTGTTGATTCCGTTATTGAAGCTGTAAACATCAGTATATTCACAATTGCCAGTGGCATAATCAGCTTCTATGTCTTTAATCAGAGGCCCTCCCAGGTTACTGTAAAAGTAAGCTATTTTTTGGCTAGAACCAGCGAAATAAGTGACAAATACTCCGTCTGACGTAACGGCCATGCTTGTATGGTCTGGATTCATGGCTCCGTTTACAATTGGAATGCTTGAGTTGACAAGAGTGTGTGAATTCAGATCGAATGTCTGTATTATTACGTCATAGCCATCCATAACTCCTACATAGGCAATACCGTTTAAAACTTCGAAGCCAAAGATACTTCCGGTAGCAATAGTTCCAACTCCCGGTAGTAATTCAACAGAAGAAATGTTGTTGATTCCATCGGCCTTAGTAAAAATAGAGCAGTTTGTACCAAAAGGGCTTGAAGTTGAATCTGGATAGGTGCTAAGCACTTCTATATTGTAAGTTTCACCAGGTAGAAGGGTATTGTAGGTATGAGTGGTGCCGATTACTCTCTCAGGCGACCTGACTTGTATATATTGCCAATCCATTATTACGACTTCAACCTCGTTTACAAATGGTGGGTTCTGCCATGACAACGTTATAGATGTGTCGGTGGATGATGCGGTAAGTGAAGTCGGAGGAAGTAGAGGGCGGGTAAAAGTTGCATTGTTGCCAGACAGTTTGCTTCCTGCGACTTCCTTGGAAAGGACGAGGCCATACTCTCGAGGAGGGAGGCTGGTGATGTTGAACGAACAGCTGGTTTCGGCCGCAGTTGATGAGGTTATTGGTATTTCGTTGATTACAGCCTTGAGGTTTGCGGGCACGGTGCCGAAGTTTGAGCCGGTGATGGTCAGGGTGTTCCCTGAGGCAGTTGCTGCTGTGATAAGAGGAGCAACAAATGTGGTCGTCAGTGTCTGGCCGGTTATGTTGGTGCCATCGCTTACTGAGAAAGATATCGAGCCGTCATAGCCACTTTTGATGGGGTTGCTGCGCAGCGTGTAGGCACCGGGCGGAACGTTGTCGAAACGGTAGGAAGCCGGTGAAACGTTCGATACAATGCGGCGCTCTACATAGGAGGCGCCTTCAAGAATCACTTCGCCTTCGGTAAAGATCCAGCCGGAGACTGTCGGCCAGGTTACCGTGCCTTCGATGCTGACCCGGTTGTCGGTAATGCTGGCGCTGATTGATGTCAGGGCCTGGGTGCCGTTGTCGAGGGCTGTGACGTTAATGCTTTGCGTGCGCGGAGAGTAGGCAAGCTGGCTGTCAATAACAGTTACGCTGTGGTTGCCGATTTGGGTGGCCATGCAGCTGAAAGCACCGGAACTGTCTGTGTAGGCGGCGCTGACCTTGCCATCAGGCGCGGTGATCTGAACGAGACAATTAGCCAGTTGTGCCGTGGTGACCGGCGAGACGGCGACGAGCTGACCGGTGATAGTTTTGTAACCCGCCGTTGGCAGCGTTATGGCGAAAATTCCGGCGTTGGTCGTCTGCCCGGCGCTGACCACTACGTCGGTTATAGCCGGGGCAGTGCCCATGTTTGAGCTGACTTCGAGCGTGTATGGCATTGTCGGTGAGTTGGCCGGCACTTTCCCGATTATGAAATTTCCGCCTGAGTCTGAAACACCCAGCAGGGGCGTGCCGGTAACACAGACGACGGCTCCGGCCAGCGGCGAGCCCAGGCTGGTGACCTGCCCTGTAATACTGCCGGTATTGTCGAGCAGTGAAACGCTGACCTGCTGCGAAAGAGGCTGCGCGGCGTTGTCAAGCGAAGATACATTGGCTGTCTGGGTGCGTGGAGCGTAAGCTAATTCGCTGTCGATGACCGAGACGGCGTGGTTGCCGATCTGTGTGGTCATGAAACTGAATGCACCGGCGCTGTCGGTGTAAGCAGCGCTGACTTTGCCGTCGGGGCCGGTTAGCTGCACCAGCCGGTTTGCCAGTTGGGCTGTGGTGACCGGTGCAACCGCTGAAAACTGTCCGGTTATGGTCTTGTAACCGGTTGTCGGCAGGGCGATGACGAAGGCGCCGATATCAGTGGCCTGGCCAACGCTTACCATTACGCCGGTTTTGGCCGCGGCTGTGCCCAGATTAGAGCTGATTTCGAGAGTGTAAGGTGTCGCGCTGGTATTGGCGGGAACCTTGTCGATGGTGAATTTGCCGGCAGCATTCGAGACGCCGAGCAGTGAAGTGCCGCTGGCATGCACAACTGCCCCGGCGACCGGCGAACCGGCCATGGTAACCGAACCAACTATGCTGCCTGTGTTCTGGGTGCGCGCGGCATCGACATAAATCGCGGTCAGGCTGGTAGTGCCGTTTTCGAGAGCGGTTACCTCGAGCCGGACGGAAGCCGGATCGAACAGGTAATCAGCATTAGCCGCCATAACTACATAATTGCCGGGGCGGGTGACGCTGAACAGGTAATTGCCGCTGCTGTCGCTGCTGGTGCCCAGCACGCTGCCGTCTTCCTGACGGGTCAGCATTACAAAAATTCCGTCCAGTTGCGCTGAAGTGACGCCGGTTCTCGCGATCAGACTGCCGCTGAGAATCTGGTAAGACGTTGTTCTGGCCGCCAGCGCGAAAGTTCCAATATCAGTGGGTTCGCCCGGGTATACGGTAATTCCGGTTTTTGCCGGCGTGTCGCCGAGCGCGTGAATTACCTGCACTTCGTAGGCAGCTCCTGCGAGCGAATTTGATGGCACGTTGCTCAGGGTAAAAGTGCCGGAAGCGTCTGTAAGAGCGATATAGCAGGTGCCTGTGATATAGACGAACGCGCCCGAAATGTTCTGGGTAACGCCGCCGACACTCTGGGTAACCTTGCCGGTTATTTTGCCGGTAGGTGTCAGCTGCGGGTTGAGCGTAGTAACCTGACCGAGCAGCACGCCGGTCTGCACGAACTGGTGGTTCTCGTCGCGCATCGCGATCAGAGTATACTGCCCGACTGGAATGTTAACAAAATTGTAGATTCCAGCGGCATCGGTCGTCGTCGTATAAGCGCCGTCGCCTATCACCTGCTGGGCGACCAGGGAACCTTTTAGCGCAGGAAGTTGCGTCATTCCGATCGTGTGCGCCTTTTCGCTTTTGTAGAGGAACACCGAAGCATTTGCCAGAGGTGTGTTGTCGAAAGAGACAGTTCCGCTCAGGCTGGCCATTGCGCCGGGATTGAGAACAGTCGGGCCAACCGGGTTGCTGCCGCCACCGCCGCCGCTTCCACCACCACAGCCGATGATGGCCATTGTCAGAACAAATAGACAGGACAACAAGGCGACGGAATATCTGGACATATTGCGGGTTCCTCCCCAACTTTCAGCATTCTCTGCTGAAATACAGCTCTTTTACGGTTTTTTTAAGGCCTTTATCGTTATGACATCATTCGGCCGTCGTCTAAGGATAATGGATGTCTGCCATTATTGAGATCCTCTTCTGGTCCTCGTCGGGACTCTCACTTCCCGGTCTTGTATGTCTCAGTTTTCGTGAGGCAGCGCTACAGGTCTTACTGTTAACGACCAGCTGGCTGTAATTTATCCGGGCTTCTTATTATATATACAGCCGATCCTCTATTCGCATTCTGCTCCCGACCGTGAAAATTTGTCAATCCGGTACATAAAAGTGTGCCCCCCATAAGCAGCCTCAGATAGATGTGTTTGTCTCATTGAAAAAGCCTGTTCTGGCCATTGAAGAAGCAACTTGAAAAAATAATGAAGATGCCTCGCACAAAGCCGCAAAGACACTAAGAAAGACGGGTTGCTCTTATGGCTTCAGCCATAAGAGCAGCCTGTCCTCGCAGGGCTCCCCGGGGGAGGAGATAATCCGCAGATTACACCGATTGTCGCAGATTTTTTTGAGAGGTTGAGCAGACCGGTAAGATGGATTCTGCGACTTCGCCTGACGGCTTCGCGCAGAATGACCGAATGGGTGATCGTGCGCGTGCGCGTTAGTCGATGCGCGTGATGCGAAAACTTGAGCTGATTGCCGGCGAAATAAACACCCGCCCGTGGAAATCCCCGGGCGAGTGTTTAGGATCAGATCAGTAATTGCTGTTGTATTTGTAAACCGCCAGCTGGTTCGAAGCATTGAAATGAAGCATGTACATGTTGCCGGTTGACTCGTCGAGTCTTATCATTGGCAGGTTCAGGGCTATGTAATCTGCGTTGTATATTTTCAATGATTGCAGAACATTCATGGCGTTGTCATACTGAAACAGATAATACATTTCGAAAGGGGTATACAGACTTCCGCCCCAGACTCGATTCTGCTTGTCGAAGCCGAAACTTCCCGGGTAAGTTGAGTATATTTCATTGATGTAGCCGCTGCCAGTTTCCATTGTTGTGGTTAATGGATAATGATACATCCCGCTGACGGCAGACTGTGAAAGGTATGCCTTGCCGTTGTTGGCGTAGAGACCGAGCATCTCTTTGTTGGATGCCGCAAAATCGCCAACAAGCTGGGGGCTAGAGGTGATAACCATAGCGCTGAAGGCTTGTAAAGAAACAACATTTGAGCCGTTTGGGCAGGCAAGGAATAAGGTGCCGGTAGTCCGGTCATAGGCTATGTCGGCCATTTTCCCGTAAGGGTTGGAGTTTCCTGAAATGGGAGTAGCTGACTCAAGCACACTCAAAGAAGAAGAAAGCTCGAACAGAGATGTTGTTATCGGGTATGTGCCTTGTGCAGAGACCAGAAAAATGCGGTTATTCAGACAGCGTACGGTTGCCATGTCTGCCACAGGAGTCAAGCTGAAGCTGGTTGTCATGTCTACTGTCTGGGCCGGTGCTACGATGGGCGGGTTGAATACCGCAATGGTCGGGCTGGCATTCGTGTTTGCATAAGTCAGGTAAACACCATTTGAGTTAGCCGACATACTGCGCATGGGATGATCGCTGCTGGTAAGAATCTGTGAGCTTGTATATACAAGCTCATTTGTTGCCAGATTAAATGACTGGATCGTTATTGGACCGCTGTTATCAAAGCCAACATAGGCAATCCCGTTGACAATTTCGAATCCGAAGACAGTTCCGGTTGCAATCGTTCCGGTTCCTGGGAGGAATGCGTATGAGGGAATGAGGTTTATGCTGTCGGCTTTGGTGCTGAATGGATATGCCGTAGCCGCCGGCGAAGTAAGGTTTGGATAGGTGCTTATTACGTTTATCGTGTAAGTTACTCCGGGTTGCAGTTTTTCGTAGGTGAAGCTGTTGCCGATAATCCTCTGGAAAGTTTTTACAACAGTAGCACCTTGCAGGAGCCTGATATCGACCTCTTTTACGTATGGCGCGTTCTGCCAGTTGAAGGTGATGGATGTGTCGGTCGATGATGCGTTGAAGCTTGCCAGAAGAGGAGGCCGCACCGGTCGGGTGAAAGGTTTTTTGTTCCCGGCCAGGCGCCCTTCGGGCAGTATTTTTACAAGCTGAACGATTTGTTCTCCAGGGGGTATCTGAGCGATGTCCAGCACAATGTTTGGTCCGTCGAGCGTTAATGTGACCGGCTTGTCATTGACAAAAGCCATGAGACTGGCGACATCAGTTCCAAAATTGTTTCCGGCAAGGGTCAGCAAGTCATTGGCGGTTGTGGTAGTGGTGATGAAAGGCGCGATGAAACTTGTTGCCAGTGAGCGGTTGGTAAGATCTACTCCCTGAGTGACGGTAAATGCGGCAGTGGTGCCGGCATAACCATTGCGCAGCGGATTTGTTTTGAGAACGTAGGTTCCGGAAGGAACATTGTCGAAGCGGAAAGTTGCCGGCGACTGGTTGGAAGTAATGCTACGCCCGACAAATGCAGCGCCTGCAGTCGTGGTTCCTTCGATAATCATTTCACCATCGATAAAGTTCCAGTCGGTTATGGTCGGCCAGGTAACTGTTCCTGCTACCACAGAACCGCCTTCCAGCACGCGCGATACGACGAAATCAGCCAGATTGATGGTCGCGTCGTCAAGGGCTGTTACAGTAACGGTTTGCGAAGCAGGTGCAAAATTCAGAAAGGTATCTGTTGGTATAACATGGTAGCTGCCAGTGCGGTTGACAAAAAAACTGAAATTGCCGGTATTGTCGCTGGAAGAACCGATTAGCGTACCATCAGTCTCGGCTGCCATTATTACAAACTGATCGGCGAGTTCAGCGTTGGCAACTCCAGCTCCGGCGATGAATTTGCCTGAAATTAACTTGTAGCCGGTCTCCTGTTGGGAAAGGGTAATGGTTCCTATGTTGGTTGTTTCGCCTGGGTTAACAATTACTCCGGTCACGGGTGATGCGGTGCCTTTGCCTGGCATTACCTGTATTCCATAGGCAGTGCTGCCGGCAAGAGAGTTCGACGGCACACTGTTGATGACAAAGTAGCCGGCAGCATTGGTCAGTGAAATATATGAAGTTCCAGAAACATAGACAAAGGCACCGCCGACACCTTGTTCGGAAGCTCCAATTGTGGAAGTTACGCGGCCGCCGATTTTGCCGGTCGGCGTGAGGTGCGGGTTAAGAGTCGTCACCTGACCGAGCAGCACGCCGGTCTGGGCAAACTGATGATTTTCGTCTTTCACTGCGATCAGCGTATATTGGCCGACCGGAATATCGCTGAAGCTGTAAACTCCAGTTTCGTTGGTGCTGGTGGAATAGGCTCCATCACTTATCAGCTGCTGGGCAATGAGAGAGCTTCTAATGGCTGGAAGCTGAGTCATGCCAATGATAGGTGCTTTTTCACTTTTGTAGAGGTAGACTGCGACATTGGCCAGAGGAAGGCTTTCAAAAAGCACGGTGCCGTTGAGATTTGCAGTTTCGCCAGTTATTGCCGGGCCGGCTGGATTGCCCGTACTGCTTCCGTCGCCACCTCTGCTGCCGCAACCAGTTATCGCCAACGCCAGCACAACAAGACAAAACAACAGAATGACGGGTTTTCTAAGCATCTTCCAGGGCTCCTCTTTTGATCTACACTGCTATGGTTTTTATTGACAAAAAACCAGCAACATAGCTGTTACGATGTGCATCGAATAAGCCGTAGCTGGTTTAATGTAAGACTATTTTGCTCCTATTCCGGTCTCTTTGTCAATACGGGTGTGTACATGTTATAACTCGCGCCAAAAGACAAAATGTTCGCACAAAGCCGCAAAGACAGTAAGATAGAGAGGAGATAATCCGCAGATTTCGCAGATATGCGCAGATTTTTTTGAGAGGTTGAGCAGACCAGCAAGATGGATTATGTTGCTCAGCGCAGAATCTACAGTAGTTAACAGCAGGCTGCGCGGATGCGCATATGAAGAAGAGAGATTTATCGCGGTGGGGAGGCAGGAGAAAGCGTGAGGTCGTTTTGAGTTCATCTGGCAGAAAAAAAGCCGCCTGGGGGGGGAACCCCCGGGCGGGTGTTTGTAAGATCAGATCAGTAGTTGCTGTTGTATTTGTAAATCGCCAGCTGGTTAGCGGCGTTGAAGTGCAGCATATACACCATTCCTGTTGAAGGATCCATTCTTATTACAGGGCACTCAAAGCTTATAGCCGATGCGTTGAAGATTTTCAGAGTTTGCTGGACATTCTGGTTTGTATCTATCTGCATAAAGTAATCTCCGCTAGAAGAACTATGATTGCGAATCCAGATGCGATATTGTTTGTCATGTCCAAAACTTGCTGGAGATATGGGATAAGACAGGTTTCTGATGTATGAACTGTTGCCCTCTATTATGTAACCTGATGGGTCGGTAGATGGGAGGCCTGAAACGAAATATTTATTGTTGCTGACAGAAAAATGCAATATTGGGTCTATAGAATTTGGTATTCTGCCAACTATAGTTGTTGTAGATTCAATGTTCATACCTGTGAAAGCTCTTACCGGATTATCTGTCATGTCGGTATTAATAAGATACAAATTGTTCGTGAGACTGTCGTAGGCAAGATCAACGGTTTTTCCAGAGGTGCCGGTCTGGGTAGTAGCACCTGTATATGTGGCAGTAGCCACAAGTGCTGGCGTGAGTTCTCTTAATTCCACATCTCCTGTCTGTCTTGCAGCGAGAAAAATGCGGTTGTTCAAACTGCGAACCGTCATCATGTCAGCAGTAGAAGAGATCCCGAAATCTGAACTTGGCTTCGCTAAGTCTGGAGCGCCAAGAATAGTGGGATAAGCTGCGACGTATGGCATACTGTCAAGATACGTCAGGTATACGCCGTTAGAATTTGCGGCCAAGCTTTGATGGGCAGGGCTTGAAGATACAATAATTTGTGAAAATGTAGTGTTCAGAGTGTTCGTTGTCAGGTTGAAAGACTGAATAGTTAGCAGCCCATCGTCATCAAATGCGATGTATGCTGTGTTACCAACAACTTCGAAGCCGAAGATTGTTCCAGTTGCGATACCGGCGCCCGTGAGTTGTATGGAAGGTATGTTGTTAACACCATCTGCCTTGGTTCTGAATTCATAATCTGTCGGCGTTGGTGACGGGAGGTTGGGATAGATACTGGTAACTTTAATCGTGTAAGATGAATTGGCCTGTAGATCGTTGTATGTGAAGCTATTTCCTACGATTTTCTGAAGTGGTCTGACGCTAAAGCCACCATCGTCGCGCAGCTCAATTTCAACTGTGTTGACGTAAGGGGCGTTCTGCCAGTTGAAGGTGATCGAGGTGTCGGTTGATGAGCCGTTGAAGCTAGCGAAGAGCGGAGCGAGCACCGGGCGGATGAAAGGTTTTTTGTTGCCGGGGAGGTGCCCTTCGGGCAGGATTTTTACGAGCTGAACGACATTTTCGCCGGGCGGCACCTGAGCGATGTTGATCACTACAGATGTGTCGCTGATTGAAATAATGGTTGCCGGCTTTTCATTTACGAATGCTAGCAGGTTCGCTGCAACTGTGCCGAAATTGGCGCCGGGAACGGTCAGCTGATCCGGCGATGCAGCCACGGTAGTCGGAGTAGAAGTTATTATCGGCGCAATAAAATTGCCTGTCAGAGCGCGGTCGGTCAGGTCTACGCCCTGGGTGACGGTAAATGCCGGGGTGACGCCGGTATAGCCGTTGCGCAGCGGGTTGGCTTTGAGAACGTATGAGCCGGGTGGAACATTCTCGAAGCGGAAAGGCGCCGGCGACTGATTAGAAATGATGCGGCGGTCAACATAGGGAGAGCCCTCAAGTATGATTTCGCCTTCGGTAAAGTTCCAGTCAGTTATTAACGGCCAGGTTACCGTTCCAGCAACAACTGAACCACCCGCCGGTAATCGCGATAACACGAAATCAGTCAGGTTGAAGGTGGTATTGTCGAGGGCGGTTACATTATAGGTTTGTGAGGCAGGAGCAAAGTTCAGAGCGCTCTCTGTTGGTATCACATGGTAGGTGCCTGGGCGGTTGACGAAAAAGCTGAAATTGCCCGAACTGTCACTCGAAGAACCGATAAGAGCACCATCAGCCTCGGCTGCCAGTATTACGAACTGATCGACGAGATCGGCGCTGGTTGCTCCGGCACCGGCAACAAATTTGCCGGCAATTTCCTTGTAGCCTTCAGTTTGCTGTGAGAGAGAAATAGTTCCGACGTTGGTCGTTTCGCCGGGGTTAACTACGACGTCGGTTACTGGCGAAGCAGTTCCTTTGCCTGGCATAACCTGCACTTCATAGGCAGTGCTGCCTGAGAGAGAATTTGACGGCACGTTGTTGATGACGAAATAGCCGGAAGCATCGGTCAGCGCTATGTAAGAAGTGCCTGAAACATATACAAAAACAGCGCTGGCACCCTGTTCGGAAGTTCCGATTGTGGCAGTGACGCGTCCGCCGATCTTGCCGGTCGGAGTGAGCTGCGGGTTGAGGGAAGTAACCTGACCAAGCAGCACGCCGGTCTGGGCGAACTGATGATTTTCGTCTTTAACGGCGATAAGGGTATACTGGCCAACCGGGACATCGGTAAAGCTGTAAACGCCGGCCGCATTGCTCGTGGTCGAATAAGCGCCATCGCTGATAAGCTGTTGGGCGATCAGAGAGCTTCTGAGGGCGGGAAGCTGGGTCATGCCGATAGTCGGCGCTTTTTCGCTTTTGTAAAGGTAGACTGACGCATTGGCCAGAGGGGTGTTGTTGTAAAGCACAGTGCCGCTGAGGCTGGCGGTTTCGACGCTTGAAGCTGTCGGGCCGGCCGGGTTGGCAGTGCCGCCGCCTCCGCCGCCACTGCAGCCGATGATAGCCAGAGAGAGAGCAAAAAGACAGGTTAACAGTATTGCGGATCTTCTTAACATCTTGATAAAACTCCTGTAAACGGACTCAGCCGATTATTATGCCGGAAATAGTTTTAGGATCGTAACCATCGCGTTCGATGACCATGTAATAGGTGCCGGGAATTAAGTCTGTGAACGAGTAGAAGCCAGATTCACTGGTGGTGGTCGAACCTGCGAAAGTGCCGGTAGCCTGATCGTAAATTTCGATCAGGGCGCCACTGACAGGCAGGGCGTTGGTTTCGTCTGAAATTACGCCGCTGACACCGGTTTCACTGACAACCACTATCGGCAGTTCGGTAATCTCGATGTCGTCGAGATACCAGGCGGTGGCATCTTTGAACATGGTGAAAATAAGTTTAAGGCTGCCGCGCGTAGCGTTTGTCGACAGATAGCTGGTATGGACCCTGGCATTGCTGTCGCTGAGGTATTCTACTTCGTCGATCTGTAGGGGCCATTCTTCGCCGCTCATATCGCGAAAATAGATGTAATTTCCTTCGCCGGAGGTTTCCTGCTTGACCAGGGTCTCGCCGGTTTCACTGCTGACAAGGCTGGTCTCTGAATTCTGCCAGGCGGCGAGAAGTTCGTAGACGGCTGATTCAGGCGTAGACGTGCTGACGCCGGCGCCGGAAGAAGAACCTCCGCCAGAACAGCCAACCAGTGTGGCCAGCGCAAAGAACATGAAAATTACCCATACAGGCAGGTTCTTAACACTCATTACAACTATTCCTCCCGGAAAGAAAACTCGTTACAACTATGAATTATTCGCCGATGACCTTTATCAGCACGCGTTTGCGTCGGTTGCCGTCAAATTCACCGTAAAAGATCTGTTCCCATGGGCCAAAATCGAGTTTGCCGGCGGTGATGGCAATTACTACTTCGCGGCCCATGACGGTGCGCTTGAGATGCGCGTCGGCATTGTCTTCGCTGCCGTTGTGCTTATACTGCGAGTATGGCTTCTCGGGCGCAAGCTTTTCCAGCCATACTTCGAAATCATTGTGCAGGCCGCTCTCGTCATCATTGATGAATACACTGGCGGTGATGTGCATGGCGTTAACCAGCACCAGGCCTTCCTGGACACCACTGGCTTCGACAGCCTGTTGAACCTCAGGGGTTATGTTGACCAGGCCGCGCCGGCCCTTTACTTCGAACCAGAGTTCCTGTCGATAGCTTTTCAATGAACTGGTCTCCTTGAGATATATTCTTGCCAACGCTTAGAACACTTTATTCTAAACTCTTTTTGTGCTTTCTTCAAATTTTTTGTTGCCAGCGGGGTGCTGGCAAAAAAAGAGCGCTGGTGTTATCATCTTAAATCAGATACTTAGCGAAATAAAAGGAAGACAAATCAATGCTCGACAGAATCGACCGACTGGCGTTCTACTTTGCTGTAGAATGTGCCAACTGCAGGGACATCATGAAAGTAAGCCACGAAACCATAATGATGAAATCCGGTGAGCTTTTCTGCTCTCTCTGCGGTAAAGACGTTAAGGTTCCTGACTATGAGAAACTGGCCCGCGCTGCCTCCAGCCTTAATGATTATGTCAGCGACAGCTTTAATGCCAAATACATCAAGCTGGTGCTCAACGAAAAATATGTTCCGCCGGATGACATGCCAGCTGCCGGCCACTGAGGCTTAGGCTCTACAGCTGGGCGAGGACGCCTTTATTTACCTGTTTTACTGCTTCCGGGCCGAGGAGCTGCTCGACGAGGGCGAAAGCGAACTCGAAGGTGGTTCCGGCTGCGCGTGAAGTGGTAACGTTGCCGTCGATTACTACCCTGTCTTCGCAATAGTTGACGCCGACCATGTGTTCGGCGGCGGCCGGGTGCGAGGTCGCGCGGCGTCCGTTGATCAGGCCGGCTTTGGCGAACACTGCCGGTGCGGCGCAGATTGCTGCTACTTTTTTTCCGGCAGCGTGCATTTTCTGGATAAAGCCGATGACTTTCTGATTGGCGCCAAGATTGCGGGTGCCATCGATTCCGCCTGGCAGAATGGCGATATCGCAATTTTCAACCGAGATTTCGTCAAGACAGAGGTCGGGCAGCATGCTGATATTGCGCGAGCCTTTGACGACTGCTTTGTCGGTAGCGAGCGTAACAGTGTTCACTTCGATGCCGGCGCGTCTGAGAATATCGACGGTTATCGTCAGTTCCATTTCTTCAAAGCCGGGGGCCATGAATACCAGTGCCTGTTTTGTCATTGTCGGTTTTCTCCTCCGTTTTATGTGAACTCGATAACGATAACGATGACCATTGCTCCAGCGAATAAGACCGGGTCAGGGGCGAAGGAGATCGTGGCAGGTGATGAGGACATCATCAACGCTGATGGCGCGCATACAGGCATTGTCATTGCAGGCGGTGGCGCGATGGTTATATGAGCTCACGCAGGGCGAGCAGGCCAGTTCCGCTGAAATGGCAATTTTGTTCTTGCCAAGGGCTCCGTAAAGGCGTGGGGTTTCGGGACCAAAAAGGGTGATTACCGGGAGATCGGTCAGTGAGGCGAAGTGCGAGGGCCCGCTGTCGTTGGTGATCATCAGGTCACATACTGAATAGAGCACCAGAAGCTGGCGCAGCGTGGTTTTGCCGACCATGTTGATGACGCGGTTGCCGCCAAGAGCGGCAGCGACACGCTCAGACTCCGGGCGTTCACTCATGGTGCCGGTCAGAACAATGTTGATTTCAGGCTTTTCGAGCAGGCGGCGGCTGAGTTCGATAAAATTTTCGAGTGGCCAGCGGCGCAGTGGCACCAGTTCACTCGAATTGGCGTTGATTATGACCAGACGGTTTTCGCGCGGGCAGGCTGGCGCCTCGTGATAGAGCGATTCTCTTGCTTGCTGCTGTTCTTCCGGGGTTGTACTGAGCTTTGCAAGCTCGAGCTCGTCCAGCGGTTTCGGCGCTGTTTTATTGAGAGGAATCTGCCCGGCCGGCTGGATTACTGCTTCTACCATCGACAGGAAGGTCTGAGCAGTGTGGATGTGCGGGTTATACTGAATCGGGTGGGTAAAGAAACTGCCTTTGTAGAGGCCTTCCATGGTAAAGCGGTTAAAACCGCAGCTGGAACGAGCTCCGGTCAGTTCGGCAAGAATGGCCGATGCGCGCGAAAAAAATTCAAGATCGAAAACCAGGTCGAACTCGGCAAGGTTGAGTGATATCAGCCGGTGCAGGGCATCCCAGGCAAAGATAAACAGGTTTGAAGTTCTGATGGTGTGGACATTGGCCCGTGGAACCAGGCCAAGCATATCTACCGCCGCGGTGTTTTCGGCGAATACGAGAAAGTGAAATTCGCAGTCCGGCCAGATTTCGCGGGCGCGCTTGAGCATCGCATACATGAGAACTGTGCTGCCCATTTCCGCCGGCTTGACCATGAGAATTTTGCCGACGGGGGCGTCAGCGAGCGAACCAAAACGGCGGGGCCAGAAGCGGTCGAGAATTTTGCGGCGCAGGCTGAGCAGGGCACAGATGGGCGGGCCCAGCGTTGCATCGATTTTTCGCATAGTATCTGGTTTCATGTTGCGATTATAGCACAGACCCTGGCGCGCCTCAAAAAATATTCGTGACCGGAGGCATGCGGCGGGTTATTTATGTTATATTGCGATTATTCAATATGCGGGGGATGCTATGGAACCAGCCGATTTTGCAGTTCGCATCGAGGAAGTGATGGCCGAAGAATGCTCGAGTTACGAGTGCGTTCTGATTGATGAAGACGATATCGGGCGACTGTGGACTTTCGTTATTGAAGACACTTTTAGTGGTTATCTGAGCGTTGAGGATAACGAAGAGGGCTTGAAAGTGCGCACTGTAACAGTGGGCCTGAACCTGAAGGACGTCACTGAGGCGTCACGTGAGGAACTGCTTGAACTGTTCACGCGAAATGCTGCGCTGGTCAGTGCTAATTTTTGTGTGATGAAGTTTCCGGTCGCCGGCGACGCTGAAGATGAGCCTCTTATTGTGGATGAGGGCGAAGACGTTGACTATGACAACTCTGACAATGAGCCAGAAATGCATGATATGCTGATAATTCAGACGCGACTGCCATTCGAGGCCTTTGCCCCGGAAGATTTTGGCGACTTTGTGCAGAATCTGCTTTTTCAGGCAGATCTGCAGTTGAGCAGCCAGGATGATGACGACGATGGCGGTCTCACAGATTTTGACAGTGACGATGAATTTGAAGATGATTCCGAGGATGATTTCGATGAGTGAGGAGTGACAGCCGATGCAGCCGCAAGCCTGCCTCAGTCTGCCTGAGGCGATCAGAAGCGATATAAGTATTTATCTTGCTCCCGAAGAAAAGGTGCTCAAGGCGATAAAGTCAGATGCTGAGCGCACTGCCAGCAAGGGTCAGGTCTGGCTTATTCTGAGTACCGGTTCGGTGATTTTTCACACCTGCGAAATTGGCAGGGAACCGATCATTGCATTGTTGGCGCGGCGCGATATTCGCGAAATCGAGTATTTTCAGCGTTTGAAAGAGGTCGTGCTGACGTTCGTGCCGGCGCGCAGCCCGCAAAATGTAACGCGACTGAGCTTTGCCAATGAGCAGAGGCCTGAGCTTGAAGATTTTTGCGACGATCTCGCCGAGCTGATCAGCTTTAAAAAAGAGACGGTTAACGGGGTAAAGACCTACTCATCGCCGACGCCAGCCATGCCGGTAGATTCAGGCAACGCGGACAAGGCAGGCGTTTCTGAAGCTCCGCCTTCATCTCTGCGCAACGCTGCTTCCGCCGTGAAACATTCGGCAAAAAGTGTTACTGAGAGCCGGCCAAAAGTCGAGCCGGTTGCGCCGACCACCGCTTCGTCTGAGCTCAAGCCTGACGTCAAGATTGCAAAAACGCCAGAAATCGTCGCTGTCAGCGAAGATAGGCCTGTCTCTACTGTCAGCGCAACAACCCGCCCGGCAAAAGAGCCGGTTGCAAAAGAGCCTGTGGCGGCCGGAGTGCACCTGGCGTCGTCGGCGCTATCGGGCAGTGCGGCCGGGATCAGGATCAGCTATGTCATTGCCGCTACAGTAATATCAGTGCTGGTCGGCTTTCTCTGGTACAAGTTTTTCAGCTCACTGGCCCGAATCAAAGATTAGTGCTTTGCCAAATTTGAACGTGTGTTTAAAAACAGTCATTGCGAGGAGCGCAGCGACGAAGCAATCCTATTAGCAGAAGGATTGCTTCCTGCTTCGGCTATGCCTCGCAGTCGCAATGACGGATAACACCAGATTCGATGTTGACAGACCACTAGGCTTCGGGTTTTACATGCTGCCGGTTTTGAACTGGCCCCAGAGGTTGGAGAAGTCAGTGACCTTCTTGCCTGATTCAGACACCAGATTGCATCGGTTGAGACGTATCAGGTAAGAGCCACCGGCTTTCAGCATACGGTATGGCACGAGTTCGAGCACTGTGTTGCTTTCTTTCCAGCTGACCGAGAAATTGCTGCGCAGAGATGTGCCGTCGAGCACCATTCTGGCACCTGAGTCAAGGCTGGTGATCTCAATTTCGAGATCGTCGCAAAGCGATTCGGGCTGCATGCTGCGGTCGAAACGGATGGCGAAGGGGCCGGATCGGCCGACATCGGTATCACCATTTTTGGGGCTGGTCGAGACAATACTCGGGCTCGGGTCGGCATCGGTAGTGAACTCACCATAGAGGCCTTCGTAGGTTTTGAGCATGCGACCATCGGAAGATCTGGCGTTCCAGCGCGAAATGACCATGCTGTAGCGCGTGCTGGCATCGAGGGGCTGGCGGGGATAAAGCTGGAGAACCGTATCTGATTTCCAGACCGTGCGAAAGTACTGTTCAATAAGCGTTCCGCTCAGCGCAATCATGCTGCCGCGAGTTTTGTTCTGTATCATCAGGTTGATGTCGTTGAAGATCGATGCTTTTTCCATAGTCTGGCCAAATCCGATTTCAAAAGGGCCCGAGACCGGGAATGCTTTCTGGTTCATGTATGGTCTTGTCCATGAAATCACCGCATCGAGTTCGGGGATTGTTCCAGCTTTTGACAGGCGAGCATTGACGAGGGTCAGCCCATCTATCGAAACGGGCACGTAGTAGCCCTCAATAGTCTGATAGCCATTTCGAGCAAGTCTGATCGTGGTTTCGCCGTTGCCGGTGATATTAGAGCCCAGAATGGCGCGGCCATCGCTGTTGCCTGATATTGCCTGGCTGGCGCCGGCATCGACGGTGACTTCAGCGATCGGCTTGATGGCGCCGGCACTGTTTTCGACAGCGGTAACTTCGATCATGCCACGTTTGAGCAGAAACGAGTCGCCGCGTGCCACGGCGACGCTGACTTCGTTATAACCCGGATAAAAGGTGAGTTCATCGATAATGCGCAGTCCATCGCCGACGAGAAGAGAGGCGTTATAAGAGACTTCCCAGGTCAGGTATTTGACTGTTACCAGGGTGGAAGTGGCCAGGGCCTGGGCCTGATCGATGTTGAATTCTATCATGCCACTGCTGTCGCTGACTCCGACTTCGCCGACGGCTGAAAGTTCGATTCTGGCGCCAGATATTGGAACCACCGGACTGGCCGGGTCTCCACTGATGCGTCCGGTAAGGATCGAGGTTCGGTCAGCCAGGATGTTGAGGCGATAAGTGCTGTTGCCGACGACATCGACGCTGTAATCGGCCTTCGCCTGACCACCGCGCACATCAGTTGCAATGCAGGTGATGATGTTGGTTGATGTCTGTGACGGCGCTTTCCAGACAGCATTGCTGCCGTCACTCGAGATGATATTGCCGTCGCTGGCTTCCCAGGTGATGGTTACCTGGCCACCGGTCGGGTCGATGGCTTCAGCGCGCAGGTTCAGCTCGGCTTCGGGGCCGACGACGTTGCGGGAAGCGTAAATGACGACAACCGGCACCGGGTTGCTTGTGCGAGTTTCGGTGCTGCCGATATTGAGTTCTGATTCGGGGTCGGCTGCTGCCGGGTTAAGTGAGCTTATCGAGTTAGTGCTCGAGCAGCCGGCGATGGTAAGGACCGCCAGCACGCAGAGCGCTGCATAGAGCAATTGTTTGGCAAGATTCTGTGTTTTCATGAAACACCTCCAGCTGTCAGCCCTATCGGCGGGAGGTGCAGTTTATTTAACGAAATCGCAACAGAAATAGACAGCGATAGCGATTTGGATTAAGAGCACGAGAGAGTGCCAGTTGTCTGGGGTACATAATTATTAAATTTGCGCTTGATTAGTTGGGTGATATCTGGTAATATATTCTTTCACTTCGGCTTGATCTTGGAGGTTTGAATATGTCTAGAATTTGTATGGTTTGCAATCGTGGACCAAGGGTTGGCTTTAAGCTCAGCCATTCTCATCATCGCACAAAAAGACGCTGGAGCATCAACCTCCAGAAAAAACGGGTCATGCTCAACGGCGCTCGCGTCCGTGGATACATTTGCACCCGCTGTCTGGGCAGTGATAAGGTAGCTGGCGCTTAAGCATTTTCTGCCGTAATCGGCGTCAGTTCTGTCTTGCGCATAATGCCTGGTGATTCCGGGCGATGTAGCTGACAAGGATGACGCAGATGACGGTTTCCGGGAGCATGTGACCGAGATTGTAGAGAAAGCTGGCCATCAGGGCCTGCATAAAAGAGTCTTTACCGGTCACAAAAAAAATCGCACCGGCGATAACGTGTAGCAGCAGACGGATTACGTTTGCCAGCGTTGTCGCCGTTGCTGCTTTAGCTGGAGTTCGCCAGGAAACAATGCCGGCGAGGCCGATAGCGGCGTAGGCGAGAGGGTAATCGAGAAGAAACTGCACCGGATGAACGATGAATGGGCGCGTGGTCAGCATCAGCAGGCCAAGCAGGGCGCCGCTGGCACATCCGGTCAGCAAGCCATGGCGCGCGCTCAAAAGAAGAAGCGGCAGCACGCCGAGAGAGACCGACCCGCCACTGGGCATCTGGAACAGTTTGATGTTCGACAGCGCCAGCGCGGCGGCCAGAAGCATGCCACATTCGGTTACAACGTTAAGCTTTCGTATGCGCACTGTTCACCCCGATTCTGAATACCATTATTTGACATTCTTGGCAATGTTTAAGCCGTTCTCGAGTAAAAGAAAAGTCATTACGAAGGGCAAAGCCCTGAAGCAATCTCATTGTTTTAACCGGGCTTTTGCGCTGAAACGGTGAGATTGCTTCGTCGTTCTGACATGCAGAACTCCTCGCAATGACGGTTTCAAACAGGTGTCAATTCGACGGAAAGTTCCCGTTTGCCCTGCAATGTTCGGCAGGGTTTTTGTGGGCTGGCGAATAATGTGGTATCATCTGTTCAGTTCGTTTCAGGAAGGGGTAAAAGATGAAAAAATTCTATCTACTGCCGGCGCTTCTGCCGGTTCTGCTGGTCATTGCCGGGCTTACCGGTTGTGGTGGTTCCAGCTTGAGCCGCACCGAATATACGATCGCTACTGGCTCGAAATCGGGCGTTTATTACCCGATCGGCGAGGCACTGGCAATGATTCTCAAGAAGTCATTTTCCGGTGTTACGCTCAACATCATGGAAACAGCAGGCAGTGTCGAAAATCTGCAGTTGCTGCGCGATGGCAAAGTTGATATGGCGCTGGTGCAAAATGACATTGCCTTCTACGCGGCCGAAGGCGAAGCCATGTTCAATGGCCAGAAGATAACCAATGTAACTGGTATTGCCACTTTGTTCCCTGAGGTCGTGCAGATAATCGCGCGCAAGGAAACCGGGATCAAAACTCTGGCAGACCTGGCTGGCCGCAAGATCGCGGTGGGCAGTAAAGACAGCGGCACCTTTTATAATGCCCAGCAGATTCTGACGATTGCTAAAGTCTGGGAACAGATCGACCATCAGTACATTAACGCCGGCGATGCGATGAAAGAGATGCAGGAAGGGCGTATCGACGCTTTCATTTTTACCAGTGGCATGCCTAACCCATCGATAATCGAACTGGCGCGCAAGGTCGAAGTCTGTGTTGTTCCGGTTGAGCCTGATCTTGTGCAGAAGCTGGTCAATTCTTATTCATTTTACTATCCCTCGACGATCGAGGCGAATCAGTATCCCGGGCAGACCGAAGAGATTTCTGCGGTCGAAATAAACGCTATACTGGTTTCGGGCCCCAATCTCAGCGAGAACGATCAGTATCTGATGACTAAGCATCTTTTTGGCGCTCCAAACGATCTGGGACAAAGCCACCCGCGTTTGAGCAAGATGACCAAAAACAGCCTGCGCCGGCAGATGCCGGTTCAACTGGGCAAAGGCGCTTATAAAGCTCATTCTGAGGTTCCTTAAGCAGCTATCAGGCCCGGGCCGTATTTTGCCGATAATTATTGCAGAATACAAAACAAGGAGTGCAACATGAATTCTGTTCCGGGCGGAAAACTCAGAGTTGGCGTTATTTTTGGCGGCAGGTCGGGCGAACATGAAGTTTCGCTGGTTTCGGCAAAATCGATCATGAAAGCGCTAAGCCCTGATAAATACGAGGTCATACCTGTCGGCATCACGCGCCAGGGCGCCTGGATGGTCGGTGTAAAGCCCGATGCTTTGCTTGAATACGGTAAATCAGAATCAGGCGGCTGTCTGCCTTTCAACTCAGCTTCGGGCGGCATGGCCAGCCTGAACTGCGATCCGGCCAGCAAGGGTCTGATGCTGATTGACCGGCCGAAAGACGAGAACCAGGTGCAGCTTGACGTGCTGTTTCCCATTATTCATGGCACTTACGGCGAAGACGGCACGCTACAGGGCATGCTGGAACTTGCCGACATGCCTTACGTAGGTTGCGGTGTGCTGGCTTCGGCAGTTGGCATGGACAAAACATTCGCCAAACGTCTGTTCCATGAGGCCGGCATCGAAATCGCTCCGTTTAAAGAAGTTTTGCGCAGTCATTATCGCGCTGCTCCCGATAAAACCATTCTTGAAATCGAAAGTGAACTTGGCTATCCATGTTTTGTTAAGCCGGTTAACTCCGGCTCATCGGTCGGCATCAGCAAGGCTAAAAGCCGCGAGGCTCTCAAAGCGGCTCTTGATCTGGCTGCCCGCTACGATCGTAAGATTCTTATCGAATCTTTTGTGAACGGTCGCGAAATAGAGGTGTCGGTGCTCGGCAACGATGATCCGATCGCTTCGCTGCCCGGCGAAATCGTGCCCTGCAACGAGTTTTATGATTACAACGCGAAATACATTGATGACCGCTCTGAGCTGAAGATTCCAGCTGACCTGTCGGCTGAGACAATCGAGCAGATCAGGGAAATGGCGATCAAGGCTTATCGTGCCCTTGATTGTGCCGGCATGGCCCGCGTCGATTTCTTTCTTGAACGCGACACTGGCCGTATTGTGATCAATGAAATCAATACAATCCCCGGTTTTACCAGCATCAGCATGTATCCCAAACTATGGGAAGCCACCGGTATCAGCTATCCGGAACTAGTTGACCGACTGGTAGCTCTGGCGCTGGAGCGTTACCGTGATAAGCAGGAGTCTCTCGCTACTGTATCCTGAGAACTTTTAAACAACCGCCTCGGTTCGAGCGGGTTGTTCCAAGGCAAAAAGGCACCCTTCCGGGGTGCTTTCCCATTTATAGGGGCCGAACTGGCAGGCTTTGAGCATTGCTTCGCTGCATATCTGGCAGATTTTGTCCTGCGGCAGTGGTGTTTCTGCGGTGAAGGCGCTGAATTTCTGGCTGCAGAAGACGATTTTCAGCTGCTGCTGGCGGGCGAGGTAAATGCAGTCTGCCCCAAGCCGGTTATGGCGGTTTGCCAGTGCGCATAGCTCACCTTCGCTGTCGCTGGCGTTTACCTGGTAATCGAGCGAAGTCAGAAAGGCCGATTCTTCACGGCCGAGTTTCCAGTCGACAGCCAGGCGACTGCGCCAGAGTGATACCAGTACCAGCCCGTCGGGGCGCGATGTGGCGGGAAGATAAAGACCGGTGGCGGCCCGCAGGTTTACTCGTGATTCATCGAGCGACAGCGGATCGAATTCGCTGCGTTCACCTTCACGCATGTTATCAGGAAAGAAGTTGAGTTTGTTGATTATCTCGAGACTTTGCAGGAGCTGGTCTGAGCAGTTTTCTGAGGCAAAAGTGGCATCAATTTCTTTCTGCTGGCTGCGCTCGAGTGTCCGGCGCAGAATGCCGCAGAAAGCCGCTCCCGACAGCAGTGCCAGTGCCTCGATAAAAAACGGACCAGCGCCAAAAAGCCGACCCCAGAATATCGGGTTGATAGCAGGCAGAATAGATATACCGCTGGTAAATGCCATAATCAGCAGAAAGTCATTGAAAACAGCCTTGTTTTTGAACTTGCGCAAGCTGCGGTCCAGCAGGATGCGAAGATTTTCGCTGGAAAGATGGTTCTGCATACCGCCAAAAATAATTGAAGCAGCAGAAAAGCTCAGGGCGCCAACTTCAACTATGCCCTGACGGTAGCCGTCGTCGGTGGTAAAAATTTTATGTGAAAATTCGAGGCCAAGGTCGGTCGGGCGGTAGCGTTTGAACATCAGCCAGGGAAGAACAAGCTGCAGCGCCAGATAAACCGAGGCGAAAAATACTACCGGGGCCACGGCTGCTCCGAGCGGGCGGGTGATCGGCCAGACCGGCAGGTGACTCACCATCATGTGCAGAATAATCAGGGTGACAACCGCCGATATGCTTGCCAGATGTCTGACAACCAGTAGCAAAAGCTGTTCGCGGCAGTATCTGATGAACCCGGTGCTGTTCTTCTTGACCAGGCTTTCGATGCTGTGCATTGGGATCTGACAGAAAAACCAGCTTAACAGAAGATGAATGAAGAGGAATGAAAAAGTCGCTTTGATTTCAAGGTGTGGTGCGACACGCAGCGACAGCAGCAGTATGGCAGAAATAGACAACAGGATGTTACACATGGGCGAATATACAAAAGCGATGAAGGGGCCGCGTCGGTCGGCTCTTGCAGAATAGCGCGCCAGCCAGTTATGTTTTTCGACGTTGGTAACTGCCGCAGGAAACAGCAGTAGAAGAACCCACAACACCATAAAAAACATACTGGTACCCGGCTGACTTTTTGTGGGGGCGGAGTTCTCGCCAGACATTTCGAATGCCTGGCCGGTAGCGGCATAAGATTGTTTGAGAAGTTCGAGGCACTGGCTGGTCTCGGTTGCGAAACGACTGCTAGCGATTACGTGGCGCAGTGAAAGTACTGCCGGTTCATAGTTTTTAAGTCTGACATACAGGGCGGCGCGTGCCGCATCGGTGCTTACGCGGTCGTCCTGTGACAGCGTCAGGTGATCGAAACGGGAAAGGGCGGACCAGATCAGTGAGCTGTCGAGTTCACCTCTGCCGGTGAGCGCGGCAAGTTTTTGCCAGAAGGTCAGGGGCGAACGTTGCTGAATTATCGTTAAAAGGGTTGCATCATCAGGGAAGCCGGGCAGCTCGCGCTGATGAAAATAGCCAACCAGAACCAGCATGCTGAACATGACTATGGCTGTCAGGGTTAATATTCTGGTGCGCATGCTTACCTCTTCAGGGGCGGTCGGTTACGATCAGGCCTTTGAGCTTTCTACCGTCGCTCCAGTAGCCCATGAATCTGAGTTCAGGAGTGTTCTTGAAAATATTCAGGCTGGTCTGGCCGATCAGCGTTTGTTCGAGTGCATCAAATACTCTGAACATGGCAAACCAGTCGAAGGCGTCGATGTGATGTGTGCGCAGGGTGCCGGCGGCGCTGCGTGCGCGGAAACTATTGACGAACTCATGGCGGCGGCGTACTACCAGACGCTCATACAGCGGGCGCTCAGGCGACAGCGGTGCGAGTTCGTCAGCTATGAGTGGCGGTTGCCCGTAATAGTCCGATAAAACTGTAATAAAAATTTTGTTATCTGATTTGATACGGTTAGCGGCGTAATAGATTTCTCTGGCCATCTGATCATTGATCGGATCAGCCTTGTCGCCGCTGATTACGACCATTTTCGTCTTACGGCTTATGCCAGTCAGGTCGAGCAACTTGAGCGAACGCTGGTGTGGGGTGATGATCATCAGCGAGGCCGGGGCCGGCAGGCCGAAATAGTCGGCTGAAGCGGCTACGTTGGCGGCTAGAACCGCGCCGGCGCCATGCCCGAGCAAGGCTACCCGGTTGCGGTCGATCTGGGTGCCTTTGCGGGCAAAAGACTGTAAAAGAAAGTCTTTGATCGATCGGACGATATTGCTGTGATAGTCTTTATCCAGGGCGCCGGTTCCCTGAAATCTCGGGAACAGAACGACCTTGCCGCGTCGGCACAGATGCCTGATCAAACCCATATAGTATTCAGGGTCTTCGGTTAACCAGTCGTGCAGCAGTATTACCAGGCCGGCTTGTTCGAGGGCAGGGCCGGCCGGTTCAAATACCTGGTAGCGTTCATGGTTTATACCGCGCTGCCAGGCAGTCATCGATTCATGCTGATATATTGTGCCACCAGGACCTTCGGTCGGTTGCACCGGGCCGTATCTCAGCTCGCCGGCTGCGTTTGTTTGTGTCGATGCAGTCAACAGAAGCAACGCAACGAGAGTAGCGGTAAAAAGTCGCATTGGCCGGCTCCGGTATTTGATGAGACCGCTCCAGTCAGGATTCGGTCAGGCTCTTTTCGACATGCTGGCGGAAATATTCGAAACCGATTTTCTCGAGACCAACCAGGAATATGAAGATGAAAACTCCGGCCAGGCTGCCTGCTTTGATTTCGGCGCGCCTGACTTCCGGCAGGTTGGGGTCGTGCGGGGTTGTGATATTTTCGACAAACACAGCAGTCGCAGCCAGCCCAACCACCCAGGTGGCAAAGCTTTCGAGACTGATGAACAGGTTCCAGATGAAGCTTCCGACACGTTTTTCCCCTTTGAGAAGTGGGCGGACTGTCAGATATAACGGCAGCATAAGTGGGCCGAGAAGTAATACGACCAGTATCCAGAACCAGTCGAGAGTCTTGCGTTGTTTGCTGTCCCAGGCTACCCATAGC
Source organism: Candidatus Riflebacteria bacterium HGW-Riflebacteria-2 (assembly GCA_002839435.1). Classification (GTDB taxonomy): domain Bacteria; phylum Muiribacteriota; class Ozemobacteria; order Ozemobacterales; family Ozemobacteraceae; genus Rifleibacterium. The sequence goes on along the minus strand of PGYA01000042.1, from coordinate 14,057 downwards.
GTAGCCAGTGCGCGAATCCATCTAGGCCACATATTTTTTTCTCCTCAAAACTTGCTTTTGCATTTTCTCACCAAGAATAACATATCCAGATGCAAAGTTTCAAAAAAATGGGGTACATTTGGAAAAAAATTGAAACTTAGTTTCCGTACTGAACGTAATATGAGTATAATGGTTATATGCTCAAATACTTTCGCGAGGTGAAAACATGAATCGCAAAGGAATTATTTTATTATTGTCTGTCTTCGTTCTGGGTTTTGCTACCCTGTTCGCAGCTGACGACCCGAATGGTGGCGGTCTCTTCAATGTTACGTCAGAAGTCGAAGCCGCAACCAGAGAAATTCAGGCTGTTTCGCAAGAAATCGAAAAACTTGCCAACAGCGATGCACCTGCTGAAGAGAAGGTCGAAAAAGTTATCGAAGTTGTCGGCTACTCGGTTAAAGCCGGTGACAGCCTCTGGAAAATTGCCGAACGATTGCTTGGCGACGGTAACCGTTATCGCGAAATCGTCGAAGCCAACAAAGATGCATTTCCTTCATTACTCAAAAACCCCGATTTGATACATGCCGGCTGGAATCTCAAAGTTCCCGTCGAAAAAGAAACTCCGGCCAACCCGGCAGCTCCTGAAACCCCCGTTGCTACGGGCACTCAGGCTGTAATTGAACCTGGTAATGCTTCATCTTCTGGTGATATTGCCAATCTTCCGCAGTTGTCGATCAAGGAAAGGATCGCCAAGCTGCAGAACGCTCTGGATTCAGCTAACCGTGCACTTTTGGCTCAGGGCAAGCGTATTGCCGACCTGAATGCCGGAACAATCAGATTCATGATCGACAACAAATTCATGACCGAAGAAGAATGGATGTCGATGAACCCACCGGAAGGCTATTTTTATCGCCTTGACCGCGTTGGTAAGGTCGAACTTGTTGGCAGCAACAACATGCCTCTGACCAACGAAGAAATCGCCAAAATGGATACCGCAGCTGCGGCCGAAAGTCAGGGCGAAGGCGCTGTTGATGACCGCGCCTGGTGGCAGAGATGGCTCGACGTTCTGCGTGGCATAGGAAAAGACCAGAATGCCACTAATCCGGCAACTGATTCTACCTCAACTGCGACCAGCACCTCTACCTCTACAGGCACTGGCACTGGTACCTCTACATCTACTTCCACCTCTACTTCTACGTCTACTTCCACTTCTACCTCAACAGGCACCTCTACCAGCACTGAAACAACGCTTTCCAAATCTGCCAATGAGCAGTATCAGAAGTTCCTCGGCGAAATCAAGATGCCTGAACTTAACATGAAATCGACAGAATACTACAGGGCTATCAGAGACGGCTCAAACCTTGTGCGTGAGAAGAAGATGCTCTGGGTAACCGCAAGCCCGTTCGACTTCTTCCAGCAGTCGCAGAGTCTGGTCGATCTCCAGAAAACACTTCTCAACTCACAGCTGCATTTTGAAAAGATGATCGATAAGGATCGCACCAATTTCTTCCTCGGTCTTGTCGGTCAGAACATTCAGAGTGCGGGCAGAAGGGTTGAACAGGACAAAGCCAGACTCAAGGAAGCCTGGGCAAAAATGGCTACTGCGCTTGAAGCAACTAAGACCGAAACCACAAAACTCAAAGGCGAAGCTGATGCCAATCGCAAAAAGGCCAAAGAAGTGAATGATGCTCTGGCCAAGCTCGATGCTTATGACTCAGCCAACTACAAGGAAGTAGCACGCCTGAAGAGCGAAATCAAAGACCTCGACAAAGATCACAAGACGCTGACGACCAATATCGGCAAACTCGAAAATATCACCAAATCGTTCAGCTAAAATATAGTTGGCCGCGAAAGTAATTTGGTTTATACTGCGGGCAGGGGTAACAACCCCTGCCCGATTTTTATTTATGCGAAAGGCGAAAATATGAAGAGGACTGTTTTTATCGTTTTCATGCTGCTGGTTGTTGCTGCGGGGCTGTCGGCCCAGAGCGAAACGCAGGCACCTGCCGGGAAAATACTCTATATCGATTCGACCGCTCCCGATTCTCACTATCTAACCAGTATAAAACCTGATGGCACCGGTAAAATCCGGCTGACACCGGCTTTTAATAACATCATGTTCCCGCGCTACAACGAAGCTACTGGCTGGATCGGCTTTACCAATAAAGCTCCCGACATGACTTCAGAGATATATCTGCTCAACCGCAGTGGTGACCGGGTCAAAAAGGTTCTCACCGGCGCGGCTATCGAAGATTTTTCTCCTGATGGCAAGTTCTTTCTTTATACGAGCTGCGATGGTAAAGCTGAACTCTTTGTTTACAGTCTCGATCGTAAGCGCGCCAACAAGATTTCGCAGAAGCTCAAGGTAACCGCGGCTAACTGGGCCCCGGGCGGAGAGTGGATCGCGGTTTCTGCGCTCACCGAAGATGGCAGCAACGACATCTACCTGATTTCAACTCTGGCACAGGGTATCATCAGGCTGACCGATACCAAAAAGGTCAACGAAACCTTTCCGGTTTTCACTAATGACGAGAAGTATCTTGTCTATTTCACCGATCGCTACGGCAGCAACGAACTCGAATACATGAACATCGAGACAAAACAGTTGCAGCGCCCCAACGTCGGTGGCCTTTTCCCGTCGCTATCTCCTGACAATAAGCACGTAACCTATCAGGTCGGCGAAAGCATCGCTGTCAGTCGCATCGACGGCCTCGATATCAATGTACTGGTGCCCGGCCGTACACCGATCTGGATTAAATAAATTTGACCTCGCTGTCACCTGAAGGTAAAATGGCAGCAGACAAAAATTGGAAGGTTCTGCAATGATCAAGATTAACAAAATACTTGTACCGGTTGATTTTTCGGAAGGCTCGGCACTGGCTTTGCGCTATGCTGCTACTCTTGCCAGCGAATATGGTGCGCAGATTCATCTGCTCAACGTGATCGAAGAAGAAGTTCTGCAGGCCGGCTCACTCGGCGATACCCTTAACACCTCCGACAAATGGGAAGAACAGAACAGAGTGCTGCTTGAAGAATTTGTTCCGGATGAATTCAACAAACTCGATATCATCAAGAAGGTTCAGGGTGGCCTGGTTTACGAGAGCATTATCGATTATGCCCGCGAAAACGAAGTCAGCCTGATCATTATCGGCGCCCATGGCAAGAGTGGTTTCATCGATTCATGGCTGGGTGGCAACAGCTATGAAATCGCGCGCAAGTCGCCATGTGCCGTGCTTACGGTTAAACCGCAGGCGCGCGGATTCGTCGAAAAAGGTTTCTAAGCCGCTTTAAAAGCAGTCAGCATCCGGTTCAGGTCTTTGGCGACCTGGACCGGATTTTCCTGTGGGGAAATCGCGATGTCGATCTGCAATGATGCGTTACCATGCCGGGTCAGCGAAGCCGGGATATCTTCAAGAAATGTCGCGGTGACGCCGTTGCCGACCGGCAACTGGAAAAACCTGTCGTTATGTGAATTCTGCACCGTTTTGCCCGCTGGCAGATCAGCGGTGAACCGCGAAAATGAAACCAGCGGGTTCCAGGCACTGCCGGTGCGGAAAGCGGTGAGGTTCTCAGGGATGCGCTCATCTTTCCATTCACGGCTGAGTACGGGTTCGACACCACGCCCTCTTATATAGTCAATTGCCGCGAGATTGCAGGTGTTGAAGCACCAGTCGAGCGAGAATTCAAGGTGTGGCAGCAGTCTGGCGAGGTCGAAGGCTTCCCAGCCGAAGCATAAAAACTCACCGCTTTCTACGGTTTTAAGCTGTTCAAAAACTTTGGAAAAATGCTCTCTGGTAAGTACCGGTGCCAGCCACCAGGCGATTTTGCTGTGAATTACCCGGTCGGCGCGTGACTGGTCACCCTGCCAGGGTAATATCCAGCAATCGGGGTGGATGTCACGCAGAAACGGGAAACTCTGGTTCCAGACGCGCAGTCTTATCTGTGGCTGCGGTTCGCTGGAAAAGTGTTTTGAATAGTCGACCTGGCGGTTTTCGCTGGCAGCCATGATCATCTCTGCGATGCTGGTTTTTTCTCTGGGTGGCGGCAGTTGTTCGAGCTTGCAGATGTATTCGACGAGCGCACGTTTGAGTCGTTTCAGGGCACTGCCGTTGATGTGCAGGCCGGGGTCAAGTCGTGCCGTGACGTGACGGCCGGCCTTGAACAGATCGCCAAGCACGGTGAATTTTTCCTGCAGCGGTCCGGCTTCTAGCCCCTTGTTCAGGGCAAGTTGCAGGGGTTCGTCGGTTTCCAGGCGCAGTGGGTGGTCGTTGATGACGGTTTCGACCGCGAGCGGTGTGCCGTCGTGCCCGGACCAGAAGAGGTCTACCGGGCGTCTTTCCCAGTCGCGGTTCCATTTAGATTCCCAGTCTTCGCTGCTGCCCTGTGATGAGCGGCGGATTTCGGTGCCGGCTTTCAAGGAAGTGGGCAACCCTCTTACCATGGCGTAGCCCGGCCGCTTGCGGTCAGTTTTTACCCAGGTGATGCGACTGCCCTGCTTTTCGCCGCGGATAAACCAGAACACACCGTCGCCGGGTGCGAGCGTTTGCACAACCTTGAGTTCGACCAGTCCTTCAGTATTTTTGCCGGTTGCTGTCGCTGCCAGTGCTCCTTCGCGCCCGACATTACTGCCGGTCCGCCATTCCTCTGGAGCAGCGGTGCCATTAAAAAATCCTTCGCCGGCAGCGCGCGAAAAAACCTCGTCGAGCATGGCTGATTGCGGGTTGCTTGAGCCGTCTATGGCCTCGCGATAGGCTTTTACTGTCTGATAAACGTAATCGGGCCCTTTCATGCGGCCCTCGATCTTGAGAGAAACTACACCGCTGTTCTGTAGCCGGGTGACCTGGTCGATGAGGCGCAGGTCTTTCGGGCTGAAGCAGCAGGTTGCCTGTTCTGGCCTGCCGTTGAGTTGATATTCGCGGCGACAAGGCTGAGCGCAGGTGCCACGGTTGCCGGAACGGCTGCCCAGGGCGATGCTCCAGTAACAGCGCCCGGAAATACTGTAGCACATGGCGCCATGCACGAATATTTCGAGTTCGAGGTCGGGGTAAGCTTCTTTGAGCGCGCAGATTTCTGTGTGGCTGAGTTCGCGCGGCAGTATTACCCGCGAAATATTGAGATCAGTCAGTTCGCGGTAGCCGCCCTGGCCAAACCAGGCGCCCTGCGTGCTGAGGTGCAGAGGGATTCTGCTCTTTCGCCGTTTTATCAGCGCAGCAACGCCGAGATCTTGAACGATCAGTGAATCAGGCTGCAGCACTTCATAAAAATCGAGTGCTTCTTCGAGAAGCTTGAATTCATGCTCGAATACCAGGGTGTTGAGCGTAATATAAAGCTTTTTATCGAGCGCTTCGGTTACTCGTCTTGCCCAGCGCAGCCCCTTTTCATCGAAGTTGCCGGCGAAGGCCCGGGCTCCAAAGCGTTGCCCGGCAAGATATATAGCATCAGCCCCCCCTAGGCAGGCGGCCTTGAGGCAGCCGGCAGTTCCGGCCGGAGCCAGCAGTTCAATTTTTTTGCCGCAATTGTTCAGGTTTTATTCCCTTTCGATCAACCATTCGAGGGCAACGCGATAGACATCGGTGCCGAGACCCATTATGACACCTTTGCAGACAGGGCTGAGCAGTGAAGTCTGCCGAAAAGTTTCGCGAGCTGTGATATTGGAAATATGCACTTCGACTACCTCGGCATCTATGGCAGCGATGCAGTCGCGCAGGCTCACGCTGGTATGGGCCAGTCCGCCGGCATTGAGAATGACCGAATCTTTGGCCTTGAGTTTCTGTAGATAGTCGATTATTTCACCTTCATGGTTGCTCTGAAAAAAACTGATCTGCACGCTGTTGCAGAAAGCGCTTTCTTCAAGCTCTTCGCAGATTTCCTTGAGCGTGCGGGTTCCGTAAATCTCTGGTTCCCGTTGCCCGAGCAGGTTAAGGTTGGGGCCGTTGACGACATGAATCATCTTCTGTTACCTGTGCCTTTCTGAAGAAAGTAGGATGTCGAGAATATTATACGACGTTTTCATGAACATTATCAGTTCGCCGGCACTGCGCAGCCTGGCAAGTCTGCTGAAAAAGCGGCGGCGCCAGAATCTTGCCATGACCCTTTTGAGGTCGGAAAGCGCCCAGCATGGCAGGTCGCTCAAGCAAATACGTTCTGCTGCTGCGAGCATTTCAGGTTCGGTTGCGAGGCCGGAACTGCCGAGGTTGAGTTGCACTCCGGGCAGGCAATCTGCTGACCTGATGCGGTCGAGTTGTTCAAGACAGATGTGTGCCGTCTCCGGGGCAGGATGATAAAGCCATATCTGGCGAAGAGGGGCTCCGACTCTGGTGAAATGCAGATCTTCGCTGATGTTGAAACTGGCGGCAAATGGCATTTCGAGATTCAGCATTACCGAACGCAGTTCGTGCAGATTAGCCGGAGTCAGCCCGGAAGGTCGAAAATGTACGGCGCCATAGCCGGAAAGTTTGAGCCAGCTGATAAATTTTGCCATCCAGTCGATGCCCGGCCAGCAGAAGTAGTTCTCTGAGCGGTCGAGCAGACCGAGCCAGGGCTGAAATACTTCAAGCGTGCGCCCCGCCAGCCATTTTTCCGGGTGGGCCTCATATTCGCCTTCGGCATGCGGCTCTTTGGGAATATCGAGAATATCAAATGTCGCGGCAGTCTGGCCGTCAAACAGTCCGGCCGGAACTTCGCCGCGAAGAATACGCAGAACCGCGGTTTTTCCGGTGCCTGCGACAGTAAAGTCGAATGCTTCGCGATGCGTCGCAGTCGGGTCGCTGATGCCGATACTGGCTGCCGGAAAACGTTTGCGCAGTTCTGTCACCGTGCTTTGCATGACTTTGTCTTCACGGCAGCTGCCTGGCTGAATTACAACGGCTTTGATATTGCAGAAATCCTGTAGACATTCATTCAATTGTGTCAGGTTGCCGGCATTGACAACGGCGATGCGACCTGGTGCTGCTGCTGCGAGGCAAAACAGGCCGAGTGGCGCAAAACATCCACCAAAGTGGCGCAGGCTGTGATAATCGCCTGTCGTCGCTTCGGCTTCGCTGCTGATCAACAGTATTTCGCTTTTCGGGTTCTGCATCTGTAAGCGGAGACGTTCGCGGTTTCTCGAATTCTACCATATAACCATGTGCTTGCCACGCTATCTGTGCTTTCAATATTTTTTTCGTTGGCGCACAGAGAGTCTAAAAAGTTTACATGCCGCCGGCATGCTGGTAGAATAGCGCGGGTTAAACATTGATGCAGCAGAGGAAAAGAGAATGATTGCGCCGGTATTTTTCAGTCTCAGACCGAAACAATGGATCAAGAACCTGATTCTATTTGCGGCTTTGATGTTTTCAGAAAAAGGTCTGCTGTTTGAACCGGGTGCCTGGCTTTATGCGTTTGCCGGGTTTCTGATTTTCTGTGGACTGTCAGGCAGTGTTTATCTGCTCAATGATATTGCTGACGTCGAAAAAGATCGTCTGCACCCGCAGAAGTCGAAGCGGCCTATCGCTGCCGGCGAGCTTTCATTGACTGAAGGCAAGGCGGCGCTGATTATCATTCTGTTGGTCTGTCTGGCTGCCGCTTACCATATTTCCCAGCTCTTCTTTTCGATGGCCCTGGCTTATTTCATGCTGAATCTGGCTTACAGTTTCAAGCTCAAGAATATGGTGATACTCGATGTAATGTGCATCGCCACCGGCTTTGTGCTGCGCGCTACGGCTGGCGTTGGCGCTCTCAAGGCGCTCGAGCCGACAATTTATATTTCGCACTGGCTGGTGCTTTCGACGATGATGCTGGCGATGTTTCTCGGCCTGGCCAAGCGCCGGCAGGAGATTGCCACCTATCAGGACGAAGCGGTTCGGCACCGCAGAATTCTTGCGCATTATTCGCTTTCGTTCATCGATCAGATGACTTCTATTCTGGCAGCCATGGCGATTGTAACCTATTCGTTTTATACGGTCAGCCCCGATACCATCGCGAAGTTCGGCAGTGACAAGCTGGTTTACACTGTGCCGATGGTTCTTTACGGCATTCTGCGTTATCTCTATCTGATTCATATTCAGGATCAGGGCGAAAATCCTTCAGAAGTCATCATGCGTGATCGGCCGTTGCAGATCAACATGGTGGTCTGGGCCGTAGCGGTCGTGATAATCATTCATTTTTCAAAATCCGGCTGGTTCAATTTCTGACCGCTGTTTACTGGAACAGGCTAAACTATTGCTGCCAGAACGCCGATATATATAGTAGAAGACGATATCGGGAGAATTGTATGCGGCGAATAGCAGCTTGGGTAGTAATTACACTGGTTTTTCTGCTTTTTTTGTTTGGACTGAGTGGTTTCAAGACGGTCGATAAGTCGGTCATTGAAATTGTTGGCTGCAGTCTCTCGGGTAATGACGCATATTTTAAAGTATTTCCGAAGGAATATGTTCCTGGCCTTGTTACTCTCAACGTTAAAATTTTTGATGACAGAGGTATCGCAGCGCTTGGCTCGCGTAAGATCGAAATTTTGCACATGCCGGCCGAAGGATTGTCATTTCGTGTGCCGCTTACCGGCAATTTGAGCTCGCATAAGACATACCGTGTTGTCGTCGATCTGCCGGGAAACGAAACTCATACAGCGACTATTACCTGGCCTGATATGGCCGTAGCAGCAAACAATTCGGCACAGTTTTTTTCGCGCAATTTCAATCCGATTTCCGAGCCGGTCGAGATGCGCAATCAGATCAATGTTGATGTTGCCGGCAATAATCTGCGCTAATTAAACCTTGTGCCGCTGTTGTTGCGGGCGGCAGCATCGATCAGACCGGTAAACAATTGCCGGCTTGCCTGATCGCCGCTGAAGGTCTCTTCCGGGTGCCACTGTACGCCGATATAGAAGCGCTCACTGTTGCATTCGATTGCTTCAATTACGCCGTCGCTGGCGTGCGCGCTACAGGTGAAACCCGGTGGGAAGTCCTTTACTGCCTGGTGGTGAAATGAATTGGTGAACAGTTCATTATTGGACTGTTTAAAAAGGTTTGCCAGTTTTGAGGATTTTTCGAGTTTCACCTGATGAGAAACAGCCCAGCGCGGAGACTTCTGCGAATGCTGCACGCGCGCAATGCCGCCAAGATCCTGATGAACCTTGCCGCCCAGCGCTATTGCGATAACCTGGCAGCCTCGGCAGATGCCGAGCACAGGCATTTTGTGTTGTTCATATGCGGTTTTTGCGAGGCAGAGCTCGAATTCGTCGCGAAATGGGTTGACCAGATCGAGCGTTACCGCAGGATCTTCGCCCTGATAGCGGGGGTGAACATCTTCGCCGCCGGGCAGCAGCAGGCCGTCGATCATACCGAGATATCTATCTACCAGGCCTTGCAGGTCAGCCGGAGTAAAGTCTTCTGCTGGTCGCGCTGGTGCCGGCAGTAGAATCGGCAGTCCGCCGGCCAGTTGCACGGCATGAAAATATTTGCGGGAGACATAAGTTCTGATGCGCATTTCGTTATCGCGCACCGAAGAGTCAGCGTAAGCAATTCCTATTACCGGGCGTCTGTCGCTCATGTTACCAGTTTCCTTTGCGGGACGGATCGAGAATATCGCGCAGTTCATCGCCGAAAATATTGAAGACTATTACCAGAAAGGCTATACATAGCCCCGGATAAACGACCAGCTCAGGGCGACGCAGCATGTAGTCTTTTGCCGAAGCCACCATGCCGCCCCAGGTCGGCAGCGAAGGATCGACGCCGAGGCCAAGAAAGCTCAGACTGGCTTCAGAAAGCACGGCAGTCGCCATGCCCATGGTAAATATTACTGTGATCAACGGCAGGCAGTTGGGCAGAATGTGAGTGAGCACTATGCGCAGATGGCTGGCGCCAAGTGTTCGCGCGGCCAGAACGTATTCGGCCGAACGTAGTTCGAGTGCTGCCGATCTGATTATGCGCGCCATTTCAGCCCAGCCAACTATAGCCAGAGCAAAAATCACGGTTTTTATGCCGCTGCCCATGACCATGGATACCGCGATGGCCAGCAGCAGGCTGGGAAATGCCAGAAACATATCGACCACGCGCATTAAAAACCAGTCGAGCCAGCCTCCGGCGTAGCCGGCGGCCAGGCCGATGGCGAGGCCGATGAGCAGCGACGACAGACGCGCTGAAAAGCCTATGATCAGCGAGAGGCGGGCGCCATAAATCAGGCGGGAATATACGCACTGCCCGAGCTGGTCGCAGCCGAGCGGAAAGCCTTCTTCGCGGCTGAGACGGCGCAACGGGTCAGTTTCCATCGGGTCGTTGGCAACCAGCAGCGGCGCAAAAATGGCGACCAGCAATACCAGCACTATTCCAATAAAGCTCAGCCAGCCGGCAAAGGTGAGATTGCGCAGTAATTTTTTCATCGTGCCAGTTTCCCCAGCATTTCGTCGCGGATTTTCGGGTTGATCCAGGCGTAGAGCAGGTCAACCAGAAGGTTGACGAGAATGAAAACCAGCGCGCCGAGCATCACTATGCCTTGAATGACCGGGTAATCGCGCTGTAGAATCGCATCCATCGCGAAGCGGCCGATACCTGGCAGATCAAAGATTGTCTCGACGATGACTGAACCGTTGAGATAGCTCGACAGGTCGAGTCCGATTACCGTTATTACCGGGATAAGAGCATTGACCAGACCGTGCCGGAACAGAATGCGGGCGGGGCTGAGTCCTTTCGCGCGTGCAGTTCTGATGAAATCCTGATTCAATACTTCGATCATGCTGCTGCGCACGATGCGCGCCAGAAAGGCGGCCGAGCGTATGCCAAGTGTGAATGCCGGCAGGATGAAAGGCATAAGCGAATTGTCGGCGTCAAAGCCAGATGAAGGAAACCATTTGAGTCTGACCGCGAAGACGTAGAGAAATACAAGGCCCGAAAGAAATACCGGAATACTGATGCCGGCCACCGAAAAGACCGTGCAGACGCGGTCGAGCCAGCGGCCCTGAGTTATCGCGCTGATGATGCCGGCGAGAATGCCGAGGACGATCGAGAAGCTCATGGCGAGGGCTGCCAGTTTGAGTGTAAATGGCAATTTTTCGATGACCGAGTCGAGCACCGGTTTGCCGGAAACAGCCGAACTGCCAAGATCACCCTTGAAAATGCGGTGCAGGTAAGAAAAAAAACGCTGGTGCAGAGGCTGATCGAGGCCCATTTCTTCTGCGATGCGCGCAAGAGTCGCGGCATCGGCCCGGGGACCGGCAACAGTCTGTGCCGGGTCGCCCGGAATCAGATAAAGCACGACAAATGAAATTAGCAGAATGCCCAGAAGAACTGGTATGGTGGCGGCTAGCCTTCTGAGCGTGAATTCAAGCATTTATTCTTTGACAGAAAGGGTCAGGGCGTTGTCGCAGAAAAACATCGGCGAAAAGTCCATGTTGCTTACTTTCGCGCTGGTCAGGTAGCTTTCGCTGGCGTGCCAGAGATAGATCCAGGGGGCATGTTCGGCGATCTTGCGGTTAATGCGGCTGTAGGCTTCTGAACGGCGGTCAGCATCCTGGATTTTAACTGAATCTTCGATCATGCTGTCGATTTCTGCGTTCTTGAAACGGGCGCGGTTGCCGCCAGAACCCCAGTTGCTTGAATGAAACACCGGAAACAGAAAGTTTTCACCGTCAGGATAATCGCCGAACCAGCTCATGTAAAAGGCCGGTGCTTCGCCTTTGCTGACGGCATCTTTGAGAGCGCTCCATTCCATCGGTTTGAGGTTGATGACAACGCCGTGTTTTTTGAGTTCACCCTGCAAAAGACGGGTGATTTCGAAAGCCGACTGGGCTGAGCGCTGATAAAGGTCGAAAGTGAGCGGTTTTGTCTTTGAATAGCCGGCTTCTTTGAGCAGGCGGCGGCCTTCTTCGGGGTTGTACTCAAGCCCGTTGCTGTCGCCACTGTAACCGCTGATGCCAGGGGGGATGCTGCCATTGGCGGCAACGGCCCGGCCCTGGTAGACTGCCTTGATGATTTTTTCGCGATCGACCAGCATGTTGAGAGCGCGGCGCACTCTGACATCGTCAAACGGCGCGGCCTGATTGTTGAAGCCGATGTAAAAGACGTTGAGCGATGGCACGTCGGTGATGCGGGCGGCAAAATCGGGGTCGGACTTGAACCGTTCATAGTTGGCCGGGTAGAGCTGCAGCATGTCGAGGTTGCCGCTTTCAAATTCCATCTCTGCTTTCATGTTTTCAGGAATGATGCGCATGTTCATACGTGCCAGATGCGGTTTGACACCATGATATGCGGAATTGGCGACCAGCCTGATATGGCTGTCGCGAACGCGTTCGGTGATTTTAAAGGGGCCGGTACCAAAGGGTCTTTCGAAAAAGCTGCGGTCGCTGATTGCCTTTGCGTTGCCAGAAGGCAGAACGTAGCAGGCCGGCATGCTGAGAAGGCTTAAAAATGGTGCAAAGGGGGCGCTGAGTTTGATCGAAACGGTGTAATCATCAATAGCGGTAATACCCGCGATACTATTGCTTTCGCCGCGCAGACGTTCGGCAGCGCCTTCGACTTTTTCGAGCACCCAGGTGCGCGGTGAGCCGACGGCCGGGTCGAGAATGCGGTCGAGAGAATACACGACATCGCTCGATGTCATTGCCTGGCCGTTATGAAAAAAGACATTCTGTTTAAGCTTGAATACGAGTTCTTTGCCGTCAGGCGTTACTGTCCACGACTCGGCGAGATTGCCGACCAGCCGCATTTTTTCGTCATAGCGCACAAGCCCGTCGAACACTTTGGCCTGAATGCTGGCTTCGTTGACATCGACGCCACGCGCCGGGTCAAGGTTGGAGGGCTCCGACGACAGGTATCCTGAAAACACACCTTTAAAACTGGAAGGGTTGGTTTCGGCCGGAGTAGTGTTGAGCAGCATACTGACTGTCATGGCCATGATACAGACAAAAGCCGTCGAAAAGAGGATTCGTTTCATGTTGCCACCTTGATATGATTTTTTTCTCTTGTCTATTCATCGGCAAGTCAGGGTTGCACCTTTAATTCTGCGTAAAGTTCGTCGCCTTTGACCTCGAGAATCGCTACTGAAGCCGGTAGACCTCCGCGTGGCAGGCTCGGACTACCGGGGTTGATCACCAGCAGGCTCTCTTCTTCGCATATCAGTGAAATGTGGGTGTGACCGTAGACCATGACACGGCTTTGTGGGGAAAGGGCCTGGCGGGCGACAGGTGCGCGATGCGCGGCAGTGAGCAGGCCGCAGCCGATTTCTATCGAAATGCTTTCGGGCGTGGCAATTGCGTGATCGCAGTTGCCGCGAACCGCGCAGACTGGCGCAATATCCTTGAGCGCCTGCAGGTATTCAGGCCTTTCAACGTCGCCGGCATGAACTATCAGATCGACTCCTGCAAATGCTCTGGCTATCCATTCAGGAACAATGCAGGCGGCGGGATTGGTGATATGTGTGTCAGAAATTATTCCGATTTTCATTACTGATAACTGATCTCCTGTCGAATATGCTGGCGACGGTAAAATTTATTTTTCCTGGTCAGTGTGGTATTGTGGCCGGGCCAAACTGATTGTATAATCAAGACTGCCGCATACCGCAAGCAGGTTCAAATTTACGATGTTTCGGAGGATTTAACAAGATGTCAGAAGCCGAAAATAAAACTAACAACCAGGCGACTGGAAGCGGTGCCAGTCAGGCAGGCAGTGCCGGTGGCGCCGCAAGCCCGACGACAGCTGAAACCGGCGGCATATCTTTTCATCTCGATCAGATTCTTCAGAAACGACTGCTGGCAACCTTTATTGATTTGGTACTGGTCGGGGTAGTTTCTTCCGTTCTGATACTGATAGCTGTTTTCGTATTGCCAAGTATCATCGCGTCTATGTTCGGCTTTTTTGTGTTTATGGCTGCCGCTGTGGTAATACTGGTCAAAGACATGCCGTTTAAAATCGGGGAGCTTGATGGTCAGACCCCCGGCAAAAAGGCGATGAACATAAGAGTCACCGATTTACAGGGCAAGCCGATTACCATCAAGCAGTCGATCCAGCGCAATGCCGTGCTGGCAATGCCTTATGCCGTGTCGGCTCTTGGCAGTCTTTTTGCAATAATTCCGATTATCGGCTTTCTTGGAACGTTTATGATCGTGTTAC
>PGYA01000041.1 GCA_002839435.1 Candidatus Riflebacteria bacterium HGW-Riflebacteria-2 | reverse complement strand
GATTTTTGGGGCGAAACTGATTTCCAGGCCGTACTTGTAGGCGATTTCGCGGATAGCCCACTTGGCGATGACGAGCTGGTCGGCTGCGTCTTCAACGTTGACCGGCAGAAATTCGATTTCGTGCTGAACGTATTCCCAGTCGCCCGAAACGATGTTGCCGACTTCAGAATGGCCATACTTGATGCGGCAGCCCATTTCAGAAATGGCTTTCATTGCTTCGATTCTTATTATTTCCCATTTTGCGAAGGGGTGTGATTCGTGATAGCCCTTCTGCGGCGTAATGGTATAAATTTTGTCAAGTTCGGAAGAAACATAATATTCAAGCTCACCCAGCGCTTCGAACTGCATGCCGGTTTTTTCCTGCAGGGTTTTGTGGGCCTTTTTGAGGATATTGGCCGGGCCAATGCCGAGCGCTTCGCCGTGTTTGTCATAATATGAGCAGAGGATGTCGAGCGTGGGAATCTCAGTAAACGGGTTGACGAAGGCTGTTTTGTAGCGTGGCACGACGTAGAGGTCGCTCGAGCTGGGGTCGATGTAGGAAAAAAGGCTCGAACCATCGACTCGTTCGCCGCAGGTCAGGATTTTATCAAGGTATTTGCGGTCGTTGATGACGAAGTTGAGCAGCTTGAGTTTGCCGTCGCCGCCGATATAGCGAAAATTCACCATTTTTATGTCGTTCTTTTCGACAAAGTGAATGATGTCTCTCTTGGTGAAATCTTCCGGTCTTTTATCGAGAAAACTCGCTATCTTATTAGGATTCAGTTTGATTTCGTCAGACATTTAACTTCTCCATTCCTGCGTATAGTGATTGACCCTTTTGTGCGGGTTTCTGCATGCCAAAATACCATGAGCCTGTCATTATTTCCACCTCATTCGCCATATCTGTTGCGCGGGAGCAAAATCAGCTCCAGAAGACGGAAACAAAGACAGGCAACAAGAAGAGGTCCACAGATTAAAGGATTAACGCATAAGTTTCACACAGATTGTTGCCCGTATTTTGGGTCTGCTGTAGAATAACAGGTATCAGAAATTCCAGGAGAGATAGACATGGGTAACTGGCTTGACTGGATCAAAGAGAAACTTGGAATGGATCAGGGGAGCTCAGCCCCCGCGAGTGCGCGCAAACCGGCGAATGCCAGAGGCGCGGCGGCTCGACCTGCTCGCTCTGCGGCCGCAGAAACTGACGAGCAGGCCTTCGACCGATTCTGCGCTCAGGGCAATGATGCGAATGCCCTGCTTGCGCCGGGAAAATATGCTGAAGCGGCAAGAGCTTTTACAGCCATAGTCGATGGTCAGATGGCCCGCAAGAAGATAGATACTTATCTTATGGCCAAGGCTACCCTTGGAGTCATGCTGGCTTATGTACAGCTGGGCGAGTTTCAGGAAGCCCACAGCATCTGGACCTGTGGCGATGAAAGTCACTGGCGGATCGGAACCCTGTCTATCGACGAAGGCGCTCTGTCTGTGAGCGATACTATTCTCTATATGCAGCTTACCGCATTTCTGCATTCTCTGTCGGCCGGTGACAAAGGGCAGGCTACCGTTGCCGTGAACACCGTCTGTAATACGCTCTGTAACTACTATCAGGAAAACGAACCTGATCTGCTCTCAGAAATGCTCAATCAGTGGCGGCTCTACCTTGGCGAGATCTACGAGAAAAAGGTTCCGCCAGAGGCGCAGCAGGAGTTAAGGACTTTTTCGGCCCAGGCTGGCGTCAAACCCAGTGGTTACGGCAAACTCAAGTTCATCCGATTCCCTGAGTCCTGGGAAAGCCCGGGAGATGTCGTTGATGTGATACATCCTTCATCCTGACATGCTTTTCCGCGCATATCTGGTTCTCAGCATTGCATTATTGTGCCGTTCTGGCGGGCTTGAGGTAGCGGAAGTCGCCCTGGCGGAGCGTGGTGCCTTCGGCGTCGAAGTGAGCGAGCAGCAGTAGACAGATTTTGCGGTTACCAGCGATCAGATCTCTGAAATCGGCGACCTTGATGCCATCACTGCTGCCTGACAGATGGTCGATCAGCTTTCTGCGGCATTCATCGACGATACTGACGTGAATATGAGTGTCTTCGGTTTTGATAATGCGGCCGCTGCTGACCAGGTGGTGTACAATTGCCTTGAGTTCTTTTTCGGCGATTTTTTCGCGGTCGGCGAGTTCTTTGAGCTGGTTGGGAAGGGGCGCCTGCCTGCCGCAGCCGCTGAAGAAATTCTCGATCAGCTCGACCTTGCGCGCCAGCCCGGTATCAATGGCGCCACTGTCATCGGCATCCAGCCAGGTCTTTGCGTTTTCGCGCAGTCGGCCTTTTTCGACAAGCCCTTTTATAACGGCGAGAAGAACGTCGTCAATTGCTCCGCTTTTTTCGAGTTTGAGCGTGCTGCGCAGTTCATCGAGATTGCTGCCCTTGGCTGACAGCGGGTTTTTCTTGCGGTAATCGCTGACAGCTGTTATTATCTCGCTTCTAATGATGTCTAGCCATGATTGTAACGCCAGCGCCGGGCCTTCGCGCGTATCGAAACGCAGCACGCCCTTTACTGTTTTCGTCTCGATCAGCTTGAGCACCTTGCTGCCGGAAACATTGAGGTTACGCGCAATCGCGGATGCGGTCAGCGGTGTTCTCGCCTTCTTGAGCTCGAGCGCGACAAGTTCGTGCAGCTTGTTTTTCGCCACGAGTTCAAGCTCGTTAACAAGCTTTTCGGGGCGCCGCCGGTGGTGCAGCGGTGCGGCGTCAATTATTTCGCCGCCGCCGATGGTCTGATCGCACGACGAGTTTCTTATAACAAAGCGGTCACCATGTTGCAGGTAAACCGGGTCGGCAAAATGAATCTGTACAATCGCCGATTCGCCGCAAGCAAGTTTGTTACTGTTGATCAGGTGTATGCGTGCCTGCTGCTCGCAGGTTCCGGTATGAAAAATAACCTTCGACCACAGTCCGAGTTTGCACTTTTCGGCATGGATCTGTAGGCTGGCATCGGCAATTATTGTTGCTTTGAGTTCGCGGTCGGCGATGACCATGCCGCGTGTAAACTCACTTTTTTCGAGGCCGACGAGGTTGATCGAAGCCCGGTCACCAGCCTGTACTGAAGCAACTTCTTCGCCATGGCGTTCGATTCTTCTGACCCGCAATTTCTTCGGGTTCTCTGAAAGCAGAACGACTTCCTCTTCCTTTTCAAGGTGCCCGCCGATGACGGTTCCGGTCACTATAGTGCCGAAACCGCTTTTGCTGAAAATGCGGTCAATGTACATTCTGAAAACGCCCTCGGCTGGTCGCCCGGGTGAGGTCTCGTACATTCTTGCTATTGCGCCCTTGAGTTCGTCAAGGCCTTGCCCGGTTCTGGCAGAGACCTTGAGCAGAGGAGCGTCTTTCAACATGGTCTGGTCGAGCAGTTCTCTGACATCTATTTCGCAGATTTCTAGCAGGTCTTCTTCGATAAGGTCTGACTTGGTCAGGGCGACTATGCCGCGTCTGATGCCGAGGATTTCCATGATCTGCAGATGTTCGCGCGTCTGTGGCATGACGCCGCTGTCGGCGGCAATGACGAGAAGAACGAAGTCGATGCCGCTGGCGCCGCTTACCATTGTGTGAATGAAATCACGGTGGCCGGGAACGTCGATGATACCGATCTTGCCGCCGTCAGGCATGGGTAGACAAGCAAAACCAAGATGAATGGTGATGCCGCGTGCCTTTTCTTCCTTGTGGGTGTCGCACTCGATGCCGGTGAGAGCTTTGATCAGAGCGGTTTTTCCGTGATCGACGTGCCCCGCCGTTCCCATGATGAGGTGCTTCATTGCGGGTGTTCCTCAGCGATCAATTCGTGCAGTGCGGCGGCGATATGGGAAAAATCTTCTTCGGCGAGAGTGAGCACGTCAAAAACCAGTTCGCCCTGACGCCGTACGGCAAGCACCGGTCGGTCGAGAGCCAGAAGGCCGATGAAAAGGCGGGAAGCAAGATCTGAACGCTTCTGCTGCGACTTTTCGTCACAGGCGATGACAACGCCCCAGCTTTTGATGGCGAGATCTGGTAGAGTGCCGCCGCCGCTGCGGCCGGTGGTTTCAACGAGTTCAGCGCTGACGCCGTTCTCGTGCAAAATCTGCTGGAAGCGCATGGCTTTAAGGTGCAGTTGTTCAGGAGTCATGTCGAGCATTGCGAACAGCGGCAGTGACTCGATCATACTGCGTTCGTCGAGATAGCATCTGGCAACGCTGGTGAGAGCAGCCAGAGTCAGTTTGCAGACGCGCAAGGCGCGCATCAACGGTGCTTTTGCCAGCTTTTTTACGAGATCGCTCCGTCCGCAGATAATGCCGGCCTGTGGGCCACCGAGCAGCTTGTCGCCGCTGAAAGTCAGCAGATCGATGCCGGTAGCCAGACAGGACTTAACGTCGGGTTCGCGCTCGAGTGGTAGCGTCGATGGTTTTATGAGAAGCCCTGAACCGAGGTCGTAAAGCACTATTATGTTGTGCTTTTTCCCAAGCTTAACCAGCTCGGCGAGTTCAACTTCTTCGGTGAAACCATTGACTGAGAAGTTCGAGCGGTGCGCCTTCAGAAATATTGCGGTATTAGGGGTGATAGCGTCTTCATAATCAGAAAGTCTGGTCTTGTTGGTTGTACCGACCTCGACCATCTTTGCCCCGGAAGCGGCCAGGATATCAGGCACTCTGAACGAACCACCGATCTCGATCAGTTCGCCGCGCGAGACAATGACCTCGCGTTCTTTGGCGAGAGTGGTCAGCGCCAGAACCAGCGCGGCGGCGTTGTTGTTGACGACTAAGACCTCTTCGGCGCCGGTAATATGCTTGAGCAGTGCCGAAACGTGTACATTGCGGCTGCCGCGTTCACCGGTTGCGAGATCGAGTTCGAGATTCGAGTAGCCTGAAACAGTAGCGAAAATTTCGTCGAATACCTTTTTGCCAAGCGGTGCCCGGCCCATGTTGGTATGAATCAGAATGCCGGTGGCATTAAGCACTGGTCTGAGCGACGGTTGATCGATGCGGCGGCATCTTTCGACGACCTTGGCGGCGATCTGGTTGAGCAGTGCTTCGGTTTCGGCGACTTCGCAAAGCGTGCCGGCCAGTATTTCTTTTCGCATGGCGTCGAGAGTTTTGCGCAGTGAATCTTTAACGGTATCCTGGCCATAGACAACGATTGCCGCAGCTATTTTTTCGTTCTGCAGCGCCCGGTCAACACTGGGAAGAAGTCTTAATCTGTTTTGCATATAACATCAGAGAGAGCAGGAATCGAACCTGCCACAGACGGTATTATCCGCCCGCTACTGGTTTTGAAGACCAGCTGAGACACCAGTCTCGTCCTCTCCAGGGCACATCAGCAGGATGCGTCAGGCTTTTTTATAACCGATTCAGCCCGCAAAAGTCAACGAAAGGAAAAAGTATCCGCAGATTACACAGATTATGTGCCCGTGCTCGTAATCGTAATCGCTATTCACGACAGGCAGGCCTTGCAAGGCGTGGATTCTGCGACTTCGCCTGAGGGCTGCGCGAAGAATGACAGAACGGGGGCAACCGTCATCCTGCTCGAAGTAGCAGAATCTCACAGAATTGGCGAGTAAAATGTGTTTGAAGGGGGGTACATCCCGGGCGAAAAGGGGGCAGATTTTGTTTGACATGGCAAGATCAATAATCTATGGTAATTTGTGTCACGATAATGATTTTGGGAATATTTTCACAGGAGGGTTCAATGCTCGTTACCATAAACGGTAAGCAGTATGAGGCCGAAGCCGGTCAAACCATCCTTCAGGTGGCAAAAAAGCATGGACTTTATATACCATCGCTTTGTTATCACCAGAAGGTCGGAGTTGCCGGAAAATGCCGCGCCTGCGTAGTTGAAGTAGAAGGAATGAGGGGTCTGCAGACTTCCTGTTCGGTAGTAGTACGCGACGGAATGAATGTTTCGACACGATCCGAGAAGGCTCTTCAGGCTCAGAAACTGGTCGTAGATCTGTTACTTTCCAGCGGCAAGCATGATTGTCTATCTTGTGCGCAGAACGGAAAGTGCGAGCTGCAGGATGCTGCTTATTATCTGGGAATCGAGCGCCCGACGCTGGTGTTCTCAGATCTCGAGCCGCATGGCGATGAAAGCTCAGAATTCATAAAAGTCGATCATAACAAATGCATTTCCTGCGGCAGATGTGTGGCCGCATGCCAGAAAACCGTCACCAATGACGTGCTCGACTTCGGCTATCGCGGTGCCAATACTGAAATCGTTTTTGACGATGGCAAACTGATGGGCAAATCAACTTGCGTACAGTGTGGTGAATGCGTGCAGATATGCCCGGTTGGCGCACTTACCGAGAAAAAGGTTGCCGGTCAGGCCCGTTACTGGGAAACCGAAAAAGTTAAGTCGGTATGCCCATATTGCGGCGTTGGTTGCACAATGGAGATCCATGTAGACCGCAAGCTTAACAAGATTGTTCGCGTCAATGGCGACGAGAACTCACCGGTTAACGAAGGCATGTTGTGCGTTAAGGGTCGCTTCGGCTACGATTTCGTCGATCATTCAGATCGTCTGACATCTCCGATGATTCGTAATGACGACGGCTCTTTCCGCAAAGCCTCATGGGATGAAGCTCTCGATCTGGTAGCGACAAAACTTAACGATATTAAAGTCAAGCATGGCACTGACAAAATCATGGGTCTTGCTTCCGCGAAAGTAACTAACGAAGAGAACTACACTTTCCAGAAATTCATGCGCACGGTGATCGGAACGAACAACATTGATCACTGTGCCCGATTATGACACAGCTCCACTGTGGCCGGTCTGGCTGCATCATTTGGTTCTGGAGCTATGACAAACGATATCGCTGGTCTTACAAAAAGTGACGTTGCTCTCATCATTGGTTCTGATACTTCTGAAGCGCATCCGGTAATCGCCGCCCGCCTGAAAAGGGCTGCCAAGAACGGAATGAAGCTGATCGTCATCGATCCGAAGCGGATCAAGATGGCTGATTACGCGACTATTTATGCATGCCAGAGGCCGGGCACCGACGTGGCCGTTCTCAATGGCATGATGCATCTGATCATCAAAAACGGCTGGGAAGACAAGGAATTCATCGCTGAGCGTGTCGAAGGTTACGAAGCGCTGAAGGCCGAAGTCGAAAAATACACGCCCGAATATGTCGAGAAGATTTCCGGCATTCCGGCCAAGACACTCGAAGAAATCGCCGAACTGTATGGCAAGGCTCCAACCGCGGCTCTCTACTATGCCATGGGGATTACTCAGCATACTACTGGCGTCGATAACGTTAAATCGACCGCCAACCTTCAGATGCTGTGCGGAAACATGGGCAAAGTCGGCGGCGGCGTCAATCCGTTGCGCGGCCAGTCGAACGTTCAGGGTGCCTGCGACATGGGCGGCCTGCCAGTGGTTTACACCGCTTATCAGCAGGTTACCAATGCCGAAGTCAAAGAGAAATACGAAAAATTCTGGGGCTGTTCCCTGAACGCCAACAATGGTCTGCCAATGACAGTTGCCATTGACAAGGCTTATGAAGGCGAAATGAAGGCGTTCTACGTCATGGGCGAAAACCCGATGATGAGCGATCCTGACCTTCATCATGCTGAAGAGGCTTTCAAAAAGCTGGAATTCCTGGTTGTCGAAGATATCTTCATGACCGAAACGGCAAAACTTGCACATGTCATATTGCCTGCCAGCACCTGGCCTGAAAAACAGGGAACTTTCACCAATACCGAACGTAAGGTGCAGCTGCTCGAGAAGGCAGTTGAACCTCCGGGCGAAGCCAAAGACGACTGGGAAATCCACCAGCTGCTCGCTAACAAGATGGGGCAGCAGTGGGCTTATACCTGCTCGCAGGAAATCTTCGAAGAAATGACGAAGTGTACGC
Organism: Candidatus Riflebacteria bacterium HGW-Riflebacteria-2; assembly: GCA_002839435.1. GTDB lineage: Bacteria > Muiribacteriota > Ozemobacteria > Ozemobacterales > Ozemobacteraceae > Rifleibacterium. Next base: position 69,990 of record PGYA01000041.1, on the reverse strand, counting down.
CGAGCTATGCCGGAATGAGCTATGAGCGCCTGCGCAACGGCTATGGCCTGCACTGGCCATGCCCGACACCAGAGCATCCCGGCACGCCAGTTCTGCATGTTGGCCGCTTTACCAAGGGAAAAGGCACCATGTTTGCGATTCCATTCAAGGAACCGGCAGAAATGCCTGATGCCGAATACCCGATTTATCTGACCACCGGTCGAATTCTGCAGCATTTCCATACTGCCACTATGACTCGCAAATCGCCAGGCCTCTGTAATCTGGCAGGGCCGTCGGTCATGGTCTCTGTTGAAGATGCTGAAACCATGGGCATTGGCAACAGCGCAAAGGTGCGGGTAACTACGCGCCGCGGCAGCATCGTGACCAATGCTTTTGTGACAAAAAGAATACCGAAGGGAACCGCTTATGTTCCTTTCCATTTCGCTGAAGCCCCGGCTAACATGCTGACCAATAACGCACTTGATCCGGTCGCCAAGATTCCGGAATACAAGGTCTGCGCATGTAAACTGGAAAAGGCCTGATAAGATCGTGGGCGGGGAGTCGCAGTAATGTGGCTCTCCGCTTTTTCCCATTATCTGGCCGGTGTTGAATAGACAGTCAAGGAGAATGATATGTCGAAAAAAATTCTGATCGTAGACGATGCAATTGATTTTATTACTATCTATAAAACGGCTCTGGAAGCCGCTGGCCTTGAGGTTATCACGGCCATGACCGGCAAAGAGGGTATGGAAAAGCTTTTGAGCGAGAAGCCCGATGTGGTGATTCTCGATGTCATGATGGAAATGCCCGACAGCGGCTTTGACTTCATGAACGACCTGCGCGGCAAGGGCAACAATACGCCAGTTATTTTGTGTTCTTCGATTGCCGACGCCAGTCAGATGAATTTTGACCTGAACAGCCTCGGTGCCAATCTGGTAATGCAGAAACCCGTTGATCTCAAGGAACTTGTAGCACAGTGCAATAAGCTGGCCGGCTGATCAGCCAGACCAGGGAATGGAAACAAAGTAATGGATAAAGTAAAAAACACTGAAGAACTCAAAGTTCTGCAGTCGACTTTGCGCAAAGCCGCAGAAGAGGCTGCATCCAGTAAGGTAGTTATCAAGATCGCCATGGCGACCTGCAGTATCGCCTCGGGATCAAAGCCGGTGCTCGACTTCTTTAAAGAAGAAATGCCCCGGCAACCCCTGGAATTCATCATCAAATCAACCGGTTGCACCGGACTTTGCCATTCTGAGCCAACTGTTGAAGTTACGCTGCCGGGCAAGGCTCCGGTCATGTTCGGTCACGTCGATGTCAAGAAGGCGGCTGCGATAGTCAATGACTATATCAAGGGCGGTAAGCCGGTAGAAGGCACTGTAGAGGTCTGCAGATCGTGAAAGCACAACAACTTAAAATTGCTCTGAGAAACTGTGGTTTTATCGATCCCGAAGAAATTCAGGATTACATTGCGAATGAAGGCTATCTGGCTCTTGCCAGCAGTTTGTCCGGCAGTCGGCAAGCCGTCATCGAAACAATCAAGAAGTCTGGTCTGCGTGGCCGTGGCGGTGGCGGTTTTGCGACTGGTCTCAAATGGGAATTTGCCGCCAAACCTGAAGCAGACCGCAAGTTTGTCGTCTGCAATGCCGACGAAGGCGATCCGGGCGCGTTCATGGACCGCGCGGTGCTCGAAGGCGATCCACACTCGGTTCTTGAGGCTATGGCCATCTGCGGCTACGCAATAGGTGCTGACGAAGGTTATATCTATATTCGCGCCGAGTATCCGTTGGCCATCAAACGCCTGCGCATAGCTATCGCTCAGGCCGAAGAAGCCGGACTGCTTGGCGAGAACATTCTGAACAGCGGATTTAGTTTCAAGATTAAGCTGAAATATGGCGCTGGCGCCTTTGTTTGCGGTGAAGAAACGGCGTTGATCAAGTCGATGGAAGGGCACCGCGGCGAACCCGTTTCCAAACCCCCTTTTCCAGCGACAAAAGGTTACCGTGGCAAGCCGACCAACGTCAACAATGTCGAAACCTTTGCCAATGTGCCGGCGATCATCAATCGTGGCGCCGACTGGTTTGCTGCGATTGGCACCGAAAAGTCAAAGGGTACCAAGGTTTTCGCGCTGGCCGGCAAGGTTAAAAAGGTCGGACTGGTAGAGGTTCCGATGGGCACTACTCTGCGCCAGCTGATTTATGAAATCGGTGGCGGCATACTTGGTGACAAGCAGTTTCAGGCTGTGCAGACCGGTGGCCCTTCCGGCGGCTGTCTCACTGTGAAACATCTCGATACGCCAATTGATTATGAAAGCCTTATCGCTGCCGGTTCGATGATGGGGTCCGGCGGTATGATCGTCATGGACGAAGATGACTGTATGGTGGCTGTGGCCCAGTTTTATCTCGACTTCACCATGGAAGAATCATGTGGCAAATGTGTTCCGTGTCGCGAAGGCAACAAGGCGCTTTACAATATTCTTCATAAAATTACGCATGGCGAGGGAACAATGGCTGATATCGACAGGCTCAAAGAGCTTGCGGTAGTCATCAAGAGCACTTCGCTGTGCGGTCTTGGCCAGACGGCGCCCAACCCGGTGCTTTCGACAATCAACAATTTCTACGATGACTATGTTCAGCATATAGTAGATAAGAAATGCCGTGCCAAGAGGTGTCGTGCTTTGCTTGAGTATCGTGTAGTCGAAGAGAACTGTATCGGCTGTGGTGCTTGCAAACGTGCATGCCCGGCTGATGCGATTACTGGAGAACTGAAACAGAAGCATTTCATCGACCAGGAAAAATGCATCAAATGTGGCGCCTGTCATCAGAAATGCAAGTTCAACGCCATAGCCATCGACTAGGAACATCGGAGATAAAGACATGACATGCAGTATTAACCAGCAAATTATCAATGAAAAGATTGTCGAGATCTGCAGTGAATTCAAGAATGATCCCGATGAACTGATTGCAATTCTTCATAAGGCACAGGGCCATTTTGGCTTCTTGCCCTCAGAAGTGCAGCAGGCTGTTGCCGAACAGTTGCACATACCTGTATCCAAGGTTTTCGGCGTGGTGACTTTCTACTCGTATTTCACCATGGAACCGAAGGGCAAATACCCGATTTCGATATGCATGGGAACCGCCTGTTACGTTAAGGGTGCCGAGAAGGTACTGCACGAATTTGAAAGCAAGTTGAAGATCAAAAACGGGCAGACTACCAGCGATGGCAGGTTCTCGCTGAACACCCTGCGCTGTATTGGCGCATGCGGCCTGGCTCCGGTCGTAATGATCGGTGAAAAAGTCTACGGCGGGGTCAAACCAGAGGATGCAGGCAAGATCATCAGCGAATACCCGGCGTAGGGTCGCAGTGCTCCGGCGCTTCCTGAGATTGCGCACGAGCCACTTTTCGATCAAGATCAGGGTATTCATTCCGATTCTTCTGATCATCATTCTGTCGGTGGTTTCGATCACCGGCTTTTCTGTGTACGTTTCGCGCGAAAAGCTGTTTGAGCAGGTCGAGAACTATTTGCTCATCGAGGTCAAGTCGTTGATGCAGATGTTCGAACGAGAACACGAGCTGAAGATGGCCAAGGCGATCAAGGATCTGCGGGTCATGCACACCCTTTTTTACCAGAAAGGGCTGCGGGTAACTGATGAAAAGATCGAAATAGTCGCGCGTTTTCCTGATGCCAGTCAGAATCAAACGGTATCGTTGAATCGCTGGTATCTCGGCGACGTTTCGCTGCACGAAGACAATGCCTTCGTCGATAGTATCGAGCGTATCCTTGGCAGCAGGGCAACGATTTTTCAAAAATCGGATGTCGGCTTTATCAGGATATCGACGAATATCATGGAGAGCGGCGATACACGGGCTATTGGCACGGTGATTCCTTTTTCTTCGCCGATTGCTGAAAGTATAGCGGCGTCAGAAAAATATTTTGGCCGTGCTTACGTGGTTAATGACTGGTATGTGACCGGTTACGAACCGATCTTTCATAACGATGAAATTGTTGGCATGTTGTTTGTCGGTGCGCGTGAAAAAGATCTGCCCGAACTTGCACTGAAATTCATGAAGATAGATATCGGCGTTTCCGGATACCCGTTCGTGTTTGACAAGCAGGGTAAGAACGTAATCAATCACCCTCGTGCCGAAAAAGAATGGGCCGGGCAGGAAATAATCGCTGACATGATTGCGCAAAAGCAAGGCCTGCTGCGCTTCGAGTCGCCAGTCGATGGCGAAAACAAGATCGTCGCTTTTGATTATTTTCCGCAGTTTGAGCTGTATATTGCGGCTTTTGTCAACCAGAGCGACGAAGTCAATCCTCTGATGCGGCAGCTTATTCTGGGTTCGGTTTTTGTCGCTCTGCTGATCATTCTGCTTCTTTCGGTAACCGTTTACTCGATGACCATCGAGCGCTTGAGCGGTTATCTCGAAACCATAAAAACCCGCGACCAGGAACTGGCTACTGCCAAGGATGCGCTGCAGCAGTCGGAAAAGCTGGCGACAATGGGACAGCTCTCAGCTGGCATCGCGCATGAGGTAAATAATCCACTTGGCGTAGTGCTGATGTACAGCCATCTTTTACTGGAGGGGAGCGATCCTGAGTCGCAGACATACAAGGATCTGGAAACAATAGCAACCCAGGCCGGTCGCTGCAAAACGATTTTGTCGGGCCTGCTCAACTTTGCCCGCAAGAATCAGGTTCACAAGGTCGAGGTTCGGCTCGGGAGCTTTGTTGAATCAGTTCAGAAAAGCGTCATTATACCGAAAACAGTGGCGTTTAGAGTAAACTGTCCAGATCCTGATGATGAAGTTTTGCTCGACGAAGGGCAGATGACACAGGTATTCGTTAATCTGCTGAACAATTCTATCGATGCAGTGAAGTCGCAGGGTGAGATTGATTTTAGCGCGGCGGTCGAGGATAACTCAGTTGTTTTCAAGGTTGCCGATAATGGTACCGGTATCAACCCTGACAGTCAGAAGCGCCTGTTCGAGCCGTTCTTCTCAACCAAGGAAATGGGCAAGGGAACCGGTCTCGGCCTGGCCATCTGTTATGGTATAGTCAAGATGCACAACGGTTCGATCGCAGTCGAAACCAACGCTGACCCCGAGAAAGGGTCGACTTTCACGAGATTCATCATAAAGCTGCCGGTTTAGCCTGCCTGCAGGGTTACGGAGATGTAAATGAGCAAAAAAGTTTTGATCATAGATGACGACATCGATTTCCTGACGGCCTACGGGACGCTCTTCAGGAGTAAGGGTTGCCAGGTTCATACTGCCATCAATACTACCGAGGGCCGCAGCGAAATAGACAGTTTTGCGCCTGATTTGATCGTTCTCGATGTCATGATGGAACGCGCCGACGAAGGTTTCGAATTTGCGCAACAGCTGCTGGACGAGAAGATAAGGATTCCGGTGATCATAACTTCTTCGATAGCGCGAGCCGGCCAGGAACTGTTCGACCTTGATATCCCCAACGTTCGCGCAGTTATGCAGAAACCCGTTGATTTTGCCGAATTGATTAACATGGCCGAAAAGATTTTTGCAGGTCAGAAGTCATGAGCGAGCAGCGTTATACCGATCAGCAGCTGCAGCAGGCGCTGACCTACATTGAAATATTCGACAAGGCCGGTGAGATTGACTGCGGCGGCTGTGGCTACAAGACCTGTCGCGAATTTGCCGCGGCCATGCTCGATGGCATCGCCCGGCCGACGATGTGTGTCGAGTTGTCGAAAAAGATTATCGAGAAGCTCAAAAAGCGCGACCGCGAGCTGCGCGAGAGCCTGTTTCTCCAGCAGGAACTGCTTGATTCAATTGCCGTGCCGATTTTTCATGAAGACCGAAGCGGCCGGTTGACTGGCTGTAATAGAGCGTTTGAAGAGTTCGTTGGCAAAAAACTTTCTGCCATAAAAGGCAAAGGCATCGATCAGAGTATCGAAGACAAAGACTTTGACAAGATCAATGTGCAGATCAACCAGAGCCTGATCAGAAGTGGCGGCCGCCAGATTGTCGAAACGCGTTTTGTCAGACCAGGCGTTGTCGAGCAGGTTGTTGAGCTGCACAAGGCGCCACTGACCGACCGTGCCGGCGAAATCACCGGGTTTGTCTGCGCGATATTCGATATTACCGAGCGGGTAAGGCGCAGCGAAGAACTGTTACTGGCCAGAGAAACGGCTGAGCTTTCGGTATCGCTTCTGCAGAAAATGCCATCGGGCTTTGTCATCGTCGACGAAAAACTCAAGATTCGCGAGGCCAACCGCGCTTTTGCCATACTGATGGGCGAAGAAATCGTCGAACTGTTCGACGCACACGGACTGCGTGGCGCCGATCTCAAGTCGCTTTTCCCCTCGCATCAGCTGTTTGTGACATTCATTCAGAGCGGCGAAGAAACCTACAGCCGCGACGTTGAATGGAGCGGGCGCAAGGTCAAGCTCGCGCTCTATGCGATCGAGCGTGGCAAGACTGCCGGCGCCATTCTTCTCGATCTCGCCGCACCCGACGTTAAAAAGGAAGAAGTCAGGCAGCGCGCTGAAAAGGTCATTCGCGAAAACCTCGAAACTGTGCAGAAAATCGCTAATCTGCTCGGCGAGAATGCTTCGCGCACAGAAAACGCCTTGAGTTCAGTAATCAAGCTGTTTTCGGAAGATGAGAAGTAGTATGCCGTTTCGTTTTGTTGAAATAGGGCATCATCAAAAAGCCAAGGCCGGCGAGCATTCATACGGCGACGTGATTCTCAAGCGCTTCATCAGAGAGGAAAATCGGCGCATCGTGGTGCTGTCAGACGGTATGGGCAGCGGCATCAAGGCTAACGTGCTTGCCAGCCTGACTGCCTCGATGGCGCTGAACTTTGTCTGTGAACACAAGTCGATTGCCGAGGCTTTTGAGCTGATTTTCAACATACTGCCCGAGTGCAGCGTGCGCAAGATGGGTTATGCCACCTTTACCATTATTGACATGATCGGTGACGGCAACGTAAGCCTGATAACCTATGACAACCCCTTGCCTTTCGTGCTTCGCGGCGGCGAAACGCTTGAGCTCGACTGGCAGAGCATCGAACTGGCTTCGACGCGTTATGCCGGTAAAGCGGTTGCCAGCGCCAGTTTTGTGCCTTCTCTCGGCGACCGGCTGTTTGCTTTTTCTGATGGAATCAGCCAGTCCGGCCTTGGTCGGACGAGCGAGTGGGGGCGCGCCGGCGCCATCTCCTATACTCAGAAAGCGTTGCGTGAATGCCCCGGCATCGCGGCGCGTGACCTCTCGGAAAAGATCGTCAACAAGGCCGAATTGAATGACAAAAACGGGCTCAAGGATGATGCCAGCCATGTCACCATACATTTTCGCGAGCCCCGACGACTGATTATCGCAACCGGCGCGCCAGCCAGGCAGGAGCGCGATTTTGCCTTCGCCCGGCGCTTTGGCGATGCCACCGGCAGCAAGGTTATTGCCGGAGGCACAACTTCTGATCTGATTGCCCGTGAGCTCGAATTGCAGTTTTCAAACACCATGCTCAGTCTCAATGATGGACTGCCGCCGATAAGCCAGCTTGCCGGCGTCGATCTTGTCAGCGAAGGGGTCATGACGCTGTCTCGCGTCGAAAAGCTTCTGCGTCACGACGAGATCAGCTGGCGCGGCCAGGATGGGGTTGCTGAACGTATGGCGAGGCTGATTCTCAACGCCGATCTGATCGAGATTCTTGTCGGCACTGCCGCGAACGAGTCGCATTTCGATCTCGAATACAAGCTGCGCGTGCAACTGGTAAAAGACATTGCCGAACTTATCGAAGCCCGCCACCTCAAAAAGGTCATACTCGAATATTTTTAGAAGATAAGAGAAAAGTCATCCGCAGATTACGCCGATAGGCGCAGATTGAGGAAGTTGGAGAAATGAAAAACCCGCAGGTGCGTAGCACCTGCGGGTTTTTATACAGGGTCAGTTGGTGATGAGGGCTTCGAATTCGTTGCGGAACTTTTCGAGCATGTTCTTGACCGGGATGGCGTAAGCTTCGCCGACCGGGCAGAGAGTCAGACCGGGAACGGTATTAACTATGTGCAGAGCAATGTCGAGATCCTTGCGGGTGCCCTTTTTGCTGACGATACGCTTGAGGGCCTGCTTGAGGGTTTTTGAACCCTGCTTGCAGGGCGTACATTTGCCGCATGATTCGTGCGCGTAGAATTCGATTGTGCGCAAACAGAGCTCGGGAATCGAAAATTCATCGTTGATGACCATGACGCCGCCTGAACCAATAGCGGTGCCATGTTTGATACATGAATCGAAATCCATTTTGAGACCCTTGAGTTCTTCGGCAGTCAGTATCGGCACCGAAAGCCCGCCAACGATAGCAGCTTTGAGCTTGCCCTTGACACCGCCGGCAGCCTTCATCAGGTCATCAAAGTCGATGCCCATCGGGTATTCATAGGTGCCCGGCTTGTTGACGCAGCCACTGATACCGAAGATTCTGAAGCCAAAGTTGTTTTCAGTGCCGAATTTTTTGAATTCGGCGGCGCCGTGCTCGATAATATAAGGCACGCTGGCCAGGGTTTCGACGTTGTTGACGATAGTCGGGCAGCCGTAGAGTCCTTCAACTGCCGGGAACGGAGGCTTAATACGGGGCTGGCCGCGCTTGCCTTCGATCGATTCGATGAGAGCCGTTTCTTCGCCGCACACGTAAGAGCCGGCGCCGCGATGAACGATGATGTCAATGTCGCCGAGCTGTTTGTCGGTCTTGGCTTCTTCGATGGCTTTGTCGAGAATATCGGCGATCCAGGCGAATTCGCCACGGATATAGATGAACGCAAGTTTGCAGCCGAGTGCGAGGGCCGAAATCGCCATGCCTTCGACAAGCAGGTGTGGGTCGTATTCCATGATCTGGCGGTCTTTGAAGGTGCCGGGTTCGCCTTCGTCGGCGTTACATACCAGATAAACCGGCCTGCCAGTGTTCTTGGCGAGGAATCCCCATTTGACTCCAGTCGGGAAACCGGCGCCGCCACGGCCTCTGATCGCCGAAATCTTAACTTCGTTGATAATGTCGGCCGGTGCCATGCCGCGCGCTTTAGTCAGAGCCTGGTAGCCGCCGTTCTTCTTGTAGACTTCGATAGAAGTCGAGTTGGCGACGCCGCGGTTCTTGAGCAGAACGTTGCAGACGGTGGCAAAGTTGTAGTCGGTCTCGCGTGCTGGCATTACGCCCTTTTTGAGTGAGGCGATCAGCTTATCTACCTTTTCCACGGTCATGTTTTCGTAATAGGTGTCATTAACCTGAATAACCGGGCAGGTGCCGCAGGAACCAAGACACTCAACCTCATTCAGCGTAAAAAGGCCGTCTTTGCTGGTTTCGCCCGGCTTTATGCCGAGAGCTTTTTCAACGTGCTTGAGTATCTCTCGGGCGCCCATGAGGGTGGCGGGGATATTGGTATCGACCTGTACGTGATACTTGCCTACCGGCTTTTTGTTGTACATCGTATAAAAAGTTGCCACACCGTAGGCTTTGCCTTTGGTCACACCGACGATGTCGGAGACTTCCTGCAGCAGCTCTTCGGTCAGGTTGTTGTTGTTTGACTGCTGGGCCAGGGTGAGAGCGGGCATGAGGGCCGATTCGCGGCGGGGATATCTGTTCGCGAGCTTTTCGATGCGTTCGCGCAGTTCTGCAGTGATCATCGAGTGCGTCTTCCTTTCATTCTGTGAGCTGGTAAGTTGTAAAAAACAGCAGCAATCCTGTCATCGCGAAATCCAATTTATCAGCCGCCGGCTGTCTGGGCAAACGCGGTGTTGGAATAGAGATATTCCATTTTTTCCTTGTGTTTGAGCTCTTCAGATGCCATTTTGAGCAGCATGTTCTTCACTTCGGGATCGGAGTGCATGCCGGCCAGCTCAGTATAGAACTGGTTCGATCTTTTTTCGCGGTGCGCGGCGATAAGATAAATGTCAGTGCTGGTGAGGGGCTTGTCGGGATCGACTTCGTCGAGATGCTCGGCAAGCTTATAATCGATTGGAGTCGCCATCGACAATTCGGTGCTGCCCTTCTTACCGTTCTTGTAATCGACGAGAAAGCGGCGGTGCTTCTTTTCTTCTTCAGCAATAAAATTGAGGGTTTCTTTCGCTTCTTTGCTGTCGGCGCGTTCGATCAGGTCGAGATAGAAAAAATAGGCCTGTTCTTCTCTGGCAATAGCGGTATCGAGAATTTCCGACAGCGGTTTATTGTTGCTCACTAGATACTTCTCCTCAGTTAATTTCTGCGTGTGAAAAATTTCTTAAACTTCTGCTAAGTTAGCATAGCCACCAGCACATGGCAAGATAAAATCACCACTAATAAACCGCCAGGGCGGGGTGGGGGGAAGCGGCGGTTTCGCCGATTGCTGCTGCGTTGGCGTAGCCGGCGTCGCGCAGGTCTTTTATGATTGCCTGTGTATGTTCTGGCTTGGCGCACATCAGCAGGCCGCCAGAAGTTTGCGGGTCGCAAAGCAGCATTTTCAGTTCATAGGGAACATCGGGCGCGAATTCTACGGAGCTGCCAACATAGTCGAGGTTTCTGAAGGCTCCACCGGGAATACAGCCAAGCACGACAAGTTTGTGTACACCCGGGAGTAGTGGTACCTTTCTGGCCTCGATTCTAAGTTGCAGACAGCTGGCGTTGGCGATATTCAGAGCATGTCCGAGCAGGCCGAAACCGGTAATGTCGGTTGCCGCCCGGACGTTGTATTTCTGCATGATCTCGGCACCAAGGCGGTTAAGCTGGCGCATGGTATCGATCGCAGCCCGGTAATCGGCTAATGCAGCTTCGCCGATGCGTTGCCCGGCGACAAGAACACCGGTGCCCAGCGGCTTGCTGAGTATCAGAACTTCACCCGGCGTTGCCTGGTTATTGGCGATGATGCGGTCAGGGTGTACGATGCCGGTCACGGCCAGGCCATATTTGGGCGGGTAATCGGCAATGGTGTGCCCGCCTACAATTGCTCCGCCGGCCTCGATCACCTTGTTCTGACCACCGGCGAGAATCTCGCCGAGTGCTTCGAGTGGCACGCCATCGGCCGGGAACATCACCAGATTCATCGCGGTAAGCACGCGTCCACCCATGGCAAAGACATCGCTGATCGCGTTGGTGGCGGCTATCTGCCCGAATTCGTAAGGGTCAGAGCAGATCGGCGGAAAAAAATCGGTAGTTTCGATCAGGGCGATTTCGTCGGTAAGCCGGTACACCCCGGCGTCGTCAACAGTGTCGAGGCCGACGAGCAGGTTGGGATTAGTGACTTTTGGCAGCTTCTTGATGGCTTCGATCAGCAGCCCGGCCGGCAGTTTAGCCGAGCAGCCGCCCTGTTCAACGGTGGTGAGCAGATCAAAACCACTGCTGGCGCTCGGGTCGCTATGAACCTGCGCGGCAATATTTTTTTCGGCCAGCATTTTAACCACTTCTTCGCCCTGGCCTGCCGGTACTGCGAGCGCCATACCGCATTCGGGCGAAATATCCTTGGGCACTGCGATTACGTTAACGTCAAAACCGGCTTCCCGACAGTATTCTTCGCCCTTGATCACGGCACGGGTTGTTTTAAACAGCAGCATATCTGTTTTCATGTTGTGACCTTTCTGACCGCTTCAAGCAGATACTCAAGGTCTTCAGGCTGATGATAAGGTGAAAAAGCAAAGCGCACGGTTCCGGCTGGGAAACTGCCGAGATGTCGGTGCGCGAGCGGCGCGCAATGCAGACCAATGCGGGTCTCGATGCCGAACTCTTTATAGAGTCTGTCGCCAAATGCGCCTGCTTCAAGATGATTACTTGCAACCGAAACAACCGGCCCCTGCCGTTCGATGTCTGCTGCAGCATACACCGATAACCCGCTGATTTTGCGTAAACCTGTGAGCAATGCTGCGACATCATCGCGCTCGTATCTGTATTCAGGCTTGTTCTCGACGGCGGCCAGCAGACCATGCAGGCCGGCAAGGTTCGGTGTGCCGGCTTCGAAGCGGTCGGGCATGCTCGTCGGCATTTCGTAACTGTCAGAGGCGCTGCCGGTACCGCCGTAAATAAGTGTTTTGACGAGAGCCGGGTTGCGCAGAAAAAGACCGCCGGTTCCGGTCGGCCCGAGCAGGCTTTTGTGGCCGGTAAAAGCGACAAAGTCGAGACCCCACGCATCAGCTTTGACAGGCGTATTGCCAAGAGACTGGCTGGCATCGACCAGAACCGGAAGGTCGCCAAGCAGCGCCCGCAGCATTTCCAGCGGCTGAATGACTCCGTTGATATTGCTCTGATGGTTGACCACAACAAGATCTACCTTCGACAAGTCTTGTTGCGCCAGCTTTTCGAGGTCGACGCTGCCATCGCTGTGTGCTGGCATGGTTTCGAGGCAGATGCCATGTTTCTGCTGCAGCATGTGAAGCGGGCGCATGACGGCGTTGTGTTCGAGGGCGGAATGCAGAACTCGTTTGTGCTTCCAGCTGAAACCCTGGATAACGGTATTCAGCGCCATGGTCGCGCATGAGGTGAAGACAATGTTTTCGGCCAGGGCGGTGCCGATTATTGCGGCCATGTGGTCGCGCAACTGTTCAACGGCGCGTGCAGCCGAAAATGCACGCGGATATGACGAGCGACCGTAAGAGCCGCCATTTTCGTTGAAGTAGGCGGCGACTGCTTCGGCTACCTGAGGTGGTTTTGGAAAAGAAGTGGCCGCGTTGTCAAAATATCTGGCAGATGGATATCGCATCAGATTACGGGTTAATCACGTGTCCGGCCGTGGCAAGGGTGCTGATAATCTCGAACATGTTCGATGCGACGCCGACCTTGCGCTTTTCTTTCAGCGAAAAATAGTCGAGGCAGGTGCCACAGACCAGAATCTGTATGCCCTTTTTTTCGAGTTCTTCGAGGGCGGCCAGCACCGGTGAACCTTCGCAGGCGAGCTGCACGCCGCTGTTGTAAAAGATCACAGCCGAAGGCTGTGGTTCAAGCGATGGCAGAGTGTTGATGCAGGCCTGAATCAGAATGCGGCCAAGTTCTTCTGAGCCGTGGCCCATTCCGGCGTTGGTTATGGCGACGACCGGCGGGCTTTTTTGAGCATACATTGGCGTGCAGGTCGGGCATTCTTTGCTGCTGGCGGCAACTAATGCCTTAACCCGATAAATGCCCTCTCCGGTTGAGGTTGTCACCTGTGCGCCATTGCCCTGCAGAAATCTGCTGACATTCTCGCAGGCAATGCTGTTGTCGGTGAGTATTTCGAGAATATCACCAGCAGCTGCCTCCGACAGCGCCTGACGGGTGAGCATCACTGGTTTCGGGCACGCCATTTTGCGCGCATCTATGGTTTTTTCTGACATGTAAATTCTCCTGCTGCGCAAAACTACTGCAAACTCGCGTGCTGGTCAAGAATTTTGTCAGGCAATGGGAAGGGTAAAGTGAAAAGTTGAACCGGCGCCGACCTGACTGCTGACGCCAACTTTGCCACCATGTCCGCTGACTATTTTTTTGACTATGGCGAGGCCGAGCCCGGTCGATTTTTCGCCGTCAGTCGGTTTTACGCTGGTTTTGCCGAATTCCTGAAAGAGCCTTTTCAGTTCTTCCGGCGGGATTCCCTGGCCCTGGTCGCTGACGCTGATTTTGACGCTGCCATCGCTGCTTTCGGCACGCAGAGTAACTGTTGTGCCCTGCCGCGAGAATTTGACCGCGTTGCTGACAAGATTGTCGATGACCTGCGCGATGCGCCTGGTATCTATTGCAACGCTTGGCAGACTGTCGGGAATCTCCCCGGCGACTTTGATATTTTTGCTTTTTGCGGTTAATTCATGATTTGCCAGAGTTTCTTTGAGAAAGGAACTCAGCTCAGTCGGCTTGCGGTCGAGATTGAGCTGACCTGATTCAATGGCGCTGATATCGAGCAGGTCGTTGATCAGATTCAGCATGCGCGTTGTGACCGATTTTATGCGGCCAAGAATGAAGTTTTTGCGTTCATCATCGGCGAGAGTATCGGGGTCGGCGAGCAGGTCTGAATAGCTCTGCACGGCGGCCAGCGGACTGCGCAGGTCATGTGCGGCGATGCCGAGAAACTTGTTTTTCATGTCGTTGAGCTGGCGCAGACGTTCGACTGTCTGCATTCTTGCTACTGCCAGCGAAAGATGTTCGGCAATTTCCAGAAAAGTCTCGACATGCGCCTTTTCATAGGCGTTTTTTGTGGTTTTTGAGAAAAACAGAAAACCAATTGCTCTGCCATCTGCTCTGAGCGGGCAGGTCAGGCTGCTGCGTACCCCTTCTTTTACGATCAGGCCGGTGGCGTGGCTGTCGGGCTTGTTGTGCAGGTATTCTTCGAGATTGTTGATTATGCGGGGTTGCCCGGTTTCAATGATCTTTTGCAGCGAACTGCCGGCGAGTTCAGACTGGTAGGCGGTTGCCAGTAACAACGGCTGGTATTCGGCGCGTGCCCAGATCGAGCGCACCAGGCTCTGGTCGTCAGTTACGATGGCGACGCCGATGCGATCGTAAGGAACATGGTTCTTGAAGGCCTCGTAAAAGTTGTCGAAGACCTGCTCGAGCGTGTCGCCTCGGCTAATTCTGGCGGTAATTGCCAGCAGATCGCGGTGAAACTGACTCATTGTTACTCTCCTGTCGCTGTTTTTCGTAAAGCTGTGGTACAAGCGCGCGTTCGAGCCTTTTCAGGTCGATGTTCTGCATGCGATTGCGCAATTCTTCGCTTTCGAGAAAATTGCGCAGGGCCGGATGATTGAGCATTGCCTGAAAATCGCGCTTTTCGATGAGTTTTCTCAGGCTCTCATCTTCCTGCAGGGCAACCATTTCGGGCATTTCTGCCAGCGGTAGTATGATTTCCTGCAGGGCCGCTCTGTCAACCTTTTCTGGCTTGAAATTCTGCGTGATTCTCTGCACTGTCTTAACCATCTGTACGGTCTGTGCGGCTTCCTCGGGCATGACCGGTGCCAGCATGTTTTCGACCGGGCCGGTGAACTGCGAAAATTGCGGGTAATACTCCGAAACCTTGGAATTTGGCAGCAGTGAAAGCGTGAAAACCAGCACCCATGCCAGTATTATTCCTTCAAACCCGCCAAGAAGGGCACCCAGTATCTTTTCGGGAATCGAAGGTTCGGCGTCCTTTTTGCTGTACCTTTTTATCAGAGCACCCGAAACCAGATACAGCGTAATAAAGGTCAGATAAAAGCCCGAAACCGTGGCCAGCATAAGAGGCAGACCGAGAGCTCTGCCAACGTCGGCAGACAGATACCAGCCGAGTGTCAGACTGCCGAAAAACCGCAGCAGAGTGACAAATTCAAGATAAATGCCGCGGCGATATGCCCGAAAGATACAGGCGCCAAGCGTGAGTCCGACAGTAGCGATTAAGTATGGCGGAGATGAAAGCGCTTGCCAGGCCGATGCAACGACCAGGCAGAAAAGCGCGATAAGGATCAAGCCGTCATAAAATTGCTTTTTCACGCTCTCAGCCTAAATCATCGCTCTGCCCCTGTCAATCTATTGAGAGCGGCTTTTGCATTTTTTCCGCAGATTCCGCAGATTTTCGCTTATGGGTTGATCAGGTTGGGAGGGCGTTTGCCGGTGAAGAAGGCGACGAGGTTTTCGGCGACCATCACCGCCATGCGGGCGCGGGTAGCGTGACTGGCACTCGAAATGTGCGGCGCGAGCACGACATTATTGAGTGTCAGCAAAGGGTTGTCGGCCGGAGTCGGTTCGTTTTCGAAAACATCGAGTGCGGCACCTGCGATTTTACCTGATCTAAGTGCTTCATACAGCGCCTTTTCGTCAACGACCGGGCCGCGTGAGTTATTGATGAGAAATGCGGTTTTTTTCATGCGGGCGAGTTTGTCGGCGTTGATCAGGCCGCGGGTGCCGTCGTTTAAAGGCACATGCAGACTGACAAAATCGGCTTCACGCAGAAGTTCGTCGAGCTCGACGCGTCTGGCTTCGGTTTCCCTTTCGAAATCAGGCTTGGGCGAAGTGCTGTAATAAAGAACCTTCATCGAAAAGCCGCGAGCCCGGCGTGCAACTGCCTGGCCAATGCGACCGGCGCCGATTATGCCGATAGTAGAGCCGTAAACGTCGTAGCCGAGCATCATCGAGGGGTGCCAGGCTACCTGCCACTGGCCATTGCGCACATATTTGTCTGACTCGACGACACGGCGCGCCACCGCCATGAGCTGGGCGAAGGCGAAATCAGCCGAAGCCTCGGTCAGTACCTCGGGCGTGTTACTGACGTAGATGCCGCGTCGGCTCGCTTCTGCTACGTCGATGTTATCGTAACCAACCGCGTATTGCGCGATAAACCTGAGTTTTGCCGCTGCCGCCAGTAATTCGGCATCGATTCTGTCGCTGAGCAGCGTGACCATACCTTCGACCTCAGCGACCTTTTCAAGCAACTGCACCTTGCTGGGCGGCGCATAATGCGGCCAGACCTCGACAGCAAAATGCTGATCGAGCATTTGCAAGCCCGCATGCGGTATTTCTCTGGTTACAAATATTTTAGCCTTCGCCATAATTACCTGGGTTTAACAAAATATTTGTTTGGATGGCGGAAAACGTTGCTCCCACAGTGCAACTGGCCCTCCAGATTATGATAGGGCAAAGAATCGACAAAATTTGCATGCAGACCGATTTTCTCTGTCGTTTTCTGAATATAAAGTCTCATAGCTCTTACCTTTGGATCAGGCACAATTAACTGATCGTTTAAAATCAGCTGATTAACGCTGCCCGGCAAATAGGCGATGTGCTTGTTGCCACTTGTTTTGCGATACAGAGCCGGAAAAGAAATGATCGAATGTGATTTTCCCGATTTTGTAACCTGCGAAATTTTTTGGCAGGCTGTTTTAACGTTAGTGTCAATTAGATTGCCAATCGTCAGGTTGAGTTTAATAAATTCTTCAACCTGGCTCATAGGTATTTCATGGTCGCTGGAAAGGCTGGCACCGGAGAGCATTGCCGGCAATGTTTCATCAACACTATCAGGCTTTTCGATGTAATCAAGAACTGTTTCCGCAAAACCTTTTTCGCTGGCAGAAATATTTGAGCGCCCGGCTTTGGCGCGATCAATTTCGGCGCGATGCAGATAATGTCTGATTCGCAGCAAAGCTTTGCGGTATTCTTTATGGGGAACTTTGTTAATCTCTGCTTCAGAAGAATTCTTAATCATTCGCAAAGCAAGTCTTGGATTCGCTTTGATCAGGGTGTAGCCCCTGGCTGCTTTTGGATTGGGGCAGACCGATATATATTCATCGACATGGCCGACCGTCAGCCAGTCTGTCTCGAGTACAGCCATGCGATTACGATAGCCGTTCTTTTCTAGATAATCACGCAGAGCCTGGGTCGAAGTGTTGCCGATTAGAAGAATGTTGTCGGGGGTGACTTCGATGTTACCGCCGTAATCACCGCCAGAGAACTGGTTAGAAGGGTTTTTAACCAGATAGCTGTTCCAGAAACTTGCCAGAATACCGGGCAACTCACCAATACCACGGCCACGGTTCGAGTCAAAAACCACCGTCTGTGGTTTCCTTTCGCCTTTCAGCTTGATCACACCGACTTCGCCCCAATCCTGCATCCACATGTCCTGGGTTGAGAAGCGGTTGTTGAATTCAACGAATTTCTTTACGCGTTCAGCTCCAACCAGCTTCTGCAGGTGTTCATGGTTGGCCTGAGTCATCTGCCAGCCTGGAATAATATGGACTTTAAAAGAATCGTCCTGTTTTACTGAGCCACTTTCATGCATTTGGGCAACGATATTTATCAGTGAAACGACAAAATTTTCGTTCTTCTGATCCGGCAGATAGACTACCAGAACTTTCAGGGGCATATTGTTCGGGCTTAAGAACCTCAAGCTCTCAATGTCTGAGGCCGAGGCAATGTTTCTAACTCTTGCATCAACTGGCGAAAACGCCAGAAGAACGACACAGATTGCCAGAATAATAGAACAAAACGAGGTTTTACTGATTTTCACTAGAAGACTCCAATATAAGGAATTATGCTTTCCCGCTAATTTTAATCTACAGACCAGCATTTGTCCAATTACGAAACTACGGTACTTTCGGCTCAGGCCTGTTTTATCGATGAATTCAGTGTGAATGTGTTGCTTTCAGCGACTGATGTGCATCTGCATGATGAAGAGCAGAGGAATGCCAAGGTAACGTTCGGCTTTAATTGCCTGTGCTACCAGTTCGGCGTCGGCGATGTGCTCTTCGATTCTGGTGACCTGAAGGCCGGCGGCGGTCGCGGCGTTGAAAATGGCCGAAAGGCTGTGACACTGGCTTTCGGGGTGAACGTGCTCGTTTGCTTCGTTTTCGAAGCGCGCTGAAATGCCGAGCATGTGCATGGCCGGGTGCAATCCGGTAATGAAAATTTCAGCTTCCGGCGTCGAGACCCGCTTTATTTCGCTGAAATAATTGTCGAGGGCATTTATGTGCTCGATTACCAGGCTCGAAACGACAAGGTCAAAAACACTGCCGCTGAATGGAAACGGTTGGTTGAGATCAGCAGAATGCCAGCTGATACGGCTATCAGCGTTTTTCTCCCGCGCTTTTTTCAGCATACCTTCAGAAAAGTCGGCGCCAGATATCTCGGCCTGAGGAAACTGCTGACGCAGCCAGTGCGCGATGCGCCCGGTTCCGCAGCCGCAGTCAAAGATATTGCGAACTTTCCTTTGTGCCAGTTTCGGGTATAGATAGCGTTCTTCAAGCATGATGAGTACATTGGTCTCATCGTCATAAATCTCAGACCACTGGTTGTAGCCTTCCTTTACGCTAACTACTTTTGGATTTTTCGGCAGAAAAGGTGTTTGAAACGGCACTTTATGCCGGCTCTGCGAGTCGTTGCGATTTTTTTCCTGCATTTTGCTATGTGCCTTCCTGAGATTGATGGCTGATTATACCTCGTTGTCTGCCAATTTGCCAGAGTATGGATTTGATCCGCAGGTTTTGCAATTGTCAGCTGGTGACAAACAGAATGCAGGTATAATTTGTAATTTGTGCTCAAAGTATTTGTGCGCTGATGTGTTACAATGCTGCTGTTCGCTGGTTGCAAAATGGTGATAGCAAGAGAAACATTCTTTCAGGGAACGTAGAAGGAGATCAGTGTTGCTGCAGGGTTGGGGAAATTCCGAATTGCTGGCATTTTTGCTGGTTCTGGCGTTTGCCTGGTTGACGATGTTCAGGATAGAGAAGGAAGGTGGCGGCGGCAGCTGGTCGCCCTTTTTGAGACAGCACAAGGGCAAAATAGTTATCGCTCTGGTGCTTACTGCTGCTTTTTTTCCAATCGTGGGGTTGATTGCACAGTTTTTTGACCGACTCCCGCTGGCAGCAGCAGCCTGGGAACTTGCACCCCGCCGCCCATTTATCAGGGAAATTACTGAAAGAGTTCAATTCGAAGCTGAAGCTCAGGCAAAGTTGCGCGCGAATAGTCGTGAAGTTGGTATTGGCGCTCTGCGTTTCAGAATAGACAAGGGTAAATCGCCACCGTCCCTGTTGGCGGAAGGCGATTCTGCTTCTCATTTGGCGCCTGGCTATGCCTGGTTCAATGCTGCCGGACGGTCAGTTGCAAGTCTGGCGCAACTGCTGCCTGGCTCGCCGCCTCTACCGGTTATCGAGCTGCGTGCACTGTATGATTCGCACGGGCACTTCGACAATCCATTTGCGCTGGCCATAGATTCTGAAAGCGACGAGCCGCTGCGCACCGTTATGCATGAACTTACTCACCTGTATCTGCTCTGGGCACTTATTCCAGGATTGCCAGTCGACTGCCCGCGCTGGTTGAACGAAGGACTGGCCGAGCATGTTTCGGGAAAGGCAATGCATGACGCTGACGGCTGGGGAAAATATGCAATGGTGCGGCAGAGCAGCCTGGTTGATCTCGATGCGGTTTCGCCTGCTTTTTCCTGGCCCGGGCACGAAGTCGAATGGCATGCGCGCGATGCAGTCGCCATGCTTCTTGACCGGCACGGGGACAAGACTCTTCGCAGGCTGATTAATGGCTTGCGTCTGGCCCGCCCTTTTCATTCCGTGTATCCGATCGTTACCGGACAGCCACTGGATTCTTTTGCATCTGCCTGGAAACAACAATTCATCCGGCAGCGCGTGCTCGAAAATCAGACCCGCGCTGAGGTTTCATCGCGACTGCAGTGGCTGGCAAAGAACCGCGGTTTTGTCGAGATGCAGATTCTTTTAAATGGTCTTTCTACGAGCTTTCTTGCAGATGAAGAGCAAAAGAGTCTGATCAGCCAGGCACGTATTTATGAGGCGCAAAAATGCCTGGACAAAGGGCAGCTTTTCGAAGCGCCTGGCTGGCTGCGGAAGGTTGATCCGGATCTGCCGGGAAATGAAGCGGTGCGCGGACTGATTGCAAAGGCGCGGCAGTCGTATTCTGCGATTGATTTGGAGGCTGGCGCCGCCAGGAGACCAATGCCCGAGAAGCTTCACTATGATGGTTTCAGTCGTTTGATTGCCTGGGTGCTGGCGGCAGTTGTTTCAGCTCTGCTGGTGACAGGGTATACGGTGTTGCGGCCGAAGCTGACTGCCAGATTAAAACGCTGCTGGCTGTCGCATTCATCGGGAACCGCATTCCGCTGGCTTGTTGTCAGTCTGACCGGGCTTGCCGGCTCCTGGTTCCTGCGCTTTCTGGTTATTTCGATGATTCCTTATGGCGGTCTCGCGGCCTTGTCTGATCTTCATAGAATCATACTGGCCGAAACCCTGTGCATCATTCTCTGGATGGCACTTGCCTGGCAGATCGGCCGCTGGAACTTTGAGCCCGCTGACCAGCAGGCAGCCGTATCAGCCGCAGACATAAGACCGCGCATTGGCGCTTCAGCTGATCTGGCAATCTTTCTGGCAGTTGGCATCATATCGCCGCTGCTGGCCGTTTTTCAGGCCGGCTGGCGCCCCATGGGTTTTGAGGCCGCACAGACATTGTTTTCTGCAATGCTCTTTCTGGCGGGCTCTGCCGCTTTTGGCCTGGTAGTATGGGAAGCCGCCATCCAGTGGAACCGCGGCCGTGGCAGCACTCTGGGTCCGGCGCTTCTATATGCGTTATTTCGCGGCGGCCTCGCCGCTGACCCCTATGGCAGCCTGTTCGCGCTGGTTGCCGGCTGGCGCCTGGTGGAGCTTGCCCGCAATACCCGGCAGGTTCCGTTAGCCATTCTCGGTGATATTCTGCTATGCGGCCCGGCACTGTTGCTGTGCACCGGCTGGTTCCCGGCCTGTGACCCGGTCGGCGGTTACTGGTATGGCAGCGGCAATGCCGTTATCTGGTGGCTGCCTGCTGCCATCGTCCTGTTTTTGCTTCGTGGCGCAGGGCGAGAGTATTGCAGACCAGGCTGACAACGGCTGCATAAAGAATGCTGAGCAGTGCTACTGCAAGGTTGGGTCCGATCATTTTAGGGTCATCGAGGTTGCTGAGCATGGTTACCAGGCCAACAGCAAAGCTGATTATTCCAGTCATCCAGGCGGCATGGGCGGCAACCTTAAGTTTTTCGTTGCGGCTCTGGCTGGGATCTTTGGTAATCAGCAATGCACCGACGATACCCATGCTGACCCATAGCAGCGCCGGAATATTGATAAAGGCAAAAACGCGCATGCCCTCTATGGTGCTCATTAAAGCGAGTGCCGCAACCCAGATAATCACTCCGAAAATATTCTGTTTGCTCATGGCTCCAACCTTTCATTGCTATCTTGATTTGCCGACAGCATTGTCAGAGCATAAATCATGCCAGCCTGAAACAGTGCTTTTGTGCTATCAGCACATGCTCAAGCGCCCTGAATGAGGAATTTTTACGCATTGCCGCAGCAGATTTCCTTAGTTTGCTGGCTTGCATGGTACGCCAATATTGCTAAAGAATTTGACTGAGCGAAAATTTTATCAGCGGGCAATTGAAGCTGAGTAGGCGTGAGCAATCAGAGAGAAACTGATGAAACACGTCAGGCCAATGATTGCCTGCTTGCCGCATGCTGCCGAGAACTCAGGATTGGACTCCCAGAATTTCACATACAGGATCAATCCGAGGGGCGAGAAAGTTGACAGGCCAACGCCGAACATCAATAGCGCCCGATCAGCCAGTTCCTTTTCCGGTTCGAGTTTCAAGCCAAGAAAGACGGCACAACCAAGGGTTGCCAGCGCAATCAACAGCTTTAATATTGAAACAAGCAGCGACCCCATGTTTGGCTCCGCCTTCCGTGCAAATTTATGTCCCCAGCATGTTCGTTCATTGTAATCTATTTCTCAGAAAATTTCACAGGCAGAAGAGCTTTTCCGCAGATTGCGCAGATATACGCAGATTGAAGAAGCAGGTCACGTAAGATTTAGCCGCAGATTCCGTTGATGAGCACAGATTGGACAGAATGGGGCCTTTTATAAGAAAAATTCTCTTCTTATCTGCGTCATCTGTGTAATCTGTGGATGTTCTCTTTCTTCTCCTGAGCTCATTATGATTTTGGCAGATTTAAAACAAATCTTTTGAACTGCAGTGATTTTGTGCCAAAGTTTATCAATAGGCCTTTGTGCAGTCGGGCTGCTTTCAGATAATTGATGAGTTGAGATTCTTCGGTGCCGCTCAATGATCGAAGAGCTTTTACTTCTACAATAGCGGTGTTGAAGCATATGAAGTCTGCTCTAAATGATGATTCCAGTAGTGTTTCGCGAAAATATACAGGCAAAGAGGCCTCGCGTTCATAAGGAATTCCTGTCTGCAGGAATTCGATTTCCAGAGATTCATTATAAACAGATTCGAGAAAGCCTGGTCCGAGCTCAGAATGAACTCGCATTGCGGCCCCGATAATCGCATAAGTTTGTAAGTCCCTTGCATACCTTGCGGGAGTGAGGCTCTCTGTTTCGTCCTTCGCTGATTTTCCGGCTCTAATCTGGGCAATCGGAGCAATCACCCGGGCGCTTCCATCCTGATGCGCCCGAGTATCACCCACATCCTGTGGGCGACTGCGGATTATTCTTTTCTTCTTTTCCTTCTCTCATGTTTTTCTCCTGATCTGTTATTCAGGAGCAGAAAGTTATTTTGCTGCTCCTGTCAGTAGATCAGCCGAAAAACACTTTGGGGAAAATTTTACTGGTTGATGTCGTAGACTTCAAGGGTGGCGGGGTCGCCGAGGTTGCCGTAGGTGGTGATGACTACCGCAAGTGACTTGCCATCGCGGCTGAAGGTGAGGTTATGGGTGCGGGCGCGACCTGCATGAGCGTAGGCCTCGGTGCCGGTCTGCAGATCCCAGATGCGAAAGAGGCTCTTGCTGCCGAAGCTGGTGGTGGCGAAATATCTGCCACCGGGATGAAAGCTGGCACCGGTTATGTGATCGGTGTGCCCCTTCATCTGCAGCAAAAGCTTGCCGGTCTGTGCATCCCAGACACAGGCGGTGTTGCCCATGCCGCCGCCGGCGATTTTTTTGCCATCTGGGCTGTAGTCGATAGCAATCACGTCGTTGGCGTGCGGTATGTTTTTCAGGAGTTTTTGCGTAGCTACGTCCCATATCAGGATTCCGTGCGACCGGTTCTGTACACCGGCTGCAAGATGCTTGCCGTCCGGACTGAAACGCAGAGAACCGGGGTAAAAATGGTCCACCGGCTTTTTCGCAAGAACCGCAAGCCGGGTGCCTTTCGCAACATCCCATAACTCAACGGTACAATCTTTCGTCTGTCCTGATGGAATGCCGGAAGCGGCAAGAAGCTGCCCGTCGTTGGAAAGTGCCAGCGAGGCAAGGTCGTCAAAGTTGGCCATTTCGCGAATCAGTTCGCCAGTTGCCATGTTCCAGATTTTTACCTTATCTTTATCCCAGGCGCCGGTCGCAAGGTATTTGCCATCAGCGCTGACGGCGACCCGCATGAGCCTTCCTTTGTGGCCAGTCAGCGATTTGAGAAGTTGTCCGGTTTGCAGATCCCAGAGGCCTACCGAAAAATCGCCATTCAGAGTGATCAGGGTTTTGCTGTCCGGCGAAATCGTGGCTTCAAGCACGACGGCCTCGCTCATTCTCTTCTCATAACGTAATTTGGCTGAGATTCCCTCGGCAAAACCAGGCAATGAATAAAAAGAGAACAAAACAGCTAAAATCACCAGACAAGTCGTTTTGCGGCCAATCAAGCAATCGTGAATATTCATTTCCCCTCCATAATTTGTTTAATCTCAATTTTAACTGCTAACTGTGTCTGTGGCAATCGAATTGAAGAGTCAGATTCTGCGAAAGACATTCTCATAGTCAGAAAACCCCTTTTGTCCGCAGATTCCACAGATGAGCGCAGATTGAAGCGAAGTGGAGCTTGAGCAAAAATGCCTTTCTTATCTGCGTCATCGGAGAAATCTGCGGATAGTTCTCTTCTGTCAGACGGCAGTGACGCCGGGCCCTTCGATGCGGCTGCGGCCGGCGGCGACGGGTTTGACGGTGATCTGGGTGCTGATGCGTTCTTTGAGTGAAGGAACATGCGAGATGATGCCGATCAGTTTGCCGGTCTGCTGCAGGCCGGCCAGGGTTTCGAGGGCGGTTTCGAGGGCGTCTTCATCGAGGGTACCGAAGCCTTCGTCGAGAAACAGCGAGTCGATGCGCACCTTTTTGCTGGCCATTTTTGACAGGCCGAGGGCGAGAGCCAGGCTGACAATAAAGCTTTCGCCGCCGGAAAGATTCTGGGTCGAACGGATGCGGCCTGCCTGCCAGGTGTCGATGACCTGTAGTTCAAGAGGATTTGCGCGGTCATGTAGTAGAATGTAGCGGTCGGTCATGGCGCGCAGCTGTTCGTTGGCGAGCTCGACCAGCATCTCAAACGTGATGCCCTGGGCGAATTTGCGATACTTGTTGCCATCTGACGAGCCGATCAGATCGTTGAGAATCTTCCACTTCCGGCATTCTGTGCGCTGTGCTTCTATGGCCGTCTTTTTGCTCTTGATCAGTTCCTTTGCCCTGTCGTTGTCGAGCAGCTTCTGGCGCAGTGCACCGATTTCTTCGCCCAGAGCCTTCAATACAGCCTCAAGCTCAACCTGCATCTTTTTAAGGTCATCTAGACTCGATTCGCTTAAATTCTTCGCCAGTTCCTCGGCCAGCACCTTTTCGCGGTCGGCTCTGCGGGCGGTGATTTCGGTCTTTTTGCGGTCAAGCTCATTGGCGCGATTTTTGAGCTCATTGCGCTGTTCAGCCGACATTCGGCACGCTGCAAAGTCTGTTTCGTCAGCAAAGCCTTTGCGGGCAAGGTTGAGCGCAAACCCTTTCTCAAGGTTTTCCAGCTCTTTTGTCCTTCGGGTGATGCTTTCTGTGAGGGCTTTGCTCTGTGATTTAATATGGTTGAGCCTGTTGCCAGACTGCTCATGCTGCTCACGCGCTTCTTTTTCGGCATTTTCCGTGAGGTGGAGCTGCTGTTCGAGGCGCGCTTCTTCGGCATCGGGGTTTTTGTCGCCGTATAACTGCCTGCGCTCAATACGCAGCTGTTGAAGGTTGCTCTGACGCCCGGCCAGTTCTGATTTTCTCGCGGCAACAGATTCTTGCAGGGTTTTGCTGATTCCGGCGAGGTTTTGTAACTCAGCATTATGCTTGTGCAGAAGGGTTTCGCTTTCACTGCGACTGTTCTGCTGATTCTGCCAGGTCGTAAGGCGGGTGCGCAGAGCGACGAGAATTTCTTCGGCATCACCTTCGGGAAGCTCCGTAATGCCATATTCGCCGAGATTTTTGAGAACTGCTGCTTTTGCTTCTGCGACTTTTTTGCCTGCTTTTTCGAGCTCTTTCGCCTGCTGGCCAGAAGTCTTCAGGTGCGTTGCCATTTCGTGCTGCGCCATGCCGAGCTTGCCTTCGGCTTCGCTGCGCTTCTGCATGAGTGCAACTTCGTTGTCGCGCAGCTCCTTGAGCTGTTTTTCGAGGGTCTCGGCGCTTTTTATAAGCTTGGCAAGCTGCTTGATTCCCTTGTCAGATTGCTTGATGGCGGGAACATTGCCAGCAGCATAAGGGTGCTCAAGCGCACCGCAAAGAGGGCAGGGGAGACCGTCCTGCAGCATTTGCCGCTCTTCTTCGAGACTGGCGATTTTTTCGAGCAGGTATTTCTTTTCGAGCAGAGCTTCGCGTCTGGCATGATATTCGCTGAGCGGAAGCCCTTCGAGAAGCTTCTGCAGCTTTTCTGCGATTTTTCCGGTTTCTTTTTGTGCGTCTTCGTATTCTTTGTTGGCAGCCCGGCATTTTTTTTCGCACTCTTGACAGGCTTTGGCAAGCTTTTTCGACTGCTTTTCAGCATCGGCAAATGTACTTTCGCTTGCGGCCAGGTCTTTGAAATATGCCGCAAGATTGCCGATCTGCGCTGAAATCGCCGAAAATTCGCTGACCAGCTTCTCATCGCCGGCATTCGCGGCAAGCCAGGCTTTGATTATTGCGAGCTTAGCCTGCTCGGACGTGCTGGCCTTTTCTACACTCACAAGACTTTCGCGGTTGGCGCTCAGCTGCTTTTCACTTTTCTTGAGTTCGTTTTCAGATTCTTTAACCGATTTCTCAAGCTCAATTGCTCTGAGATCGAGGGCGCGGACCTGCAACAACAAAGGCGCTTCTGCCTGTCTGGCAGCCTTACTGCTGGCAGTAGCCTGTTCGCAGTTTTTCAGCTGAGCGGCGGTTTCGTTCAGAACTTTCTCGTGTTCAGGCAGGCCCTGCTCGCAGGTCTGCAGCTGATTTTGCTCAGATTTCTGTTGCTGCCGGGTTGTGGTCAGCGCCGAATAGTCGCCGTCGAGCTCAGCCGCCTGATCAGCCCGCTTCAGGATGGTGCTGGTTTCCCTGAAAGATTCGATCTGCTGGTCAATGACAGCTGATTCGCCAGCAAGCTTTACCAGATCCTGGCGCAGTGAGTCTATATTGGTGAGCCACTGGATGGCTCTGGTATTTTCAGCGCTGTTCTGGCTGAGCTTGCTGCTGCTGCTCTGCTTTTGTGTCAACAGATCAGTGGTCTGCTGCTCTTCATCTTCGCTCATAAACATGATGCCAGAAACCGCAGCATTCAGCTGTTCTAGCTTGTTATTTTCTTCACTGTGGCGTTCGAAAACCTTGACGGAAATCTGACTGTAAATATCGGTGCCGGTAATCTGTTCGAGGATCGGAGCGCGTCCGCGCGCATCAGATTGTAGAAACGCGGCAAAGTCGCCCTGCGCAAGCAGAACCGAACGGGTGAAACGTTCAAAATCCATGCCGGTTTTTTCTTCGACGAGAGCAAGCACTTCTGCCTTTTTCGTTTCAAGCACCTTGCCGCTAGATGCATCGGAAATCTCATGCGCCGCATTGGCAAATTTGCCGTCAGGCTTGCGGTGTGCACGGTGCTGGCTCCAGTGGCAGCGAAAACGACCGCTCTGGCATTCAAAGAGCACCTCGGCGAAGCATTCGCCGGTTTGCCGCGACATGATTTCGTTGGTGCTCTGGCTGATTATTTTGAGGCGTGGCGTGCGGCCGTAGAGCGCGAGGCAGATCGCGTCAAGAATCGTCGATTTGCCTGAGCCGGTTGGCCCGGTCATGGCAAAAATGCCGTCGGCAAGGTATTCTGGCGCCATAAAGTTGATATTCCATTCACCCTGCAACGAGTTCAGGTTCTTGAAACGCAGTTCGAGTATCTTCATGGCAGCTCCTATTCTTTGTTCGCGTCGTTTTCGACGATAGAGCTGATGATTTCCTGATAGGCCTGCTTCAGCTCAGAGTGTTGCTCTTCCGGAACATTTCGCGCTTTCAGGCAATACTCGAAAACATCCTTTTCGCTCATCCCTTCGAGTGACTGCGGCGTATTATCGCCAGTCAGGCGTAAAGCATTGCTGTTGCGGTTGATGGTGCGGGTTACCTTGAGTTTTGAACCGGCAATGGCTCTGCTGATTTCTTCGTCGAGGTTCGCAACAATCATTTCGCCGGTGTACTCGATTTCGAGCCAGGCGTTGCTGTCTGCGCCCACGAGTTGTGCGAGGCGTCCGGTCAATTCGTCGAAACTACCGCTGATTTTCTCAAGTGGCTGGAAGCAGGGCACGGTAATTCCCTCTATCTGCGGTCTGCGCCCGGCAAATTCGACCTGAATGACTTTCTTCTGCTGCTTTGCTTCGCAGAAATTCATGGGAATCGGCGAACCCGAATACCTGATGTGCTCGCGGCTGCCAGCTTTCTGCGGTGCATGCAGATGCCCGAGAGCCATGTAATCGATAGTCGGCGGAAACAGATCGGCATTGAAATGCGCGATAGTACCGACATAGAGTTCTCTGACGCCGTCGCCCTCTACCGCTATGCCGCCGGCGGTGAACAGATGGCCGGTGGCAATCAGCGGCAGGTCGCCGAGTTGCTGACGCAGGCGCTCGGCGGCTTCGCAGACTGCCGCATAATGTTGCTGCATGCCTTTTATCAGCGCACTGGCCTTGTCTTCTACTGATTCGCCCGGTAAAACCCTGCGTATGTCGCGATCACGCAGGTAGGGCACGGCGCACACTATACCCTGCGGTTCGCCACTGCGGTTTTTAAGAATAATTGTTTCGTTTTCGGGGGCTTTGCCGGGAGTGCCGACGACATAAACGTTGATGGCTCTGAGAATCTGCGCTGGCGCGTCGAGCAGGCTGGGCGAATCGTGATTGCCGGCGACGATCACGATATTGTTGCAGCAGGTTCTGGCAGCGCGGCCGAGGAACTGGTAATACAGTTCTTGTGCAGCAGTAGGCGGGGTAGTGTTATCAAAAATGTCGCCAGCAACGATCAGAGTGTCGATCTTACGCTCTTCGAGCGTTTTTATCAGCCATTCTAGAAAGGCCGCCAGTTCGTCGTGCCTTTTGAGAAGCATGAGTGAACGGCCGAGATGCCAGTCAGATGTGTGCAGAATGCGCATTATCGTTGCCCCTTTTCTGATTTGCTATCCTCTGAACCTGTTATAAGTTTATAAGTTCACTATCACATTCTCATTCAAAAATACAAGCAGGCTTTGTTGAAATGATTCTCGCACAAAGACACAGAGACGCAAAGAAGAAGTTCATGCCGATGCGCAGAAGTGCACGAAAGGAAAGGAGAATAAGTGAATAAGAGAAGAGCATCCGCAGATTACGCCGATTACACAGATTATGCGAATGAAGGCTGAGAGAATAGAGCAGGCCGCAAAGAGAAAGAAACTCGCGCAGAGACGCGCTGAGGCTAAGGATAGAGAGAATGAGAGAAGAGCATTCGCAGATTACGCGGATTACACCGATTGTGCGGATGAAGGTTACAGAGATGAGAGCATAAAGACATAAAAAACTTGTGAATGATCTGCGTAATCCTTTAATAGGGGGATACTCTTCAACAGAGCCTGTATGATCAGGCAAATGGATTCTTATAAGCGATTTCGCTGTCAGATTGTAAGAAAGATGGCTTTGCGGTATTCTTTGTACAGTTTTTCAGACAGCGAGGAATACTATGAATATGAGAACGAGGATCTTTCTTCTGGTGCTGATTTTCGCGGGGGCAATTGCTGTGTTGGCCGGCGAGCTGGCGGAAAAGGCGGCGAAGTTTGATTGCCTGATCGCAGGCAAGCACATGCCGCGCGGGCTGGTCGTCAATCTGCAACCGGTGGCTGAGGGTGAGCAGCTGCTTTATCGCTCGGCCGGCGACTCGACTATCTGGACTGGGGCTTATATTGCTGCGCAGGTTTTTCGTTACCGGGTTACCCGCGCTGACGAAGCTCTCGACAATATCGAGAAGTGTCTGCGCGCTTTTGTGCAGCTGCATGAAATGGCGGGCAAGCAGGGCTTTATCGGGCGCGCTTTTGGCACCCGTGAAGAACTTGGCAATGGCCGTGATGTTGTGGCCGCGGTCGGCAGCTATAGCCAGCTCTGTTTCAAGGCCGATACGTCGCGCGATCAGTATACCGGCATATACATGGGCTGCGGCCTGGCCTGGAAATACATTCGTGATGACGCCCTGCGTCAGGAAATCAGCGCCATGATCGCTACTGCCACGCATAATCTGATGAATAACAACCTGGCTCTGAAGGTCGATATCAACGGCATCGTGCCATCGACTTTCAATTTGAACCCTGAATATGCTTATCAAGACCGCATCACACCTGAAGAATGGGCAAAGGTCGATGATTTTCCGGCAAATGTTTTTGCGCAGGCATTTCCTTATTCGGAACGGCTGGCACGCATCGTGTCGCGCTTCAGGCCCCCGGCAGTGCGCGGCGGTGAGGCTCTGCGCGCTTTGCTGATGTTTCAGACCGCCTGCAATATTACCGGTGATGAGCAGTTGATAAACTACCTGGAAGGCGAGTTGCTAGACCGCCGCGAACTGCATCTTGTTGCCTCAGAAACAGCAAAGCTGCTCGAAGATGTTTTTATGGGCCGGAATCTGGAAGTTGTCGAAAACCGCTTGAACGGTATTTTTATCGCAGTCGGCCGGGTTTTTGCGCAGATTCTGGCGCTGCGCGCCGGGGTACCTGATTCGCTGGCGCTCTGGCTCGAGCCGGTTGGCGATGTTCCGATCAGCTATGCGGCCAGCCGACTTACAGAAAGACTGATGCAGACTTTGGCGTTTTTGCGCGAACCCGACAGTTTCAGGTTGTTTGCGGCTCTGGCTGAGCATCTTGAAGCTAACGCGAAGACCCTGCGCACGTTCAAAGCCGAAAAGGCGGCAAAGAGACTTGAAGACAGGGCGAAGCGGCTGCGCACCTTCGCTGCTTCGAATCTCGATGAATTCTCAGATACCATGCGTTCTTACGTTGGCTGTAATCTTGGCTTTTTTGCGCTTCTCGGCATTCTTGAACAACCGGCCGACCACCGCCTGCGCCAGGCCGCGCTGGCGATACTGCCGCGCGCACTCGAACCAATTGCCGATGAGGGCAACAGTATGTATAACTTCATCCCGCCGCACTCTCCAGCTTTATCCTGAAGACCAGACCAGCCGACGTTTCGATCACAGCGGCAGATTGCGCCATTCGCTCTGGCCAGACCGTTTTGGGCGTTATGATCGCCAGAGTGTTGAACTGATTCCGATCGACCAGCGCGCCCCACACATTTTCATCTGGCAGGAACCGCCGCGCTCGATGGTTACCGGAGCCGACGACCAGACCTGTATCGCACCCGTCGGCTATCTGCTAGCATACTGGTATGGCCGCTTCCACAATCTGATAAAAGAAACCGACTGACACAAAAGATTATCCGCAGATAACACAGATTGTCGCAGATTAAAGAATAGCAGAAGGACTGGCTGATCAATATCTGATTATGATTGATTAAGCAATTTTATATGGCTGCTCAAACCAGCACCGAAAAAGGACTGAGGATTGTTTAAATAAGTCATTGCGAGGAGCATAGCGACGAAGCAATCTTGCTGTCAGAAGGATTATCTCAGAGCTGGCTTTTTGGACCGGGAATTACTGATGAGGGGAAGGCGAGTTGGCAATAGCGGCGTTTTACGATAGAATGAATGCAGTGAGAATTGCAAACTTTGGGAGTGTCGATTTGATGAAGCGGATTACCTATATCAGCCGGCCGTGCCAGGCGATGTCTGACAGCGACGTGCAGGCAATCAGCACTTATTGCTACGAGAAGAACAGGGAGCAGCAGGTTACTGGTGTTTTGCTGTTTTTTTGTGGTCTGTTTTTTCAGACTATCGAAGGTAGTGAAGAGAAGATCAATCTGCTTTTTGCTAAAATCCGCCAGGATAAGCGGCATCGCGATGTTTTGTGTCTTAAAATGGAGTCGGGCAACATTGTACGCATGTTTCCTGACTGGTCAATGAAATACATCAACCTCGATACGGGCGTCGAAGATTTGAATCGGCCAGTTCGAGTTCTGCTGCAGTCTATAATTGAGTCACATCAGATTATCGGGCGATATACGCAGCCGGCGGTGTTGCATATAATCAACCAGGGCTTGAATCCCTTGAATATTCCGCCGCGCAAGGTCGAAAGGGTCATTCTTTTTGCCGATCTTGTGAATTTTTCTCTGGCGAGCGAAATTCTGGAAGTAGAAGAAACGGCAGACATGCTTAACCGATTTCTTGAGATTACGAGCAAGATAATATCAGATCTTGGTGGTGAGGTGACCAAGTTTATCGGCGACTGCGTCATGGCCTATTTTTCACCGGAACAGGCTGATAACGCTTTGCGCGCCTGCTTGTTGATTATTCAGGCTCTTCGGCAACAGCGAGAGAAGGCGGGTGCCAGCAGTCCCATGCGCTTTTTACGCTGTGGCTTTGGGTTGGCGCAGGGAATGGTTATTGAAGGTAATATGGGCTCGCAGGTGAAGACTGATTATACGATTATCGGTGATGCAGTGAACACGGCGGCAAGGCTTGAGTCAATGACGCGCGAGGTTGGCAAACCCATCGTTCTCTGTGAGAAAATCAGACAAAGTTTTGGCGAAGACTGGAAGCTGGTTTCGGTTGGGCGCTTGCAGCTCAAAGGCAAGGAAAAGGCTATCGAAGTTTTTTATCCGCAGCATGAGCTGATCGATGATTTTGCTGAAGCCATCAATCCACGGATTTCGCAGATAATCGCAGATTAGACAATTCGCATAAGCAAAGCCCGGCAGTCTCTGAGACTGCCGGGCTTTGTGGCTGATTATCAGCCTGAGGAGAGGAGGGAGGTTTACATTATCTTCTGAAAATATCGTCAGCGATGCGGTTGTATTGGTTTTCCGCTCTCTGAATCTTTCTATAGGCAGCGCGAACATCGTTTTCTGAGAACATGGCGAATTTTGCATTTTCGACGATGCGGGCGACATTGCGGATCTCGTCGCGGTGTCTGGGGCCAACGTAGCGAACCATGTTGTTGAGTTCGCGGCTCAGCATGCCAATGGCGCGACCCATTCTCATTCTGTCTTCTTTGCTCATGAAAATTGGGAAATATGAATTTTCAACAGTTCTGAAGGCGCGGGTCACTGTGCGATGAGCCTGCGGCAGTTCCGGAATCATTACCGGGGGATGACTGTGGCCGTGGTTGTTGCTGTTTCCAGGATTGTAGCCAGGATGACCGTGATTGCTATTGCCATGGTTGCTGCTGTTGCCGTTATTGTAGCCGCTGTTGTTACCATTGTTGTAGCCACTGTTGTTGCCGTGATTGCTGCTGTTACCATTGTTGTAGCCGCTGTTGTTACCATGGTTGCTGCTGTTACCGTTGTTGTAGCCGTTGTTATTGTTATTGCCGTAGTTAGGAGTGCCATGACCGGGCTGACTGTGGATTCCACCATGGTTGCTGCCTGGATGCGTTACCGGGCCGTTGTATGAGGGCTTGTTGGGTTTCTGATTCGGCTTATACTGTGCCATTGCAGATACGGGAACAAAAACGACAGTTGCCAGCAGGACTGCGAAAAGCTTTTTCATGGTCGATCTCCTACGCTTATTAAATCTTTTTGTCTTGTTCAAACGCCGTGTTTTTAAAAGCAATAATGATGCCAACTTTTTTCGAAGGGGGTGAAAGTCAACATGAGAAAGGGTTTTCGCCGTTGTTGAGTTGTCGCTTGCGCAAATTTCTGCTGAAAAATCTTCAGGAGTTAATAAAATTCTGGCAAATCAACATTAATTTTTGTGTAAACTTTGTAACACAAGGTTAGTATAGAGTAAGTCGCCAGGAGAACCCAGATATCCTAAGGTGATAACAGTTCAGGAGTCCGGTTTTGCCTGCGTCATCGTCGGAGATTCTGCCGTTAACCGGCAAAAAAGTGCTTGAGATTTAGAATTGGAAGTGCAAAGATAATTATATGAACGCTCAAACAACAGCGGCCTCACCTTCTTTTCAGAGACGGGTTTTTATTTATCTGAACAGCATCAAAACCAAGCTGATCGTCAGTTTTCTTCTGATCACGCTGACGCCGTTGATTTATATCAGCTATGTCATGTTGCGCAACGCTTCTGATGGCCTGCTTAACGTTATAGTAAACAACTCGCTGGCGCATGCCCGTAAGGCTTCCATCGATCTGAACCGCTTTGTGGCCCATCAACTCGACATCATTCAACTCCTGCGCCGAAGTGAAGCTGCCCTCGATCGCAACGGGGCGATTCTAGAAACTCTGATCAAAGAGCATGACCTTCGTCATCTTTCTATCGAAAAAATCTATATAATCGATGAGACCGAGCAGATAACAGGTGTTTCGAATGCCAATCCGGTCAGACACCAGATCGATTTTGGCGAGGCGGCGGGCTTGCTGCAGCAGCGCCGCTACCTTCTGCTAAGCTCTACCGGCGGTGATGGTCGCAATTCAGTTGCGCTGCTGTCGATGCTGACCGATCGCAACGGCATCAATTATGCGCTGCTGGTGATGGAGCTCAATCTGTTGCAACTGGCCTCAATAATTGCCGAGAATGTAGTGGGAAACAGCACGCGCGTATACCTGCTCGATGAAAGCAACCGTGTTGTGCTTAGCTACCCTGAGAACGTTCAAGACAAAGACACCGTTGTTATGAGCGCAAAGATCGCTGAAAACGAATATGGTGTTTTCGCCATCGATGGCGCCGGCCTGGAAAAGCCGCAGTTGTCGTCATTCCTGCCGGTCGTTGGCCTTGGCTGGAAGGTTCTGCTGATCCAGGACCAGCAGGAAGTCTATTCGCTGGTAAACACCTTTCAGTACAATCTATACTGGATCCTTTTCCTGACCATCACGGTTGCGGTAGTGATCGCGCTGATAATTTCGCAGAATATTGCCCTGCCGATACTTCAGGTCACGCGTGGCGCCAACGAACTGGCGGCCGGAAGATACGACGTGCGCATAAATGTTGCCAATACTGATGAAGTGGGGCAGCTGGCCAGCAATTTCAACTTCATGGCTGACAGTCTTGCCGGCAAGATCGAGGAACTCAAGGTTGCCTACGATGAATTGCAGATCAGGGCGAATACCATCGAAAACAGCAACATTCAGCTCGACCGCAAGGTTTTTGAAATCGGACTGCTTTACCAGATTGGCAGCAGCATGGGCGAAATCGGGCTCGATCTTGAGAAGTTGCTCGATGTCATAATCGACAAAGCTATCGAGGCTGCCAATGCCCAGCGCGGCTCGCTGATGCTTATTGACGATAACCAGGAAATGCTCGAGCTCAAACGTGTGCGTATCTGGGATGAAGCCAGCGGGCAGCCTGTTCCGGTACATGATTTTAAGAGCAATATAAATATCAGGCCGGGCGAGGGCATCGCCGGCAAGGTTTTGCAGAGCGGTCAGATGCTGACCATAAACGACCCTGACAACCACCCTGATTTCAAGCAGTATGAAGGCGAACGCAACCGGGTTGCACAGCTTTGCTGTGTGCCGCTCAAGGTCAAAAATGTAACTTTTGGTGTTATCAACATAGTCAATCGCAAGGATGGACATGACTTCGAAAAGCGTGATACCGACCTGCTCCAGACTATGACCAACCAGGCGGCGCTGGTGCTTGACAACACCAAGCTTTTCAAACTTGCCATTACTGACGGGTTGACCGATCTCTTTCTGGTGCGCCATTTCAGGAACAAGCTGAATGAAGAAATAAAGCGCGGCCGTCGCTACCAGAAGATCTTTTCGATCATTTTCTTCGACATCGACCATTTCAAAAAATTCAACGATACCTATGGGCATCAGATCGGCGATGAAGTGCTCAAGCAAGTTTCTGTGCTTTTTAAACATTCTTTACGTGAAGACATCGATATGCCAGCCCGCTACGGTGGCGAGGAAATGATCGCCTTGTTGCCTGAAACCGACGCTCAGGGCGCTCTTGTCGTGGCTGAACGTTTGCGGCTTTCTATCGCCAATCATGGCTTTACCGGCTCAGAAGAGCCCCTGCACGTCACTGTAAGTCTTGGTATTGCCGAATTCCCGCGGCATGGTATGGAAGCGCTCGAACTGATTCGTAAGGCTGATACCGCTCTCTACGAATGCAAAAAGAAAGGGCGCAACCAGTCGTCGATATACTCTGACGATATGGGGGTGGTCTCGGAAAAATGATCAGACACAAAATGCTGTTTATCTCTCTGTTCGCGGCACTGGTTCTGTGTGCAACCGTTTCAGGCCAGCAGCCTGGCAGCGCAGCCTACCAGATTGACCGTCTTGTCACTTTCCTGGCGATGGGTACGGGCGCTACCACCGGCACCTATTTCCCTCTCGGCAATGCTTTCGCCAACGTCTGGTCGACACGTGTCGAGCGTGTGAGCGTCATGTCACACTCTACCAGCGGATCAATCGAAAATATCCAGCTGATGCGGCGCCGCGAGCTCGATCTGGCTATCGCCCAGAGCGATGTTGTCGCTGCGGCAATCAATGGCACCGGCAGTTTTCTCGGTCATCCCTGTCCGAACCTGAGGGTTCTCATGTCGCTATATCCCGAAGTCGTACAAATCGTGGTCCTGGCTGATTCTGGCATCGAGAATATATCTCATCTGCGCGGCCGGCGGGTTATCGTTGGCGCTCCAGGCAGCGGCAATGCGATCACCTCGATTGAGCTGATGTCGGTTTTTGGAATGACTGCCGGCGAATTTGAACCGGTTTATATATCGTATGATGAGGCTCTGCAGGCGATGGAACGCCATGATTACGATGCCGCAATCGTTATTGCAGGCACGCCAACCCGTATGATAAGCGAACTGCAACGTCGTGTGCCGGTCAGAATTCTTACGCTGACATCGCCGGAAACCGCCAGCCTGACCGCTGCTCTGCCGTATCTCGCTGCCGTGAACCTGCCTGCCGCAACCTACCAGGGTCAGAATGAACCAGTTACGACCGTTGCCCTCATGGCAATGCTTATCGCCAGCAGTCGCCTTGCCGATGATGTCGCCGAAAACCTCTGCCGGGGAATATTCGATAACCTGGAATATCTTAAAACCATTCACGAGCGCGCCCGTGATGTTTCACTCAAAACCATGATGAACGGCATTCCACAAGGCTACGCGCATCCCGGCGCTCTGCGTTTTTATCGTGAACGCAGCAAATAAGAAGGTTTTAAGAAGGCTCTCTTCAGAGGAAAAAAGAATCATATGGCAATTGTGAGGATTTTTCTTGTTCTTGTTTTTATAGCTGCGTTGCCGGCACATTCTGCCGAGAAAAAGGCCGAAGTAGTTCCGGTTGTCGCCGATCTGTTACTCGGCGGCTGGATGAACGGAAACTGGCTTGACGCAGAAACCATCGCCAGTCATGTTCCGGCTGGCCTCGTCTACAAAACCTACAGCTTTGACGGCCCGCAGTCTGATACCACCGGTTTCGCACCACGCTACGAAGAAGAGGGGTGCGAACATTACAGCATTGATTTTGATGATGGCTGTGTGACGAGCGACACGCTTCTGGCAGTCGGTTCTCGTCACAATGGCATGCCACGCCGTCCGCGATTGCAGACCGATGGTCTCAAACCTTACGAAGAGCTTGTTGCCGGCTATCTCAAGAAGAACGGCATTTTTGCTGAACCGCAGATTCAACAGGTGGTGCGCGTAGATCTTGATGGCGACGGCAGTGAAGAGGTTGTTGTCGTTGCCGGCAACGCCGATGCAAGTAATACGCGTTTTGTCGAGAACACCTATTCGCTGGTGCTGTTTCGCCGACTCGTCAATGGCAAAGTGCTTACCGACATACTGCACGAACATTATTATCATGAGAACAGCGAAGGTATGGCTGACAGTCCGAGCAGCTACGAAACAGTATTTGCCGTCGATATAAACGGCGACGGTGTTCTCGAACTGCTGCTCTACGGTCGTTATTACGAGGGTTTCTGGTATGAAATTTATGAATTCAGCAGCAAAGGGCTGAAAAAAGTGCTCAGCGCTGGTCTGGGCGCATGAATACGGCAGATTGCCCCTCAGAGAGGCTTGCCATCAGGTCTGATTATACGTAGGAGCAGACCGAGGCCGCTGAATACGGCGTCCCACTTGGTTCCGGGCTGCAACTGGTTGAATTGCTCAGCTGTCAGTGGCTTAAAATTCAGTTCGTCAAAGTCGAAAACTTCGTTTTTGCCTTCCATGACCGCTTCAATCCAGTATTGTTCTTTACGCCGGTATTCTTTGATATCGCCCTTCTGCGGCGGGTCGTGCCGAGCGCCCTTAATATCAGGCCATTGCGGCGGACTGTTGCTGCCGCTGGCCACTACTTTATCAATGTAATCCCAGTCGAGTATGTCGTAGACGACTTTTTCGTCATAGACCGGTTCTTTTCTGAACTTTTCTCTGGTCACCAGTTTTGTGCCCTTCGACACCTTCTCGTAAACAGGTTCGCTCCAGGTTTTGACCTCGAATCTGCCATTCCCGAGGTCTACCGTCTCCTCATGCTCTTTTGTATCGACCTGTGCCAGTTCAAAATCTTCTTCTTCAACCTCTTCAAACCCGTCGGAAACTTTCTCATAACGCCTTATTTCAGAGGAAGTGGCAATAACTACAGCGTTTTTGGGAACCCGGTTTTTCCAGTCTGAGTCGCGAGTCGCTTGTAGTTGCTCGCGTTCGATGGTTCTTTCCCAGAATGTCTGTTTGATTTCAATTCGGCCTGGCTTCTCAAAACAGTTGATGATGAACAAAACCAGCATCACAAACAAAAAAGCTCCGCACCCGAGTTTTTCGTTTCTGGTCAGAGGCCGGGCCGGCGTCGCCGGCTTTTTTGCTGCCAATGTCGCGGTGGTCTCTATTTTTGCTTCTTTCTCACGTTCTTCTCTGCTGTCAGCAGTTTCTGGCAGGTTGTCGGGCTTTTTGTCAGAGGGTCGCCAGTTGCCGTCACTGCGCAGTGAGCCGCAGCCGGTGCAATTTTCTTCGCCGGCCGGCGAAGTGTTGCCGCAGAATGTGCAGATCCAGTCTGGGCCGGCTTTTGCCAGCGCCAGATCTTTTTCATCGCTAATTGCCGGTGCATTTTTATCAAGATGAAACTTGACATCAGCCGTTCGCACGGCACCACAGTTGTCGCAGTCCTGATCTGCTCCGCGGCATCTGGTATTGCATTTCGGGCAGATCCAGTATCCCTCTACTATTTTTGTTTTCATACCGATCCTTTTTCAGCTCGACAAAGCACTCTGTTAAAGATTAGCAAAAATTAGCATCAACTGAAAACAAAATTTCAGACAAAATAAAGCCTGCCCGGGGGCTTCTCCGGGCAGGCTTTTTTAGAACTTTAACCGAGGTTCTGCGGGTATTTCAGGTTAATTCTCGACTGGCACTGCTTCACAACTATCGTAGGCAAAGGTATTGCCTGTGAGTTTGTAGTAGAAGAAACTGGCGACAGGCTCGGCTTCTTCGTTCTCGGGATAATGCATGCCGAGGGCTCTGACCCGGTTGTCGATGAACGCGAGATCCTGGCCGTCTTCCTGAAAGATGTCAGCAGTCAGAAAGCTTTTTGCATCCTTTGTCTGCTGATTATTGAAGGCTATCGGCGTAAAACCGTTCTGCTCAGCATTGAGGGTGAATATGTAGAGGGCACCATTGTGCGGCGGAAACGCAACCGCGGTAATTATCTCTGGCTTTGCATCGGCATTGATGTCGGCAACCAGCAGGTTACTGCTTTCGCCGTTGAACATGAACTTTTTTTCATGATCGCCGAGAACTTCGCTGATCCAGAAGTCTTTGCCTTCTGGAGTTCTGACCTTGATACGCACCCCTTCATTGTCGGAAAGCTTTTCGACTGTATAACCGTCGGTATTGTTAATTTCGATCTTTGAGCTGGCAAGCATTGGATTGCCTTCGCCCGGAATAGCCAGGCCGGCGAACAGAGCCGAAGAGGCCAGAAGTGTAATGAATAATAGAATTGTTTTGATGTTTTTCATTTATGTCACCTCGCTGGCTTATTTATCCCACTGGTAGAAGTTGTTGGCCTTCATGATACTAATAAGCTTGCTGGCGTAATTCGGGTCGGTAGCGTAGCCGGCCTTGTGGATTTCGCGGGCAAACTGGTCGGGGTTGTTCTTGTATTTCATTGCTGGAGAGTAGCGTGCATTCTGCAGCAGTCTGCCGTGGTCTTCGATCGACTGTGCCCAGCTGTGGTATTTGCGAAAATTGTCCTGGATCGTTACCATGCGCCCATTGATGAATTCTTTGGTCGAAACCCTGATCGAGCCAGCCGGGCCGGTGCCCTTGATGCCGAAAAGGTTCTTGGCATCACCGATGCTCGAACCACCCCAGCCGGTTTCAAGAGCTGCCTGAGCCAGAGTAACCGATGCCGGAACCCCGGTTCTCTTCATTGATTCGCGGGCAACCGGGCCAAACAATTTTGAAAATTCAGAAGGTGAAAGCTTGCCGCCCTTGTAATTGGCGAGGGCTGCTTCAGCTTGACTTGGTGTCGTCGAAGTAGCGGGAGTTGAACCGCTGTTGCCTTTGGTCGCCGGGTCATCTTTGGGTAGATGGCCGCCGTTCCGGGTGTCGCCGGGGTAGTAGGGCTCTTCGCCAGAAGCAGGTGCGCCCGCTACCGACACGAAGTTCTTATGCATGTAACCGGTCTGACCATTGACCTGCACCTTGTAGAATTCTCCCTCTTCGCCGATAACGGTGACACTGGTGCCGCCACCGAATAGCCCCATGACCGGGCCCCATGGATATTCGCGCAGGCGCAGCGAAGATGAGACTTCAACCGTGCCTTCGAGCGGATATTTGCTGTCTTCTTTTTTTGTAGCAGCCTCGTCTTCTTTTACGGCTGTCGAGCCTTCCTGACCGCTTTGCCCTGGTTTTTCGAGTTTCACTTCTTTTTCAGTGAACGGGGTTTCTGCGGTAATAGCTACTGCGAGAGAACACATGCATACGATCAGAACGCATAATTTAACGTATTTGGCCATTGGAGATTTCTCCTTAATTTTACGTTTGTCTAATATACTGCATTCTCCCAAAATAGTTTAAATTTTGCGAAAAATTTTGGCAGCGTCAGGAATGGGAATGGCCGAGTTTGTGGTTGAGACGTTCAATGCGCTGCGCCAGCAGGCGGGCGAGAAACAGCGAATAATGCGGCTTTTCCTTGATGCCGGCGACGAACTCTTTTTTTGAAATACGTATCAGCGACCCGTCGGAAACCGCTTTAACCGTAGCGCTGCGCCGATTGTTGAGCAGAAACGACATTTCGCCAAGAAAGATGTCGTCCTGGTTAAGTACTGTCATGGCCTCGCCATTGACACTGACTTCGTAATGCCCGGAAGAAATGAAATAGAGAAAATCACTGGGCTCGCCTTCACTGAAAACAGTCTCGCCGAATGTGAATCTGACCGTTGTCAGATCTTTGAACAGAGCCGGGGTGATGTTATTAACGCCTTCCTGATGGTAGAAGCTGAAATGAACCGAATTGCCTTTGTCATTATAGGTAAGGTCGCTGGTCATGTCGCGAGACAATGCGACGCCGCGCCCGTGCAGACTAAGCGCTACAGCTCCCTTGCTTGGATCCTTGAGGCTGCGCCAGGCGAAGCCATCACCGTCGTCGGTGATGGTAAAGGTCGTGTGATTCGGGTAAATGCTGTATGCAAGATGAACCTTGCGGTTGGCGATAGTCTGGTCTTTGCAGCGCTGGTCGATCAGCTCGGTCATGTCGCCGCCATTCTGCAGCCAGGTAGTTTTTTCGCCATAAGAGATATTGCAGTTGCCATGTTCTATAGCATTGATAAGAAGCTCGGTGAGCACAAAAGCGAGCTTTTCCTTGTTGATGGTGTCGATGCGGTTGAGGTTGTAGAGGTAATTACAGATCAGGTTGGTAAAACACGATACCTCGATGAGGTCGTTTTTTAGTTCGAAAGACGAGTTGATGATATTGCCGAGGTCAGAGCCGATTACCCGCTGGAAAAGCATGTGGCGGTTGTGGCAGATTATGCTGAATACCTGCGGCAGCTGGCGTTCGAGTCGAACCTGTTCGACCAGAGCGATGACGTTTGTGCTGCGCAGCTTTTCAGATTCGCGCAATTCTCGGACAGAATCGCAAAGCCCTATTATTCCTGAACTGAGAAGCCAGGCGTCTCCTTTTATTACGTTCATCAGCAGATCTGTGTCGAGCTTTTCATCGGCAAAATTGATAATCACCAGTTCCGGCATTTCGACGCCTAGATAATCCATCGCCTGGCTGGCGCGGTCGATAAAAGCGGTTTCGCAGCCCGGCATGCAGCTATTCAGCATAACGCTTATTTTTGCAAAAAGATCCTGATCTGATGTTATTACCGGCACTCTGCTCATACTTGTTTCCCTCTCAAGCTAATTTGTCGCGCCAGATGCCAATGTTAAAGCTTTTCTGACGGTTTGGTCAAGCCTTTGTGTTTTTCGACAACAATATGCAGAGTTGTCCGCAGATTAAAGGATTATCGCAGATTATTCAGAAGTTTCTATCTGGTTATTAGACAAATTGCCTGCTTGTGCTTGAGATTATTCTGGTCATCAA
This sequence comes from Candidatus Riflebacteria bacterium HGW-Riflebacteria-2, assembly GCA_002839435.1. GTDB lineage: Bacteria > Muiribacteriota > Ozemobacteria > Ozemobacterales > Ozemobacteraceae > Rifleibacterium. The sequence continues at coordinate 27,841 of PGYA01000041.1, read as the reverse complement.
GCTTCTGCCGCTGATTTTTACAATCCCCGGGGAGTGACAACCTGAAGATATCAGGGTAGAATAAGGCAACTTTGAGGAATGGAAAAGCAAACCGATATCTGAATGGCTGAATTAACCGAAAGCAGACCGGAACAGGATCGCAAAAACACTGCACCAGTAATGATTGCATTGTTTTTTTTCATATTGCTGGTTCCCCTTAAATTGCTGAGCACAAGAATCGAAGAACTCGGGCAGCAGGAACTGGCATGGCAGACTGCTGAAACTCAGGCCCGACTGCGCAATGAAATGATGCTGTTCAAAAAGGATCTGCAACCGGAAGAATTTGCTGCCAACTATCTGCGCCGCCGTCTTACAGACATTGAGCTCGAGCAAAGAATGGCCGAGGTCAGTTATGAAGAAAGCAGATCTCACCGAGATCGTCTTTTTGACGAAGTTTTCAGGAGCGTCGAGTCTGCCTTGAGTTCTGGAACAGATGCCGTGCCGTCTTTCTTTGTGGTGATTGCAGACAAGAACTTTAAGAGTTTTCGCTATCGTATCAGAGATTCATTGGCCAGGCTGGCCGGTGGAGAAGAGGCGGCAGCACAATTTATCAGTTTCTACACCCTCCGAAATCAGGAAACGCGAATTGATGCGGAGACCGCCCGTCGCTACAGTGAAAGTGCAATGAAATGGGGAGGTAGCGACTCTGTAAGCGACGGATTGCACGTCAGATTTCGCCAGATTCTCAGCAGCTATGTTGGCAGAGAGACCAAGGAACGTCAGATAAATGTTTACTACACCGATTTGCATGGTTTTGACCGGCTGCTTTTCTGGGCCCAGCCGATTTATGATACTGAAAGATTTTATGGTTCCCTCATGGTAGGCTTTCTTGAGCGCGAGTTGAAGTTGCCGGCAATTTTACAGCAGGCTTTAAGTTCGTCGAGAGACGGCGACATTCGCCGCTTTGCCGGTTGGAACAAGCCGGAATCTGAATCTACTGTGCTCGATACTATTTTTGACCAGACGGTTTTTGGCGGTAGAAACCTGCACGTTGGCGTCAAACTCGCAAATGCCGGTGAAAATTCTCTTCGGCGACTTATGGTAGCCCTGAGGATGTTGGCTGGAGCAGCAATGCTGTTGGGATTTCTTTTATTCATGCATACGTGGTTGTTTGGCCTGCAGGTAAAATTGAAACTGCGTGCGAAGATGGCTGCAGTAATCGCAGTGGTGGTTTTTATTCCAGCTTTTCTAGTGGCGGTGATGGCGCGGGCAACCTTGAATGATTTCATGTCTTCGCGAAGTGATATGGCCCAGGGCTACCTGACATCTCGTCTTGACGAAATAGAACTTGGTCAGGAAGAGCTTCTTTCCAGGCAGTCTTTGCGTGTTCTCAGGTTCAAGTCTCATATCGAGCAATACTGGGGTGAGGGCTTGCATAAAAATCCTGAGCCAAAGCTGTTTGCGGATTATCTCGATTTTTTTGTCGGTCGAAACTTTTTTTATGACAGAAGTGGCAGCACTCTCCATTTTCGTGGTGACAACCTGTCAGGTCGTGCGGATCGCCTGACATTCAACAATGCCGTTCGCCTTCTCAGTAATTTGAGTGGCCTTCAGCAAAGCGAGCGCACTCGCAAGCATCTCGACAATCTGGCTTATACAGATGCCTTTGTCGGCGAAATGAACAGTCTGACGAAGATGAGTGCAGCTGCCGCCAGAGAAGGTGAAATTGTCAGCAATCTTTCTTCTCTCAACCTGCTGTCTCGCGACATAGTTGCCCTCTATGCAGATCCAGGCAAGCGCCCGGTCCGACCAGCTACCATAGGCTTTCTGAAGGCCAACCCTGATGGAGCATTGGCCAGATATGTAAAAACTTCCCCTGGTTATCCAGTTAAATATTTTCAGGAAACCAGCGGGGATTATCATGTAAAAGTTGCTTTTGCCAGGCGCGACAATGAATTTGTCTCCCAGGAATTCTGGCTTGATCCCTCTATCAGACGCGATATGGAGCTGAAGTTGCTATTTGATCGGGCTATGGATCTCAAAACATCAGGTAGTTCGGTTGCCGAAGACTCTCCGGAAAAGGTCACTGGCTGGCGTTTTCGCAACAATCAGCCTCATATTTTTGTCGGAGCTGCTACCTTCAACCCAGATAATTTTACTGCGTTGTTTCTCGATATTGTTCCTTATGCCGTTTTTATTTACAGCCTGGTGATCATGCTCGTTGTCAGTCGCGTTCTTGCTGGTCTTTTTCTGACTCCGATAGAAGTTGTCGGGTTGGGCGTAAGGTCGGTGGCGGCCGGCGAAGACCTGACAATACGTGTTCATATCTGCAATAATGACGAATTTGATCGCATGGGGCATGCTTTCAACGAAATGACAGCCGGTCTGCTGCAGAAGAGACACATTTCCCGTTTTGTGTCAGATCGGCTGCTGGCAGAGATTGCATCATCGCACAGCACACAGCAGACTCGCGAAGAAGTGGCAACTGTGCTGGCTTCTGATTTACGCAACTTTACCGGGATTTCAGAGAAATTTTCTCCAGAGGTGGTCGTAGAAGTTCTCAACGACTATTTTACCGCCATGGAGCAGGCAATAAAGTCCGAGCAAGGCAGCATTGACAAGTTTATCGGAGATGCGATCATTGCAGTTTTCTATCCGCAGGAAGGCGCAAATACCTCAGTCCGCGCTGCTCGTGCCGCTTGTGCCATGCGGCGGCGACTGGCTGAATTTAATCGAGCTCAACAGGAATCCGGTCGCTTTACTGTAGAAAATGGTGTCGGCCTGGCGACCGGTCGGGTTGTTTCGTTTGTGGCCGGAAGTATTGGCAGTCGTCGTGAATTCATCGTAACCGGAGCTCCGGTAGAACGGGCAGAGGCATTAGAAGCCCTCAGCAAGCAGGGCGTAAGCAGTAAGGTCATTGTAGACACCAGCAGTCTGGCTGAACTGCAGGCTGTGTTTTCCTGTCAGGCGCTGGACGGGCAGTCAGATGTCTATGAAATTGTCGAGATTCTTGCATGAAGGTTATTAGAGCAAAATCACAGGTTGGCTTCTGGCTTCTCTTGTCAGTGTGGCTTCTCGTGGTAGTTTTGCCGACATCGCTGTTTCGCAGCTCTTTTGCCAGATTTCTGAGTTTCAGTCACGAACAACAGAAACAGCGGGTTAAGCCGCTGCTCTTCGCCGAAATGCAGCAGTTTAAAGAAGATCTGGCTTTTGACGGTGTTCTTGAAGACGAACTTAATGCATTTGACCGTAAGCAGGGTTTTGTCGATCATAGTTCTTTTGTCGATAATATGCCGCCCGATTGTGATGCCGCTAAAATTCGCAGTGATCTCGAACAGCATCTGGGTTTTCCCGTGTTTATGGTACTTGCACACGGAGTAGATACCGTTCACAACGATGGCTCCATGGCGGTTGCTTCCTATGCAGAGGTCCGGTTGCCGCCAGAGAGTATGTCGCGTCGATTTTTTGCCCTGATTAACGATCAGATGAATTGCTCTGCGTTGATTCCAGATAAATACCGACCGGCTTTCACGCCCGGTGTTGCCCATGATGACGCAAAAGTGCGCAGGGTCTATCTCGAAGGGTTTCTGCAAAACCTGTTCTCTATAAGTGTTGCATTTGCCATTGAGCCACGGCGAGTATATAGCGCCATAGCCAGCAAAGTTGGCGATACCGGACAGATTTATCTATATTACGGCACCGGTCGCCTTCGTCAGGGCGGTGCCCGCTTTAATACCGGCGGCTATCTCGCGGTAATAAGGGTTGTTGATGTTGCTGAAAGACATATTGTCAGGCGCGCCGCGCGCCGAACATTTTATCCGGGCCTGCATCGGCGTATGACAATGCTGCAACCGGCGGTTCCCGACCCGGACAACTTTTCCTGGCAGGGCTTCAGTCGCATTCGAGAAGAGCAAGGTCGCTTCGCTCTTACCACACTGGTACCACCACGCCAACTTGTTCGACTGATTCAGAAAGGCGGCATTGTTGCCAGTGATTTTTCTGCTTTCGCCGGGCGGGCTCCTGGAATAGAGGTCTTCTGCCGACTCAGTGATCTACAGCACCCGTTATGGCATTATCAGAAGGAAATCTATCTGCTTTTGCGTCTGCTCATTTTGTTGAGCGGGCTGGTTTTCATGCGTTTGTATCTTTTCGGTTTCGATATGAATATTTCTCTGGCTTTAAAAATCTCTATGGCTGTTCTGGCTGCGGGAACTCTGCCTTTGCTGAGCATGCTTCTAACTATGGCGGCCTATGATGACTCGGCGCGTTCTGCGAGGCATGATCGTATTCAACGCTTCATCAAGATCAAGAGCCGGGAAATTCAGGATTTCGTGAGCGCCGGCATTCATGCAAGGGAAGAGCAGGCCCGCAGTCTTGCCGAAAATATGAGCTCCATGCATGGCTGTTCGCAGGATGAGCTGCGTGATGTACTGAAAGGCTGGATGAAAAGCCGGCCTGTCGATGCCGTCCTTTATAAGCCGCTTGACGGTGAAACCATGCCGGTGGTTTCAGATGCGGCAAAGTCTTACGCCAACGCGTCCCAAAACGCAGAGACGGCAATGATTATTCTCGGCCCGATTGTAGAGATGCTGCTGAGTTCTCCACGCTTGAATCCTGACCGGCATAGCATGTCTACTTTGCTCACAGAAGGTAGTAGAAATGTTGAAAGCACACACTCGATGCTGATTAGCAACGGCCGCATTCTTAACCTGGCCAAACTGCACGAACACTCGCGAGTCGCCATCGTTGTCGTCAGTCATCCAGGTAAGGTCCGCGTGCCTGCGGCTGTAATACTGATAATTTACTCGCTGGACAGACTTCTGGAAGAAATGTTGCAGGCCGCCCGCAGCAAGTTCCTGATGGAACAGGAGTTCGCCGGCTGGCAGCTTGACCATGCATTTGGCGTCGAGTTAGATGGTCATGTTGAACAGTCAGGCCATGTTTCATCGTCACGGCTTGAATCTGATTTTATTCTGAGACAAATGCGCGCTTGTCGCAGTCTGCAGCGTGATCTGCAATGGCATGGCCGTCAGGGTGACGATGAAGTGTTTTCGTATGTCTGCTTCGACCAGAATCTGCCTTTGATTAACCTTACGGTGATCCGAGTTCCTGTCACCGCAGGCATCATGGCCGGGATAGAATCCTGGCGCTGGCTTTATCCGATATTGTTGCTGCTTTTTACCTTGTTGTTTGCAAGCTACTTTTTTATCAGCCCGGCTCTGAAGCTCGCCCGGGGACTGTCTGCGATTGCCGGCGGCGATCTGAGTAAGCGCCTGCATTTGCGCAGCGGTGACGAGTTTGAGGCGCTGGCGCTCGAGTTCAACCAGATGGCACAGAGTCTGCAGGAAAAAGAGCAACTTGAGGCATATGTCTCAAGCGATGTCCTGGCAGAAGCCCGCACCGCAGAAGTTGCCGATTTGCGCCCCGGCGGTGAGAGGATTGGAGCCAGCGTCGTTTTTGTTTCGCTGCTGCCACTTGCCAGGGAAGCCTCAGACCATGCCGAGCAGATGTCACAGATCAACAGTTTTCTTGACCTCAGCCAGTTTTTGTGTGGAGAAAACCAGGGTGTGATCGACAAGATCATCGGTCATACGCTGATGCTGGTGTTTCGTGCATCAGACAATGCCGTTGCTCATCAGCTTCGTGCCTGTCGAATGGCACTGCAGATTGTTGCAGCTGTAAAAGCCTCGCAACTTGGCAGCAGCTGCCGGGTTGTCGCCGGGCTGGCGTGCGGCCAGCTGGTTTCCGGCAAAATTGGCTCGCGCAGCGGTCGCCTTGATTTTACCGTTATTGGCGATACGGTCAATCTGGCTGCACGTCTCAAGTCTTACGCTGAAAGCCTGGCGGGTTCGCCACTCCTTGTTTCGGAAGAAATGCGTGCTGCAGTTGCAGACAGTATTACAACCAGGCTTGAGAGCCAGGTGCAGCTCAAGGGCAAATCATTGCAGACCCGGGTTTATCGAATTGTATGATTGCTTTTCTTGTTTTTGCGGCAGAGATTGGTTAAAATCAGTTATCCAACCAACAGGCAGGTGAAAATGAAAAAACGGATTGAGAGCGCGATCAGGCTGATTCTTGAAAACAGTGGCGAAGGCTGGTTCATTATTCTTGAAGATCCGGCCGAAGAAAAGTTTGTGCAGTTTGCTTATGATGAAGATACCGGGCTGATATTCGATCTGCCCTTTCAGGCCCTTAACACCGATGAACTGGCGCGGGCGAAGCAGGTGCTCGGTGAAGCCGGAGTCGGCGACGAATCGGCCGGAGTATTCGATGGAGTTGACGGCGAACAGATCGGTGAACAGCGCTCATTCAATGCCATGGTCGCGCGCGACGTCGATCAGGCGGTAGATCTTGTGCACAGGGTTTTTACCTACGTCTACGGTTTTGATGAAAAAACCAGATTCAATGTTTCGATAGGACGCTGACCAGGTATTTTCTCCTTAAGTATCATAGCAGTGGAAGAAAGCAGGACAGGTAAATGAAAAAGGCAAAGGCAGCGGCAGCGGCAACGACTGCAGCAGATAAATGCCGTTATTGTCTGAGTGAAATTCCTGTCGGCGCAATAAAATGTTGCTTTTGCCAGGAATGGCTCGATGGTCGAGCGGAATCTGCAATCAACGGCGATGAAAGAATTGTTGCACCAAGAGATCCTGCTTCGCGGCCACCTGAACTGCCGCCAGCGTCTTTCCAAAGCCGACTTGCGGCAATGGTTCCGTCGGTAAGTTACTGGACTTTCTATTTTGCCCTGAGCATGCTGTTTTATATCGCTATTTCCCTGCACTGGACATTCGGCCCTGAAGACAGGATCTTCATGGTTTCGTTTTTTTTCAACGCCCTGCAGATGTTCTTTTCGGCGGCCGGCATTGTCTGGTTCGAGAAGTTGCTCGACCGTTTCCGCGCCGAAATCCCGGTAATTACCGGCTGGAGCGTCGAGCGCAGCGAAGATTACTATCTCAAGAACCGTGCGAGAGTTTTTTCGAACGAGGTGCCTCTTGCTGTTGGTCTTATAATTTGCACAGTTGCCGTAATCGGCGATAGCCAGGTCATCGGAATGCCTTTTGCTACCGACGCGGGGCGAATCGCCTATCTCGTTTATGAGTTCTGCTTTCTATTCTGGAGCGCTTCAGCCATTGTGTATTTTATCAAGTTCGCCATGTTCATTCGAGAATTTGGCGATCTTGAGCTGCGCATACTGATAATACAGGAAGAGGAATCGGGCATTCGCATGCTCGGCAAATTCATTCTGCAGACCACACTGTTCGCGGTTATTCCATATATCTGCAGCATAACTGCCCGTCATATCGGAGGCTGGAATTTTTCGTCGCTGCTGTCGTTATGGTTTGGTCTTTTCGGCATCTCGCTTCTTTTTTACCTGTTCTGGCCGATCTATAACATTCATCGCGCGATGATCAGAGAAAAGGATCGCAAACTCAATCTGGTTTCATACGAGCTTAACAGCCTGTTGTCGCGACCCCGCCTTGACAAAGAGAACATTCACAAGGTGCGCAATCTTCTCGAAATCAGAAATTACCTGCACGAGATCAACACCTGGCCCTTCGACATGAGCAAGGTGGTCGGGCTGCTGTCGGCGATTATTATACCCATGGCCTCGATTCTGGTCGATCGGGCGCTCAAGGGCGGACAGTAACAGATCCAGAATTTTGCGAGGAGGTCGTTGTGGTAGGCACAATCGAAGTTTTTGTAATTGCTTATCTGATTTTGCTGGTGGTTCTGCTGGTTATTGCCTTCGCTTGTCTTAAAGCTGCGTTTACGCTGACATCAGGCCTGAACGAGGTCGTCAAGGGGCTTGCCGTGATCGAGCAGCGTCTTGCCAGACTTGAACAGAAGCATGACTGAGAGCCGGTTTTAGTCTTTTCAGGCAAACAAGACCAGACTCAGGGCCATCAGCATCATGCCACTGACTACACCGTAGGTGCAGAGATGATGTTCGCCATATTTTTCGGCGGCCGGCAGCAACTGGTCGAGTGAGATGAATACCATGATTCCGGCTACTCCCGCGAAAAGCAGGCCGAACATGGTGTCGTTGAAGAACGGCATCAGCAGAAAATAGCCGACCATGGCACCTACCGGCTCTGACATCCCTGACAAGAACGAATACATGAAGGCCTTGCGCCGGCTGCCGGTTGAATGGTAGATCGGCACCGAAACCGCTATTCCTTCAGGAATATTGTGTATTGCTATCGCCAGCGCGATGCTGACACCAAGCGTCGGGTCTTTAAGGGCGGCGGTGAATGTGGCGAGACCTTCGGGAAAGTTGTGGATGGCGATGGCCAGAGCCGAAAAAATGCCCATTCGATGTAGAGCAGCGGTGCTTGGCTCTTTTGCCGTCTTTTCCGGGCATTCTGAAAGTTCGGCTACTTCACGTGCTTCATGTGGGTTTTCAAAGTCAGGCACGAACTTGTCGATGAGCATGGTCAGAAACATGCCGCAGAAAAAGGCTACGGTTGTTGCCAGATAGCCTTTGGTTTCACCCATACAGCCAACAAGCGATTCTTTTGCCTTGAAGAAAATTTCGACCATCGAGACATAGATCATGACGCCGGCCGAAAAGCCGAGGGCAACGGCGAGAAACTTTTTGTCAGTTTTTTTGGAGAGGAACGCGAGCAGGCTGCCGATACCTGTAGCCAGTCCCGCCAGCAGGGTTAGAACAAATGCGAACAGCACGTTTTCCTGATACATGGTGCGACTCCGTGAGGAACTTAAAAAAATTCGCTACAAATTTACCACAAAAGGTTATATTTAGATAGAAAGCACAAGTTTTCTGGCAAAATTAAATGCATGATAAAAAATGTCATCCTTTGCCTGTGAGATTGCCGCGTCGGGCTGACGCCCTCCTCGCAATGACTGCGTGAGCAAAGCTTCAGTTCCTGCCGAGAGCCCGAGTTTAAAAAGTGAACCAAGTTTGATTGATCTGAGGGAGGATTTTATGGTAGGACGAACCGTATTTGTCAGCGATCTGCATATTGGCACCGGCGCCGAAACCAACTGGTACCAGAAGAGTGTTCATGAACCGCTGCTGAAAAGCTTTTTGCGTTATCTGCAGTCTGGCGAAAATCATGTTGACGAACTCGTCATTCTCGGCGACTGGTTTGACCTGTGGAATTATCATCCATTTTCTTCGCCACCTGATCTGGCCCTGATCATGCGGCAGAATCACACTCTTTTTCAGCGGCATGCTGACGGTGATTTTGTCAGTCTTCTCGATACTGTTAAAGTGCGCTATGTCAATGGTGACCACGATATGGAAGTCGAACTGCGCGAAGTTAACCGCCTGCTGTCCGCCATGACTGACCGCAGAATTTTGCCTGGCCATGGCAGCGACGTAGAAAAGACGGCTCTGGCCAACACTTATTACATGAACGGGCCGGTCTGGGCCGAGCACGGCAATCAGCACGATCTTTTCAACAAGCCGTCTCTGACCGAGGCAAATCCGCTGGCTCCTTTGCCGCTTGGCTATTTCGTTTCGCGCATCTATTGCCATTACCTGCAGAAGAAGATCGCCAGCGTCCACCGGGCCGATGCCGCAGCCGTAGCGAGTTGCTGCGAAACCGGTCTCGAAAACTACGGAATTAGTCTTGAGGGTCTTTTGCAGGAACTGCTGCGTCAGCTGAAAAACGGAGAAAAACTCAACCCGGCCGGTATTGTCCTGAAAATGATGATGCAGCACAATCGCAACAATCTGCTTGAATTCAAGCTTGGCAACAAGGGCCTCAGCGAGGTTAACACCGATGGTATTGCCAGGTTTTACCCCGATTTGATCAGTGAGGAGACCTTTTATGATGCAATGTGTGAGGCGGAGGTCGCCTTCGACGGTCTGGCACACTTTGCCCGCCAGCATGTCAACAAGAACCCGCATACCAGAGTAGTGGTAATGGGCCACACGCATTGTGCCCTGAACATGTATTGCGGCAGTCTCAAGAATCATGTGTTTGCCAACACCGGCTATTTTTGCCCGCCGCAGCCTGATATCGACTCGGGTCTGCATCTGCCAGGCTTCGTCGAAGTCGATAGTTTCAGCGACGGCAGCATGAAAGTTACCCAGAAAATTGTCAGCGGAACCCTCGAGGAAGATATCAGAGAGATTTCAGCGCTGCGCGTTTATTAAACTTTCTTCAGTTTGCTTATTGTTAAAGCAGCCTGTTTGTGATAAAACAGGCTGCTGAGCTTTTTGCGCCTCATTTGTTGTGCATGTCATACCTTTGTATTGCAGCAGTTGTCATGGCAAACTGCGGAAGTTGGATCAGATGAAGTTTTCATTCAGCCTTTATTTTCAGATAACTGTTCTTTTTGTGTTGCTCAGCATTTTTTCAGTGCTTGGCGCCGGTGCTCTAAACTATCTTGAGAGCCGCAAGATCATCATTGACCAGTTCAACAAGTCGATGCTCGATACCGTTTCTATCATTGGCTCAAGCCTTAGCGGAAAAGCCGATGACGCTGCCGAAGCGATCATGCGCCTCAGCCGGCACCAGGTGTTGCACTCAGCCGATTTTGCTGAAATTCAGCGTTTTCTTCAGGTCGCCGTCGATTCTTCCTCCCTATTCAATAACATTTACTACTTTTCCCCGGAAGGCCCGCTCAGGGCTGCCGCTTATGCTGACGGGCGTGATGTGTCGCGCTATGTCGGCGAAAATTTTCTTGCCTATGCCGACCAGGAAAAGACCCATGCGGTTTATCTCGACCTCGTTCGAGCACTTGAAACGAGAACTCCGGTGTTCTCGGCCTTTTTTAAATCAGCCACCGGGATATTGATGAACTCTTTTATTGTTCCGGTTGTCAGTGATGATGGCAATATCGTCGGACTTCTCAGCTGTGGAATTGCACTTGACAGCTCGTTCAAACTGCTTGAAATGATGAAGACGCTTAAGCCACATCAGAATGGCTATGTCGCATTGATAGATGCCGAAGGCAGAGTTCTGCTCAGTGCCGGTGATATGCCGGCTGAGTTGGCGCCCGGGCGAGACTGGGCCAGTCGCGAAGATAAACTGGTCAGCGCGGCGGGGTATCTGCAGGCAGTCGTCAGTATGGAAAAAACTGGCCTTGGAGTCTGTAGTGGCATGCCGGAAGCTGCGGTTACCGGTATTTTAAAGCGCCTGCATGATTCGAATGTTCTTTTTACTTTGCTGGTTGGCATTCTGGCGTCTTTTGCCGGCGTAGTGGCGGCCTATATCCTTGTGTCACCTCTGACGGCTCTGGTAAAAGGGCTGCGCGCTCTACAAAAAGGTGAGGTGGCACCGCGAATTTCGTGCCGGGCATCTGGAGAAATCGCTGAGGCGATTACCATTTATAATGAAATGCGCGAAAAACAGCAGCGGGCACCTTTTTGTCATCCTGCGCGAAGCGAGGCGCAGTCGCAGGATCCAGAATAGCAATCAAAAAGGTTGTTTTGACCAGAATTGCTGATTTTGTTTTTGACTGCTTGCGCAGATTGCATTTGTCAGTATAATCTAAAAATAATCGCAGCATTGTCAGCCTTATTCCAACTATTTCAATACTTTTTTGCAGATATCTGCACTGGGGTATTGCTAAAAGTAGAACTATCATTAAAATTAAAAGAAGTTAACCGGTACACTCCGGTGAATTATAGTTCTTGAGTTTGGTGTTCGAGTTTCCAGAAGGAGTGAACATATGAGAAAAAATACGCTTAGAGTTCTCAGTAGTGTCATGTGCCTCATACTTCTGGCCACCCTGGTATTCCAGGAACCTCTGATGGCTGCCACGCAGACCATACCAGTCAGAGTTGGGGGCGAAGTTCTCAACGTCACCCCGGGCCAGTGGGTATCGGTAAGATCGGGTACTCAGATTACCCATTACAACGTCAGGTTTGTTAACGGCAGGCCTGTCGCTCTTGAGATGAGCCAGTATACCAAGCTGGTGTTCGGCGAAGGCGTTGTTGGCAATGTTTCAGGTAATACCGGTGCCGGTAGCCAGCCTTCAAACAGTGGCTCTTCATCATCTTCAACTCCATCAGGTTCGCAGACTTCAAAGCCGTCGACCGGTTCGCAGCCATCACAGGGTGCCGGAACTCCAGTAGGTGGTTCGATAGCTGACGACGTCGCTCAGAGCACAAACCAGACCTCCGGTGGCAAAACTCCCACTCAGACCACGGGTAACACCTCAGGTCAGACTTCAGGTCAGACTTCTCAGACCACAGGCCAGACTTCTCAAACTTCTGGTCAGACTACCGGTGGAAATTATGAACAGCTCGAGCTGCCCTTTGGCAAGCCGACGACCCAGAGCCAGAGCCAGACTGGCAACAGCCAGGGTTCAGGTAATTACGAACAGCTCGAACTGCCTTTTGACCAACCCCAGACTGCCCAAGGCCCCAACGGTGCTGGCAGTGTAGCTGATGACCTGGTTCAGACCGGCGGCACAAACGCTGCTGGCTCGGTAGCCGATGACCTGGTTCAGACCGGTGGCACAACTACTACCGAGTCTACTACAACAACTTCGACAAAAACCTCCTGGGATCCTTCTAGACATCCCAGAGACCCCCAGACCGGCCGCTTCATTTCACATGACGAAGCTATCAAGCGCGGTCTGATGGATCCTCCCGATGGCTACACCGGCGGCTCTGTTGCCGACGACGTTGCTCAGAACGGTGGTTCAGTAGCTGATGACATGGCTCAGACCGGCCAGACAGACCAGACCGGCCAGACCGGTTCAGTTGCGGATGATATGGCTCAGACAGACCAGACCGGCCAGACCGGTTCGGTTGCTGACGACATGGCGCAGGCCGGTACAGCTGGCACTGTTGCTGATGATGCCGCACAGGCTAATGGCAAACCCACTGTCGGTGATAAGTTCCGCGCTGGTTACGAAACCGGTAAGGGCATGACCAACCAGGGCTTCCAGAATGTTAAAGACAGTCTCAAGTCAGGTTTCAGTGCCAAGAATCTTCTGATAACTGCCGGTATCACTGTTGGTGTCGATCTTGCCACCCAGATCATGCGTGGCGAAAAACCCAGCGTTAAGAAAGCCCTCAAGACTGTTTGTTCCGCTGAATTCGCTGGCGGTGTTGTTGGTGCAGTAACTGGCGCCGCAGCAGGATCGTTCTTCGTTCCTTTCCTCAGCGCGATCCCGGTCGTCGGTGGTGCGCTCAGTGCACTGGCACCGGCTTTTGGTTCTATCGTCGGTTCTTCAATGGGCGCTTACCTTGCTGGTGACCTCAAAAACGGCAGATTCTCAATCAAAGAAGCTTTTAAACGCATTGACTGGGTCGGTGTTACCGGTCAGGCAATCGGTTCGACCGTCGGTGCAGCTCTTGGTTCAGCTCTCGGTCCGATAGGCACAATTGCCGGTGGTATGATAGGTGGCTACCTTGGTAACTGGGCAGCCCAGAAAATAGCCGGTATGTTCGGTCGCGGTCAGGCAAATCTGCCAGAACTGGCAATGCCGACTGGTGGCGGCGCATCTGTTGGTGGCTTCAGCGGACCGGTAAGCACCGGTGGCGACGCAACTGTCGGTGAAGATCAGGCAGTTCCGGTCAGCGGTGAAGACGTTGTGGTCATTGGCGGTAATTCGGGTGCGGTTGTCGGCGGTTATGAGTCCGAAGTCGCTCTTGCTTACAGCAAATACCAGGAACTCTACAAACTCTATAACGAAATGCTCAGACAGAATCGTCAGGCTGATGCTCTCGCAGTAGCTGATGCAATGAACAAGGCCAAGAAAGAATATGATGACCTTCGCACTCAGGCTGGCAAGTAAGTTTCTACTCTAAGCGTAAACTAATAAAAAGATACCGCCTCTTCGGAGGCGGTTTTTTTTTGCTCACCAAATGGGCTCTGTAACATTTGAATGGCAGGCTAAAAACCTGTCATTGCGAGGAGCGCAGTGACGAAGCAATCTTCCTTGGCGATGGGATTGCTTCGTCGGGCTTAACGCCCTCCTCGCAATGACAACAAACCTGACGCTCAATATTGTCAGATGGCTAGAGTTTGCGGATGAGAACCAGGGTTACGTCGTCGGGGTAGGCGCCAGGGATTCTGAAGCTGTCGAGTTCGTGCATCATCTGTTTGAGCGCGTCGGCGGCACCCAGACGTTCGTTCATCAGACGGTCGAAAAGGCTGTTGAATCGGTCATAGCCGAACATCTCGCCGCTTCTGTCAGAACATTCGATGATTCCGTCTGAATACAAAATGACCGCATCATTGCTCTGCATCATTTTTACTTCGACTTTTGGGCGCCGCTTTTTCATCGCGCCCAGCGGCATTGATGGAATTGCAATATCGCTCGAACATTTCTCTTCTGCACAGAAGAAGCGCGGGTATGACTGACCGGCATTATCAACCTCAAGCTTGCCGGTGGCCGGGTCTATAACTATGGTTACCAGTGTCATGAACTTGTGACGCGGCTTGAGTTCCTTGTTGAACAGAGCGTTGAGCGAGTCCATCAGCGGCTGCGGATATTTGCCGCCAGAATTGCCGTTGTGGTTAACTGTAGCCTTGGCCATGGCCATGGCCAGGGCAGCCGATATGCCATGCCCGGTAACATCGCCCAGAATAATGGCCAGGCGGCCATCATCGAGTTGTATCGTGTCATGATAGTCGCCGGCCAGGTCGGTGGCTGATGTGTTGAAGAACGCTATGTCATAGCCTTTGGGCACAATCGGGGCGTCTGGCAGCAGGCTTTCCTGAACGACTTTGCCATACTCGAGCTCTTTGAGCTCACCAATTACCTTGTTAAAAGCCAGGGCGAGCGTGCCGAATTCGTCATCACGTCTGACCGGAGTTCGGTAATTATGATTGCGCTCGCGAATAGCGCTAATGCCGGCGCCGAGATCCTGTACGGGCAGCACGACCAGGCGGCTGACCAGCATGGCACCGAGCAACGCAACAATCAGAGCCATCAGGCCACCGGTTGCCAGCCTCCATTTAAGCGGGTTCAGCGTGCTCAGTCTTTCCTGCTGCGAAATCAGGTGAAGAAACACATGCGTTCCCACCTGCTTTTCAGCTTTGGCAACCAGCCAGAAGGGGCGTCCGGCTATATGGGTGACTCGGTTTACAACACGGCCAGAGCGCTGACTGGCAATTGCTGCCGCCATGAGTTCCCTGCTGTCGATGTCACTGCGTTCTGGCACAAGTTGGAAGTCGCTGTACTGGTTGTTGATTTCGATGGCCAGGTTGATCGAATCATTGCGGTTTGCCTGTTTCTCAAGCTCTTCAAGAACCTGATAGTGATACAAAGTTTGCACTTGCGTGGTAACGCACAAAAATGCCGGGCCGCTTGCTATTTCGGGGTAGGCATCCCAGTACCAGGTAGTCGGAAAAGTTCCCACGCGGAAGACCCATTGGCGACCTCGTTGTCTGATTATTGAGGCCAGGCCTACTTCGTCGGTCGAAAGAACCGCCTCGCTGACGATTTCTGCCGGGGATACACGGTTGAGTGCCTGTCCCATGCGGGATGGCGAATGAAGCTTTATGGCAATACGGCTGAAGATGTCCATGGCTTCAACAACGCCGTGAACTTCACGGTCGTCGGTTGAAAACATGGTTATGCCGTCGCTGTCTCGTACTTCCAGCCGTGACAGCAATCTTGGTAGTGAATTCTTTTTCAGGTAATAGTTAAAAAGCTCCTCTGAACCAGGTTCTGTTATGAGAGCCTGTCTGAGATCATGTCCCAGCTGTTGTGACTGAGCGATTTTGATGTTTACCATTTTTTCGAGCGGTTCGATAGCTGCGATACTTTCGCTGATGATGGCATTTTCTATGACTTCGCCACGGTCGGCAAGAGAGGTTGCGCCGATAAGAACTGTGAATATGACAGGAAAAATAGATGCCATGGCAAACAGACCGAGCACGCGGTATTTGATCGACAAGGAATCGAGCCAGTTGCAAACAGAGGTGCCTGGTTTGTACCCGGTCAGGGAACCGAGATAGATCAGCAGAGTTGTCAGACACAGGGCTACTGCAGAAATCAGTATGAACAAGGCCCAGCGCGGTCTCTGATTTTCACTGTCAGAAAAGTTCACGGCACGGCACCAAACCGCCCCGGTTTCATCTGTAACAAAATACCAGAGATGGTCAGATGCGATTGTGTGGTTCTGTCCGCTCAACCCGGCTTTGATGAAAGCGGCGGCAGTCTGGTCGGCTGTCAGACCGCGAGGTGGGATCCACTCTTTCGTGGCCGGGTTGCCGGCGCCGTATATCTCAGATTCCTTGTAAATGCTGGCGAACCTTTCCAGGAAGGTGGGCGGCTGGGTGGCAATGAAGAAGACGCCGAGCCCGTCCGGCATGTCGCGCCAGTAATAGAACTGGTCGTTATCTTTAACCCGGTAACGTTTTATCAGGTCTTTGGTCATCAGCATGAGCTCAAGACGGTGTCCGGGGCCGAAATGGTCGAGCAGCATATGATGCAGCTGGCGCTGTGCCTGTTTGAATTCTTCACCCTCGGCGGCCATCGCCTGCAGGATCGGAGTAAACAGCTTCAGGTCGGATTCATTTGCGAAGAAAGACCTAAGCAGACGCTGATTCTGATAAAAGAACAGTTTTACCGGCGATCTGTATCTGTTGATGCATTCGAGAACTTTCTGCTGCATCTGAAGGCTGCTGACTCCATGTTTGCGGGCTACATCGATGAGTTCATTGAAGCGGGCATAAGCGAAAGCCTCGTCTGATGTCTGCATGATTACCTGATCGAGACTTGCTTCCATCTGGCTGATAACCTTGCGGTCGAACTCGCGGTTGAGCTTATCCCAGGTCTGCAGAGCCGTCAGAGAGAGGAACAGCAACATGATTCCGGCAAAAATTGTGGTCAGGCGACCGAATGAAACTGACTTGAAGCTGCTTTCAGTTGCCATTGCCGTTGCCAGCCTTTCTGGTAATGATAAAAATCGAGATGTCATCAGATTGCCGATTATCACACCATTGCCGGAAGCGCTTTTCAAGACGCTCGACCCAGACTCTGGCATCATCGCAGCGAGCTTCCAGAGCCCATTCTTCGACCCCTTCAAAGCCGATCGGCTGTTTTATACGGTTGTGTGCTTCGAGAAAGCCGTCGGTTATGCAGATTAGAGAGTCTCCTTCAGCCATTTCGATGCTGATTGCACGTGCCGCTACCGGCTTTCCTATTCCGAGCGGGTAGGCGGGCAGACCAACCCAGCTGAGACTTCCGTTGGCACTGAGTTTCAGCGGGTATATGTGTCCTTTGACTACCAGTTCGACACGGTTGTTAACTGCATCGAGAACGCCGCAGATGGCGCCCATGAACATACGGCGGGTCCGGTTTTCGCGCAGCATGTTATCGATCTGATCGGTAAGGCTTGCCGGTGAAAGGTTGGTGGTCTGACTCCAATGAAAGGTTATGGCGCGAGAAAACGCCATGATCAGCGCAGAACCTACGCCATGGCCGGTAATGTCGCCGACCAGAAAGAGCACGTTGCCGTCGGGCAGTGAAAAGCAGTCGAGGCAGTCGCCGCCAAGATCTGAAGCCGGCTGCAACAGGCCAAACATTGAGTAACCGTCAGTTTGCGGAAATTCACTGGGAACCAGCCCTTCCTGAACACTGTGTGCAATCTGCATATCGTAGCTTTCGGCCATCATTTCGTTGAAGGCGCTGAAAAGCGTCGAAAACTCATCTTTCCCGGCTGGAACGGGCAGTCTGACCTCGAAATTGCGCTTCGACAGCGCTGTAATACCTTCTTCAAGGCGTGCCAGTGGTGCGATGAGCTGGCGGGAAAGCCAGAAAGCGATTGAGGCAATCAGTATCAGGGCAAGCACTGCCGCCAGCAATATGTTCTGTTTCATTCTGGTTATGGCTTCATCAAGAGGACTGGCAGAGCAAAAGGCGACGAGGCAGTTATTGGCAAGCTCCGAAACCGGCAGACAGAGTGCAAAACCGTTGTTTTTGCCATAAAATCTGGCAAATTGTGGTTTGCCTGTTGCGTAGGCTGTTTCGGCCAGGCCAATCATCATTTTCTCCTGTCTCACCTGAGGCGGCAGTGACCAGCGGTACCCAGCGGGGAAAAATGCCGCCAGCTGCAGAGCGCTGCCTTCTACCGCCATCGGCTTCGCCTGAAGAGTTTTCAGGTAGCTCTTTATCGTGCTGAAGGTTGACAGTTCGACCATTACTATGGCGCAATTTCCAGCTGAGACCGGCAGCAGGCGGAAAAACAGCAGAAAATCATTGTTTCCCGCGCTTACGATCTGCAGCCGGTCGGGAAAGTTGAGGAGGGTGCTGAAACCCATGTCGTCTTTGCGCACCAGCGCGTCAGAAAAGGGGTTGCCGCTGTATTTCATTTCGTCGAGGCGTTCTGGGGCATAGCGTTCGACGATGCGGCGGGCAATTGATTTGAAAAAGGTTTCGCGACCGGCACCACGTTCGCTGCCATTGAAAAATATTGCATCTCCGGCGGCGTTTCGCATGATCACGCGCGCGCCGGGAAACAGGCGCTCGATGTTGCTTACCATGGCAATTGTTTTGGCATCGTCACCGCCACTGCCCGGATCAGCTGTTAGATTGAGCAGACTTGCCGAACATGAGGCAAGGTAGCGGTTGAAATTCTGTACAACATTGCCGAGCGTTTCTTCTTTGGCTGAACGTACTTTGTTGGTGTGAATGCGGGTATGAACCTCGAGGTTGTCGATGGCAGTCAGCGCTATACTGCTGAGCGGCAGCAGAGACGAAGCAAAAAACATGCTTATGACCAGCTTTTTGAGACTGATCGTGCTCTCATGCCCGGCAATAGCGAGCAACAGTGTGATGGCGACGGCCAGCGCCAGAAAAAGAAGTCGAGCCATCTGTTGCGCTCGCGCATAGGGGTTGGGGCGTTCAGAGAAAGCGGCAAAGACTGTTTTTGCGGATCTGAGACCGACGAATGTCCAGAGCATGCCGGCGTAACTGCCACTATCGCCGGAAGTCTTGCTGATGTATCTGCGCGCCTGCGCTCCCAGAGAACGATCGCCTGAAAAGTCCTGGCTCAGCAGGCCAACCCGCTGCAGGCCTTCCCGGAGCTCGAAATCATGCAGCTGGATTTTGAAAATATCCATGTCAGAAGGGATCTGCTGGCAGATTACGATAAGGCCGCCGCCTGCCCGGCTTGTCCAGGTGATGAGACCGTCCTGGGTGTTGAAGGCCGTTTTGATAAGGGTTTCAGGGTTTTCGAGAATCGAGTTGAGGTCTTTGCCGTAACCGAAGGCGAACTCGAGCTTTTTATCAAGGCTGCGCCGGTGCTGTGACATTTTTTTAAGGTCTTTTTCACGCAAGGCGAGAAAGAGGTTCTTCATCAACCATTGATTCGCCGCCTGCTTTGGCGCGGTCTGTGTCAGGGTCCCATGTCGGTCGAACTGATATAACGCCAGATCCAGTCCTCTGTTCTGCTGATAATGTTTTTGTACGGCAGTTAGATCGATGCTGTGATTTTCGCTGTAAAGCCGCAACAGGGGAAGAATCGCGCGATTCAGGTAGAGGTCTGGCTCGACTCTGGCGGCCAGTGCCGCAGTCACTTCCTGGCGGCGACGTAGCTGTTCTGTCGCACAGGCTTCGCGCCTACTGTTCAGAAGAGATTCGGTGCCCGAAGCCATAGCCAGAAACAGGGCAACCAGCATGATCAGAACTGTAAGCTTTTCTCTCAGATTACGTCCATGCCCGGCTGTCATAAGCACAATCCTGACGATAATTGCGCGCAGATGCGCGCCCATATATTATCGCATGCTTAACCACAGATTGCCAGATACTTTTACCAGTTTAACGGCTGACGTCTGATCGGCATGGTCATGCAGCGGCAGCCACCTCCACCTCGTGCC
Source organism: Candidatus Riflebacteria bacterium HGW-Riflebacteria-2 (assembly GCA_002839435.1). Taxonomy (GTDB): domain Bacteria; phylum Muiribacteriota; class Ozemobacteria; order Ozemobacterales; family Ozemobacteraceae; genus Rifleibacterium. The sequence continues at coordinate 8,102 of PGYA01000041.1, read as the reverse complement.
AGTTCTGAACCATCAATCGTTATTACGCACTTGCCGTATTTGCTGAGATCTATCTTTCTGGCTACTACATCTGCTGCGTCAATTATCGCAAAGCCTTTGCGGTCGAGTTCCTCAATCGTGTTTATGTTGCGTCGATAACCGATAAGCTTGCCCGGTGCCATCGCAAAAAAGTTGGCTCCACTGTGCCATTGCTCGCGTTCCTGTATCCAGGGGTCTGAACTGCCGCCACAGTTTACCGGGTTCATCGGCATGCCAAGCTTGTCCAGCGCCGACAGCAGGTTGCGTTCTTCCTCGATATTTACTTTTCCGTTATCTATTCGAATAAGCACGGTCTTGAAGCGGTTTGGCTGCATTATCACAGGTTCAAAGATCATGCAGGTATCGACGTCGAGCAGCGTAAATACCATGTCGAGATGAATGAATGACTCCGGCTCGTATGGCAGTTCCTGGACAAGTATGTTCTGTGGCTTTTTAAGTGTTTTGAAATGATCGATGAGTATGTCAATTGCCTCGGGTGTGGTGCGTGAGCCGATTCCGATGATCAGAAGATCGTCGCGCGCTACCAGAACATCGCCACCCTCGATATGCGCCTGATCCAGTTGCAGCTGGGCTGATTGCAAGCTGAGAGTCTTAACGTTGAACATCGGGTGATAGTCGAAAATGGCTTCCATTATAAGGGCTTCGCGGGTTCTGATCTTGTTGGCCATGCGCGAGATAAGAACCCAGTCATTTATAACAACCGACATATCACGGGTAAAAAAGAAATTGTGCAGGGGGCGCAGGCTGTAGCGCTCATTGTTGAGAAAGCGCGACAAATTGTCTTTCTTCATCAATATACCTTCCAGCAGGCAGCGGGTGAGGTCTTTTTCCGCCATTCCTTCAAGCTCCGGCAAAATTTCCATGGCGTTCTCATTGCGGCAGATGCGTTCAATTAGACTGCTTCTGACCTTACTGTTATGCATGACATGTTCGAGCAGTTTTTTTACCTGGAAAACGCTGGTGGTGCTTTCAAGAACTATGCGCAGCTGGTCATATTCCATCGATGCGACAGAAAGATTGAGAACATCGCTGTAAAGGGCTCTTTCGGCGTTACTCGGCGTCATATTTTCAATCTCCAGTCCTGGCGTGTGCAGGATGACACCTTCTAAAACGCCTATTTCAGACGAGACTGAGACATCAAATATATTGTGTTGTGTTTTCATAAGTATCCTTGGCTGCTTGAGACTACATGTCTGTGAGCTGTTACTCTATAATAAAGGCGGTGTTTTATCAACACCGCCTTGTCATACATTGTGAAGATGCGTATCTTTGCTTTTTGCGCGCTGTTTTACCTGGCGATCTCCGCTGTGAGTGTTTTGATAAACCTGATAATATTCTCTGACATGATAAAAATTGTTGGCACGAATGTCAGCGTGATTATTGTCGATATCAGCAGGCCGCCAGAAACCGATATTGCAAGAGGTTGATAGAAGTCGGCTCCGGCACCTATTCCGAGAGCGAGCGGCAGCATGCCAAGCAGTGTTGTGCACATGGTCATCAGAATAGGTCTAAAACGCAGAGTGCCAGCACTTATTACCGCATCGACGTCGCTGTAGTTTTTTTCACGCCGGAGCTGCAGTGTGTACTCGATGAGAATGATGCCGTTGTTTACAGCTATCCCCGCCAGCATGATGATGCCGATCATCGCAGTAACGCTGAAGTCGAAGCCCATTACACGCAGGCCGCTTACTACACCAATATATGAGAGTGGGATGGTGAACATGATCAGAAACGGGTAAAGCAGCGATTCAAACTGCGAAGCCATGATCATATATACCAGTAGCACCGAAGCCAGCAGGGCAATGGCGAGATAGGTGAATGCCTTGATCATTTCTTCATTTTCGCCGCCGAAGTTGATAGTGTAGCCGGGTGGCAGTTTGATATCCTTGATTTTCTCGTTGATGTCATCAGTGATCGCGCCGATGGCCCGCTGATCTGGGTCAGCCTGAACGATCAGGCGGCGGGCATTGTTTTTGCGCTCGATCGTACTGTAGCCGCTGGCTGGCTTGAACTCAGCAATCTGCGAGAGTTTTACGAACTTGCCCTTTTCCAGTGATATTTCGAGGTCTTTGATGCGCGCGATCTTGTCTTTCGAAAGATCGGCAGCTTCGACTCTTATGTCGAATTCGTCATTGTTCTCGCGGTATTTGCCGGCGAGGGTGCCGTAGACATGACTGCGTGCCATTTCGGCAATTTTTACCAGACTGAGACCCATGTCGCGTATTTTTTCACGGTCAAAAACCAGCCTGAATTCAGGACGGCCAGCCTTGATGCCACTTTCTAGGTCTTTGATACCTTCGAGATTTTTAATGCGTTCGTATATTTGCAGACAGATGTCTTCGATTATCTCAAAGTCATCACCCATGACCTCGATCTGTATCGATTTTCCGCGCGAGGGCTTGCCCATCGCGGGTTCCTTGTAATTGATCGTGCGTATGCCGGGGATTATCGCAACCTTGTCGCGTGCCTCACGAATAACATCTTTGGTGGCTTTGCTGCGCTCTTTTTTGGGAGTCAGCCTGACGGCAAGGGAGCCTTTGCCAACAGCCGAATTGGTTATAACATTGCTTACTTCAGGTATTTGCAGAAGTATGCTTTCGATCTGCCGGGTAATTTCATCAGTTGCTTCAACGCTTGTTCCTTCCGGTGTTTCGAATTCGATCGAGACTTCACCACGATCCATGGATGGAAAAAATGTCATCGCCGGCTGTAGTTTCATGCTGCCAAAAAAGACAACTACAATCAGTATAAAATAGCCAAATCTCAAATACCAGTGACTGAGCAGTGCTTTCAAGACCCTTATATAAAGGGAGCGCAGTAGTTTCATGATTAAGATGTCAACTATCGGGAAAAATATTTTCGTTGTGACAAAGTTGAAAACCTTGAAAAATGCCGCCACAAGCAGCGGGAAAAGCAGCAGAACCAGCATTATTGCGGCAGCTGCCAGAAGACTGTCGCTGCCGGGATTGAAAGTATGACCGGCAAGTGGTGTTTTTTCAAGCACCTTAAGCAGAGCTGGGTTCTTTAAGCCATAGTAAAAGCCAATTGTCGGCAGTATGAAGAGGCTTGTGCCGGCCAGTGCTGATTTCAGCGGGTGAGTTTTGAACCATTTAATCAGAGCTTTGTACATGCGCACGATAATGGTTTCGATAAACATGCCGTCGAGTACCAGAAACCTCGAACAGAGCATTGGCAGAAAAGTGACGGCAACCAGCAGTGATGCCAGCAGCGAAAAAACTATTGCCAGAGACATGTTGAAAAAGATTTCGCCAACAATTGCCGGTACAAAGCCTATCGGTAGAAACACGGCAACTGTGGTGGCGGTAGAGGCTATGACCGGCATTAACACTTCTTCAGATGCTTTGGCTGCCAGTTCTGTTCTGTCGCCATCGGGGTGGTCAACATAGAATCTGTATATATTCTCCATGACGACAATGGCATTATCAACCATCATGCCGATGCCAAGAGCGAGTCCACCAAGAGTCATCAGGTTGAGAGAAATGTCTTCTTTAAGGCTGAGAAAACCGAAAGTCGAAATAATCGCCAACGGAATACTTGTGCCGATGATCATTGTCGAACGGTAATTCTGTAGAAAGGTAAACAGCACGATGATGGCAAACAATCCACCGAGAAGGGCATTGTCTTTGACCATCTGAATGGTATCTCTGATGAACAGGGTCTGGTCGTTGCCTATGGTTATGGTCAGGCGACCCTTGTATTTTTCGATCAGACGTGGGATCAGGGCCTGGGCCGCATCTGAGATGAGAACCGGGTTGGCGTCAGCAGACTTCTTGATCTCAAGCGTTACCGAAGGTTGCCCATTGATGCGCGAAGTTGATTCGATCTCCTTGAAAAGATCTTCAATTGTGGCTATTTCAGACAGGTAAATCGGTCGCCGGTTGATTTCCTTGATAATGATGTTACCGAGTTGTTGCGGGTTTTTGACCTGTCCTTCGGAACGCAGAAGATACTTAAAAGAGCCTTCGTTGATGTTGCCCAGAGGTGTGTTCTGATTGTCTTTGCTGACGGCAGTGATTACATCGTCAATGGTCAGTTCGTAGGCAAGCAGGCGCTCAGGAATTATCTTTACCCTGATTTCGCGCTCAAGACCGCCCTTGATCTCAACATTGGAAACGCCACTGATCTGCTGAAAGGCTGGTTTGATTTCACGGTCGGCGATACGTCTGAGTTCCACCAGGTCAAAACTTCCGCCAAGTGCAATGTTTAACACCGGAAATGAGTTGATATCGACTTTTGAAACGGTTACCTGTTCCATGTCGCGCGGCAGGTTGCGTTTGGCCTGATCGACCTTGGCACGCAGATCGACCGCTGCCAGATCGAGGTCGGTGCCAAAATCAAAGTTGATAATCGTTTGCGAGATGCCTTCAGATGAGTAAGATTCAATTTTGTCGATATCCTCAACTGAATTGATTTCATCTTCAATTTTTTTGGTGACGATGGTTTCGATCTCGGCCGGATCGACACCGGCATAAGGTGCAAGAATGAATGCTACTGGTATGTCTATATTGGGAAAAAGAGCGACATTAAGGGTGAAAAAAGCGCCGATGCCAATCAGTGCCAGACCCAGCATCAACATGGTGACCGTAATCGGTCTGCTAATAGATGTTCTTGGTAGACTCATGATCAGTTATTTCCTGTAGCTTTGTCGGTAATGCTGTTATTGTTACTGTTGCCGTTGCGTCTTACGATAACTTCTGTGCCTTCGTCGAGACTGTCCTGCCCAACGGTCACTATCTCGTCATTTTCTAAAATCTCGCGGCAGTAGCTCAAATCGCCTTCCTGCGCTATGAGTTCGATTTTGTTTTTGCGGGCCTTGCCGTCTTTGACGGTATAGACGAACAGATCTCCCCTGAAATTTCTGATTGCTTTCGAAGGGAACAATGGCGCATTGTCATACTGTTCAAGCGAGATGCTTCCCTTGACGAACATGTTGCCGCGGAAAAACAGGTCAGGGTTTTTGACCCTTATTCTCACCTTGAAAGAGCGCGAATTGTCAGCATAAAGGCCAATATGCTCGACCCGGCCTTCATATTTACCCTCTACCTCGCAGATCTGACCGGTTTTGATATTTCTGATTTCTGATTCAGGAATTCGGGCATCGACGTAGATATCATCGAGATCAATGACTTTGCCCATGTTCTGGCCGCGTGCCATGGCTTGCCCGATTTCTATCGAGCGGTCAACAAAGTAGCCGCTGATCGGTGAGCGGATAGAGCAGCGGTCAAGATCGAGTTTGGCCTTGTCATAATCTGCCTGAGCCTGTTTAAGCGCGGTTTTGCCTATGATGTAATTGGTAAGGGCCGCATCCAGGCTTTTCTGGGTGATTGCCTTGTTTTCAAACAGCGTTTTATTACGGGCGTAATCCTTTTCGTCTTCCTGATATTGCTGTTTGCTGCGTTCCAACACAGCTTCCATCTGACGCATGGCTATGGCAAAACGGATTTCGTCAATTTTTCCGAGCGTTTCGCCGAGCTTTACCTTCTGGCCGTTTTCGACCATGATTTCGGCGACCGGGCCATTTACGTCAGCCGCGGCGTAGGCCTCGACCACCGGTCTGGTTTCGCCGGTGAACTGTAGCAGCCTGCGTATCGTGCCGTTGCGGGGTGTCACGGTAACGACGTTAACCTGTGCGGTGGCGGCGGTTGCGATGCATAAGAGTGTCAGGATCAATGCTTTGACTGGTTGTTTCATTATTTTACTTCTCCAAGATTCATTACCTGTGTAAGAAAATCTGTATTTAGAATCGAAGGGTTCTGGTCGATCATGCGAAGCTCATCGAATTTGTGAAGCAGCAGCAGTATTTCGGCCAGGCGTTCGCGTTCATCATAATAGGCTTTGATCGCAGTCTGCGAAGAATTGGTGAGCAGGCGCTGTGCATCAACGAGTTCGACAATAGAAGAGGCACCTTCCTGATATCTGGTAAAGACGATACGCATGTTTTCGTAGCTCTGTTCGGCCATTTTTTCGGCGAAGCTGATGCGTGAAAGAGCCTCGTTATAATCGGCAACCGCCTTTTCCAGAATAGCTTTCTTGCTGTTGGAAAGGTCGCGCACGCGCAGTTTGACAATGTCCTCGGCTTTTTGGGCCATGCGTATGGCATTCTCGATATCATTGCCATTGTAAACCGGTGTAGTCAGCATGAAGGTGGCGGCAAAATCCCTGGTGTTTTCAATCGGGCCGATTTCACGCCCGTAGTTGTACGAAGCATCGAGGCTCAGGGTTGGCAGATGGGCACTGCGCGCCGAGCGCACGGTTTTTTGCAGAATAGCCTGGTCAGTTCTGGCAATATTGATGTCGTTGTCGATTTTGAAAAGTTCAGGCAGAAGCGTTTCACTGGTGTAACTGGCAGTAGAGAATTTGAGACTGCGTGCCAGTTCGAGTTTAATTGAAGCCGGATCTGGCATGTCGAGAATAGCTGCCAGATCATATTTAAGGTCTTCAAAACTGTTTCTGGACTTTATCAGCTCGGTATTCGAGTTGAGCTGTTCGACCTCGATCCTCAGAATATCATTTCGCAGCACCAGGCCGAGCTCTTCGTTGAGTTTGGCAACCTTCATCAGAGCTGCAATCAGCACCAGGTCAGTTTCATGAATTTTGATCAGCTCCTGGTCGCGAACCATCTTAAAATAAATGCGTGTCAGATTGCGCAGAACGCTTATCTTCTGGTTGTCCTTCAAGGTTCTTTTGATATCGGTCTTCAGCCGCGTGATTTCTTTCTGTATGGCAGGAATCCTGCCGAGTCCAGGGTAACTCTGGGTGAGCTTGAGCGAGTAGGTCAGCATTTTGTCAATGCTGCCCGGGCTATTTTTCTGGTAATCGTCCTTGAAGTCTTTGCTGGTTCTATTTATGACCATATTCACGTCTGGAATCAGTGCGTTGTATGATTTCTTCTCATCGATAAAGCTCTGTTCTATCTCAAGATCAGAAATATGCAGGCTGAGGTTGCGTTCGAGCGCCTTGTTGATAAGGCCGGCTAGAGTGCCTGCCTGTGCGGTCGAAATGCAGGCTGTTGCCAGAACCAGGCTCAGCAGAACTTTGGCGGTGAATGATGTGTGTGTTTTCATGGTGTAGCGACTCCGTTCATAATTATGTCTACAGTATCTTCTATGTCTTTGGCGGAATAGGGCAGTTCAAGCTTGAAATCGCGCATCAGAAAAAAGTGCGTCGCACCTATGATCAGCCCGACGACGTTTTCAGGGTTTATATGCCGGATAAGGCCTTTGCTGATGGCATTTTTAAAATAATCCCGCATTTCGACAAGGTAGGGCATGATCGGGCTCAGTGAAGCCTTGCGTAAATCAGGGCCGAGACTCTGTTCGCGCATGAAGCGCAGCATGCCCAGGCGCTGATATTGCCTGAATACGCGCAGAAAAGTTGTCAGCGCGGCGGTGAGGTATTGTTTGAGTCCCATGCTGCTGTGGCAATTCTTGTTGACCTCCTGCCTGAAAAGTGTGTTGAATTCATTTTCAAGTTCGGCATAGAGAGAGTCTTTGTTCTCGAAATACCTGTAAAAAGTGCCTTTGCCGCAGTCAGCGTGCGCGATAATGTCGTCAATTGTGGTCTTTTCGAAGCCTTTCTCGCAGAAAAGGTCCAGACCGGCTTCAAGCAGCAGTTCTTTTTTGGTTTTTCTTTTTGGCATTACTTCTTCCTGCAAAAATACATAGACTGACTAGTCAGTCAGTTTTAGCACCAGCCGCTGAAAATGTCAATATCGCACTAGAAATCATTACAAAACCTCGGCGCTATCTAGTGGTCTGTCAAAGTTGAACCTACAGATTCGACTTTTGGCATATTGCATACTCGGGCTCTCGGCAGGATACCAACGCTTCAACTCTCTCCAGGCGTTAGTTTCTGCTTATAGAAGTGGCCTTGCGTCAACAGTGCCTGGCTCGGCCGAGCTGCTCTATCCTGCGCAGCTCGTCATAAGCACCTCCTTGTGCAAAAAGTTTACGCTTATGGTATGCCTGCCTGCGCCCTTAGTGTGGTTTTTAACAGTGCCTGTTTATCTTCAATTTATCTATAAATTCAACTTTGACAAAGCA
>PGYA01000040.1 GCA_002839435.1 Candidatus Riflebacteria bacterium HGW-Riflebacteria-2 | reverse complement strand
TAATCGTAATCGACAATCGTTCCCGCATACTGGTCTCTAACTCGGTCGCTTTGCTAAAAAGGTATCGTTGAGAGCAGAGTATTGATGTCGTGCTCGTGCGCGTAATCGTAATCGACAATCGTTCCCGCATACTGGTCTCTAACTCGGTCGCTTTGCTGAACCGGTTTAAATATAGACCAAAGTGTTTAGTGCTGGGGCTTCACCTTTTTCACATGCCTCTAATTGCCGTCAGGCAATTAGAGCCATCCGCATCTCTTACGGCTGAAGCCGTAAGAGATGCCTAATTCCGCCGAAAGCCCGATGGCAACAGGCTTATCTGTCGTGCTCGTGCTCGAAATCGATTTTACTGTTGATTGCACTTCTGATTTTTGAGAACAATTCATCAAATATTTTGTCGCACATTACTGGATCATGATCTGGCCAATGTGTTAAACTTATTTGCTTAGCATCGTCGCAAGTTGAAAGCAGCGCGTAATTTTAAAACGGCTGGCAGAATATCAAGAATGCGCAAACAGAGAAAATATGGGGGGAAACATGACAGATACTACATCCATCCGGTTGATTAACTGTGGCCTGTTTGTTCTGCGTGTTGGTTTTGGGATTGTAATGATGATCCATGGCGTTCCCAAATTGATGGCGGGACCAGAGTTGTGGGCTAAGCTTGGGACAGCTATGGGTGTTTTTGGCATTCATTTTGCCCCAACCTTCTGGGGTTTCATGGCAGCGTTTTCAGAGGGCATTGGCGGCTTATTTCTGGTTCTTGGGCTTGGTGTGCGTGTCTTTGCCGCCTTACTAGCTTTCACCATGTTGGTAGCGACTCTCATGCACTATATGAAAGGTGACACTTTCAGCGTGTATTCACACGCGTTATCACTGGCAATAGTATTCTTTTCTCTCATGATTTGCGGTGGAGGGAACTGGAGCATTGGCGCTCGAATCAAGGCCATGGCTGGCCGTTGGTTCCAGTGAAAAATCCTATAGGCAAAATCGTTATAATAGGCGGTGGCTTTGCCGGTCTTGCTGCCGCAGAATGCCTTTCCTGGCAGCAGCATTCGCATGAAGTCACACTTGTCGATTCGCGCGAGACCAGCCAGTTTCTTCCCCTGCTACCTGACATCGTCGGGCACTCCCTGCCCCCCGATATTCCTGGCTATCCCCTGAAAAGAGCGGCGCAGCGCTGGGATTTTCACTTTCAACATGCCAGGGTCACCAGCCTGGATCTTCTCCAAAAGTGTGTAGTCACAGATAAAGGCAATATTCCATACGATGGTTTGCTTATTGCCAGCGGAACAGAAACCAGTTTCAAGGCTTGTGAGACTTGGTCAAAGCGGCCGCTGAGTGTTGACTCGGTCGATGACGCTGTCAAGCTGCGAGATATGGCGGCGAAAGACGAATCCTGTCATTACATCGTCTGTGGAGGAGGTTACACCGGCGTCGAACTGGCCTCAAATCTGCGGTATTTTTTCAGGCAGCGAAAAAGTCAGAACCAGGTAACCATAGTCGAACACGGGCACCATCTTTGCGGCGCTCTGCCCAGGAAGCAGGTAGATTTTATAGAGAAGGCGGTCCGCCAGGCCGGAATAGAAGTAAAGGTCGATACAACCATAACCGAGTTAGATCAGGATCATGTAAGACTCGCCGACGGAACGGTTATTTCAAATGCGCGGGTAATCTGGGCGGCAGGCGTCTGCACCGCACCTTTCGTTAACGATTTATCCTTTTCCAAAAACCGTCAGGGCCGACTGGCAGTGGATTCTTTCCTGGCGTTGGATAACGGGATCTTTGCAGCGGGTGACGCAGGCGGCTTCAAGGCCGGAAATGGCGAATTGCGTATGAGTGTTCAGTTCGCTCTGACCCAGGGCTGGCATGCCGCTGACAACATTCTTCGCTATTTGGCGGGTCACGCTTTGCGTCCCTATCGCCCATTGGATCCGGGTTGGGTCGTGCCTCTTGCCAATGGTCGGGGCTGTGGAACCATACTGGGGCTGGAGATATATGGTCGCCTGCCCTATGTGCTCCACACACTTGTGTGCATGGCGAGATCAGTCGGTTTGACAAATCGCCTGCAGCTGGCCAGGCACTATTGGAAACAAGGATTTTCAGGCAAACAATAAAGCATTTTGTATTTTTTTTATGATGCCAGGCACGCGGGGGAAGGCCCTATACAAGATTAAAGTCTGGATTGTATTTTCAGCCGACTATTTGCTGTCCTGGGTGATGATGTTTTCCCAGTCGGGGGGCGGTGGAACGATCAAAAAGCCCTTGATGCGGTTGTGAAGAATTCTGGCCGGGTTGTCGGCGGGATATTTCTTGAGATGAGCAGAAAGCAGTCGTTCGGCTTCGGCGAAATCGCGACGATCCAGTGCGGTTTGGCTGGCTTCGTAGGCTGATTTATAGGCTTTCGCCTTTTCGAGAAACTCTTTGTCGGGATCAGCAGATTCGGCAAGAACTTCGTAGACATCAACATGCTTATCTTTGCCGGCAACTTTGAGTTTGCCCAGACGACGCGACAGAATGGCTGATTCCGCGAGTTCTGCGGTTGTGTCGCTCACCAGAATTTCTGATTGAAATAGTTTGTTTGCCGTTTCCAGACGCGCTGCCAGATTGACGTTGTCACCAATGACTGTGTAGTCAAAACGCATAGTCGAGCCCATATTGCCGACAACGACAATACCTGTATTGATACCTATTCTTGCCTTGATTTCTGGTCTGCCTTCCTTCTTCCACTTTTCGCGCAGACGGGCGAGCGCTTTCTGATTTTCGAGTGCACAGCGACAGGATCTGATGGCATGATCCTTTTGATCGACAGGTGCGCCAAAGACAGCCATGATCGCATCACCCTCGTACTTATCGAGCAGACCGTCATACTTGAAAATTATCTCGGTCATTTCCGATAGATATTCATTCAGCAGACTCACTACATCGAGCGGCGACATGCCTTCAGAGAGCGTTGTGAAGCCTTCAATGTCGGAGAAGAAAATCGTGAGATTGCGTTCTTCGCCGTGCAGATTGAGCTTTTCAGGGTTTTTGAGAATTTCATTAACCACCGATGCCGTGACATAGTGCTGAAAAGCGTGCTTGATGCGCAGCTTCTCGGCCAGTTCAAAATAATACTTCTTGCCGATTGTATACAAAAGGGCGATCAACAGCAGTGATACTGCTGGTGTCACATCAAATACAGCTCGATAAAGTGTCAATGAGACCAGAGACAGGCTTATCAACAGAATTATCGTAATAACACTGACAATGCCGAAAGCAAAGGGGTGCAGATATCTGAAAATGACAAAAAGAAACAAGGCAAGTAAACCGGCCGCGATGGCGAAGGTTATTGCTCGATCTGGCGGTTTCAGCGCCGACCGGTTCAAAAGATTTCTGAACACCAGCGCATTGAGATAGGGGCTGTAATCATTGCCGCCGAGAGGAGTAAAGAATTTCTCTTCCGTCATTGAGTTGGCGTAGCCAATTATTACCAGCTTGTCCTTGAGCCCTTCAGGCCGGAAACTGTTGTTATAAAGGTCATAAAAAGACATTGTCTGGTAGGCGCGTGTCGGATTGTCGTAATTGAGCCAGAGATACTCGCCATTGCTGAGTGGGATTTTAACGGCCTGACCAGAATGGTTTGCGATCAATCCGTTTTCGCTGAATTCAAAGTCTGATGGTTTGAGATCATAAAACCTGCGATAAACTTCGGTCTGAAATGAAGGCGTGACTTTGCCGGCTTCAGATGTAAATTTCATCGAAACACTGCGAATTGATTCATCACGATGTGTGCGAAAATAAGATGGAGCGGGGGTTCCGCTGCGCGACAATTCTGGGTAGGGAAGAGTCATGCGGCGGTCGTCGCGTCGATAGGCCTTGAGCACAACGTTTCCGGCATCGGCTACCGCTTTTGCAAGTTCCAGGTCTGGTCTGCGATCTTCGGTCGAACTTGAGGCAAAAAAGACGTCAACGGCAATGACCTTGGGCTGGCAGGCCGAGAGGTTACGTATCGCCTGCGCAAATATCTGGCGGTCGCCCTGAAAAAGACCGGGAATGCCAAGAATGGAACGGTCGTCAATGACGACAACAACAATTTCGCGGCTTGGACCATCAAGAGGAAAAAGCGCGTTCGTCAGGCCCGCAGGACCTGACGAACGCACGTTTAGTCTCAGTCTAAGGTCGAGCCAGCTGTCATGCAGCCAGTTGTCGAGTCGGGCAAAGAAGCCGGAAAAGAAGATGACAAAGACCAGGCCAACACAGAACAAGATAAGACTGTCTGCTGCTACCCGCCCAAATCTGTTTTTTTCGACTCTTATTGCCAATATTGCAGTCCGATTTTGATTACGATCGAGCATTATAATCTTACAATTGCACGACGTCTATTTCCATCGCTTTGTCAGTCATCGCCATCATCGTTCATGGTGCTGGAACAGTTTGTGTCGGTGTTGGTATCGTTCCTTGTGCTGGAACAGTTTGTGTCGGCAGTGGAAATGCAGAAGCCGAAGTAGTTGTCGTATAGATTCCAGGATCAATTGACATCGGCGCAGTCGGGAGCTTTGCCTGAATGAATGCTTTGATTTCTTCAGGAGTGGCGCCATTCTTAACCATTTCTTTTACTTCGGCCCGCAGTTCTTTTGCGTCGGTTTTTTTCCATTCACGCTTGTAGCCTTTAATTTTTTTGTGTTTTTCGTCATACCAGCCGGCCGGATCTTTGGGCTTGTTAGGAGCATAAAGTTTGTCTTCGCGCAACATTTCAAGAAATCTTGCGTAAGCGTTGCGGTATTCCTGCATCATCTTGACCATCTTACTTCTGACATTGGGGTCTTTTGATCTGCGCGTAGTCACATAGGCTTCAAATGCCAGCATATACTGCATAGCAGCCCTTTCAAGTTCCAGCGGGTCGCGCAATTGAATTTGGTCTACGTCATCAGGCGCATCTGCCAGAGCTGTCTGGCTGGTTAGGCCAACTAACAATACAAGAACCAGAAACAAAACTTTTTTCATACCTCTCTCCTTCAAAACATAATTTCGCATTACATGGAAAGTTTTTCAGACTTAAGATTTTCAACAATTTCTGGCCAGTCAGGAACAATCTCTGCGGGAAGCATTGAAGATTTTGCCAGCAGCTCCGTTGAATATTGGTCTGGAGTTGCATTTTTTTCGTATTCTCTGGTTTCGTCAAGGCGCAGCAGATCAACACCACGATCGTTCTGCATGCTCAAAACGTCTGCCACCTGATCGATTTCGTAAGGTTCAACCGTATTCCAGTAGTCGCGTGCGATGACGAGCACCGGGGGTGAAGGTTGCGGGTTGAACTGCTCAGCCTCAGCCATGATAGCGTAATGATGTGACTTAATCTGGCTGTTAGCGAGAAGATAATAGAGATCCTGTTCGAAGAAGCCTTTGCCGGTAGGGCGTAGGGTTAGGGAATAGGACTCGTCGCCGATGAGCTGGTTCGTAAGACTCTGATACCCTCGTATATTGCCACGCAGGCGCGAGATTCCAGCGTTGCTGCCTGATAATGCGGTCGTTTCGGTGAGCAGATTTTCGTGATATTTGAAAGCAAGCTTTGTTTGCGATGTGCCAAGTTGAGAAAGCATGTACAGCACCGGAACTATTATGGCCACCAGCCCGATGACCATAACTATTGCAATTCCCCGCCGGTTATTTCGCTGCCGATTATTTATCATACTCTTCCTATATTTTAGCACGTCCTGGCAAAAACCGTTACTCGTTAATAAGATAGACAGATTCAAGACCAAATGTTCCTTTTACTTCCATGAATATGTCGATGATTCGGTTCCCCTCATCGCTGGCGGTAAAAGCCAGTTGATCGACATTTCGTGCAACCGGTTCGCTGTCTGCTGTTGGCACACCTGGCCCGTTGGGAATCTTGCAGCGACGTATCTCCTTTTCGCTGGCCAGGTAGTAATAACAGATAACGTCACCGGCAAAGCTTTTGAAAACTACTTTAGAGTCGCTTCTTATGGATTTATCAGCATTTATTCTTGGAAAAAGAACACTGCGCGCTGTTCTTAATTCCTGCATCATGCGCCAGGAAGCCTGTCTGATCGTCTGCTGGGCGTCGCTTATCGCAAAAATTCGGCCCTGATACTCGCGCTGCAGGAAAAACCAGTGCCCCACGATTCCCCCAATGAAGGCAAGTATAGCCGATGCTACTATGATTTCCACCAGAGTAACGCCGAACCTGTCTGATTTTCTTTTATAGTGACGGTACATATACGTAAAGCCTGTACATCATATTCTTGTTGTTTTCGCTCCAGGTGATTAGAATGCCAACACTTTTGATCTCGTCACCATCGCCAAAACTCACGTTGCTGACTGACAACGAATAGCGAAAGTCATGCTGAACCAGATAACTGTAAAATTCAGGCATATCGGCCTGTGTAATATTTTTGGCTCCAGAATTTGTGCCTGAAGTGTTGAGAAATGGCGCGAAGAACGATTCAGCTGGAGCGTCAAAGAGAGCAATGCCTGGCAGAGGAACTTCAACGATATCTTCATAGGGCATAGCCATAAGCCGCTGCGAAATTCGGCGTGCAGCACTGTTGGCGAAGCTGAAATTGCGCGTTTTAAAAACCGCCTGACCGGTTGTCGAAAACATGTTCATCGCCGGAATGAAAATTACTACTGCAATACTGATCGAAATGACTATTTCGAGCAACGACATGCCTGATTTTTTCACTGGCGTTGCTCCTCTTTTTCAGATTTGTCAGGCTTTCTGGTAAGAATAAGAATGCGATCAGGGTAGAGCGCCTGATATTTATTGATGAGACTTTCAGCTTCAACTTCTTTTCCGGTGTTGTGCAGAAAATTGGCAAATTCTTCGGCGACTACCGGATCTTTTGCCAGTTCAAGCTCCCGGTTGAAATGGCTCTCGGCACCTTTGTTGTCGAGCTGGGCAGCGGCGGCTCTTGCCAACAGAAGATTAGCGTAACGCAATGTCGGATCTATCTTGAGCGCCTTCTCGAGAGCTGTTCTGGCGCCGGCGTAGTCTTTGATGTGAAGCCGGCAATAACCGGCCCGGTATAGCGCCAGTGTGTGATCAGGCCTTATTGAAAGAGCATCTTCGAACAGTATCAGAGCTTCTGAAAAACGGTCCCGCGTAAGATAAAGCTCACCCATGCGATAATCTTTGTCGGCAGCAAGGTAGCGCTCAGTTATTTTTTCCCTGGTTGCTGAATCTGTCCAATGTGAGGGGAGTTTGCCAGCGTTTGCCGGAGGGGTGACACTTTCTGCCGAATCAGACACGAACCACTTTGAGAGTCCTGTGGCCACAAGAAAAATTGTCGTAATAACGAACAACACCAGCAGCGCTGACTGATTTGTTTCAATAATCTTCAGTATTGAAGCGGAAAAGCCGGGTGAATCCTTTTTCCCTTTGGCATCTGTCGTTGGTGCAACTCTACTCGAAAATGCCTGAGCCCGGTGGCTGGAACCTTTTCGAGCCGTAGTATTTACTTCGGGCGGATCTTCTGAGACATCCTCATTAATTGTAGGGGCAGGGGTTATAACAGTTCCAGAACTGGCAGCTATTGCGATGTCAGGCAAAAGTGGCTGTTGCGGCGGCTCCCCGAACAAAATGTGGCGAAACTCCGTGAAAATTTCACGGTTTATTGCCGAACTTTCATTTGCAGCTGCCTGTTCGAGTATGGTTGAAACCTTCAACTGTTCGGATGGTCGCACAAGAAATGCCAGGTTTATTAGATCGGTTTGTTGCCAGGTGCGAGCTGTAAGAAAATATTGAAAGGCATCGGGCTCAACATGCAGGCCGATTTTCGCTGCCAGATAAACAGCTATGGAACCGCGCGAATCGGTGCAGTAAATCTGCGGCAGCAATGTCGAGGTGAGATCATCTGGCGCCAGCTGCCGCAACATGTCGATGAACAGTTCGTCTGGAGAACTTTTACAGGCTGACTCTATTATCGCCGCAAGTTTTTTGGCGCGTTCTGGCGATTTTTCAGGATTACGCAAAAGTACCAGAAGAATGGCATATGTGTGTGAGCGGCAGTCTGTATCGAGCAAGTCGGGTAGAAACTCATGTACCAGCTGGCGAAGATTTATCCATGACGGTCGATTAGCCAGCAGGCCGCTTTCCCGCAACAAAGAATCGGCCAGTTCATAAAACTTCTGTTCGGTTTTCTGCATCATGCCGCCGGTATGAATTCAGAGTTCAAAACCTGTCTTGCAAGGTTCTTTGAACATACTAACATACAAGCCGACTTTCAGGCAAAGATTGAATTATTGGCCAATGCCCTTGGCGTAAGAATATATCTCGCGGGCATACTGGTCGATGTTCTTGTTCTTTGGAACCAGAAGCTGCTTCGCTACTATTTCTTCCTGGGTTGTGAGCTTGATGCCGAGACACATTTTTAGTTTGAGACCGTAGCGCCGCGTTTCTTTGGGGGCTTTGCTGTCATTTACAAACGAACTCCAGGACTGATCGAGCCGCTTCGAATAAGGACCGCAGTTGTAGGCGCAGCCGGCCATTATCAGCTTGTCAAGGCTTGGTTTGCCGGCAACTTTGCCTTTGTTAAAGATGCTGCCCAGAAATTTGGCGCCACCTGCGATATTCTGTTTCGGGTCGTGCGGGTTGACGCCGAGACCCCTGGCGGTATTTGGCATAAGCTGCATGAACCCCAGGGCGCCACAGCTGCTGGTAATTGTTTTGCCATTTGATTTCTGGTGAACACCATTGCTTTCGATGTAGATTATCGACTTGAGGAAGGCTTCTTCGCTGACTTTTTCGCCATACATGTTGGTTACGCTCGGGAAGTTCCAGCTTTGGGCGATCTGAGTTCCATTTGCCAGCCAGCTTTTGAACTGAGGAGATTTTGAGGTAACCCGGCCGCTGAGATTGAGCGGTTTGCCGGCTGGCGCCGCAACGTTTGTCTGTGGCGTCGTCGTCGAAGTCGATCCGCTGGTGCCGGTTGTGCTACCCGGCAGCGACAAACCTGCTGGCAGTGGCGGCCTGACGGCAGGATCGATTTTTACATAGATTCTAAGAAGTCGGCTGGTGAGATCGATCAGCTTTAGTCTTATTTTGAGAACCTGACTGTTGACCGCATTCAGACTGCCATTAATCTTGAAGCGTGCAGGATTTGCCGACATGGCTCTGACCAGAGTGCTGTATTTAGCGCGTGTGGCGGCGAGCAGTGCTAATGCCCGGTTCAGCTCGTCAAATTCAGAATCTAAGTCATAAGCAGTTTCGACCACGGACGCGTCTGCGCTGGCATCGATGACCAGGGTCGAGGTGTCGAACGGGGAGGAAGCTGAAACTGGCGTTATGATAAGGGCGAGAATAAGGGCAGCGAACCCGAATATTCTTGATTTCATGATGTTTCTCCAGACAGACGGTTAGACAATAATACTTATTATACATGAAAAAGTTTTATCTGGCGCCAATATGCGTGAAATATTATTCCACGCTGATATGTGCTATAATAACTGCAATAAATGTAGGAGAAACTGCCGTGCCCTGGTTAATTCTTGTGATCGCAGGTTTTTGCGAAATATTCTGGGCCCTGGGCCTTAAATCTTCAGATGGATTTGCGCGCTTCTGGCCGTCAGTTTTTACCGTGGTGACGCTTGCTCTCAGTCTTTATCTGCTTGCAATGGCGCTGCGCAACATCCCCATCAGCACGGCTTATAGCGTCTGGACCGGAATTGGAGCAACAGGCACAGCTATAGCCGGTATTCTGCTCTTCAATGAACCAGTCAGTCTCGCCAAAGTAGGCTGCCTCCTCCTCATAATTGGCGGAGTTGTCGGACTGCGTGTTCTTGGCTGATTGTTATCAACAACAGATCGATTTTTTCACAAGCTTTTTAAGTTCATCCACCAGTGAGGCCTCATCAAAACTTTCGGCCTGTACAAAAAAACCGAGGTCTCCTTCTTCGTAAACCAGTTGTGAGGGAAGCACCTTTTCTGGCCCGGCGCCGTCAATGAACGACCAGCGCCGGCCGAGTTTGCGACATTGCCAGATTCTTATCTGGTAGCTGTTAGAGAGCCTTTCAAGATCAAATAAAGAGATCTCGTTCGCCATTACTGATCCTTTCGTAGTAGCTCATGGTCAGATCATATAGCTTCTTGCTGAATATGGACGGAGTTTGCTTTTTGACTTCTTCAATTTCTTTGCGGATAACCTCTTCGCCAGCCTTGCGGGTTTTTTCTGAGGCAAAATCATCGAGCCATTCACGGTAGGTAAGTATGGCATTGAGCTTGCAGAAGTGCTTTTCCTGGCCCTTTTTAAGAAGATCCATTATCTGATCGCCAGTGCGGCCGCAGCGATAGCCGGCAGTGCAGAAAGAAGTGATAACACCGCGTTGCGCGAGGTCGTAAATCAGCTCTTCAAGAGACCTCGTATCGCCAAGCATGAACTGCTGTTCATCGATGTTCTGGCAACCTGCATTTTTAGCATAGCCGCCAATTCCAATCATAGTAGAGGCATCAGTCTGTGTACACCCGACTGGCAGCACGTCATCACGCACTTCTTTTTTCTCACGGGCGGTAATGATAAGGCCGGTGTAGGGAACAGCAAGCCTTAACAGTGCTACGATCTTCTTGAAGTCTTCGTCTGAAACGAAATACTTTTGCTGATCTGCCAGCTCGAAAAGAGGCGAATTGCTGGCAGGAGTAAGACGCGGAAATGAAATGGTGTGTGGACCAACGCCGAAGCGCTGTTCAAGTTCAATGGCGTGGTAGAGCAGGCCCATCAGATCGAAACGCCAGTCATACAAACCGAACAGGCAGCCGATGGCGACATCGTCGATTCCCGCTGCGTAAGCACGGTGGTGCACGTAAAGGCGCCACTGGTAGTTGCCTTTTATTGTGTTGGCCGGATGGAGTTTGCCGTAGGTCGCATGATGGTAGGTTTCCTGAAAGACCTGATAGGTGCCGATGCCGACCTCATGCAGTTTGCGCAGGTCGTCTACACAAAGCGGTGCTGCGTTGATGTTAACGCGGCGAATTTCGCTATGTCCTTTGCGCGTCTTTACACTGACTGAGTAAATGCTCTTTATCGCATCAGCTATGTAGTCAGCGTCGCTGTCGGGGTGTTCGCCAAATACGGCTATAACACGCTTATGACCTATCCGGCCGGCAATTGCTTCGGCTTCGGCCTTGATTTGCTCCATATTCAGGCGTTCACGTTTTTCATGCGTGTTGTCACTGCGAAACCCGCAGTAAAGACAGTTATTAACGCAGTGGTTACTA
Source organism: Candidatus Riflebacteria bacterium HGW-Riflebacteria-2 (assembly GCA_002839435.1). Taxonomy (GTDB): domain Bacteria; phylum Muiribacteriota; class Ozemobacteria; order Ozemobacterales; family Ozemobacteraceae; genus Rifleibacterium. Next base: position 29,271 of record PGYA01000040.1, on the reverse strand, counting down.
CAGTAAACCGGGGCAAAGGTTATAATGCGGTTGTCATATATTTTATGCTTGATGCGCGCGGCCATTTCGAATATTTCCTGCCACACTGCCGGTTCTTTAACCTTGATCAGGGTGGCAAGTTCTTCCGGGTCCAGTGTTTTGATCGCGTATGACTTTGCCAGAATTTCGCGCACACGTTCTAATGAAGGTTCCTGGCTTGCTTCGATCTGCTGCCAGATCTTTTCGTCGTCGATAAAATCCTTGCCGTCAACAAGGTAATGTTCGTATTCTTCAGGTTTGATAACCTTATTGATCCAGGCAGAAGCGGGAATATTTTCGTTAACCAGATGCATTGTTTGCCTCCCTTTCAATCTATGAACGGGTTAGAACGGCTTTCACACTGACATCCGGGAGTTGGCCTATTTTGCCGGTCATGGCTCCAATCTCTTCATTGGTGCCATCGACAATTAGGGAAACGACTGAAACTCCGCGCTCCTTGTAGGGAAGGCCCATGCGTCCTACAATGATGCCGGAAAAGTCATGCAGCAGTGCGTTGAAATCACCAAAAACCCGGTCGGGGTTTTTCAGTATGACTGCTACAATTCCAAGACGGCGTTTATCCTGCAGGATGTTTGAAGAATCGTCGTTCATCGGTTACTCCTCGATGTCAGGCTCAGAGCCCTTCAACTCAGATTATTGTGAAAATGAAATATTTCACAATCAACAATATTATAACCTTTTTTGGGTCGATTGCAAGGCTTTTATTGTCGCCTGTTATCAGCGGAAAAGCAGTTGCGGCGTGCCGTTTTCCATGATCAGCCGGCGTAGTTCTGAGCGAAGAGCCGGCACGCCGGAACTCATTGCACTCATATCAGAAAGAATATCAGAAATGCTCTTTTTGGTGACTCGTTTAACCAGGGCGGCAGATTCGATGTCGGCAAGATCGCAGGCTTCGGCTATGGCGTCTTCGCGATAGCCGACAGCATCGATAAGACCAAGTTCTTTGGCCCGGTCAGCTGTGAAAATTCCGCCATCTGCGATTTTTATAACTTGCTCGCGGCTCAGGTTACGACTTTCGCTGACAATATCAATAAAACGGTTGTAGATGCTGTCGATTATGCCCATTAGCATCGCACGTTCCTCAGGAGTCACTTCCTTGAAGGGTGACAGCAAATCTTTCATCGGTGTCTTGTCAGATTTTAGCGTAATTGCCTTGAAGCCTATTTTATGTGCAAGTTCCTCAAGATTGAATGCCTGCATCAAAACGCCGATACTGCCAATTATTGAGGTTGGATGTGCCAGAATCTTTTTGGCGGCACAGGCGACATAGTAAGCTCCCGATGCTCCCATGGTGCCGATAATTGCTACCACGGGCTTTTCAGTTTCTTTCTGTACTTTTTTAAGTTGCTGATAAACAATGTCGCTGGCCGTAACTTCGCCGCCGGGTGAGTTGATTTCGAGGAGAATAGCCTTGACTGCCTTGCGTTTGCGCGCTACCTCAAGATCGTTTTTGAGGTTTTCGAAAAGGTCTTTTTCGATTTTAAACGGCATGCCATCCTGGTTGTCTTGTTCCTGAATGACGCCTTTAATGCTGATCAGCAGAATCTCATCCTTGGCCTCTTCGTCGCCATCGACAAATTTTACGCGAATCGTTTTTTTGGGCTCGGCACTGCTGAAAAGGCTGAACAGTCCCTGCGCCGCCGCCGGCGAAGCTGTGATGCCGATAATGAGAAGCATAAATAATGCGATTTTTTTCATAGGTTTTGGCTCCTGTTAAATTATTCTTGCGAACGGTATGTGTTTGTCTGGGCAGCCTTTCGCGGCAGCGATACAGACTTTGCAGCGCAGGCAGGGCAGGCCGGCATATTCTTCGGGTTTGCCGGCAAAAGAAGGCAGGCGCGGGTTGCGGTTGAGAGTTCGTCCGAGCGAAACAAAATCGCAGAAATCTCTGCTGATTTTCTGGTCGGCCGCGGCGGGCCGGTCGATTTTACCTGATAGTATCACCGGATGATCTATTTCATGCTTGAATATCTGGGCATCTTCGGCGAATGGGGTTTCCGGAGCCTCTTTGCCGACGGCCGGATGTATCATAATCGGGTTGCCGACCAGTAGCCCCTCGGTAACATGAAAAACGTCGATGCCCTCCTGTTTGAAAAGCTTAGCTGCAGCAACAGCATTTTTGATGCCATTGCCGCCGGGCAGCAGGTCTTTGAGGGAAAGGCGCATCGACAGCGTCAGATCAGGCGTGACATTTTTGAGGCCTCTGATTACCTGACGGGCAAAAAATGCGCCGCCAGCATTTTTAAGACCATACTCATCGTCTCTGGTATTGGTCAGTGGCGATAAAAACTGCTGAATCAGGCTGCCATCGGCACCCTGAACTTCGAGACCGGAAAAACCGGCATTCCAGGCTACAACAGCTGCCTCAATATAATCCCTTAGTATCTGGTCTATCATTTCCAGACTAAGCGGACGTATGTCGGCAGTTGTTTTTTTTATTAGAGGGTTGCTGACTCCATAAAGTCTTTTACCTTCGAATGTCAGGCTGTTGCATCCAGCATGATACAGCTGTAGTATCGGTAATGCGCCACCACGACGAATCTTTTCAGCTATCTGAGAGAGGCCGGAGAGAACGTCGGCGTGTGATACATCGAGATGTTTTGTCCATGCCCGCGCTGAAGCCGAGACGGCGGCGCCCTCAACGATAACTGCTGCGACCCCGGTTTCAGCCAGGCGCTGGTAATATTCGATCGTTTCAGCCGTGACAAGACCATTAAAATCGCATGTCATGCTCGGTGGCGGAGCTGCAATCATGCGGTTTTTAAAAGTGCGGCTGCCCAGGTTGAAAGGGCTTGTCAGGCTTGAATTCATGATCTGATATTACCGCGGCTACGCTCAAGAATCAAGCAGGTGATTTTAACTGCATATTGTGATAGACTTTGCGCCATGAATAATATTCCAGAATTCCCACAACAGACAGAACTCATACTCGAACACAATGACATACTCAGATCCGCTGTATCCGCTCAGGACATCCGGGCTGCCGAATATTCATTCTATTACCTGACCAGCTGGTATTACAACCGTCCGGCGCGCATCAGCCGAATTGGCGATCGCTTTGTTCTCGACGTCGAAGGCAAGCAGGGCGGTCATATTTTTCTCGGACCTTTCGGGACTGGCCCATTAAAACCCGCGGTAGAAAAGCTTCTTGGCCATGCCGTCAGTGATTTCGCTGAAGAGAAAGTGCTGCATTTTCTGCCAGGCGGACTTGCCGAATCGATTATGGCTGAAATAACACCGACCAGAGTTGAAGAGCACCGTGACTATTTCGATTACCTATACCTGCGTGAAGAACTGTCGGATCTTTCGGGCGGCAAATTTCAAAAGCGCCGCAACCAGCTCAACAAGATTCAACGCGAAAATGATGCCGAAATTATTCCTCTGCTGGAAAAAGATACAGAGCAGATTTTTCATTGTTTTGACCGCTGGTATGAAAAATACGGTGACGACGACCCCTTCCTGGAAATGGAAAAACAGTCGATAAGACGGGCGCTACCCAATCTCTGGAAACTTGGCGGGCAGGGTATCAGAGTAAAAATCGCCGAAGAAATGTGCGGGATCAGCTGGGCGGTGCCGATTTCTGACGACACCTGGCTGGTGCCGGTCGAAAAGGCAGCCCGCGACGTCAAAGGGATGTACCAGTATGTAAACTGGGCGCTTGCCAACAGCTTGCCAGCTTCGGCAAAAATTCTCAATCGCGAGGCTGATCTCGGCATTGAAGGCCTGCGAACCGCCAAAGAACGCTATAACCCGATGCGGTTCGAAAAAAAGATTACGCTCTGGTTTTGACCGCCCTGTGTACAACAGGGGTTAATTTTTTGCGGTTTTATGTCGATATATAGATTAAGACTGCAGGAGATTAACCATGAAAAAAAAAGGGCAAACAGATCTGTTCTGGCAGTTGACAAAGGCGCTGTTGCTGTTTTTTGCAGTAGCTCTGATTTTGAGCGGATGCTCAGCGGAATCGCCGAACCCTCTGGCGGTAGAAAGACTCAACGGAGACCCCCCCAAGCAGGAACTCATGATCATGGATCTTGATTGCCGGGGCATTATCAACGGTTTTTTTGAGCCTGGTGGGACCGAGCCGTATCGTGCCAACATGTACCCGATCAATTATACCGGCAAATGGGACCTGATTCTGATGCAGAACAGTCAATGGTATATGATTACCAGCGACGATCCTGGCGCCCGTATCGACGTTGTTGGCACCATGACCCGGGTTGTTTTTGATTTCTGGAACTACGAGATGTATGCTAACCCCGGCAAAGTTTCTTTCGAGATCGACGGCAGACCGCTGGGAAACTTTGACCTGGCTCGTTCAGCCCCTGATGGTAAGCCTTACCTCAACTACCAGATTTCCACACAAAAAAACACTGTGGCGACAGTCAGCATGAAACTTGAATCAGGGCGGGTAACACTTGTCGGTTACCTGATCAATTTTCCCGATCCTGATTATCCGTATTAACCGCCACCTACCATGAGCATCAGTTCGAGTCGGTCTCCCGCTTTGAGAGCATCACTATGAGCGCATCTGGTGCCATTTTTGACAACCTGAATAAAATCAAGATGCGCTTTGTCGAAATGCAGGGTTTCAAGAAAATCCCTGACTGATGCTTTGTCATTAACATCAAAATCCTGCTTTTTCTGATGTGGGCCACAGCTTATCGCACCTACAAATTCAACATTTATCTTCATTTCTGCTCCTGTTTGAATGACCGGCAATGCGGACATGAATCGTTGCGGCTTACCGCGAAACTGCTGAAACGGTGTTCCCAGGCGTCGTAATATTTCAGATTATAGTCAATGTGTTTCTCTACAAGGTATCTGAGCGCTGTTGCGGCGCTGATCGATGCGATTATGGTAACGATTGGCGCAATGATACCGCTGTTATGAACGGTTGGAAAGTCGGCCGGTTCATCAGTGTCGGGAATCAGACAACGTAAACAGGCGGTTTTGCGAGGCATGATAAAGAGTGATTGCCCCGATGCTGCGGTAACAGCAGAGTGTATCCATGGCATGCCAGATTCTATTGCCTGCTGGTTAAGCATGAAACGGCTGACAAAGCTGTCAGTTCCATCCAGCAGCAGATCGCAACCACCGAAAAGGTCGCGAAAATTACGCGCGTCGAGGCGCTCACAGAAAGCCTCGATAGTGATTTCGGAATTGATACGCGAAAGCTTGTCGGCAGCGCAGATGGCTTTGCTGCAGCCGATGTCAGCCTCGTCAAACAGCATCTGACGCTGCAGATTCGAAAGTTCAACGCGGTCAGAGTCAACCAGAACAATTTTGCCAATGCCACTGCGGGCGCATATCGAGGCCAGGTTGCTGCCGAGCGCTCCGACACCAAGTATGCCGATGCGGCTTTTGTTAAGGCATTGCTGACCTTTCGACCCTATTGGCCTGAAAAGCAGTTGTTTCTGATAACGTTCGAAAATCTGCCCGGACAAAGTTACTCCACGTTTATTATCTGGCCCTCTATTGCGACGCGCATACCGCTGCGCAATTTGCGCCGCTTGCGTGACTCGACCTCACCATCAACGGTGACTTGACCGTTTTCTACCGCCAGTTTGGCCTGGCCGCCGGTCTGGCATGCACCGACAAACTTGAGAAGCTTGATCAGTTCAATGTAATCTTCAGTCAGTTTAAAGGTAATCGGTTCGTTGACGCTCATTCTCATTCATCATCTTTCTCGTCGTCATCGACGGCGCCTATTTTGTTGAGAATTTTCTGGGTGATCTGTGCTTTGTAAAGCTTCCATTTCATATCGCGGAATTCTTTGTCGCTGCCACCTGAAAGAAATCCCACTGGTATTTCGAATCCGCCGGCAGATTTTTTGCCGCCGCCAAAATAGCGACCGCCCGGGCCTTTGCCAAACACCTCTTTGAGAAATTCATCCGGGTCGATGGTGATGCGCGAAGTGCGCATCGAACCGACTATGGTTTCTTCCTGGTCGGGGGAGACGATAACGCCAAAAACTATTGCTGTATGTATATTTTCTTCGGTCAGCAGAAAGTCGGCGGCCTGCGGAATCGCGTCGCGCTCCTCGCAGCGCACATAGCCGATTCCCGAAATTGAGTAACTTTCCTTTATCGTGCGATTGGCAAGCGATTCTTCGATAATGGTCATGGTCTGTTTTGAGCGAGACTGACTGGTGATCTGTGCCAGCAGGTCACTGTCGACAAATCGGCAGATAAAGGCGGCTGCCATAAAATCTTCGCTGGCTGCTCTGACAAAGCCGTTGGTATCGGTTTTGATTCCGTGCATCAGGGCGGTGGCTGTCATCAGGTGCTCGTCGCGGCTACGCTCAATTTTAATGATGCCTTCGCGCAGATAACTTGAATAGATGGTTGCTGTAGCACCGACTTTGCGGATATCGACAAACTTCGGGTTCAGGCGCGTCTGCTGTTCGTGATGGTCAACCACAATCAGTTCGGGTATGTTTTGTGCCTGGACTGCATCGATTATCGGTCCGACTGTGGTTCCCTGATTGTCGACAAAAATCGTGCCCTGATAAGGCTTGAGGTCAAAATCAGTATCCCATTTTTTTAGATCGATGCCGAGAAGTTTTACCAGTGCTATGTTTTCCGGGTGGCTGATAACACCTGTATAGACAATGTCAACCTCGATGCCAAACTGTTCAGAAATAACCTTGTGCGCAAGGCCGGTCGAAATGGCATCGGGGTCAGGGTAGCTCTGGATGATGACCAGATGTTTCTGGCCTTTACAGGTCAAAAGAAGGGCTGCAAGCTCTTCTTTTTTCTTGCGGGCAAGATCGTTTTCATCGATTCTGATGGCTTCTGTGGCAGATTGCACCTGCGAACCGTCATCTTTCATGCCGCTGGTCTCCTTGCTGGTCTTATCTGATTAATAACACAAAACAGCAACTTTTACACATCTGGAATTTGCACTGGAATTTTCAGTCATTCAGCGGGTTCAATATGAACGAGCACGTCTATGACGTCTGGTCCGTCTTCGAGCAGGCGGCGCTTGGCTTTTCCTGATATTACATGGCCCGCGTTGACGCTCAGGTTGCCGTCAACCTGAATGTGTAGATCGACCTGCAGGCCGGCACCGTGAAAACGTGAGCGCAGGGCGTGCACCGAAATGACTCCTTCTACTTCAAGAACAAGTCTTTCAATTTTCTTAAGATCCTCGGCAGTTGCACCGGCGTCGGCAAGTTCGCGCAGGGCAGGGGTGGTGATTTTCCAGGCGGCCTGGAGAATGAATGCGCCAACAGCTAGTGCGGCAACCGGGTCGAGGACTGCCCATTTTGGGTCTATCAGCGCCATTCCAATCGCGAACGCGACTGCTATCGACGAAAAACTGTCGGTGCGATGGTGCCAGGCATTAGCCTTGAGAGCTGGTGATTTCAGCTTTTCGCCAACGCGGTAGGTCCAGCGGAATAACAGTTCTTTGACCACTACCGAAATTATTGCGACGGCGAGGGTTACTGATTCAGGCACTACGTAGCCGCCGCTTCGAAATTTTTCGACTGCTTCGCTGCCCAGGAAAACGCCGGCGACTGCCAGCGCGATGCCGATCAGGACTGTCACCATGGTTTCGATGCGGCGGTGCCCGTAGGGATGACAGAGATCAGGCGGCTGGTTCCAGTACTTCAGCCCGACGATAACGGCAACATCTGTAGCAGAATCTGAAAGGCTGTGAATGCCGTCGGCAACAACTGACTGACTCTTGCCGTATATGCCGGCGACAATTTTAATAACGGTCAGAAAAAGGTTGATAACGAGCCCGGCAACAGTTACCCGACGGGTTTCTGAGGTTTGCTGATCAATGGAAATATTCGAGTTGGTCACGTTTTTATCACAAAAGATATGTTTTGTTACAAGAGATGGACTTAAGGTTTATACCAGGCCGCATCAAGCACAGAAAAAAGATGAATCAGCCAGCCAAGAAAAAATATCCACATGATGCCGCTCAACACAAAAAAGAAAAGAGCGGCGAAAGGCCGGCCCTGTATCAACTGACCGAGGCCTGGTATGAAAAAGCTGGCGAGAGCGGCAACTACATTTCCTGATGAGCCTTGTCCTGTCATTGGCATTTCTCCTGCTTAACTATTTTGAATTGTAGAAAAAAATCCCTACAAATGCAAGCCGTGTTTTAATTAAATCGTAATGATTCAGTTACGGTGGAGTTATTATTTTGAGTGCGCAGACAGGGATCTGATAAGCGAAAACTTCGAGCCAGGCAATATTGACGCAAAGCCACAGCTGTTTACCATAGATTGTGCCTGGTGAGAGTTGTAGCGTTGAGACCCTGTCGAGAGCACGGGTAACCAGGCATAAGCTTGTTGCTATAATCTACGCAATACAGGCAATCACACCTAAGACTTAATCTTTACATTAAATCTTAATAGCAAACTGGCGGCTGGAAAGTAAAGAAAGATTGTGTTAGAATCGCGCATGCATTCTTTCAGGCAAATCCAAGCATGAGGAACACCAATGAGTGTCGAAGAAACACCAAAAAGTTCGAATTTTATTCGTGATATTATCGATGCCGACCTTGCATCAGGCAAGCACAGCGAAATCGTAACCCGTTTCCCGCCAGAGCCGAACGGCTATCTGCATGTTGGGCATGCCAAGTCAATCTGTCTGAATTTCGGCCTCGCCCGCGATTATAACGGCCGTTGTCACCTGCGTTTCGATGACACCAATCCGACCAAGGAAGAACAGGAATACATCGATGCTATCAAGGAAGACGTGAAGTGGCTTGGTTTCGACTGGGGCAAACATGAGTATTACGCCTCGAACTATTTCGAGCAGCTTTTTGACTGGGCGATTCTGCTGATAAATGAAGGCAAGGCCTATGTCGATGACCAGACAGCCGACGAAATCAGAAGCAACCGTGGCACGCTGACTGAGCCCGGCAAAAATTCACCCTGCCGCAATCGCAGTGTCGAAGAGAATCTTGATCTGTTCATGCGCATGAAAAATGGCGAGTTTAAGAACGGTGAACGCGTCCTCAGAGCCAAAATTGATATGACTGCCCCGAACATGAACATGCGTGACCCGGTTCTCTATCGCATTCTGCATGCTGAACACCCAAGAACTGGTGCAAAGTGGTGCATCTATCCGATGTATGACTTTACCCATGGCCAGTCAGACGCTATCGAGCATATTTCCCATTCGATCTGCACGCTTGAATTTCAGGATCACCGGCCGCTTTACGACTGGTTCATCGAAAATATTCCGGTGCCGGCGAAGCCACATCAGTATGAATTTGCCAGACTCAACCTTACCTACACTGTTATGAGCAAGCGCAAACTGCTGCGCCTCGTTCAGGAAAAGAAAGTTTCCGGCTGGAATGATCCGCGCATGCCCACTATTTCAGGCATGCGCCGTCGCGGTTACCCGGCTTCCGCTCTGCGCGAATTCTGTGACCGCATCGGCGTGGCCAAGGCCAACAGCACGGTCGAGTTCGCACTTCTCGAAAACTGCGTACGCGATGAACTCAACCGGAACGCACTACGCTTTATGGCGGTTCTACGCCCGCTCAAACTTGTCATTACCAACTACCCGGCCGATCATGTCGAAGTTTTCGATGCCGACAACAACCCCGAAGACCCGACGGCCGGCACCCGCAAGGTTGCTTTTACCCGCGAACTTTACATAGAATCTGAAGATTTCATGGAGAACCCGCCGAAAAAGTATTTCAGACTTTCACCAGGCGCGGAAGTGCGTCTTAAACACGCTTATTACGTGACCTGTCGCAACGTTGTCAAGGATGCCGCAGGAAACGTCAGCGAAATTCACTGTGAATATGACCCGGAAAGCCGTGGTGGTGCCTCGCCTGATGGTCGCCGGGTTAAAGGTACTCTGCACTGGGTTTCGGCCAGTCTCGGTCGCAAGGCAGAAATTCGCATCTACAACCATCTGTTCAACCAGGAAAACCCTGATAAGGTCGAAGAAGGCGAAGACTTTATCGACAGAATCAGCCCGGACTCGCTTGAAGTCCTTTCTGATAGCGTAGTTGAGCCGGCTCTGGCCGATGCTGCGCTGGGCGCGCCTCTACAATTTCTGCGTATGGGCTATTTTTGCAAGGATCCGGATTCCACCGGTGATAACCTTGTCTTCAACCGCACTGTTTCGCTTAAGGACGGTTGGGCCAAGGTTCAGAAAAACCAGCCAGACTGATCATACCTCGCATAGCAAACCGCGCCAGTAAAATACTGGCGCGGTTTTTTTATAAGCAAAGACCACTTGGATTTTATTCGAGGTAGGTGTAGCCGTAGAGGCCGGATCGGTAGATAGCGAGGAATTCCTTGCCTTCGGTGACGGTTATTCTGCTTTCTTTTACTGAAGCGGCTACCCATGATTCCATGGTGCGCACAAGCTTTTTAGCGCTGAACTGAACGTAATCGAGTACATCAGCTACGGTTTCGCCGTCGATGATTTTATCGATCTGGTAGCTGCCATCGTCGTTAACCGTTACATGCACAGCGTTGGTGTCGCCAAAAAGGTTGTGCAGGTCGCCGAGTATTTCCTGGTAGGCGCCGACCATAAACACACCAAGGTAGTATGGCTCATAGGTCTTCAGGTTATGCAGGGGCAGACAGGGATTGAAATTGCGGTTGCCGATGAAGCGGTCTATTTTGCCATCAGAGTCGCAGGTGATATCCTGTATGGTAGCAGAATGCGTTGGTTTTTCACCGAGGCGGTGCAGAGGCATGATCGGAAACAACTGATCGACAGCCCAGGCATCTGGCAAAGACTGGAAAAGCGAAAAATTACAGAAATATTTTTCGGCCAGTATTTTGTCGAGCTGGCGCAGTTCTTCGGCTGAATGCTTCTGCTGTCTGGCAAGTTCTCTTACTTCATGCGCAATCGCCCAGAACAGGTGTTCTGCTTTGGCGCGTGACGGGAGGTCAAGCATGCCGAGATTGAACAGATCGAGCGCCTCTTCGCGCAGTTGCTGCGCGTCGTGCCATGCTTCGATCATGGTCAGGTCAGTCAGCGAATCAAAAATGGTATGCATGTCGCGCACCACTTCGTGGTCTTTTTTGCTGATCTCGATTTCTTCAAAATCGGCGCGCGGCGGCGAAGTCGTTTCGAGAACATTGAATACCAGTATGGAATGATGCGCCGTCAACGCTCGCCCTGATTCGGTTATGAGATGAGGGTGGGGCAGGCCGTTTTTGTCGGCGGCGTCCTGTAGAGCAGAAACCGCATCGTTGGCATATTCCTGAATCGAATAGTTGATGCTGCTTGAAATCGTGGTGCGGGTGCCGTCGTAATCGACGCCAAGGCCGCCGCCAATATCCACGTATTCAAGGTTGCAGCCAAGTTTGTGCAGCTGAACGTAGAACTGGGCAGCTTCTTTGAGGCCACGTTTGATTTTGCGGATATTGGTGATCTGACTGCCAAGATGACAGTGGATGAGCTTGACAGCGTCAATCATCTCTTCTTCTTTCATGTACTGTATGGCTTCTATAAGCTCGATCGGAGTTAGTCCGAATTTGCTCTTGTCGCCGCCCGAGTCTTCCCATTTGCCGCTGCCAAAAGCCGCCAGCTTGATGCGCATGCCGACATTGGGGTTCACCTTGTGAACTTTTGCCAGTTTGCAGATGAGCTTGAGTTCGTTGAACTTTTCGGCGACGATAAAGATGCGCTTGCCCATTTTCTGGGCCAGCAGTGCCAGTTCGATGAATTCTTCATCTTTGTACCCATTACAGACGATCATGGCATCAGGATTGTCCATCAGAGCCAGAACCGCGTGCAGTTCTGGCTTTGATCCGGCTTCGATGCCGATATTGAATTTCTGTCCGTACTGTACGATTTCTTCGACGACCGGGCGCTGCTGATTCACCTTGATCGGGTATACCGTATAGTAATTGCCTTTAAAATTATATTCTTCTGAAGCGCTCTTGAAACAGTTCGAGATGGTTTCTATGCGCTCGTCGAGAATATCTGGAAATCTGAGCAGCAGCGGAAAGGATACATCCTTGAGCGTGAGCTCATCGAGGATTTCTTTTATGTCTACTGCCTGTTTTGGTTTGCGATGCGGCATAACAGTAACATTTCCGGCCTTATTGACCCCAAAATAGCCAATTCCCCAGCCTTCAATGTTATAGAGTTCAGCAGAATCTTCCGGACGCCATTTTCGCATCACGAACCTCCTTGTAGTTATAATTTGTAAGGGGTTATATTAGATGGAAAATTGTACATTCGCAAGCATTTTATGCTTGTTTCTGTTGACGGGCAGTAGTATATTAAGAGCTCATCTGGTCGACAGGTTCGGCTTGTCTGACAGGCAGGAGTAATTGATGAAAGAAGAACTTATTGCAGGCCGCAACGACCTGTGTCCGTGTGGAAGCGGGCTCAAATACAAGAGGTGTTGTATGCTCAATCAGCGTTCACCTCATGATCTGAGCGTCGCCGACCTTTATCTCAAAAATTATCGCATAAAGCTCAAGACGGCAAAGGACATCGCCGGCATCAAAAAGGCCGGAAAGCTGGTTGTCGATACGCTATGGCTGGCAAAAGAATTTATCAGGCCTGGGGTAACAACCAATGATATCAATCGTCTCGTGCATGAATACACAATAAAAAATGGCGCGCGCCCGGCACCGCTTAATTATCGTGGCTATCCCAAAAGCACCTGCACTTCGGTCAATGAGGTTATCTGTCACGGTATCCCTTCCGACAGGGTGCTCCTCGAAGGTGACATCGTAAATGTCGATGTCACTTCGATTCTTGAAGAATACTATGCTGATGCCAATATGACTTTTTTTGTTGGAGAATGCAGGGAAGACGCGCATAAAATCGTGAATATTGCGCGCGAGTCGCTCAAGCGTGCTCTGACGGCAGTCAAACCTGACAACACCATTGGTGACATTGGCCACGAAATTCAGCGTTATGCTGAAGGGCAGGGGGCGTCAGTGGTGCGCGAGTTTATCGGCCATGGCATCGGCAAGGTTTTTCACGAACCACCCGACATACCGCATTTTGGCAAACCCCACACCGGTATCACTCTAGTTCCCGGAATGGTCTTTACAATTGAACCCATGGTCAACCTTGGCAAGCGCTTTTTGCGCGTGCTCGACGACCAGTGGACGGCAGTAACCCGCGATGGCTCACTTTCCGCACAATTTGAACAGACTATAGTCGTTACCGAAAACGGCTACGAAGTCCTTACCCCTTACGATCTCTGAATTTGCCTTCTGGAGGAAACATGGAAGAACTTCTACTGGATTACCTGAGATTTATCGAAGACGAAGCCGACAGCGACAAGGAATTTGATCCTGACCGCAAAATCAGCGAACAGTTCAACGAAGTTCTCGATGAAATGGACTTTCGCATCGCTACGATCAAGTTTGAAATGCATGCCATGGTTGATATTCCACGCACTCCCAAGAATTACGAACTGACGTTGCGTGAGCTTGTCGAAAAAATCAGCGAACTTTCGAAGATCAGTAAAGCCAATGTTCCGAGTTTTCTGAAGAAGAAAAAAGGGGAACTGGCGCGAATTGCACGCGAAATGGCGGCCGAACTCAACAGTATGTTCGGTTGAGCTCTGGACACTTCGCCATAATTTCCTTAGGATGAGAGTATACGTCTCTGATGGAGGAAGTTATGAACAAGATACTGGTGCTTCTGGTGCTGACAAGCCTGATAGGCAGCGCGCCGGTCATGGCCTTTGACGAAAATAATTTCCGCTCAGTCCTTGAGGGCTACAGCAAAATAGTCACAAAACTGGCTGAACTGGCTGGCAACGGTAACCCCGACCAGACTGGCAAAACCGGTAAGGGTAATCCTTCTGACGAAGAATTCGTCTGGCTTAAGGCCGACAAGATCAATGCCCAGCTCGAATCTATGATTCGCGGCATCGAAACTGCCAAGGGCGTTGCTACAGCACTTGCAATTATCATTAACCTCTATGAAGGCGGCGAAATCAGCGTAGAGGTCGCCTACACGTCGATCAAGATGCTCAGAGAGCGTGCGGTATTTCTCAAGGTGTTCATCAGCAACGGCAATGCTGAACTCGAAATTCTGATACACATTCTTAACGAACACGAGAGTGAATTCGGCCAAAAGGCTCAGGCCGCCGCAGGCAACAAGGTTAACATCGAAGCTTCCGGCAAAATACAGCACCCGGCCCCCGCCCAGAAGTAATTTTTTACCATTAAAAAAGGCTGTCTCACTTGCTGAGACAGCCTTTTTGCATACAGAGATTGTTAGATTGTCTTGAGGAAGTCGATGACTCTACTAGTGATGAAGTCTGGGGTTGATGCGCCGGCTGAGACAACGAGGCGGTTAACTCCGGCAAAATCCTGACGGTCGAGTTCGGCCTCGGTCTCAACGTGAAATGTGCGCGGGCAAAGGGCGCGAGCGATTTCGGCAAGACGGCGGGTATTGGCACTCGACTTGCCGCCAACGATAACAACCGCGTCGGCATCTGAGGCGAGGCGTTTGATTTCTTCCTGGCGCTCTGAGGTGGCGAGGCAGATTGAATCGCAGATGACGGCTTCGCTTGCGCGAGACTTGAGAAGTTGCGCTATCTTATTGAATTCAGCGGCGTTGTAAGTTGTCTGGGCAATAATCATGATGCGAGCCGGTGGCTGTTCTGTTTCGGCATCGGCGTAGTCGGCGATCAGTCGATGATTGCCGCTGGCAAAGCTCTGCAGGCTCAAAATCTCGGGATGACGCGGATCACCGATTATATAAACGAAATAGCCCTTTTCGCTGTATTTTTTGATCTGGCGCTGGCTGGTAACAACGTGCGGGCAGGTTGCATCGACGGCGCCAAGCCCCTGTGCTCTGATTTTTTCAATGCTTCCGTTCGGCATTCCGTGCGCCCTGATGATTATCGTGCCGTTGCCGACGCCCTGCCAGTCATCTACCGTAGCGACACCGTGCTGCTGTAGATGGGCGACCGCCTGCGGGTTGTGAATGAGCGGGCCGCAGGTGTAAACCGGTTCTGTCGATTTCGCGGCGGTATCGAGAGCAATCTGCATGGCGCGCTTAACGCCCATGCAGAAGCCTGATGTTTTTGCCAGTATGATTTCCATGGTTATTGTACCGGCCAGACTGAATCAACCGCCTGCAGTTCACCTGAGAATACATGTGCCATGGTTTTTTTAAATTCGGTTTTCATGCTGGCCGAACCGCGGCGATGACGTCGTTGCACGCGCGTGACATTGCCGGCGACATCAAACTCGACTTCGGCTGCGAACAGCGGCTTTTCCGGGTCGGTCAGCAGACCGTAGCGCATGTCGTTGAGCATTACGTGGCGCTGACCGTTTTCGTTGACCACACTCTTTACCTGCAGCATGCCCATGGCGAACCACTTAAAGAGCTGTGCATGCTCGTGCTGCATGGCTTTAACGGCATATTCATCCGTGTCTGATGCGTGCAGCACGATCGGGGTGAGAGGCTTTTTTGATGCAGTTTTAAGATAGGTTACCATGTAGCGGTTGCTCGCATCACGAGCTACGACGCGAAACACAGATATGTTCATGAATGTCGGATTAGCGCGGGTTTCGACTGGTTCAAAGCCCTGGGCCCGAAACATTTCGTTGCCGAGCGCTATCATCTTCTGTGAGTTATAATAGCCGTATCCAGCATAAAGAGTCGTCACGGCCAGTGCGGCCAGCGCGAGTTTTTTGAGGCGCCGAGGTTGCATGAACATGAAAATGCCGGCCAGAGTAGCTAACAGCAGCGGAAAAGAATAGACCGGGTCGATGATTGACAACGCATCGGCAGCCAGGCGCCGGTCGCTGAAAGGCCATAGCAGGCTGGTGCCGTAGGCGGTGAACCAGTCGATGACCGGGTGCGTGATCAGGCTCAGAAAAGCCATGCCGATCCAGTGCTTCTGGTCGATATCGGAGCGGGCGAGTTTTTTACATAAAATACCGATGGGAACGGCCATCAGCGTGAGCAGAAAGAATGAGTGTGTCGGGCCGCGATGGTATTTCATCGAGGCCCAGGGGCCAAGCAGCCCGGCGATAATGTCGAAGTCTGGCAGAAGGCCAATTATAAAACCATAAATGGCACTTTTCCGACCAATTTTGTCGCTGTAACCAGCTTGTGCTGCAGTTGAACCCAGTAAGCCCTGTGTGATTATATCCATGACTGTTGCCTCTTAATTAAAACTTAACCGGCATCGATGTATTTGGCAACCTGATTTTATGTTTTACCGGGCTTTTGAATCTAGCGGGCCGCCTTGAAGGTGAATTTCTGGCCGCTGATCGTCGCTTCATACATCAGACCGGCATCAGGAATTACGAACACCAGCGTGCCGTCTTTGAAGCCCGCTGTTTCAGCGGCACCGACATCGAATACCACCGCAGAAATGTTGGCGCCCAGCTCAAATTTGCCGTTTTTGAATTTATTCAGGGTAAATTCATCCTGAAAGAAGATTATCTCACCGTAGACCTGCCCGCCGAGCTGAAAGCCGATAGATATCTGTGACATGGTCGTAGTGCCGATAAACTTGCCCTTCTGGTAAACCCGGCCATTGCCGCCGGCGCCGCCAATTCCTATGCCAGCTTTGCTTATGCGCGGGAAAACCGCCCAGGCAAAGGCGTTGTCAAAAACCTTCTGAACACCAGGATCTTTTTCTTTCATGCTCTTAATCAGCAACTGACAGTTCTCTTCGCCACTCCGTTTATGACGTTTTTTGAACAGTGCCTGCGCCGGAGTATCGATCAGACAGCAGAGCATTATCGCTAATATGAGCAGAATCCCTGACTTTTTCATGGTTGCATCCTCAATTTTGAATTGATCTCAAAGTCATTGTCCACCAAATAGACTTACTTTGCAATAGTCAGATATCACTGGCTTAAACCTGAACTCAGCGCTTGCCGGTGCGGGTTGGATGCAGAATCTTGCTGGCGACGCTTTCGGGCACTTCGGCGTAATGCAAAACTTCCATGCTGTAGCAGGCCCGGCCCTGCGAAAGTGTGCGTAGATGCGTCGAGTAATTGAACATTTCAGCGAGCGGCACATGGCACTCGATAATGCGCAGGTCATTGCGCATTTCCATGTTTACTACCTTGCCGCGACGTGAGTTGACGTGTCCGATGATGTCGCCCATATACTGTTCGGGCGTTTCAATTTCAACTCGCATTTCAGGCTCGAGCAGCACTGGTAAGGCCCGGGCCATGCCGTCGCGCATCGCCTCTATGGCGGCGGTTTTGAAGGCGATAAGACTGCTGTCTACCTCATGGAAAGAGCCGTCTAGCAGCGTGACCTTGACATCGACAACCGGATATTTGGCGAGAGCACCTTCGCGCAGGGCTTCACGCACTCCCTGCTCGATTCCGGGAAAGTAAACCGAAGGTATGGTGCCACCTTTGATCTGAGTGTCAAAAATTAAGCCGCCACCGCGCTCGAGTGGCTCGATGTCCATGATGACATGCCCATATTGGCCACGACCGCCGCTCTGCTTGGCACATTTTCCTTCGGTATGCGCCATCCGGCGAATTCCCTCTTTGTATGCGACCTGCGGAATGCCTACTTTTGCGCGCACATTGAATTCGCGCACAATGCGGTCTACGATAATTTCGAGGTGCAGTTCGCCCATTCCGGAAATGATCGTTTCGCCGGTATCCTGATCCATAGATGCTTTGAAGGTTGGGTCTTCATCCATCAGCGTGTGCAGAATTGTGCTCAGCTTTGTCAGCTCACTTTTTGACTCAGGCTCGATGGCGACCGAGATAACGGTTTCGGGAAAAGTGATCTTTTCGAGAACAGGCGAATCTTTGCTTATGGCTAGAGTATCGCCGGTTCCGATGCGCTTTGGCCCGACAATTGCAACTATATCACCAGCGTGCACTTCTTCGAGGTCTGTGCGCTGATTGGCGTGCATCTGCAGTATCCGGCCGATACGTTCCTTGCTGCCACGGGTTACGTTGTAGACCTGATCGCCGGCCTTCAGCGTGCCGGAATATACCCTCAGATAAACCAGCTTGCCGATATGTGGCAGGGCAGCTATCTTGAAAGCCATGCCGGAGAAGGGCAGGGAAGGGTCAGCCGGCACTTCTACCGGTTCGCCGGTGTCCTGCTCAAAGGCTGTTGCCGGCGGTATGTCGAGAGGAGACGGCAGGTAATGCACTATCGCGTCGAGCAATGCCTGAACGCCCTTGTTGCGAAACGATGAGCCACAGAGTACTGGAACAATCTCGTTAGCCAGCGTAGCACTGCGGATTGCCGATCTTATCAGTCCAGTCTCGATATCTTCGCCGGCGAGATATTTGTTGAACATTTCGTCATTGTGCGAAGCAAGTGTTTCGATAAGCGCAATACGGGCTTTTGCGACTTCCTCGCGCATCGCGGCCGGAATTTCTACGGCGGTGCGGGCGCCGGGAACATCTTTTTCGCCGCTTTGCCAGATGTATGCCTGCATTTCGACCAGATCGACGTGCCCGCTGTAATTATCTTCTGCCCCGATCGGAAGCGCCAGTAACATGGGGTTCGCCTTGAGGCGCTCTCTGATCTGGGCTACGACGCGATGAAAATTGGCGCCGACTCTATCCATCTTGTTGACAAAAGCCAATCTGGGAACAGCGTAACGGCTGGCCTGACGCCATACGGTTTCGGACTGTGGCTGAACGCCTGCGACTGCACAAAAAAGCACGACGCAGCCGTCGAGAATGCGTAGTGAGCGTTCTACTTCGGCGGTAAAATCGACATGGCCAGGGGTATCGATGATGTTGATATCTGAATCAAGCCATTTACAGCGCGTGGCGGCGCTGGTAATCGTTATGCCGCGTTCCTGCTCCTGGACCATCCAGTCCATGGTCGCAGCGCCATCGTGAACTTCGCCGATCTTGTAATTTTTACCGGTAAAATAAAGAATTCGTTCCGTAGTTGTGGTTTTGCCGGCATCGATATGGGCGATAATGCCGATATTTCTGACTCGCCGCATGGCTTCCAGTTGCATGATTAGTGTGTATCCTTTGTGTGAATGAGTGCATTTTCGGAAAACCAGCGTGTGGAAGTTCTCGAACTGTTTGCTGAGATTCTGTAAAACTGTGTTACAGAATGTTAAACTCTTCAAGACAGGCAGATATGTTAACCTAAAACTCTCACAAAGCCAAGCATTATCTGTGTTTTATAAAATTTAGGCACAAACCTTGTACCTGGCTGCTGAGTTTAAATGGCGCCGGCTTTGCAGTCTCCGCCCTTTTACACCTCCGGATCGGCCCTTCGATTCTCTCGACGGCCTGGGAGCCTGCCAGGACGGCAGGTTAATCGGCTGGATGTGACCCATCGACTACCTAATCGGATAATTCGCTACGAGCGTCTCTGTATGATCATCCTGGCTACTTCAGCCGGCCGGCGAGATGGCCGCTGGAAAAGGCCCATTGCAGGTTGAAGCCGCCGCAGGGGCCGTCGAGGTCGACGATTTCGCCGCAGAAATAGAGGCCTTTTATCAGTCGGCTTTCGAGAGTATCTGGCTTGAGCTGCTTTAACGAGACGCCACCGCGGGTGACCATGGCTGCAGCAAAGCCGTCGTGACCGATTACGGTCAGCGGTGTGGCGGACAGCAGTTTTATAAGATTGTCGCGCTGCTGTCCGGGAAGCTTGGCGAAAGCGGTTTCGGGGGCGATGTTGGCAAGCTTGCAGAGTTCGCTGGCGAGCGGGCGGTTGATAAAAGTTATCAGCAGATCAGCGATGCTGCCGGTTTTATGACTGGCAAATGCTTTTTTCAGGCGCTCCCTGATCTGTTCTTCGTTCATGCCCTGCGTAAGGTTTACCAGCAGCGGCACTTCGCCGTATTTTTTGAGCAGGGGCGTGATTTCGCGGGCAAAATCAAGCACGACCGGGCCACGAATGCCGTTTTCGGTAAAAATTAGATCGCCTTTTGCCTGTATTTTTTTTGCTTCGGGCAGATTTATGAGCATTTCGACCTTGCCGACAGTATCGGCCCGGCAATTTTTGACCCAGGTTTCTCGGGTTTTGAGCGGCAGCATTGCCGGAAACAATTCATTGATCTGGTGCCCGAGCGCTGAGGCCAGATTGTAGCCGCTGGCATCGGCACCGAGCGATGGGTAACCCGGCCCGCCACTGGCGAGGATGACTTTATCTGACGCAAAGCTTTGCGTGTTGCTGCTAACGCCAGTTGCAGCGCCATCTTTAGTGTCGATTCCATTGACTTTTTGACCACACAGGAGTTGGATGTTCAGCCGCTTAATTTCGGTTTCGAGTGCGATGACAACCGTGTCAGACTGATGAGTGACCGGAAAAATTCTGTTGCCGTCAGGCGCGTGGCACTCAACACCAATACCGGCAAAAAATTCGACAAGCGCATCGCGGTCGAAGGCTCGCAGCGCCGGAATCATGAATTTTCCTGCACGACCGAAATGGGCAATAAATTTTTCATTACTCAGTGTGTTGGCAATATTGCAGCGCCCACCGCCACTGGCACGAAGTTTGGCGCCGGGCCGGCCCTGCTGCTCAAGCAGCAGTACCAGGCATCCGCTGCGGGCAGCAGTTATCGCCGACATCATTCCTGCCGGACCAGCTCCAACAACGATCAGGTCAAATTCCTGCATTGCAATTTCCATTACTTAAGCTTCGTGCAGCATAACACTTTCCTGCTGTTCCGGCAAAGCCTTCTGGATAAAGCATCTGCAAGCTCTCTGCCCGCAGCAAACGCCTGCCCGACTGACTTTTTTGAACAACTTGAACAGATTGCTGTAACAAGGTCATAATGCTTTACGGGGTTTGGCTGTATCGTTTTATCTGATTATGAGAGACCCCATAAAACAGGCATTAAGAGTTTGGAGTATCGAGAAAAGAATACTGTGAGAAAAATCTGCCCGGCATTTTTAATTTTAATACTTGCCATGTGTTCATTTACGGTTGAGAGTTTTTCGGCTGAGCGCCATGTGTCGCGTGAATGGGCTGGCCTCGGCGAATTTGAGACGTTTGCGCAGTCACTGCAGGCTGCCAGCGATGCCAGCCGCAACGGTCGTTCAGACCAGAAACAGGAAGCTTTGCAGGCTGCTTTTCCTGTTTCTTTGCGCACTTCAGAAATTCTAGCGCAAGCCCTTTTAAAATTGGAATCAATAACATTGCCAAGGGTTAGATTCAACTTGATAAAGGCTTCAATTTCGCTCATACTCTATAGATTTACTGAGTCTGCGAAAAATGGATTAAGGAGCAGGATTTCCATTGGCTAGGCAAGAAAGAAAGTCTGATCTCGGTTTTTTCAATGCTTTTCTGCTGATTTTGATTCTATTTTTGCCTGCTCTTTTTGCTTTCAGACATTTGCACCAGACAACTTCTGATCTCTTGAAAAGAGCCGAATTGGAAAAAATTGATTCGCTTGAATACGAAATGAACGATTTTGCCGAATCTCTGGTTCCCAGCAATTATATTGAACGCGCACTCGAAAAAACAGAAATGCAGCTTGGGCTTAGAACTGATTTGAAAAATAATGGCGCAGAAGACCCGGATTTATACAACAAAGCGGCTTTTGAGAAAATGTTGCAACATCTGCAGAGTGATTTTGCCTTGAAACCGGTTCTGCTGGTTGGAATCGAGCATGATGCAAAGCGGGTGCATTCTTTTTTCACCAGCGATTTTGACAGCAGGAGCGCGAAAGATAAATCAGAACTTGAGATCACCTTAGCAACAACAATTGTCGCTAAGGTAATGCAAAGAAAGATTCATAAAAATCGAGAAGTTCAACAACGATTGAATAGATTGCATCTGGCGCGCGGTTTAAATGCTTTTACGACAGATGATTATCTAGAGAAGAACGACGACATTTTAAAGAGCATGTTCTCACCGGTGGCAGAGTTTCCAAAGGTGGCAGGTAGCTGTCACGAAGTCTATACAACCAGCTTCGGTTCGCAAAGGCTTTATTTTTACACCAATGGAAGCATGCTGGGGAACCATATTGCCGGTGGCTACTTCATTGTTTTTGCCGGCCGCAATGTTTCGTGTGCAAAAATTCTTGCGCTGGCCAAAAATTCAGGTGGCGTTTTTCAACGAAAAATTGTGAGAAGCCATTCTCCCATAGAGCACGCTTTTATCAACTCCCCGGAGCAGTCTGCTCTAATTCGCCACTTGCCGGAACCTTTTCAATCTCAACTTTCACTTGGCAGGCAAAAACTGAGTTTTTCAGAATTGAATAACTATGGACTGATGGTGTCGGTTTTAAATTCTCAGCTGAATCAAAAGTTGAAAAATTACTTACTGCTCAGTAGTTTTCTGCAAAAGCTTCTTTTACTGCTTACTCTAAGTGCGCTAGCTTTTTTCTATTTTCATGGTTTTAGTCTCAAAGGCCGATTGCGCAAGAAGATTCTTTTCATCGCAGGTCTGATAATCCTGCTTCCCTATATCCTGGTTGGCTATTTTTCAGGCCTGATTCTTGACAGCATCGAGAAGATTCGCCCCCGTGAGGTTCAGACCGCAGCAGAATGCAAAATTTTCGAAGTGTCTCAGTTCTTGAGCGATACAAGTCTTAGAAGGCAATTGGTAGCGCTGGAAGCAAAAAGAAGAATAAATGAAGCTCTGCTTGAAAACCCCGAGAGTCTGTTTGCGACAAATGCCTTTGAGCGATTCATTCCTAGAACATTGAATAACGAAACGGTTTCAATCTCTCTGCCTGACGGGAGATTTGTTTTAATCAATAAAGAACTCGCCGGCCGTAAAGACAGTGAAAAGTTTGCCCGATTCTTTGGTATCAAATGCCTGAATAATCTGGGAGTTCTCGAGAAGGAAAATGAAAATGCCCGCCGCGAGGTTGAACTGGCAAACCTTGCTGCCGGTTTTCTGAGTGGAGTTAAAAGACGTTATACCGAGGGTGTTTCCCTCGGATTTGAAGCATCTTCAATCAAAGATGTCGCTCATATGTCGATTTTCTGGAAAATGATCTATTTTGTATTTTCATCCACTGCAGAAGAATATCAGCGAGCTATTGGCATGGCCAGCATATTCCTGGGGGAAATCCACAACTTTGGCGAATGTTTAAATCAGATCAGTTACGACTATCAAAACTTTTTGCGGGTTGAAACTCCTTTTATCAAGCACAGTTTTGCCGTGGGAAGGCTCGATACCCGTGGAGAACTCTGGATTAGATGGCCAGATACCCTTGCGGACAGTAACAAAGAAAAGCGTTTGCTTGAATATGTGGCTCGAGAGAACTTTTCTGGTAGTGAAACTCATCAGAGCGGCAGAAAGATTCAAACTCTGGTTTGGAAATTTACTATGCGAGATCCCCATGTATATGCTGGAGTTACTGAGTCAACACCGGATTTGTGGATAATTTACATGTTCAATCTACTGCCTTTCGCAGGGGGCCTGTTTTCTTTGCTGAGCCTTTTTCTGCTGGCCGATTTTTTATGGGAATTGTTCGTGCTTCCGGTAAAAGAGTTTATGCCAGCACTGGAGCAAATAAGCGTTGGTGAGTATCATACCAGGATTCAGATTGCCAAAACTGATGAACTGGGCTTGTTGGCAGATTCGTTCAATTCTATGGCTGAAGGCTTGCAACAGCGCGAGAAAATGCGACGGTTTGTTTCTGAAAAGCTTATGGAAACAGTTGCCCAGGAGGCATCAGAAGTGGCCCGGGCACAGGAGAATGAACTGTCGGTATTAGTTTCTGACATTCGTGGATTCACCAATCTAAGTGAAAAGAATTCCCCGGAAGAGATCGTCAGCCTTCTGAATGATTATTTCACCGAAATGGAAGAAGCCATCAAAACCTTTGGTGGAAATGTTGAGCGCTTTATTGGTGATGCCATCGTCGCTGTTTTTTACCCGTCAGCGGATGCGGAAAACCATGCCCAGAGAGCAGTTAATGCAGCTTTGTCGATGCGGGCAAAGCTGAGGGATTTAAATGAGAGCAGACTTCGTCAGGGAAAATTCACCATCGAAAACGGCATTGGCATTGTTACTGATGTTGCTTTGTCAGGGGTTACCGGTGAAAAGTCCGGTCGTCAGGTTTTTATGATTATCGGTTCTGCAGTCATTCGTGCAAGTGAACTCGATGCAATAACTGCGAACTTTAAGGAAAATAAAATCGCTGTCTGTTGTAAAACTGCCAGTATGGCGGTTAAGCAGAGCTTTGTCGCGGTTTCTGAGCAAAGCGATGCTATGAGGCTATGCGAAACCGATGAATAAAGACAGTAAAGTGTTAATAAAGAGGCGTTTGAGTGGCAGAATTCTAGTCTTCTCATGGCTGTTTCTCCTGGTAATTCCCGCATTTATTCTAAATTACACATTAGAACGGCTTTTCAAAATAACCGAGGAAACAAACGCTAAAATCAAACAGTCCAGGCTTTCCGTTGAGATGGAAATGTTCAAGAAGGACGTACTGATTGCTAACTATCTCGATAGAGAGATTGGCAATTATCTGGCAAATGTGCCCGAAGAAAGTCTTTTAGATGTTGCCCCCGGACTGGCAGAAGATTTTACGAAGAAAACCGGAATTGTGCCCTGCGGCTTGATTATTCACGGCAAGGACACCGCAGAAATTAAAAGCTATTACCATGAACCGCCTTTTAAAAAACTGATCGGGATGATTCCGAAAAGATTGACGCTGAAGTATTTCATTTCTCGAAATGATCAGCCATTTTTAAAGTTTTATGAAAAGAAGAATGAGGTTGAAACAAAATCACTTAAAGGAGAAAGCGCCTGGGATAAACTGGTCAAGGATGTTGATGGATTCTGGCAAAGTCATTTTGGTTTGGTTGCTGAGCTTCCTCTTGTTGCTGATAAAACTTCGCAATCAGTATCTTCAAAATTAGGTGGCACAGTCTATTTTTACTATCACCCTGTTTACTCTGGCAAAGCAGCCGACAGAAGGATTAAAGGGGGTGTTTTGCTTCTTATTCGTGGCGCAGCAATTTCTGCGCTTCAGGTTGTTACAAAAAGTCAAAACTCAGTAGACAAAGAAATAACGCGTAGTTTGAACTATTATCCCAACGAGATAAATGACTTGCGGAAAATCGACCTCAATCACAAGCTTACTTCCTTTGGTTTTGATTCTGAAGGAATCCATTTGCAGACCCCAATTCCAGAAAGCCTTGCCGTGCAATTTATTCAGCGGGGAGGCTTTTACCCAATTGGCCTTAAAGAGTTTCGTCAAAGTATTCCCTTGCTTAAAGTAACTCTTCCGGTCAAAAAACTTGAGCACCCTTTAAAGAAACATTCTGCCTTAATCTCCATGATCATTCGCTGTTTGTGCGCATTTAGTTTAATTCTGGCGCTGAGAATCTATTTCTTTGGTTTTGAAATCAGGGCAGGTGTCAGACAAAAAGTAGTAATCGGAACTTTACTTGTTTCATTTCTCCCTCTAACCTTGCTCATAGCCGCCTATCAGACCTGGAGCGAGTTTGACCAGAGGTTGCTGCAGGTGGAAATGGAGAACACCATGAAAAGCAATTCGAGGGTCATTCGTAAAAAACTGGCATCATATATTCATCGAGTCGAAAAGCTTTCTATGGATGTTGCCGGGCAAATTGAGGAAATGCCGAATGCTACGGATGCTGAACTTGAGAAGTTTCTGCAAAGCTCGATTGATAAATCTGTTGCCCAGGCGCTTTTTCTTGATCGACCATGGAAAGAGCCAATTTCTGTCTATAACGAAGACAATGCATGCGGATTCATTACCAGTCGCGACGAGGGCTTTTTTCGGAAAATGCTTGCCAAGATAAGCATGAATGCCGGACTGTTTAACAGCTCTTTTAATGAGGGGGCCGGTGATTATTCTTCAAGCGATCTTCAGTTCGTTGACGATTCAAGTGCTGGAGCACTTAACTCGATGTTAAACAGTTTTGGCCGATTGATGGACTTTCAGGTTTTTGCCAGTCTGAATTCTTATTCAATGGCAAAAATTGAGTGGAATGTGGGTAATAAACCACGTTACGGCTCTGTAACCGCCAGGTTTAATCGTCAAAGGCTCATTCGAGGGTTCGTAAAAGAGTATCTGGAGTCCCCCAGTTTAAAAAGCGACTATAGTAAATTTTCCATGGAAACTGCTTTCTTTACCTTTGACAATTCGCAGGAAGTCGCTGAAGTGCACAGCTTAACACCATCCTATGAATACGCAAAAATGGCAAAGCAGCTGATTCTTGCCTGCCAGGTAAATGCTTCGTTAATGACTGATGTTGACGAAATACCTGTTTACGTTGATTACGTTTCTCGCTTTCCCATGCTGATTGTCACCACTGCTCAAAGATTGCAGCGCAAAAGTTCAGGTCTTTCTTTTGTCCTTCTGATTATTTACGGATTTGTGCTGATTATCTTTATTTTCAACCTTTTTGGCAGAATATACCTGGAGCCTGTTGAAAAACTGACCTTTCTTGCTGATAGAGTGAGTCAGGGTGATTTTTACGCGAAAAAGAAAATCGAAACCGGTGATGAATTCGAAGACTTGAAGGGAGCCTTCGATTCAATGCTGGCCGGTGTTATTCAGAAGGAAAGGCTGTTTCAGTTTGTTTCAGAGGATGTTGTTTCTGCGGTTAAGTCGTCAGATGACCAGGCACTGCAGCCTGGTGGTGAAAGGCTCGAGGCAACCATTATCTTTGCTTCAATCTCGGATTTTGAGCAGAGAATCGCTTTATTGAGCGGAACCGGGTTGATGGATTTACTTGATATTTTCATCTCGGCCGGCGATAAAGTGGCGAGGGCGACAGGTGGAATTCTGGATAAGGTTATCGAAAACACCCTGATGTTTGTTTACCGCTCCAGATCCGAGAAGGATAATCATGCCATCAAGGCCTGTTACGCTGCCCTGGAATTGAAAAAAGAGTTGCTCGAAGTTGGTATTACAGCTCACATTGGAATTGCAACCGGAAGCGTGCTTTCGGGTCGAATTGGTTCGAGAAAAGGGAAACTCGACTTCACGGTTATTGGCGATGCAGTAAATATGGCCGCGCGGCTTAAAGCGCAGGCAATGAAAGCCAAAAAAACAGGAATAGTTCTCGCGCCGGCAACTATTCGAAAAACAAAAGGCTGGGCACGAGTGAATTTCATTGATAGAGTTATGATAAAGGGTAAGAGTCGAGAGTATCCAATCTATGAATTGCTTGAGTTAAGATCCAATTTGAATTGAAGCCAGGGATGGTTCCGGAAAAAAAGTTTCCAGCTCTGGAGTGGCTGGCGAACATCTGCTCTCACATCCCCAACCCCCGCGAACACACGGTTTTCTGCATGGTAATTCCCGCAGGTTGCTGGCACTCATTCAGTTGCTGTTGCGCGCCATGCCCGCTCAAACCGAGCTGCCAAAGCGACCGGCAGATTGAGTCTTGAAGACCTTTGCCCCTCCCGAATTCCGGATAACTTTTCATCATTAAAACCTGTCTGGTTCATGAACCGCCGGATGCGGACCCGCAGTCCGGTGGTGTGGGAAGGAGGGGGGAAAGCCCCCTCTTTACCCGATTATCTGATCATTTTCTTTCAATTATTCTTAAAAATTCTTCTGCATCTAAGACTTTGAATCTATCATTCTTAAAATCTTTTTTATTCCGGGTTATGAGGAAATCTACATTGTTTTCTGCGGCAATTGCGCTATGTACATCGTCTTCGAAGTCTTTGAACTTGTTGAGAACAGCTTCTTTAATGTTCTTTAGAGAAATGCCAGGCACCGAAAAGATCCGCAAACTATCAATGATGAATTCATCAGCAATTTTTTTGTTCAATTCTTTTGAGATTATATAATAGGTGTTGGCTAAGGTAAGAGGTGAAACCAGGCCAAGAATTTTCTTAGTTTCGGTTAATTCAATGATTTTTGCGGAATACGATGAAAATGGTTCTCTATCAAGGAGCCAATCAAGCAAAATATTGCAATCAATGTATGCCTTTATCATGACAGGTGTTTATCCCTCAGGTAACTTAATTTTTGGGCATCTTCATCAAAATCAGTGCTATTGATTATGCCTTTATATTTTTTTGCGATTGGAGAACGAATTTCTGATTCTGAACTACCAGTGCTTTTCATTAGAAATGATTTATACAATTCTTCAGTAAGCGCGCTGAGAGACTTTTGCTGCTTTGAAGCGTAAATTTTTATTCGTTCTATTATTTCTTTATCAAGTCTTAGTGTAAGTTTTGTATCCATATCAACCCTCCGTTTGACGTATCTATTTCAATTATACGTCAAGCCGTTTGGTTGTCAAGTTTGATTTTTCTTTTTCAGAGTTAAGGTAGAACCGCTGGTTGCCCTAGCGGTCCCCTCGCAGATCCCGGCGTGCGGTTTTCCCGCACCGGGCTCCTCAACACAACTCGCTTCCGCGCAGGGAGCGAAATCACGAAATCGTTTCTATGCTGCGATTTTCTCAATGTCTAGTTTGCAATACAAACTTTCGTTTGCAAGCGTGTTTTTTCAGGCATAACGCCAGTCGTAAGGGGAAATGAGAGACGGGCGCGGGTGTTGCGCAAGCAAGACCCGTGATCCGGCATTATTTTCCGCGTCTATGCGATTGTTCTGTGATTTTATGCGGCTTTTCTCTTTTTCATTTCTTGAATTTTTTCGGCCAGCAGGATTTTCATTAAGGACTGATAAGGAACATCTCTTTGGTTTGCAAGGATCTTTAAATCGTTAATCATCTCTTCAGGTAAGCGAAGAGAAATAGTTTTCAATGATGGCTTCAGATTAGGAAAAACGCCTACTTCAGCAGTCGACCAATCGACGTAATCGCAAGAATCGTGGGTAGCCCAAAATTCTCGTTCTTCGTCCTCGGTTTTAAAATTAGGAATTTTCTTTTTCATATTTATCAAACTCCTGATGCTCTTTCGTGGTCATATCACGTGCAGAAATTACTCGTATCTTCTGTTCTCTGATAATGAAAGAAACGAACAAATGCCGCCCTTGCCTAGTTTTACCCAAACAAACAAAACGCTTTTCATTTTTGGAGTGAGTAGCGTCATTGAATACAAATTTCGGCTCGTTGAAAAAAACAAACTCTGCTTCATTTTGAGAAACATGGTGACGAATCCAGTTTTTATCGGCATTACCTTCGTCCCAATCAAATTCTATTGGTTCGGGGAAAAGTCGTTTTTTGCTATGCCTAGTCATATGTCTATAATATTGCTAACATATACAATCGTCAAGTTGGTATTTTATTTTTATCGCAGAACGCCTGTCGTGACCGGAAATGGCCAGACGGCGCGGGACTTGCTTCGCAAGGCCCGTGACGGCGGTCATTTTCCGCGTCGACGCGATGGTTATGCGCATTTTTTCATTGGCATTATTTTTACATCTCTGGCCAAAATATCAGTCAGACGGTCCTTCTCAAGATCTAATTCATAGTCCATC
>PGYA01000104.1 GCA_002839435.1 Candidatus Riflebacteria bacterium HGW-Riflebacteria-2 | reverse complement strand
GGCATGCTTTCAGAGGTTTTCACTCTAATGGGCCTGCGCGAACAGGTTAAAGATGCCAATAAGCGTTGGGTAGACGAACGCAGGAACTCATATTTCGTGCACCTGCGCGACAAACTGGCCCGCCCACTATTTCTTGACCAACTTTTGAATATCGCCGAAGATCTGCAGCCTGAAATTATCGGACGCTGCGAAACAGCCTGTAATGAGCTCAAGGAGATCAGTGCAAAAAATGGAACCCTATAAATTACAGCTTCTGATCGCCCGTGCCGGCGAAATAAGGGATAAAGCGGTGTGCTTTAACCGCAACGATGACTTTGCCAGGCTTCAGCACAATCTAGAACTTGCCTGTGAATACTGCAGCAGAGATGAAATGCGCAAGCCCTTGATTATTGCCATAGTTGGCGGAACCGGAGTTGGCAAATCGTATATTTTCAGCGCACTCTGTGGTGTCGAAGGCCTGAGTCCCTCATCTTCCGCCATTCGCGGCTTTACCAGCAAACTTTATGTCAGCGCCAGTGAAGAAGATCGCTGTTTTCTGCCATTTGCAGAGCATGATGCGAAATTTGTCGATATCAGCCTTCCCGGCATTGTACTTATTGACACGCCTGACCTCGACACAATTCATGCAGAAAACGTAAGAATTGCGCGCGAAACAATGTCAGTCGCCGATATAATAGTTTGCGCCACCACACCGGACAAAAGATCTGACTTTGTCGTCAACCAGAATGTTGTCGAGTGGGCATCACGCAAGCGCTGGTTTTTTGCAATGAACAAGGCGGATACGGTAGACATAAGTGCCGACCAGCTGCGTCTGGACTTCATATCCCGGCTGAGGGCACTGGGTTTTGAAGACTGCAGCAAAGCAGCTTTCGTATTCAGCGCTACCGACAAGACAAACAGCGAATTCAAGAGCTTTCGCGAAAGCATTGTTTCTGCCCGTTCGCTGCAGAGCAACCGCCTGTTGAAGCAGGAAGCATGCCTGCGCCAGATTTTGCACGCATTCAACAGTGAGCAGTTGATCGAGCGACTGCTGGCGCTGCTTATGAACCTGAAAAACAGCCGCGATATCCTGATAAACCGGCTGGAAGCTGCAGAAAACGCAATTAACAGGTCCGAAAGCGTCTATCATGCGGCACGTCAGGCCTTTACGGCATGGGCTTACGCAGCACTCAGTAAAAGACGCAGTTTTTTTCTTTTCCCCTGGCTGCTGGCGGCCCGCTGGCTGAATGATGAAAAGGAAAGCGCTTACCTTGAAAACGAGATCGAGCAGTCATTCCGCCACAGCAATGACCTGAAGAACCTCTTTACCGACGAACGCCGCAGTATCGAAGACAAAGCCCTGGCCTTACCCGAAGACAACCAGGCTAACGATCCTCTGCACCATTTTCGCGATGCCGGAAAGTCAATCATTCATCAGGTCCGAAAAAATGCAGAACATGCTGTCAGCTCGAGACTTATGCTGTTCTACATTTTTCTCGCCAATCTACTGCCGGTAATTGTTCTATCTCAGATTCTCTACCGTATGATCAGCTGCTGGCTCAGCGCCACATGGCTGTCAACTGACTTCTTTGTGCATGCAGCACTGATAACCCTTGCAGCAACATTGCCCGGCTACCTTCTTGTCAGCCGTGGCCTGACTCGAATAAGCGGACAGCTTGTTCCTGGAACACATAAGCGAGAAGTCAGGCTCAGCCTGCTGGATGACAGGATTAACCAGCTTGAAACCATTCTGCAGCTTTCATCACAACTTAATTCTGCAGCTGAAAATGAGCTCAGCAGCATAAAGAAAGTTCTACCTGAGAGCAACTACGGTATAACCGCCGGCAGCCAGCACGTCTGAAACACAGTCTTGCCTCAGCCAGCCGTGTAAAAAAACGGACGAAGAAGATAAGCCAGCAGCATAACCGGAATTAAAATAGCAAAAAGGTCAACAATACCAAAGCGAAAGCGCTGGTATCTGGTGCGTTGGGCAGAAACCCGGTAGCCTCGCGCCTCCATCGCTATGGCCAGTTCCCCTGCCCTGATGATTGCCTGCGTCAGGGTCGGAATCATCAGCGGCATGAGCGCCGCCGCCGAAGCCAGCAGACCGCCACCATCGAGTTTAGCTCCGCGGGCAACCTGAGCCATGCGAATGCGGTCGATCTCGCCAAGTATCACTGGAAAAAATCTGACGGCAATCACCATTACCAGAGCAAATTCCCGGGCCGGAAATCCTATCAGTCCTAGTGGGCGAAAGCAGGCTTCCCAGAAAAATGTCAGCTCAGACTGTGAAGAAACAGTAACGTAAACGCCGGCAACCAGAAATACTCCGAGAATACGTATCATTGCTGCACAAGCGTCGACCAGACTGAAGCCTTCAGCTCCAAAACCCTGAATCAGTCCGACAATAGCCAGCAAAAGCAAAATACGGCGCACTGACATAAAAATATCACCAAGTTCAACGCCTGACAGGCGGCTGACAAGCAGCATAACTGCCGTAATGGCTGTCATTGCGACAAGTCCAAGAGTATTCAGCGAAAAAAAGACGATGGCAGAAAATGCAATAGCACCCTTGATCATCGGGTTAAGACTGTATAACAGACCATTCCCTGGTTTATAGCTGATCTGCATGCATCCGCTCCCGCGTTTTGACAAATCTGTACACATCATCGGCCCTGAGATTGGGCAGATCTGAAGATTGTGCAAAATGCCTGACAGCATATCTATACCATTCAGGCAAAGGGAAAAAGCTGCTGTCTGCAAGTGCCAGGCGAAGAAATTCAGCTGGCTTAAGCGATTTACAGCCATCGGCATGCAGATAGAGCAGTGAGCCACTCTGCTCCAGCAAAAGCTCAGGTTCATGCGTCACCACGATAACGATGTGATCGGTTGCCATACCGGACAACAAAGAGATCAAATCGCGCTGACCCTGGGCATCGAGACCAGCAAGGGGTTCGTCAAGAAGTACTACGGGCGGCAGGAAAACTGTACAGGCAGCTAGAGCCAGGCGCCTCTTTTCGCCGCCTGAAAGCTCAAGCGGATGATTCAACCAGCAGCGATCGGGGTCGAGACCCCATTTCTGCAGCCATTGTCTGGCAATGGGCTCGATTTCCCGGGCACTCATTTTGCGCATTTTCAGTGCGTAGCCAACTTCTTCTGCAACTGTGCCATTAAAAAACAGCGCTTCCGGATTCTGAAAAGCCAGTGAAATATTGCCTGACGGCTCAAAAACCTGACCATCTGCCAGCACCGAGCCTTCGTATTCCTTGTGAAAACCGGCCAGAACTCGCAAAAGCGTGCTTTTGCCGGATCCGGCCCGCCCCACGACAAGATTGATCTGGCGGCGGGAAAAGCTGCCGCAAAGGTTTTTAAGCAGAATATTGCGACCGTATCTGACCGTTAAATCTTTAAGTTCTAGTCGTTCAAGCATGTTCAGCCGCCAGCAGCTGCTCATATTTCCATTCTTCAGGGTAATTGAAATGTTCGTGTATCTCAGCTCCGGCCTGCTTGAATTCCTCACGCGAACCTTGAAAAAGCAAGCTGCCAGAGCTAAAACCCAGAATCCGCTCGTATCTGGCCAGATCTTCTGCAAGCTGAGAAACTATCACCACGCCGAGATCATGATGATGGACGAACTCATCGATAATTTTCCAGAAATCAATCCGTGACCAGGGATCTAGATGCGAGGTCGGTTCGTCAAAAATTACCCAGGCTGGCTCCATGACCATTACAGAAGCAATGCAAAGCAATTGCTTCTGACCGCCCGACAGATTGGCAACCGGTTCGCGCAAGAGGCTGCCAAGACCAAAGCGGGCCGCCGTTTCGATTATTCGACAATGCATCTCGGCATGGCTCAATCCAAGGTTTTCAAGCCCAAAAGCCAGGTCTTCTTCTACGGTTGCACCAACAATCTGATTCTCCGGGTTCTGAAAAATAATCCCGGCAAGAAAACCACTGTGCAGCAGCTGATGATAAGGGTCTTTGCCAAAAACAGTCACAGTGCCTGAATTCACCGGCATAAGACCGGTCATCAAACGGGCAACGGTTGATTTCCCGCTGCCATTGCCACCGATTATGCCATTAATACAGCCTTTTGCGAGCGAAAAAGAAACCTCCTTCAGTCTGAAGGAGGTTTCTGTTAAATCTTTGTACCAGAAAGAAACCTGGTCAAAAACAATCATCTCGAATGCTACCCGATCAGCGGGTAAATTCGATCAGTGCCATTTCAGCATTGTCTCCGCGGCGATTACCAAGCTTGTAAATGCGGGTATAGCCACCGGGAACGCTTTCGAAACGTGGGGCGATGCGGTTGACCAGTTTGGTAACGGTGCCTTCGACCCTGAGAATCTTCTGGGCATTCTTGCGTTCTTTTACGAGTTCCTTGCCATCCTTGCCTTTTACAGTTCTTTTGCAGGTGGCGGGAATGTAGTCAACGATGAATTCCGGTTTCGGATTCTTCTCGGGATCTTCGAGATACTTTTCAGCGGCTTCGCGGCTGTCTTTGTGCAGGTTCGAAATATAGCGTTTGATTTCGTTTCTGCCGAGGATTTCGCGATCATCGCAGCCGTGGAAGAAGTTCTCAAGCTGAGTGCGCTTGGAAACCTTGAGCCCTTTAGTCTGAGCTTCGGTTTCGCCCTTCACGGTATGGATCTTTTTGGCAATAGTTACTGCTTTTTCGATGTTACCTCCGGCGGTATCGTCATCGGGCAGACCCAGATTGAACTGACTGAGTTTTTCCCGGACTTCTTTAAGTGACTTTTTACCAAAGTTCTTGATTTCGAGCAGTTCAGAAACCTTCTTGTTGACCAGTTCTCCAAGTGACTGGATACCGGCCTTCTTGAGGCAGTTTCTCGAGCGAACTGAAAATTCGAGATCCTTGATCAGGATGTCATGATGACCCTTCTGCGGTGCTTCCTGCTTCTGGGCGGATATCATCACTAGTTCTTCATTGTGAGTCGGCATCTTCTTGTCTTCGACAATTTCTTCTTCCAGAGCCTGGAAAAGATCGACGTGGGCTCGCAGGAACTTGGCTGCCAGTTCCACGGCTTCAGCCGGCTGCATGCTGCCGTTTGTCCAGAGCTGAAGAGTAAGTTTGTCAAAATCGATGTTCTGGCCGACGCGGGCATCTTCAACGTTGTACATTACTCTGGTGACTGGTGAGAACTGCGAGTCAACCAGTATGGTGCCGATTGCCTGGCCGATGTCTTTGTGATCATCGGCAAGAACGTAGCCACGGCCACGTTTGAAGGTGATTTCCATACCAAGTGTGATATCGCCGGTAACCTGTGCAATATGCACGTTTTCGTCGATGACCAGCAGGTCAGGATGTGAAGGAAGTTCAGCAGCGGTGACCACTGCCGGGCCCTTAACTTCGAGACGCAGAGTTATCGGTTCGTCAATTTCTACATTGACAATAAGTTTCTTAAGGTTGAGAACAATCGCGGTAACATCTTCTACCACGCCCGGAATGCTGCAGAATTCATGAAGAACTCCGTCAATCTTCACACAACTTACGGCCGAGCCGGGAAGTGAAGAAAGAAGCACTCTGCGAAAAGCATTGCCAAGAGTCTGGCCATAGCCTCTTTCGAGCGGTTCAAGGGTTATGATACCGTGATTCGGACTTTCGCCTTCAGAGTATTTGATTTTGGGTCGGTTAATTTCGATCACGCGAACTAGCCTCCTATAAATGCTTAGCGCGAGTAGAATTCAATTATCAGATGTTCCTGGATTTTCGGATCGAGCTGTGCGCGTTCCGGCAGGGCCAGGAATTTGCCCTTGAGGTTCTCACGATCCAGTTCGAGCCATGCGCTGGATTCTCGGCTGGAAGTGATTTCGAGAGCGTCTTTGATCTGATTTTTGATCTTGCTGCTTTCGCGGATGGTTATTACATCGCCCGCTTTAAGCTGATAGCTGGGGATGTTGCACTTATGGCCATTGATTTCAAAGTGGCCCTGGGTGACCCACATGCGGGTCTGAGCGCGTGAGAGACCGAAACCGAGACGGTAGGCGACGTTATCAAGACGGGTTTCGAGTTCGTGCAGAAGGTTGGTTCCGGTGTTGCCACTCTTGCGGTTGGCAGCAGCATAATATTTGCGGAACTGTCTTTCGAGAACTCCGTAAGTCTTTCTAACTTTCTGCTTGGCGCGAAGTTGTACTTCGTAGCCAGTCGGTTTCTTGCGCATCTGTTCGGTACCATGCTGGCCGGGAACGGTGGCGCGACGTTTGAATGCGCACTTTTCGGTAAAACAGCGGGCACCCTTGAGGAAAAGCTGATCGCCTTCACGGCGACAAAGTCTACAAACTGAACCAGTATATCTAGCCATGGTTAACTACCTCCATCAGACGCGGCGTCGCTTGGGCGGGCGACAACCATTGTGTGGTATTCCGGAAACATCTTTGATGGCAGTTACTGACAGACCATTGGTCTGCAGGGCGCGAATAGCGGATTCGCGGCTCATGCCGGGTCCGGATACGAAAACTTCGATTTCTTTCATGCCGAATTCCTGCGCTTTTTTGGCAGTTATTTCAGCAGAAACCTGGGCTGCGTATGGGGTAGATTTTCTTGAACCTCTGAAACTGTTGGATCCAGAGGATGACCAGCACAATACATTACCGCCCATGTCAGTAATGGTAACGATAACGTTGTTAAAAGTTGACTGTATATGTGCCTGACCCTTAGCGACAATTTTCTTTTCTCGCTTTTTGGTCCGGACTTTGGACTTAGCTCCTGATTTCGCCATTTTATGCTCCTTAAATCAGTTTACATCCTTTAAAAAGAAATGAAACTATTTCCTTTTAATCGCTTTTCTCGGACCTTTTCTGGTGCGAGCATTGGTTTTGGTTCTCTGACCGCGAACTGGCAGACCCTTGCGGTGCCTGAGACCACGGTAGCAACCGATTTCCATCAATCTCTTGATGCTCATCGATACTTCACGTCTGAGATCACCTTCAACGCGATGTTCAGCATCAATAACCTTCTTGATAGCAGAAATTTCGCTTTCGGTAAGATCTTTAACTCGTGTGTCGGGGTTGATGTTGGTCTGCTTGAGAATAATTCCCGCTGCGGTTCTGCCAATCCCATAGATGTAGGGAAGAGCTGCTTCGACGCGCTTGTTATTCGGCAAATCAACGCCTGCTATACGTGCCATAATTTTCCTCCTGAGTCTTAGCCCTGTCGCTGTTTGTGTCTGGGATTTTCACACAGAACACGGATAATACCGCGACGCTTGATAATTTTACACTTTTCACAAATCTTCTTAACTGATGCCCGAACTCGCATTTTCTTTCCTCCTGCGTGCTGTTATTATCGCTTCATCGGACTTATTTGAAACGATAAACGATGCGCCCACGGGTGAGATCATAGGGTGTCAATTCTACGGTAACCTTGTCGCCTGGCAAAATACGAATGTAATGCATGCGCATTTTACCGGAGATGTGGGCGAGAACTAGATGCCCATTTTCAAGCTCCACCTTGAACATGGCGTTAGGAAGAGGCTCGACGACCTTTCCGTTGACCTGGATGGTATCACC
>PGYA01000039.1 GCA_002839435.1 Candidatus Riflebacteria bacterium HGW-Riflebacteria-2 | reverse complement strand
CTTGCCTGCTGGATGGCAGGCATGCTCGTCACAAGCTTACGCGAATGAGAAACCTGCCTACGCCCTTGTGATGGTCTTTTAACATGTCTACTTATATTCGACACAATTCTGCAATTCAAGTGTGACAGAGGACTAGTCCTTGCGCAGCTGGTAGAGGGCGGTGCCGGCGGGTAGAGTTGATGCAAGCCATACGCTACTGCCGTCGCCGTCAACAACCTTAACGTAAACTGCGGCACGCGGGGCGATTGTCGGGCGTGCCAGACTTTCGACCGTAGCCCCGACGCTGTCAACATGTGGCCCGGTTAACTGAACATCTTTGAGACCATAATCAAAAGTACGCAAGCTTTTCAGATCAAGTTCATCGATGCCATAGCCGTCGTTATCGGCGGCCGGGTTGTTGATTATCAGAGCAAGCATGAATTTCGAATAGAGTTCACCGAAATTCTTGCCGGTGAAAGCTTCGATTGCCGCGACGTCAGATGTTTTGCTTTTCAACAGAGAAACCACTGAGCCGCTCGCACCATAATTCTGCGCCAGCCAGACGCCAAACAGAAAGACTTTACCGTAATGCGAGTTGACAACCGCATCACTGTCGGTGCTGCTGTGCCAGACATCGAGCTGGATTTCGCTTACCCGCTCGAAATAAAAGTTTACCTGCAGAGCTTTGGACTGGTTGTTTTTATTTTCAATGCGGTATCCGTTGATATATTCGGCATAACCTGACATGGCTTCTTCAAGCCAGATGTCGCTGTTGCTGCCGCGTTGCCAGAAATGAATCATGTGCTGAAATTCGTGCGCCATGGTTGCTGAAAGAGTATTTATTGACCGATCACGCTCATCATCGGTAGTTATGTTTTCGAGCTGCAGAAAGAAAATTTTCTTCTGGTTCGAAGTCGGCGTTACCGAGGTAAGGTTGAGATCGCCGGTAAAGAAGTAACCAGCCGTAAATACCTTCGGCGAAATTACTATGTAAAAGTCAGTAGCATTGACGCCGTTGTCAAGAACCCCGGTAGGCTCTTCTCCGAATATCTGGCGGTTCTTAAGGTAAATGTTTTGCCAGTTTTCGGCAAGCTTGCCGGCAACATAATCAATGTATGGCTTGCTGGCGCTGCTTTTTTCGACAAATATGTGAAATCTTTTATCAGTACCGGCCAGCAGTTCGGTATTTTTGCAGACTGCAGTGATAGTCTCTGTCTGGTCGTTACTGACATAAACCGTAAAACTCTGTTCATCATTTACTGCAACCGCGCGCGTGCTGGCGCGCAGCGACGACGGAGCGGCCTGACCAAAGCGCTGCTGGCGCTGGGCCTGTTGCCGCAGCATGAGGTGAAATGAATGTTCCTGCGAAACCGGGCCTGAATTATCAACAATGTTCTTTTTGAGCACAACGCTGTCACGCCGGCTTGCGGCAGTCGAAAGCTTGTCAACATTCCAGGTCAACTGCTGCTGGCTGTTGCTCATGTTGGCAAAAACCATCAGCGCCTCGGAAGTATTGGTAAAATTGTTCAGGGTCAGCTCAACATTCGGCCCGACAGTCGGAAAAGCACCCGGCTCTGAAGTGTAAGTCGATGGTACTGCGAACTGAGCCGACGCTGGAATTACAAGTGAACCAGCCGTGGGATCAACCCCGCCGCCGCCACCGCCACCACCGCCGCCGCCGCACCCGATCAGCGCTGTAGTTGCGAGCAAAGCCGCTATCAAAAGGTATTTAAAATGAAACTTATTCATATTCTACTCCTGTCCTGTTCATTGTCGTTATCGTTATCGTTGTCGTTGTCTTAATCGGTATCGGGATCGTCTTTGCAGTTGCCTGCTCGCCGAATAACCGACATTAGTTTAACACAATTAGCGGCACGGTCAAATCAAGGCTTGCCGGACTCGGCAGCGACCTGCTCCACCAGTTTATTTTCTGTCAGATACTTTTCGCCGATCAACAGAGCGGCGTAGTCATCTACCGGGCATGGCGGCATCTGCAGACCGATCGGCACGAGACGCCAGAAACCGGTTGGCGGATGATCCTGGAAATAGCGGGCACGCGCTTTATAGGTCGTGTTTTTTTCTTCAGCAAACTGCACCCTGATATCGATCTCCAGGGAATTATATAGTCGGCAGACCGCCGCTGCCGCGGTACCATTGCCAATCACCACCGCCTGTGGCGCGGCTTCCGGTGGTACATCGCACATACGCTTGAACAGGCGGTGCAGTTGCGCAAGGTAGACGACGCCAATTTCGCCATGACTCAGATCGTAGTTGACCACAGCAAAACCAACTTTGTCAGATCCCGGATCGATCGCCAGAATCCACTTTTTGGGCATATCATTCATTAGCTGATCTCATGTTAAGAAAGATTGCTTCAGGGCTTCGCCTTCGCAATGACAACTTTTGCCCGGGAATCGCTGATCAGTCATATTGCGCCTTAACTGTCATACTCGCAAAGTGATAAAACGCTCTCCGGCAGCGATACGGCCGCCAGCGAGAACAATGGTAAAAATGCCTTCCCGCGGCATGACGCAATCACCAGCACGATGATAAACAGCGCATTTTGTGTGGCACTCCTTGCCGATCTGAGTGACCTGCATGACCGGGCCCGATTCGCACCACATCAGTGTTCCGATCGGCAGTTCATACAGACAAACCCCGGAAGTAGCGATGTTTTCAGCAAAAGAACCAAAATCGACATCGAGCCCCTTGCTCCGCATTTTTTCGATACTTTCGACGCCGAGCAGGGAAACCTGGCGATGCCAGTCGCCGCCGTGCGCGTCGCTTTCAAGGCCAAAGTTCACTTTCAGCACTGCCTCATCGCAGGGATCCTTGGGAGTTCCTTTGCCCCTGCTGGTAGCCAGTTTCTCGATATGACCGGTCTGAGCGGCCGCACTGAGCCAGTCACCACTCTTGCCGCCAGTCTTGTAAACCAGGCGGGTCTGCTCAATATAAGCACCTTTATCGACGCCCTTGACCATATCATACATGTTTAACATCGCGGTTGAAGCCGCTACCATCGCTTCCATTTCGACGCCGGTGCGGTCGAAGCCGGCGGCCGACGCAAAACAGCCGATACGCTCTTTCCCCCAGGCAAAAAGATCGACGCGCACTGAGTCAAGTCTGATCGGATGCGTCAACGGAATCAGCTCAGAAGTCTTCTTGGCCGCCATAATTGCGGCCACGCGCGAGGCAGCCCAGGCGTCGCCCTTGGCAAGCTCACCGGCAGTAAGCAATTCGACTACCTTTTCACCGGCAAACATCGAAGCAAAAGTCAGTGCCATGCGCGAGGTTGACTGCTTGCGGCCGACATCAACCATTTTTACACGGCCTTCGTCGTCCTGATGGGTAAGCGTGGCGTTTTCGGTCATAACAGCCTCCCTGTGCGTGCTGTTGCGCTCAGTTCTGCGGCACCGCCATGCGGTAAATATCGCAGCCGAGCTGTCTGATCGTCTGAAAATCTTCGAGCTGGGCGAACCACTTTTCTGGTATAGCGCCGAGCCCGAACCAGGCACCGAACATGGCGCCGGCCATGGCGGCAATCGCGTCGGCGTCACCGCCAGCATTGGCTGCGCCAGTGATCATTTCGTCGAAGCGGCCCTCTGATTTGAGAAACCAGTAAAGAGAGGCCGCGAAAGAATCGAGACAGTAACCGCTGTTGCCAATGTTTTCGATGGCAACCCTCGTTTCAAGCTTTATCGAGTCTTTTACCGCCTTCATTTTTTTGACCATTTCAGCGGCGAATGGCTGCGACTTTTCGATAGCCCGGTTCATGATGTAATCCGGCGAAAATTCTGCACCTTCCAGGCCGAGGCCAATGACCGAAGCCAGCGCCAGCGAGGTTCCGACCACTTTCTGATCGGTGTGGGTCAGCCGGCACGACTTGTCAACCGCGTTCTTGAGCAGCGGCTGCGACCGGAAAAAAGCAAGAGCATAAGGAACTGTGCGACAAACCGCATTGACTCCGGCCGAAAGATGGCCGGACTGAGACCAGGGCACACCTGCCGCCAGCTTGCGGCAGGACTTGATCAACGTATTGCCGGGGAAACGCCATTCAGAGCGTTTTTTCTGGGTATGAAACCAGTCAACCAGCCGGGTGCTGAGGTCGTCGATGACAAAACTACCGCGTTCAACCAGGCTTCTGGCAATAAGCAGCATAATCTGGGTTTCGTCAGAATACTGACCCGGTCTGAGATGACTCACCGGGTGCGATGGAAAAGCCTTAATATAGAAGGTAACCGGCTCATCGCCCTCCTCGGGAGAGCGAAAAACATCTTCTATCGGCGCGGCGAGCGCGTCCCCGATAGCATATCCGAGCAGGCTTGCCTGAAATTTGTCGATCATCTGATCTTCCTTGTCTGATAATTCTGCCCCAGGCGCCGATATGAGAAATCAGGCATTCTGAACAGTATCTCTGATCCGGGCTTCTCGCAACGAGAGAAACACACCGGGATTCTTCTCGAGGAACCGGTAGAATTCCATGGTATCAACCGAATAAACAACTGAATCTTCCTGGGCCACGATCGAAAACCGATGCACGCCACGTCGCGGCGTCGCATAAATCTTGGCCAGAAAACTGCCACGACCGGCTTTGAGAATCTGCTTCTGCGCGCGCTCGATCGAAATCAACCCACTATCGACAATATAAAAGGTCTCGCGCGTGGTTCCCTGCGCGGCAATGACATCGCCTTTCTTAAAACGGCTACGGGCCATGATTCCCTGCATCTGCGTGCGCTGAGTTGGCGACAGTGCCTTGAGCAGCGGTGCATCGTCGAACAGACTCCAGGTATCGTATTCGCGGTTCTGCGCGATAATCTTCATCTGCCGCGCAATTTCAGAGCCACGGATAAAATAGAGAAAGTCGTATTTATCCATGACCAGAATCTTCATGTCGCTTTCAGCGATTACATCAGCATTACGCGGCATATTGAGAATCATCGAAGTTTCGCCAATATAGTCGTTATTGGTGTAACTCTTGATGATGGAGCCATCGCGCTCGACCCGGGCACGGCCGCTGACTATCATGAAAAAGCGGTCGCCAACAGTGTTCTTTTTGATCACAAAATCGCCGGCCTTGAAATTTTCGACCTTGACCAGAGTCAGGAATTCACGGGCCTTTTCGATCGGTAGTCCGGAAAACAGATCGATATGATTGAGCACGTTCAGGTATTCGAGCGCCTCGTTGCTTTCAGGCGGTGTAACATCGATCAAAATCGACTCTTCACGGCCGTTCGGCGCCTTGCGCAGCCCTGAGTTTTCCTGGATCGCCTTTTCAGCAACATGAATCAGATAAATTCGCTTTTTAACCTGCTCCGGCAATTCGTTCAGCGTCTGCATTGGAGTGTGCAGAGGTGGAATGCCGGCTTCATGAAAGATGACCGAGTGATGCCACGGAAAGTTGGTCAGTTCGATCATGCGGTAGCGGTTGACATCGCCACGTTCGAAAAGCTTTTTGAAAGTATCCGGGCAATACAGCGAGTCGGAAGAATAAACAAAACTCTTGCCCTGATAATAGATTTCGAAGCCAATGGTCGGAATCGAATGCAGTGTGTAGAAGAACCTGAACTCGCCTCCATTTATGCGGATTGGGACCTGCAGCGTCACGGGATGAAAATGGAAGAGATTCATGAACGCCTTGTAGTTGAGGCCAGTCAGCGACTGGTATTTGCGCACAAAGCTTTCCATGATGGTCTCGGTGGTATAAAGATTGATCTTCTTTTCTTCGAGCAGCTTCTGCAAGATACCTGAGTCGTGGTCGGCATGGCAGTGCGTAAGGATGCAGTCGTCGATGAGACGCGGGTTGATATCCATAGACTTGAGCCAATAAGTTGAGTCTACCGGTGGATCGACGAGAATGCCGCGGCGGTTGATCCAGATGATGAAGCCGCTGGTCATTTCTCTGGGATCGAACCCGGAACCCGAGCCAATTACAGTGATACCAAACAGTGGCGGTTCAAATGGCCCGCCGGCCTTGTCGTTGTAGGGAATTCCGCCAAAACTGACGTCAAGCGAGACTTCTGCCAGAACATCCTTGCCGTTGACCACGCGCAGGCAGTCTTTGTTGCGTTCTAGTGCCATATCGCCGAACGGCACGCGGTTATCGGGGCCCCAGGGGACTCCGATCGCCATATCGTTGAGTTCGGCTTTGCGTTTTCCAGACAGGCTGAACGGCCGCAAAAATTCCATTTCGGCGCGCAGATTGGGAATCAAGTCGCGATTTATGCCATAAGGGTATTCACGCACGAGCTGAATGTTATCGGGCCCGAGAACGGCTTCGCGCAGCACGCGCAGAATGGTCTCGATCTGGTGGCTCATGCCGATTACGCGAATCGAGCGGCGTTTGATAAAGAAGTTGTAATAGGCCGGGAACTCGATATCAGCGAGTGACACGCCACGTTCTGCCGAGAACATGCGGTTGGGAATGACGAATGTGTCGGGCACATCGCCGAGAATATTCATGGTATCCTTGATTGTTTCGGGCGGCGCACCAACCTGAAGCGACCCGGAAGGGGTCTTTATCAGGGTTCCCCCTCGCTCGAGCTGAATTACCTCTACATTCATGGCTTATCTACCTGTTGAAAGATCATATAACAGAAAAGAATAATCAATCCGGTACATTTTTGCAACAGAATTTAACCAGCAAAAAATAAGGAAAGAACAATCCACAGATTTCCCAGATGCCACAGATTTTATACAAACCGCTCTCATTCTCTCAATCGGTATCGGTATCACAGGCATCGATTCCAAAAAAGTTGACAGATAGCATCAACCCAACTAAAATAGCCTCGTTCTGTTTGCTGTTGCCACATGCTGTTCGCGGCGACGGCCCGGAATTAGGTTAGACAGGGAGGATTTAGAATGAAATCCAGATATTTAGTACTTTTTATGTGTTTACTCGCCACCGTAGCCATTGTAGGCTGCGACCTCTTCGGCAGCGACGATGATGATGATACTGTTATCAGCGGATCTTATGCAACCATATCAGGCAAAAT
The DNA here is from genome assembly GCA_002839435.1 of Candidatus Riflebacteria bacterium HGW-Riflebacteria-2. Taxonomy (GTDB): domain Bacteria; phylum Muiribacteriota; class Ozemobacteria; order Ozemobacterales; family Ozemobacteraceae; genus Rifleibacterium. The sequence continues at coordinate 33,721 of PGYA01000039.1, read as the reverse complement.
CGTAGACCTGACTGGAAACGTTATTACTTCTGCCTTTAACGTAAGTGGCGGCAACAAAACGCTTGACACTGATACAGGCTCGTTCAAGCTTGAGAATGCAACTATAGATGCAACTGGCAAAATCATACTCACCATTTCAGGTGCTGGCTATCTCAACAACTACGCTGTTGAAGCAATCAATGCGGGCCAAACCGTTATTGCAACCTACACAATGCGGGCTATTCCTGCTAATGGCGCTAAAGCGACTTATGACCTGACAGCAGACGTCACTGCTTCTCAAACCACAACGAAGGTAACTACGCAGAGAGCCAAGATCGATCTTAAAGCAGGCAGCGTTCTAAATAGCGATGGCACATCTGCAACCAGCGCTGAAATTACAGTAGTTCATACCATGCCCAAGGAAGACGCCGATGCCAAACCACTCGACATTTTCCCCGGCATTTTTGCAGGCGTTCCAACTGACAGTGCCGCTGAAGTACCGTTTGAAACCTTTGGTTTTGTATACGTAGACCTTGGAACTGATGCCAACGGAAAAGCGCGAACTCTAGACAAGACAAAGCCAGCCAAATTGATCATGCCCATCGACCCCACTATGCTTGCAAAAGCTGACGCGACAATAAAGCTCTGGTCATATGACACAACCAAAGGTCAGTGGATACAGGAAGGCACAGCAACAAAAGTTGGCAACAATTACGAAGCAGAGGTTACTCATTTCTCATGGTATAACCTTGACCGACCATTCGACGCAGCAGTTAGAACGCTAAAAGTCACTGTAGCAAGCTATACTTACACATTCGACCATGAAAATATGGGTGAAGAAGGTTCTGTTGATACCAACAAAACCGACCTCAGCAAAAGAGTTGCTAATGCCAAGGTAATTGTAACTGCAACATTAGATTCATCCAGCACCGATGGAGAAGGCTTCTGGACTGCCAATAACGCAGAAGGCTATCCTGCCACAGATGTCACAACTACATGGAAAGAAGTAAGCTCTACAAATAGTAGCGGTGAAGCCACATTCACTATTCCGAGTGGCCGTCGCATTGCTATTGAAGTTGTAGCCGAAGATGGAAGCAGAGCCGATGGCTACGGCTACGAAATTACTGATAGTGTAGCATCAGCATTTGTAAACTTAGGCGGCTATATTGACTAACGATATGTAATAACACCTATTAAATCTTTGCCGCCCCGGAAACGGGGCGGTTTTTATTTGGAGCCGTCAGGCGAAGTCGCAGAATCCATCTTGCAGTGGCGGAACGAGGAAGGTATAATGGCGGCAGGTGATGAGACTGCGGGCGGCAGCGATGGCTGGTAGAATCGATTTAATCGGTGATTTGAGGAATGTCGATTACGATTACGAGCACGATTACCCTGCTTCGCTGAAGCTACGCAGGGCAAGCGAGCACGACAAAAGAGAAGTATGGAGAGTGAAATATGGATGATATGATCCCTTTCTTTATTTTTGGTGGAATGATTCTTTTCGTCATTTTGCTGTTTGTATATTCGTATTATGCGGCAAAAAAGCGGGCTGAGGCGATAATGGCGATTGCGCCGCGCATGGGCTTCACTTACCGCGACAAGGCCGGCCACCTCAAAAGTGAGTATACCCACCTCAACCTGTTTTCGCGTGGGCACTCGCATCGAGTTATCAACTGTCTGCAAGGCGAAAAGAATGGGATTGAAGTGAGCATGGCCGACTATCATTACACCGTCGGACATGGCAAAGGCTCGACACATTATTCTCAGACGATCTGCCTTATCAAGGATCCGTCGTTCGACCTGCCAAATTTCTTCGTGCGCCGTGAAAATAAATTCTTCGACTACCTCGGCAAACTGTTCGGTGGGCAGGATATTAACTTTCCCGAAGACGACAGATTTTCCTCAGCTTTCGTTCTGCAAAGCAAGTCGGAAGCGGAAACACGCAACCTGTTCAATCAGCGGGTGCGCGATGCCTTCCTCAAGTTTGCCGGAACCACTGCGCAAATAGAAGGACAAGGCGACACGATCATCGTTCACAAGGGCGCAATATCCAAGCCCGAAGAGTTTTCACTGCTGCTCAAAGACACCTTTGACGTCTACAACGCCATCAAAGCCCGCGATACGGATTATTGACAGGCAAATGAGACAGCGCCCTTTTAAGGGCGCTATCCCATTTGCCTCCGGCTGAAGGTCGAAGCCACAGATTCAACAAAAATATCATGATTTATAGAGTCGATTACGAGCACGAGCACGAGAAAGTGTGATATATTCACGCTATGGCTGAAGAAAACAAGAAAGCAGCGCCGGTTGAACCGGTGACTGACGCTGAAACAACCAAGGCTGAAGAAAAAGAGAAACAGGAAGCGCCACCGCCTTCGCTGGCCGATGATTTTCTCAAACTTGAACAGCTCAATCTGCTGCGCACGGTAACCATACGCATGCAGGGTGGCCGCCACCCAAGCCGTGAAATAGAAGGACTGCTGCAGCGCCGCATGAATTTTTCGAGCGAAGAGCTGCAGGGCCCCTATGTAACAAGACTCATCTGCACAATAATGATGATCTTTGTAGCTGCAACCATTGTCTGGGGTATACTGTGGGCGGTCAGCAATATCTTTGAACTCAGCTATTTCCTGAGACTTATTTCGACTGGTATCGCCACATTGATCGCTGCCCTGGCCGGCGTCGCAATCTTTCACCCGTCTTCAATCCCTGATGAGAAAGCGCTGAGCGAGGCCATCGAAACACGCATGAACGAGCTACGCAAAGAACTCGGCGAAAACGAGCAGAAGCCAGCTGTTCCAGAAAAACCGGAAGATACCAAACCAGCCCCGCAACCAGAAAACAGCCAAATCGAAGAGTCTGAGAACTCAGCCAATTCCGACGAAACAGATTCTGACAAAGAATCTGCCAATGCAGTTTCTGGCGACAGCACAGCAAAGCCAGACAACACTACTGCTGCCAACAAACAGACTGAAGCAATTTAAAACAAAGATCAACAAAGTTAAACAAAGCAACCGATGACACCAAAACAGGCCGCCAGTAAAATCATCGCCGAACTCAAAAAGAAGTACCCGGCACCCGAATGCGCGCTGATTCACCAGAACCCCTGGCAATTGCTGGTAGCCACCATTTTATCAGCACAATGCACCGACAAGCGCGTCAACATGGTTACGCCGACGCTCTTCAAAAAATACGCCAACCCGGCAGCGTTCGCCAGCGCAAAACAGGGCGATCTCGAAAAAGCCATCCACTCGACCGGCTTCTTCCGAAACAAGGCTAAAAACATCATTGCCTGCGCGCAAACTCTCATCGAAAAATATAATGGCGAAATACCGCAGAACATAGCAGACCTCACCAGTTTGCCTGGCGTCGGGCGCAAGACCGCCAGTGTGATTCTCGGCACCTCCTTCGGCAAATCCGAAGGCATAGTCGTAGATACGCATGTCACAAGACTTTCCAGTCGCATGGGCCTGACCGAACAGAGTGATGCCGTGCGCATCGAAAAAGACCTGATGCAGATTATTCCTAAAAAGCACTGGATCGAGTTCTCGCACCTCCTGATTTTACATGGTCGCGAACGCTGCAGCGCCCGCAAACCCGACTGCGAGAACTGCGAAATCAGCCACATCTGCGCCCGTAGGTGCGTGTCGCGACACGCACCCACATACCACCTGATTTAATCGGTGTCAAACCGTCATCCTGCTCGCAGTCGCAGGATCCAGAGAATCAATCAAGACATAGATTCTGCGACTTCGCTTCGCTACACGCAAACACAGGTGGAACTGTGCTGGCGAAAGCAAGGACAGACGATACCGATTACGATTACGAGCACGAGCACGAGCACGAGCACGAGCACGATACAACGGGGGGCTGGTGAGATAGAATTTTAGTTGTTGCAATGGGGATGGATTTGTGATATTCTTGCTTTTACCCTTTTGCGTATGTCCGGGGGTTCGGATAACATGCACAAGGTTTTCTGCCGGTGTTTCCGGCTTACTGTCGTGAGTTTCACGACCTGTGCATGAAAAAATCTGAGACAACCTGTCCGGGCACTCGCGCCAATCCATTCTGATAGCGCGTAACCTCCTGTATGTCTGAGAGTTTTCCGGTTTTTTCGGCTATAACTTGTAAGGACACACAACGAATGACAACAACAGACACCCAGCTTACCGGTTTCGACAATCTCGAACTCTCTTCACAGCTTATGCAGGCTCTTAACGACGCCGGCTACGACACCCCCACCCCGATTCAGGAACAGATGATCCCGGCGGTTCTTTCAGGTCGCGATGTCGTTGGTCAGGCTCAGACTGGTACCGGCAAAACCGCTGCTTTTGCCCTGCCGATTCTCGAGAAAATCGAACTCGACCAGCATGAGCCACAAGCTCTGGTTCTGGCGCCAACCCGCGAACTCGCCATTCAGGTTACTGAATCTTTCAAAAAGTATGCGAAACATCTGAAGGGTTTCAAGACCATAGCAGTTTACGGTGGCTCTGAATACGGCGGCCAACTGCGCGCACTCAGTCGCGGCGCCCATGTCGTAGTAGGCACCCCGGGCCGGGTCATGGATCACATCGAACGCGGCACTCTCAACCTCGGTTCACTCAAGGTCATGGTTCTCGACGAAGCCGACGAAATGCTGCGCATGGGTTTCAAGGAAGACGTCGAGTGGATCCTCGAGCGAACACCGGAAAACCGCCAGATTGCACTGTTTTCGGCAACCATGCCACCTGATATCAGAGCGATTTCGCGCCGCTTTCTCAACAACCCGCAGGAAATTTCGATCAGACAGCGTACCAGCACAGTTGAAGCCACACGCCAGCGCTACTGGCCGGTAAGCGGCATGCATAAACTCGACGCACTGTCACGCATTCTCGAAGCCGAAACGTTCGAAGCAATACTCATTTTTGTAAAAACCAAGATCGACACGCTGGAAGTTGCTGAACAGCTGCAGCACCGTGGCTTTGCCGCTGCCGCCCTCAATGGCGATATTCCTCAGAACCAGCGCGAAAGAATCATCGACCAGCTCAAGAATGGCAAACTCAATATCATTGTTGCCACCGACGTTGCCGCCCGCGGCCTCGATGTTGAACGCATCAGCCATGTCATCAACTATGACGCTCCACACGATCCCGAAAGCTACGTGCATCGCATCGGCCGCACTGGCCGGGCCGGACGCAGCGGCGAAGCAATTCTCTTTATTTCTCCGCGCGAACGCCGCATTCTTCAGATTATCGAAAAATCAACCCGCCAGCAGATAACTCAAATGACTCTGCCGACAGCTGAATTCATCAATAACAAACGCATTTCTTCTTTCAAACAGACGATCAAAGAAACGATCGAAAAGCATGACCTCGCAATGTTCAAAACACTTGTCGAAGAATATTGCGCCGAACATCAGGCTGACCCGATGGAAGTTGCAGCGGCCACCGCGCGCATGTTCCAGGGCGAGAAACCTTTGCTGCTGCCAGTTAAGCCCGAGCGCATTTCGGCCCCGACTATGAATCTGCGCGATTTCGAAGATTTCGACCACGCTCCCGCCAGAAGAAAACGCAGAGCTGAAAACGAAAAAGAAGAAGGCATGGAAACCTACCGCATCGAAGTCGGCCGTGACCACGGTGTTCAGCCCGGTCATATCGTCGGCGCCATTGCTGGCGAAACTGGTATGGCCAGCAAACATATCGGTAGAATCAAGCTTTTCAACGAATTCAGCCTGGTCGACCTGCCGGAAGGCATGGATCCGGGACTGCTCAGCAAACTCAAAACCGCCTGGATCTGCAAGCGCCAGCTTGAGATAACTCTCGACAAGGGTCCGCAGAATAACGAGAAACAGGCGCCGGCAAGCCGCGCCGTCAGACCGGCACCCTTCGCCAGCAAGCCGTTCAAGACCAGAACAGTTGAACATGTTGAACGCAAGGTCAGCCGCAAAACTTCTGATAGACCAACGAAAAAAGTCACCGGCAAACAACCGCCAACAAAGCGCGGACGTCGCGACAGCAAAGAAACGACCGTCAGCCACCGCCGCTGATTCAGCTTAAATTCGCCAGGCTGACCGGCCATGCCGGTCAGCCTGGCTTTATTTTGCCTTGCCTGAACAGGCTGGGCAGGAGTATCATAGCGGAAATGATCAAAAAGATTCTGATAATACTGCTTTTGACCTTGTTTGGTGCGGCAAATACTCCGGCACAGGCCTGGTCATATCACACACACCGCAAAATAACGGCCGATGCAGTAAGACTCATGCCTGAGACTTTCCGGCGTGAGTTTTCCGGCAAAAAGAGCCATTTTCTCAAAGGTTCCACCGACCCTGACACGCTGATAAAAGATTTCACCAGTCATGTTTATCATCCCGACGGCTCGGCCACCGATGGCCTGTACCGCATTCAGCAACTGTTCGACAAAGCTGTCGAGCTGGTGCGAAGCGGCCAGGATCCCGAAGCCACCGCCTACGTTCTCGGCCTGATGTCACATTACATCGCAGATATCAACCAGCCGCTGCATACGGCAGGGCGCGATTTCGACGCCAATGAGTCTGAATATCACAGTCAGTTCGAACGCGACCTGAACCCTGTCCTCAAGGAACTGCAACTACCGACGGTTGAATACCGGCCGGTCACTTCGGTAGAAGAGCGGGTCAAGGCTATGGCAAAAGAAGCTAACCGCTATTATGCCGAAATAGGCGCGGCCTATCGGGATGGCAGGGGGCTGGCGCCGCTAAGAGAGATGGCAGAACGTCAGATTGCCATTTCGACCAAGCACATAATAGACTTCTGGCTGGGCGTATACCAGGCCGCCGGGCGAATTTTCAATGAAACAGCTGCAATGGCCAAAAGTGATGAGTCAGCCGAAAACTGGAACAGCAAAAAGGCCGAAGATGCAAGCAGCAGCGACACCATAAACATCAACAACGCCAGCATCGACGCCCTCGCGAATTTTTTTAATATTTCGCAGGGCAAAGCCGCCAGAATTGTTGAGGGCAGACCCTTCAACAGCACCTACGATCTGGCCAAAGTCGATGGTTTCAACGTGCATTTCGTCAGACGCCACAAAGACCGCATCAGACTCAGATAAACATAGACAGACAACAGCAAATTATAAAGCCAGATATAGTTATAGATAGCTGATCCTTTGTCACATCTTTAAAGCATTAAACCTGAGAGACTCCTCCTATGCGGGCTCTCGGCGGAATCTCATTCGCTACAACTCTCACCAGGCGCGAGTAGTCTTGAATAGCTATGGATACGTGTCAAAGGTGCCTGGCTCGAAGTTTCCGCTCATGAGAAACCCGCCTGCGCCCTTATCTTGTCTGCTAAATTTGTTTCGCATTTCAGCTGATTTTATTCTGCAATTAAAATGTGGCAGACAACTGGTAGTATGTGTCCGGCTGTTATTTTGTGTGGTTAAGCTTTTTGCTGAAGTTGCCGATATCAGGGGTGAACTATATCAGTATTCTCCCGGAGGCAATTATGTTACTTGGCAAAAAAACTTTTATTGCCGGATTTCTCGCAGCAGCAATCGTCACAACGATCGCGATAGATCCGCTGGTCATTCAGGCTTCGACAAAGTCTGCGCTGTCACCCGAAATCGCTTTTTCGCGCCAGCTTGGCCTTTTTGACCAGCAGGAATTCAGCAGTCGTAATTTAAATCAGAATATCAGTGAAACGGCTTTTCAGAACAGCCTGGGCCGGGTGCTCGCCGAAACCGGCGCGCTCAGCAGTTATGACCGCAACGAGATGACCGCTGGCGGGATCATCGATTCGGGCCAACCAGATCGCACTATCAGTCGCCAGGCCGCCTGTGAAACCATTATGCGCAGCATAATGTTCAGCTGGATCAACAGCAGCCTGCCGCGCCCGGAAGAATTCAGGTCAGATGCCCGCTTCAAAGACTGGCAACCAGACCCGAAATACGCGCAGGCTCTTGATTATGCTCTGAAGACAGGGGTTATCCAGGGCAGCTCCGACGGAACTTTTAGGCCAGGCGATCAGCTGAAACTCAAAGAAGCACTCTGGCTGCTGAAAAGACTGCACGACCTGATCGTTGCCAATGGCAACGTTCAAAGATTTTCTCTGTTTGCTGATGTTCCGCAGGATCATTACATGACCCGGCCACTGCTGAATCTCCGCAGAGCCGGCGCCTTCGACCTGACCAATCTGGGCCGCCGACTTAACGGCACCGGTAATATCAGCGCGCGCGACCTTGGCCTGATTGTTCAGGGCATTCTTGCGCGACTCAAAAAATCTGAGCACATAATCCTGATAAGCCAGTTAATGAAACAGCATGGCCTGTTCCGCAGCGCCAGTCGCAGTCTGCTCGCGCGCATGGCTGAAGTCCTTGCCAGCGCCATTCCGCACTGTGAATCAGACCAGCAGATACTCTATTCTGATGTCCGAGCTGGCACCGATGTAGCAGATGCGCTAAAAAGTCTTGCTCAAGCCGGAATCAGGCTTGGTTACAACAACAACCTTTTTGCCGGCAACGAAAACATCAGCAGATTTGAGGCTCTTGGCGTCATAAATCGCATAATCAGTGAAATTGAGTCGATAAACACCAAGGCATTGCCCCCCGTGCCGGAAAAACCGGCGACGGCAGTCATTGCCACAACCAGCGCGACAAACACCGACATGGAAGCCTTCATCAGCCGCCTGCGCAGCAAGCGCGAACGTGTGCGCCGCATACTCAGCCGCGAATAAAACCCTCATAACAAAAATCTGGCATCAGTCGGAAGAACCAGCCTGATGCCAGATTTTAGTCAACCCGAATCAGGAAGCCGAAGCAACCGCGGCAAGAGCCGCTTCATAGTTTGGTTCGCTGGCTATTTCGGGCACGATTTCGCGATACACGATTTTACCGGAAGAATCAACAACGAACACCGTGCGGGCAATCAGTCGCAACTCTTTGACGTGAATGCCAAGAGCATCGGCCAGTGCCATCTGTGCGTGATCAGACAATGTACTGACATTTTTTATACCGGCGGCACCACACCAGCGGGCCTGGGCAAATGGCAAGTCGGCTGATACCGCAAAAACCTTTGCCTTGAGACCAGCAGCTTTTTCGTTGAACTTGCGCACCTGAGTATCGCAAACCGGCGTATCGAGTGATGGCACTGTGGTGACGACCTTGACGCCAGAGACATCGCTCAGGTTAAAAGGCTTCAGCTCGTTAGAAGTAAGCACCAGCCCGGCCGGGAAGCGCTCACCGACATTGATTTCATTGCCGACAAGCGTCAGCGGGTTTCCCATAAATGTGACTTTTCCTGTTGTAACAGACATAAAGCTCCTCGTTTTGATGATTTGTAACTTTAAACACAAACAAACTTAAACAAAGACAAACATTAGTCAAGTAATATACCATTCATACTTCCAAATCCGCAGCAAAAGACCAAATAGAGCTGCTTTCAATCAATCAGGATTGCGACAGGCGATTACGAGCACGAGCACGAGAATGAGCATGAGCATGAAATATCTGACCCGCCAACTTTAGCTTGACAAGAGACCGCCTGTCTACCTATCATCGCAGATATGAGCGAATTCAATGTAGAAATAATTCAGAACGGCAAGGTAACTGTTGTCAGAACCGAGGGCTACCTCGATGATAGCGGCGGCAAAGTCTTCAGAGATCGCTGTAACGAGTTGATCGGCAAGGGGCAGTTTTTCTTTGTATTCAACCTCGAAAAAACCCCGGTCATCAACTCTACCGGGCTCTCTACCCTGCTCGACATCATGGTACAGATTATCGATTACAACGAGGGCGAAGTCGCTATTACTGGCCTCTCTAAGCTGACGCAAACCGCTCTGCAGATGACTGGCGTCATGACCCTCTGCGAAGCCTATCCCTCAGAAGAAGAAGCAGTAGCAGCGATTTCGGAAGCGGCCGGCTGAGTCTGCGCCTTTTCGCGGCCGACTGCGCCTTGGATGACGGAGAGAGTCTGTGAGCCGACAACCTTGCCAGGATAAATCGGTATTCATTGCAAAACTTGGTTTTGCAATATGGCTTTGTACGCTTGTAATAGCTGTTTCTGCCGCCGACATCGACTGGAAAAAACTCGAAGAAAAAGCCAAAGATTACCAGAACAAACAGTCTGGCGGCAAAAACATTGTGGTCGGCGGCAAGTCGGTCAATATCACGATTCCATCGCAGCCGACCGGCCGTAACATCGACAGTTCTGAGCTGATACTTTCTGAATCAGACCAGCGCTACATTTCAGTACACATGAAGCTGGCAAACCGGCATTTTTCGCGCAAAAACTACACGCGCGCCATCGAAGAAGTCGAACTGGTATTCGAACGACAGCCTGATCATCCGGGCGGCCGCTTCATGCGGGCTGTCATCGCGGCGCGGCTCAAAGATCATGTTACCGCCTGGCATAACATCACTATCGCACGCGACAAAGACCCTGAAAGCGCAAAAATCAAAAGTTTTGTAGAGAAGCTGAAGACTGTTGCGCCCGAACCGCAAAAGACCGTCGGCGTACCCGGCATATTCAGGCCTATTCCGCTATCTGCCAGCGAAAAAGCCATGGATGTCATCGAAAAACTGCTCAAAGACCAGTCGAGTCACAACATTACCTCTATAGATGTTGATGAATATAAGATCGAAGGCAATTCGGTCTGGGTACAGATGAAGATTGCCTGCTCTTCTATCGTTCAGAAAGCCAATATTGCCGCTGTTCTCGAAAAAGCCAGCGGGGGAAAAACCGAAATACTTTCCGGGCCGCCACCACAGGGCGAAGAAAAGTTGCTCGAAATTAAGTTCGAAATTCCCGACATGGCCGTCGAAAACAAAGACGTCAAGCCTGCTTCCGATCTGCGTGAGTTCGTCAAACTCATTGCCGAAGAGACTGACGTGGCAATAAGCGACAGCGAAGAGCGTGACGCCGAAAACAAGGTTCTTGAAACAATTTATGAAGTCGCCTCGCGCGATTTCAAGGCGCTAAATGACTTTTTGCGGAAAATGTCCCCATACGCGCTCAAATTCAAACTGATCAGCATGAAACTGGCATTTCTTGCAGGTTCACAGGATCTCATCTGGCGTTGCCGGGTACAGGTTTTTTACCAGATGAGCTGAACGAAGAATATTTTGCATTTCTTTGTTTAAAAATCAGGCACTCGTTCCGACAGGTTTAAAAAAAGTTCGAGGTCGAACCGTGCCATCTTTATGCTCTCTGCGCAGGATCTCACTTCTGCTGATTTTGCCCCTGGTTGCCCTTACCTGTATGACAGAAAGAGTCAGAGCGTTTAACGAACGCGACGTTCTGGTACTTAATGTCGTGCTTCCTGCCGCTTTTGCGGCAATCAGAGCATATCACAAGGGCGAAAACCCGGAAAAAGCGGCTTTACAGGCGGCATTTGGCGGTTACCTCATGCATCAGGGCTTCAAGATGGCGCCGACGTTACAGGAAAAATCAGCAGCAAAAGCCTGGCAGGCAAAGTGCATGGTCAATCTCGGCGCCTCGATTGCCGAATCGGCCGGCGACGAATTTGTATTCAGAATGGATATTGGCCCAGTCTGGCTGATAGCAAAAAATGGCGATATCAAAATACGCCCGGGCCTCAACTCGGTCATTGCTCCGGCAGTACACTATCTTGAGGGTTCCACGCTTGATTTCGAACGCAGTCTTCGCTACGGCACCATGGCTTTCAAGCGCAGCACTAACAAAGACGGCACTCTGAATGGCTCAAGCGCGCTTGCTTACAGCAATGCCAACACCTTTACCACTAATGGAACCGGCGCTCATGCCGGGCACGAACTGGTGCATACCTTTCAATACCGCCGCGACTCCATGTATCCGCTGCGCGTAGGTAATTTCATCAAGGGCTTCGACGAATACCTCGGCGACCGCTGGGTTGATGATACCGCCTGGAGCATCAACTGGGGCCTGCAATGTTCCTGGGCAGATGCCACCGGTCGCAGCAAAGATTTTGACATTCCCATGGAAAAAGAAGCATACTATCTTGAGAAACGCTATCACGAACCCTGGCGATAACTCAGACCATTTCGCCACATTTTCAGCAGGAACTGTTCTGTATGAACAACTCTTTGATTGCCACGGCTGTTCCGCTCTGCAGGGTTAAGCTCAGAATATTCATCAATACTCTGAAAGCTAAGTTCACCGGAAAAAAAGCGGTGCTGGTTTTCTGCGCTGCTATTTTTTTGATTGTAACCATTGGCTCAGCCGTTTCCGACCTTTTTGCCATGGTCGATGGCATTGTCGGACAAAAAGTGCTGCTGGTCGAATGGGCCGTCGGCTTTCTCGCGCTGTATGCAATAATGATCGTCTTCGTCAGCGATCTACTAACCGGGCACACGATCAACGCCGGTCAGATGAGTTCTGATTTCGATTACCTGACAACGCTGCCGGTATCTCCTGCCAGCCTGTTCTGCGTCAAGACCTTCGAACGCGTCGCCAGTGACTATATTGGCGCCATGATTCTGCTTTCTGCGTTTCTGACGGCCACCTGCCGCAATGGCATCAGCCTGACCGCCATAATCCTGTCGCTGCTTCTTTTCATACAGATCAGCGTTCTGGTCGGAACCGTCATCAACCTTGTCATGCTTACGTTGCGCCGCTACCTGCCAGTCAGTTCGATCAACAACTTCTTCTCGTTCTTCGGCTATCTCGCCGGCTTTGCCATTTTCATACCCTACCTGCTCATAAGCCAGGCAAATGGCCCGGCCGGCTACTATGTATCCGACTTTATCATGCAGCATCAGGACGCGATCTTTGCGCTCAAGCCGGTGCGCTGGCTGGGCGCGACTATTTATCACGCCAGGTTTATCACTGAATTCTGGCAGTTCAGCGGTCTCTGGCTTGCGGCCATGCTGTTCTGCGGCATGCTGTTATATCGAGCGCTCGATGCTGGCGCGCTCGCGATCAGAAAGACACGATCGAACCGCCGCCAGCAACGCCAGCCAGGCCGTTTCTCCGGGCTGGCGCAGAAAGATTACCTGCTGCTGCAAAGCGATTACAATATCAGGGTAAATGCTTTGCTCATGCCGGTATCGCTGATACTGCTCAACATTCTGATTACCAGAGAAGCATTCGAACTAATGTCGTTCAATGCTGGCCTGAACATGATTTTCGCCGGCGTTATCTATTTCTGCATGTTCGGACCGACCAACGCCATCGGCAGCGAAGGCCGCACCATTGCGCTACTCGAAACTCTGCCGCTGCATCCGCAGCAGATACTTTTGCGCAAATTTACCTTCTGGCTGACAGTATCATCGGTGGTGTTTCTGCCGCTGGCCGCCGGAACCGCCTGGTTCATGGAATTCGACCTTGCCGACGCGCTGCGCCTGGTGCTGATGACCTTTCTCCTTACCGGCGCCAGTGTCTGGGCAGCCCTGCAGTTTTCGGCTATTTTCCCCATCTTCGACAGCAAAATGCTGCAGCAGAGCTCCAGCTTCTGGGCCAAAGCCGGCGGATTTTTCCTGCTGCTGATGCTGATACCGCTGAAGGAATTCAGTCTGCTGAATTTTTACAGCCTGCTGATCTTTGTATTGATCGTGCTCATTCTCAACATGAAAGCACGCCTGCTGCTTTTTTACCGCACCGAAACCGGTCAACACGCAGGGCCGCGCCAGGAATGGTTCAATTTCCTGCTGCTGGCACTGGCATTTATCGGCGCCGAAGCCACGATCAAACAGTTCTTTCTGGCAATTGTGCCTGGTGTCGATACCGGATTCTGGTCATGGGTGCTGCCGCTTCTGTTTGTCACCCCGATAATGCTTCTTACCGCCATACTCGGGCGGCGACGGGAAAAAGCCGACGCCGTGTCGCAGACTAGACCGGCCTGGCAGGCCGTCACCGCCACTGCTGTTTTCAGCGCTGTCGGAGCCTGGATCAGCTGGGCGTTTATCAGCCGCACGCCTGAATTCAGGCTGCTGTTGCGCCGAGAATTCGTTTACTTTGCAGAGTTGATCGAAGAAACCAGTTTGAGCTTCGATATTTCGGCATTCATAGTAGGCGCCATACTGGTAATCTTTGCCGGTCTGGCAACCCTGCTGACCGCCAGAATCGCTGGCAGGTGTCTGGCGGCCGCTCAGCATCTGCAGGCAATCGCAATTTTTGCGGTTTTGCCGGCGCTGGCCCTTTCCCAGATGATCGTTCCTGCCCTTATCCTCAGTATAATGGCAGCCCTCTATTGCCGGTTTTTTACCAACCCTGTCGGTGCTGCCTTCATTGCAGTTATAAGCACCGCAATTCCGGCCATACTGCTGCTCAACTGACAAATATCACCGGCGCGCAAAAAATCTGCTTGCGTTAACCTGCAATTTTTATACTTTATCTGACCATGCCTTTACATGGAGGTTTTTATGTTAAATCGCAAACCGGTATTAGTGTTTGCCTTGCTGCTCGTCGCCATGGCAATTGTGGCGTCACAGGTAATGGCGAACCTGAACGAATGGGAATCAGCTGAAAGCGACGTCTCGATGAATCCCGACATGGCCTATGCCCATTCAAATCGCTACCTGCAGACGGCCGGACAGTATGACAGAAACGGTGATGGCCGCGTCGATCTCATTATTGCCGACCGCAACGGTGACGGGCGCGCCGATTACTGGGCGACCGACCGCAATTTCGACGGCAAGTTCAACGACTACCAGTATGACCGCAACTTCGACAGCCGCATCGACCAGTGGGAATACGACCTCAATGGCAACGGCATTTCTGACAAGATCTACGTCGATGCCGATGGCGACGGTCGCGCCGAACTCTATGCCATGCTCAACCCGATTACACGCACCTACACCTGGTATGGCAACATGAATTCAGTGCAGGCTTCCGGTCAGATGGCCTTCCCGGCCATGCCCAACCGCAGTGTTTACCAGAATAGCTACAAAGGCGGCCGCGCCGCAGACTCCGAGTAACATCTCCCCATAGATGGACTGATTACGCGCAAAGCTTTGCGCAGCAACCCGGCCAGACGGTCGGGTTGCTTTTGTCTGCAGGTTTTATGATGTTTTTTGCTGTGTTTTCTTGGACTTGTAGTTGGCCTGCCGGGGGCTTATAATCATAAAAAACCGGCAGGAGGCTGCGATCGATGAAAAAATTATATTTGCTGGCAGTGCCGCTGCTGCTGACAGCAGTTTTGTGCTTTAACCTGCAGGTCTATGGCGAAAGCCCGGCGACCGGGGAAATCGCCGCCGCAGCCGAGGCAGGGAAAGATGACAGCAGTGTAACCGAAGATAGTTCTGAAAACATAGCCACTGATCCAACTGCAGCTACAGATAAAAACAGTTTGACAACCAACGACGAATCTACGAAAAGCATCGATAAATCCGAAACTGTTGACACGGAAGAAGAAATTGTAGAAGCCTCTGCAACTGACAGAAGTTCAGATGTAGATGCAAATATAAACGCAGGTATCGATAGCGATAGCGATACCGATAGCGATTCTGAAACAGAGGTTGCGACAGAATCTGATACAGAAGAGGATGAAGAAGTAGAGCCTGAATCAGAGCCGGAACCAGAACCTGAAGAACCCGACCCGTTCGCGGGCGAGCCTTATGCGCAAAGCTCATTGAAAGACATCGAAAACTATCTCGAGCGCAATCATGAACTGGCTGAGAAATCGGCTGAATTCAGTGAACGTGCCCTTGCCATAATCGCCGGCAGCAGTGAAGACCGTAATTTTCTCCGGCAATGCGAGTTTCTTACCCGCGTGGCCAACCACAATGTCTACGCCGCCGGACTTGCACTGATAATAATGCCAAGACTGCTCGAGGTCAGCAACCTTGTCTGCGAAAACTCGACAAAAACCCTGATGAACACCTTTGCCGATGAGCTTCACAGCGAAACGCTGGCGCGCGAAATCAGACTGAGCGAGCTCAGCAGCCACCTCAACAGTCAGGCTGAACTGGCAAAACTGTTGCGACAGCTTTCCAGCCAGATCGACTCTCTCTGCGACCAGGCCGTGTTACAGAACTCACGCCGCCACGTACAGGGGCGGATTCCAGAGTTTCTGCGTGCTGTCAACCGTGACATGATCGCCCTGATCAAGCAGCAGCGCGCACAACTCGACAGACTTCTCGATCAACTCGATCTGCATCACCAGTTCTGCCAGGTAAACCTTGAGTATTTTCTCTCGGTAAGCAATGATGCGCCATCCGTGATGCAGAGCTCGCAGCTTGCCCGCATACGGCGCAGCTGCCTCGACTTCGCGGTCAGCCTGCGCAATTACCGTGCAGGATACGAAGCATTCGCCTACAAGTTCACCGGGCTGATCGAAAGCCGACTGGCCGATATCGAAAAGCTCGCTGGCAATAATTCACGCATCAATGCCCGCATTGCAGACTTCACCGGGAACTTTCCGGCGCGCGACCGTGACAGCATGTCTGAAGCTGCCTTTTCAGCCGTCGAGACACTGCAACAAACTTTTGTACTGCTCGATACCATGCGCAAGCAATCAGAACGGCTGATGCACGACGAGTCTTCAGCCGCCAGCAGCGACGACAATCAGATCGTTCCAGAAACCTTTGAGCAACTCAAAGCCGAACTGAGCCGCCACCTTGACTCAGCCAACTGGCCAATAAAACCTCGGCGAGAACTCGAAGAGCAGGATGAACCCGAAACTGAAGACCAGCTCTGAACCGATACTCCCCCAACCCATATGCTGAAACTCAAAGTCGCCATAACCAGCATTATCATTTCACTGAGGCTGTTAAAGGTCATCGCTCACTGCAAAACTTTCGGCCGCGTTTTTCAGAGCCGCAAGTCATGGCCTGCCTCTATAAACACTCGAGAACTCTCTTACGATCAGATTTGCTCTTATCATTGGTGCGACTATCCGCAGAATCAAAATTAACGTGCACTAATCCTGGCGAATTTCAATAGAATTATTACTTATTCTTTTTTGGAGGCCAAGTCTGAGGAAAGTTTACGGAAGCTCATTTCTGGTGAAGAGGTTGAAATTCTATACTGTGAATAGAAGAGCCTCTAGATCAAGGATCGGCAAGTATAAGTAGTTGCCAAAATAGACCATTAGAATTCTAGAGCTATGATTTTAAGACAGAAATCATAGCTCTCAATTTTTCAACCAGAGCTCCATCTTCTGGCTTCATGCCTGAGAATAAGACTGTCGAGAATTTTTCTGACAGTCTTTTCTTATGGCATATTGATGATAGAGTAACAAATTCCCACCCCCGCCGGGAGCCCGGCGGCCCTGGTGTCGCGGCACAATCGTTGTTAAACCTCGGGGCGGCTTCGGTCTGGCTGCTCCCTTACAACCGCACCTAAGAGCACATATCGCGCCGGCCTTCGCCTTCTCTGGTGCAGCTGTTGCAGGCCTTCATTGACTGCGAAGGCTGCAGATTCACTTTTCTAAAATGGTTTGATGACTGGCGTCGATTCCTCTTCTGATCAGGATGATTCTTATCATTTGGTGCAATTCTCGGCTAAATTGAAACCAAGATTGACAGAAATGACAAATGTATATTAGATAATATAAAATAGATCGAAAAAACGATGGATCAACAAACATGTCTCGCTGTGAACCTATAGAGTCTTGATTGTGCGACACACTAAAGTGATCAATATCCTCAAAAAAATAGCCCTTGTGACGATGTTTTTGCACTTTTTTGCATTATCGCTGATTGGCGAAATAGTAAACATCAACTTTGACGATTATCCTGCCGGAACGATTATTACTTCTCAATACTCGGACAGAGGCGTTATTTTTTCTGCTTCGAAAACGTGGGTTGGTTTAAATGAGGCAAGTTCATTGCCAAACTTCCTCATCGGAATGCCTAATTCTTTTGCTCCGATATCAATGGACTTCCTAAAGCCTGCTGACTTAGTTACAGCGAAACTGATAAGCGTTGGCGATGCGGTAGTAACAGCATATGCTTATGCCATTGGCCTGGATGGTGAGTTGAAAGATGCTGTAAGTGTAACGAATCCAGGCAGTGGGGTTGGTTTGGGTAATCAAAATCTGATAACTCTTAGAGGCCCAGGTATTACAAGAGTCCTATTTGTGATTACTCAGAATTTTCCTGGAGATGGTTTTGGGATTGACGATCTACAAATTGTGTTTTCGGAGAGTTTAATAAGCGTCTGCTGTGTTCCGCCAAGGCTCTGGCTCGATGACAGCGGTCGAGGTTCTGGTGTGGTGTTCCGGGCAACGACAACTGCTGCCAGAAACGTTGATTTCAAAGTTCAGACTCCTTTCGGAGCGATCATTCCTATTGGCGCCAGTTCGGCGGTTCAACAAGGCGCTGAATATGTTGCGAAACTGTCATGGTGGGGTCAGACCGGTCTTCCGGAAGGCACTTATACTATAGTCGCCACCGCCGGTTCGAGCAGCAAGTCTTCTACCTTTGAAGTTAAGCATTCCGCTGTAAGCCTGACTGGTCTTGGAAAATGGATGAAGGAGAGCAAAGATCCTTCAGCTGTTTTGCCGCCATTCGCGGCAGCAGAAGTATGCCCACTCAATTCCTGAGAAGAAATGCTTTCACTTCCGAACGGTTATTTTTCTGCTTTATCAGTAAGCGATCCGGTTAACGTTTCATCCGGCAATTTTGTACTTTCGCAGGTCGATTTGAACCTGAAATCACGTTACAACCTGACTCTTGCGCGTATTTACAACTCCCTCGATCCACGCATTACCGCTTTCGGTCGGGGTTGGTCATCACCATATCTGGTAAATCTTGAAATCAGTAATGATCAGGTTGTTTTCACAAACTCCGACGGCACCAGACTTCTGTTTAATCGTTCCGGAAGCCTGTTTACGCCTGTTACTGCAACCGATCTTGATCTTACCTTCAACTCCGATACCGGTTATTACACTCTGGCACATCCGCATGGCAGCAACTGGGTTTTCGACAGCCAGGGCCACATATTGCAGATGACAAAGGCCTGTTGTGGTCAGGGTGCCAATGATGCCATCGTGTTTTCATACGATGGCAGCGGAAAACTCTCGTCTGTAACAGCTCCCTCTGGCAAGTCACTGACTTTCAGCTATAACGCAGCCGGCCTGATTGCCAGTATTGCCGATTCAACCGGCAGATCACTCGGCTACACGTATGACGAAAACAGCAACCTGATTTCATTCACCGATGCGCTGAACCGGATAACAACCTATTCTTACGATGAAAATGGTTTCATGACCGGCTATACTAAGCCTGGCAACCTGACTTCAGAAATCACGTATTCTGAGCACAGAGTGGCTTCAATAAAAGATCCAACCGGGGCGCAAAGTACTTTCAGCTGGGATTTTACATCACCAAAGCTCTCTTTAACTGATTTTTCTGGAACCACACATGTTTATGGTCTTGCCGATGATCTGCATATAAGCTCTTACGCCGTTCCATCAGCCGGGTTGCTCAAGAAATTCAGCTCCGATAACGGCCGTGTCGCAGCAATTAAAGACAGCCTCAACCATTCCGATCATTTCAGTTATGACGAAAACGGCCTTTATCAGTCTCATACTGATAAACTCGACAATATTAATACTTTCACCTGGCATCCTACTCTTAAAAAACTCACCAGCAAAACCGATTCACTTGGTCGCACCTGGTCTTATGAGTGGTGTTCACGCGGAAACCTCATCAAACAAACCGACCCGGCCGGTCACGAAACTACCTATACCTACGACAGTCATAATAACCGCACCTCAAAAACCGATGCTCAGAGGCATATCACCAGATACATCTACGACTCTACCGGCAACTATCTGGTTCAGACCATTGACGCCATGAGTGGAATATCGAGTTTTACCTATGATACTCGCGGAAACCTGACCGCATCTACAGATCAGCTTGGCAGAACGACTTCGTATGAATACGACCTGATCGATCGCCTGATTAAATCTACTTATCCAGACGGCAGATTTACACAGATCTCTTATGATGATGCCGGAAACATTGCTTCCCGCATCGATAATCTTGGCCGTATTACCGCTTATACATATGATGCTAACGGCAAACTGCTGACTACAACCAGACCCGATGGAACCGTCTTGAGTCATGCTTATGACGCAGCCGGTAGAAAGACAAGTTCAACCGACGCTCTTGGTCGCGTTACTGTTTACGAATACGACGCGCTCGATAACATGGTCAAGGTTACATATCCTGATCAGTCGTATCAGACCTATGTGTACGACACCGAAAAGCGCCTGATTTCAAGTTCAGACGAGCTTGGCAATGTAACTGCCTATGAATATGATCCGATGGGCCGCATGCTTGCCATGATCGATCCGGCCGGTTCGCGCTATGAAAATCAGTATGACACCGCTGGCAGAAAAGTTGCCGCCAAAGATCCGCTGGGTAGAATCACAGCTTACGAGCATGACGTTCTCGACAGAGTTGTTAAAACCACTGCTCCGGATTCGACCACCAACACCAGCAGCTATGACGTTGTTGGCAACCTGCTCGTTGCTACCAATGCTCTGAATCAACAGACTGTTTGCGAATATGACGCCCTGAACCGCCAGGTTAAGACCATTCAACCCAACGGCGCACAGTTCATCACCAGCTACGACGCTGCCGGTCAAGTAATCAGCGAGACCGATGCTCTGGGTAATTCAACTGTCAATGCTTATGATAATGCTGGCAGAAGAATATCAACTACCAATGCCTTGAATCATGTCTGGCAGTATGCCTATGACGCTTCCGGCAGGCTGGTTCGCGCGATTGACCCGATGGGTGGTGTTGCCACCATGACTTATGATGTCATGGATCGAGTTGTTGCTGAAAGCAATGCTCTCGGTCGAGTAACCGCCTATGAATATGACGCTTCCGGCAAACGTATTGCCAGAACCGATGCTCTGGGCCGAAGAAGCCTCTATGGCTATGACACCAGAGACCGTCTGACCGCTGAAGTTGATGCCGAAGGCCGCATGGTATCGCATGGTTACGATGCCGCAGGCCGCAAAGTCAGGCTTACTGACGGCGCTGGTAGAATCTGGCGATGGGTTTATGATAGTCTCGGCAGAGTAACTGCCGAAATAGATCCGCTTGGCAGCGAAGTAAAGAGTTCTTATGATGCCGTTGGCAACCTTACTCTCAAGACCAATGCCCGCGCACAGGCAACCGGTTATGAATACGATCTGATGAACCGTTTGGTCAAAATCAATTACCCGGATTCGACCGAAGCTGCCATCAGCTATGATGCTCTTGGCCGTGAACTGATCAGAAGCGGTATCGCCGGAACCGTTACAAAGTCTTATGACACGGTTGGAAACCTGCTCTCAGAAACCTTTGTCGATCAAAACAAAGGCTGGTCTTACAGCTATGATCTGATGGGCAACAGAATTCAGGCAATATCGCCTGAAAATGAAACCTTCAAATACAGGTATGATAATCTTTACCGGCTTACAGAGCTTGAATCTGGCAAAGCTTCTGAAAAGATCAGCTACACCTATGATGCTCTCGGCAGAAACATCGAAGAAAAGCGTGTTGATTCAACAACCGCCAATACTTTCGATGCAGCTGGCCAGTTGCTTGCAATGAAGCATTTCAAGCTTGTTCTTGATAATGGCAAAGATTGCAGCAAGAACAAAAAGGGCAAGAAAAACGAACCGACTTATAAAGAAGAAATCCTGGCCCTCCGACAATATGCTTATGACCTTGCCGGAAACCGCATCAACATGACTGATGAAAACGGCAAAGTTACCGCTTACACTTATGACAGCAGCAACTGGCTGACTCAGGTTGTTTATCCTAATGCTGATGTTGTTACCTATGCATACAACGATGCCGGTGACAGAATCAGCGAACAGCTCAATGGAAAGCCCGCAGTAGCATACGAATATGATGCCGCAGGTAGAATGATCAGCAAAGGTGATGAGGCTTATAGCTATGATGCTGATGGCAACATGCTTTCTGATTCAGAAGCTTCTTACGCCTGGAATTCTGACAACAGACTGATTAAAGTTGAAACGGCTGTAGGTGGCTGCAAACACGACAAAAACCGAAAAGGCTTTGGTTATGGTCATCTAAAACATGGCAAGGAAGCTGTTGCTTATGAAGAATACACCTATTTGCCACAGGATTGGCGAAGAGTAACCCGCAAGACCGGCAAATACAGCGTCAACGCCGATCACAAAGGCAACTCGAAAAAGGATGCCGAAGCAGAGCAGGAATTCATCTCTATTTACGATGGTGATGATGAATCTCATGAATATCTGCTGACCACAGCGAAATTACATCATCATGGCAAGCACGAACACGGCGAAGATAGCCTGAAGCTGTTCAGAGAATTTGTCGGTGGTCCAGCTGCCGATGATATCGAACACACCAGATACGGCAAGCTGTCTTTCGCAATGCTAAAAGACGGCCTCGGCTCAACAATCGCCCTCACCGGTCGCGACGGAAAAGCCATTGCCCACATCGGTTATGATGCCTGGGGCAACTTCCGCTATGTGGGCAAAGATTGCAAATCACCCTGCAACGACGATGACTTCGACAATTATCTCAACCGCCTCGAAGGCATCAGAGGCTTCGGCCAGGCCGCTCACAACGGCTGGTTCTTCGGCAAGCACTTTGGAAGCAGGCTAACTCCATATCTGTATACAGGCCGCCGCTATTCTGCATTTACCGGCCAGTATTATAACCGCCATCGTTTTTATTCACCGACTCTTGGCAGGTTTATCTCAAAAGATCCAATAGGCTTCAACGGAGGGATGAACCTCTACAGATATGCTGATAACAATCCAATGCTGTTTACTGACCCAACTGGAAATTTTGCAGCGGCAATTCCTGCTGGCATTAAAGTTTTAATTGATTTAGGCTTCTCGATTTACTTTGCTCAAATGATAATGGATGGAATAGGAATTGATAAATGTGAATCTGATGAGGAAAAAAACATACAGGATGATGCGGGTAGAACCTGTAAAACCTCTGAAATTACACCAGTCGTTATTTTGGTCATTCCGAGAGGCAATCAGATAGCTCCTCTAGGCCATGCGTCATTGGCTGCTCCATTAATTGGGGTTAAAGGGTGGTCAGCCCTTCGCAGACCCCAACCTTTGACAGAAGTGGTTCCGGGAAAAATTCAGGACGATAAAATTTTAATAAACAGCATTCATGCAAAATCTCAAACAACGTTTAAGGCTTGTCCTCAAAGCCAGCTTGAAATAAAAAAGTATTTTCTATTAAATGGCCCAGATCGATGGAATTACCATGCTCCAAATATTGATGGGCGCAATTGTGCTGGTTGGGTAAGCCAAGTGCTTACTGGTGCAGGGTTTTCTTTGCCAGCCCCAAATACGCCCTATTTAAGACCAGAAAGTCTGAAGTAGTTTTTGTTTATGGAAAAAGAAGAGATAAAAAAGCTAATCGATGAAATTCGAGATTTTATTTCTGGTGAAAGCAATACATGCCCTGATATAACTTCGCTATATCACTCGAATCCTGAATTTAAGGAAGCGTATGATAACGATCCGATCATTAAGGAATTTAACAAAAACTGGGATAAATGGATAGCTAGAGAATAGAAAAAAGCAATTTGCTTTAAAAAGACTATCAGGAAATTCTGATAGTCTTTTTCTTTGCAGATTGTCAGTGACAAAGATCTAAAACAATGGTCTTTAATGTCATCGATTCCAGTATAAAGCCCCCCCCCCGCCGGGAGCCCGGCGGCCCCGGTGTCGCGGCACATCCGTTGTTAAACCTCGGGGCGGCTTCGGTCTGGCTGCTCCCTTGCAACCGCACCTAAGAGCACAGCCCGCGCCAGTCTTCGCCCTTTGAGGCAAATTGAGGAAATTTTTGTTGTTGCAGTCAATGCGCCAATGGCGTATAATATAATTATGGAACTGATAGAAACTCCTGTGTTTACCGCCTTTATCACCAAACTCATGTCTGATGATGAATATAAGGACATGCAGCAGGCGTTGATTCGTTGCCCGGTTGCCGGAGATATTGTTAAGGGCAGCGGTGGCTTGCGAAAGCTGCGCTGGGCTGCAAGTGGAAGAGGCAAACGTGGTGGTAGCAGAGTTATTTATTACTGGTATAAAGACACGGAAACCATTTACATGCTTTATGCTTATGTGAAGAACCGTCAGGAAGACATAACCCGCGATCAGCTCAAAATGTTGAGCAAGCTGGTAGAGGAGGAACTGAAATGAAAGATAGTGACTTTAACAATCTGGTAACCAGCATAAAGCAGGCTGGAAAGATCCGGCGCGGGGAGATGAAGCCGAGCAGAGTCTTTGAAATAACTCCGCTTGATGTGAAGCAGATAAGAGAGAAGCTGCATAAAACCCAGCGGGAATTCGCTCTGATGATCGGCATAAGCGTTGCCACTCTCAGAAACTGGGAGCAAGGCCGCAGAAGACCGGAAGGCCCGGCAATGGTTCTGCTTAAAATAGCTCAGACCAACCCGGAGCTTATCAGCCAGGCATTACTGAATGCCTGAATTTTCATTTGGCTGCTGAATAAAAGTCCCACCCCCGCCGGGAGCCCGGCGGCCCCGGTGTCGCGGCACCTCCGTTGTTAAACCTCGGGTCGGTTTCGGGCTGGCTGTTGAACAAAATTTGATTATATTTCCTGATATGCGTATAATAGAAACAGGAGAAACATCATGACAAAAACCAGAATAAATATTAGCCTGGATCAGGATTTGGCTGATTTTGTAAGGCTTTTTGCTGTCGAAAACCGCACTTCTGTCGCAGATATGATAACTCAATACCTGTTATCGCTTAAGCGCCGCTCTGAAGGTGAAAAGACAGAACAAATTCTTTCACATCCCGCATTCCAAAAAGCAATGAAGGATACTCAGATAAAACTCAGAGATGGCAAAGCAAATTGGCATTCTTATGACGAGGTCTTTGGGGATTGATGAATGTAAAATTTGAATCTGCCTTTGTTAAGGCCTTAAAGAAGCATGCTTCAATTAAAAAGCTGGTTCAGAAAAAAGTAGATATGATCATTGAAAGCCCTCTAACCATCGGAGAGCCTCTTAAAGGCAATTTCCAAGGATTTTATTCCTGTCCGGTAAAAAGAAATTTCATTATCATTTACCTGTTTTGCGAAGTTTGCCGTAAAAAGAATGACGATGTAATCGTAAACTGTTCTGACTGCAAAGAAATGCCAGATAACACTCTGAAATTTCTATTGCTTGGTCCTCGCGACGATGCATATGGAATCTGAACCAACGTAAAGATTTATTACCTGACCTTGACTGCGGTCGGCGACTCGCCAGACCTCGGGCAGTGGGTTCCCCATGCCTTTACATAACAGGCGTGTTATGCAAACCGCCCCTCTATGCCGGTTAAAATGATGGTTTTACCCAAAACCGGCACTTTTTCTGGTTCCTGCCGCTGCCCCTCCCGTCGCAGGCCACCAGATGACATCCATATGAATTCGGATAAGGAATTAAAGTAAGATTTAAACGTCTTTAAGTTTCTTGCCGACAAGATCAATCGCTTTTCCGCGACACGGCCTGTTATTGGCGATGATTTCAGTGTTCATGTTGCTTTTGAGCCTGGTGATGAAGTGGCCGCCCCACCTCTTGATGTTGTGAAACAAAGAACCTTTGAAAAATCCCATGTCAAAGAGCAGCAGATGGTCTTTAACCCAGTCGCCAAGTTCGATCGTTTTGATGTCAGCTTTTTTGCCGGCATGAATTGTAACGCGCTTGATCGATTCGAGAAACGCTACCAGCCGGACATTGAACTTGTCGAAAAAGGACGATGGCATCAGATCAACGTCAGCAATGAGTTCCATGCGACGGCGCAGACCAGCAAGCGTATGTTCCATGGCTACGCCAAAGCCCATTACAAGATTCCAGAAGAAGAGAGCCGGATCAATCTTGCGAATGTGCCTGATAAACTCGGTGTCCCTGGCCATCTCTCTGATTGTTTCTACGGGCAGAACCTGATTAAGCTCCTCAACAGCAGCGAAGAAAATCAGATCGTTCCAGAAACCTTTGAGCAACTCAAAGCCGAACTGAGCCGACACCTTGTCTCAGCCAACTGGCCAATAAAACCTCGGCGAGAACTCGAAGAGCAGGATGAACCCGAAACTGAAGACCAGCTCTGAACCAATACTCTGACGCGCAATGTGCTTTCAGCTTCGCGTGTGCGTATCTGCGGGTAACCCTGCTTGGTCTGGGCTATGACCGAACGGACTTCGCCTTTGATCTTCATGCTGATACCGTTTTTAACGCCGACTTTGACATCATCGACTGTCATCTTGATGCCGACATCAACCCATTGCAGCTGCGTGTTCAGCTTTAATACCGAACCTGAATCCGTAGTTGCAGTAGCTTCTGTAATTTTCCATGGTTTCTCAGTGCATGCAGCCGACGTAGCCCTTCATTGTCTCGATGTCATTATTTCTCGGTTTTCTCATTGAAAATACTATTTAATCGCCTGAATATAAGGCTTTAAGGCTTGGCGTATTTGTGAATCCTTGACTCATAAAAACAGCTAAGGTATTCTCACGTAAAAAGTATACAGAGGTTTTTATTATATGCTGGTTAAGCTACAAAGTCTGCCAGAGGAAAATGTATTGCAGGTGATTGAGCTTCTTTTTAATTCACAGGTCACCGGGAGCCAGAATCGTGAAGAGATACGTGAATTTATTACCGGTCGCTATTTTGATTCAGGTCGCTACTTTCTGGTGAATCTTCAGGAAGACAGGGTGTTGGCGACCGTTGGCGCTGTCATAGCAGAAGCGGAAAACAAAGAAATTTTTGTTACCGCAATGTCGTGCTCTGATGGGCATGAAGAGTGTATTGAGCCAATGACTAGGCAACTCCTGAATGATCTGACCAGCTTTGGCAACTGTTCAATTAAACTTGGTGTAAGAGATGGACAGAAAGTTCCGCAGGGCTTTCCCGAAAGCCTTGGATTTACCAGGTCTTACTCGTTGCTAAGAATGATTTTTGCTGGCAGCCTGCCTGACACTGATGCCCAAAAAAGCGTCGAACTTTGTCACTTGAAACCTGAGAACCTCAAGCATTTCGTCGAGGTTACCAATTCTTCGTTCGCAGGCACACCGAATGCCGCAAGCCTTGATATTGATGACGCCACACGACTGTTGAACAGAGATGATATGATCTGCGGGCTATTCAAGCATCAGAACGAGATAAAAGGTAGTTTCGAGCTAAAACTTGTTGAGAGCGTCGGTTGGATAGACTCTATAGGAATATTGCCACAGTATCGCGGAAAAGGCCTCGGCAAAGCCTTTGTCGCCAAACTCATTCTAAAGTTGAATGAGGGCGGCTTCAGCAAAGTAAAACTATCTGTTATCAGCAACAACGAAAAGGCTTATGGGTTATACAAAAAAATGGGATTTGAAGTAGAACGTTGCCTGTCAGACTGGTATGTGATCTAACAATATAGATATGTCGGTTTCATGAATTCCAATTCCTTAATGTTTATAAATCCTCTGTTTTAAAATGAATTGAACTTATTATGAGGCGATTTGGTCGCTGATTATAGTTCGTTACAATATTCATTTTACAAAAATGGCTGCACGCGTTGATGCATTCCAATTCATCTCACTGCAACGGAAAGCAATGTGATGTCGTCAGGAAGTGGCGTTTTCTGCCGGAATTGGTCAAATTCTTCAAGAATAGCGTCAACAGTTGCTCTCGGATTCTCGGCCAGAATTGCCCTGAAACCTTTTTCTTCAAGGCGCTTTCCGGATGCATTTTTGCAGTCGGTGATACCGTCTGTATAAAAGATAAACCTGTCACCCGACTGAATACTGATTGTATGCTCAGAGTAAGTATGCTCGAAGATGCCAAGCGGAAAGTCAACAAACACATGCTCCTTCCAGTGAGCAGAGCCATCTGGTGCACTTGAACACTGTAGAGTCGGTACGTGTCCAGCATTGCAGATAACCATTTCTGATCTGGCAGGGCTCAAAATTGCGTATGTAAGTGTAACAAAGTGTTCACCGCCGCATATATTGAGCAGAACAACGTTAAGTTTATCGACGAAGTCTTTGGGACACATATTTTCAACCGGTAGAGAATACACTGCTGACTTGAGCGCCATTGTCAGAAGAGCCGCCGGAATGTTTTTGCCGCTTACATCCGCAATCAAAACACCCATGGAACCGCTTGAAAACGGAATAAAGTCATAGAAATCGCCACCAACTTCATTTGCCATTCTGATGGCAGCCTGAAGTTCAATAGTATCACTGGTTGGAATCTTGCCTGGCAAGGCCTGCTGCTGAATTTCCTTGGCGAGTTCAAGTTGAACCGCAATCTGCTGATTGGCCCTAAAAGCCATAAAAAGCTCTGTTGCCAGCATCATTGCAATCATCTGCTGGGCAATAACTGAAATAAAAACCTGATCAGCCCTGGAAAATGACGTTGAAGTCGGATTGAGAAAGCACAGCAGAAGGAAACCGGAATCATCAGAGGAGTTGGCTGCATCGTTAGCCGGAGAAAGGCAGATGCCTGTAAACGTCAACGGAGTCTTGCAGTCATGCGGCACAGTCTCGGGCAATTCAAGGCAATGGATCAATCTTACTTCAGTGTTCTGAGCATCAGGATTTGAACTAATAACTATCGGTTCGCTGACAGAGTTATTACCTGCCCATTCTATGAATGTTGAGCAACTCAAAAGTTCCACAAGACCAGTTGAAACAGCAGAATTCTCGCCATCATTAGCGAGAAAATCGCTGGAAAACTGAGGAGAGCCGCAGGGTTCCCAGGTTTCGTTCTTTTTCCAGAATATCTGGCCGGCTGAAAGATCCTTCATCTGATGCGTCAGCAACGGAAAAAGCTGGGTTAAAGCCAGCTGATGCTTAAAGTATGGTGTGTCATGTCTGACTTCTTTCGTCTGATAAAGTGAGGCAAAAGCCGATGGAATTCTGGTCAGAGTTTCAAAATATCTGGTCTGCAGTTTGGTAGCCTCATTTACATGCGATACCATCTTTTGAAATGAATTGTTGAGTTCTGCAATCTCTTTGACCCAGCTTGTTACGTCTGCCGGATTCTCTTTTCCAGGCGTAACAAGCGAAAAGTTATTCCGTAAAAGCTGCAGAGGGCCGGCAATAGCTTCTGGAATCATTACAAGGCCTAGAATCAACAATACAATGGCAATTGTCAAAAAGACTATTCTCGAATAAAACCTGGTCTGAATCTGGTTCAGAAGATTGTTGGAATCCCGCTCGATTTCCTGCCAGATGAGATCGGACTCTTCCAGACATATCTTCATTCCTGCAGTTCTCAACAATCTTAACGATTGATTCAACTGGTGAATGTCATTTTCGATCTCAAGCAATGTAGTATTGCGATTTCTGGCGACATTCTGCAACAATGCGAATTCGCGAGCAAATTGACTGACCTCGTCAAATACCTCGATCAGATGAGGCTGCGAGACCGACAGATGTTTTCCGGAAAAATCAGTCTCAAAACTTCGGGAAAAGTCGTTCAGGCGTGTTTCTATCAAGGTTTCTAACCTTGAAATTTCTGGCTGATTGAACTTCGATATCTGACTCGGAGAATAGTATTCCTTCAGCGCAAGAAAATTTGTGTTCAGCTCCGAGATGGTATCGAGAATAATTTGAGAATCTGAACCTATGTGAGTAATTTGCCCTTTGATGAGAACACGGGCATTTTCAATCAACTGCGTCAAATTTTCGAGCCGTGGAATCGATATTCTGACAAATTTTTCCTGATCCTGATTTCTGACTGTCATTTCACTGGCCCATATCGCCAGCATACCGTCGAAACGTTTCATTTCCGACAGATACAGTTTCAGTATATCTCTGGTTTTCAGCCACTCCGCCTCGTGAGCGGTTCCCTTTGATACCTGCGTCAAACTGGCTTCAAGCCCATTTATGTTAGCAAGCAGGTTTGTTAATGCCGCCGCATTGATCGGTCGGGCTTCCAGAAAAGCCTCTGATCTCAATTCTCCAAGTTCTAACCAGATGTCCATGAGTCTTTCATACTGACGACCAAGTATGAGACTGTCTTTCTGGTCAACTTGAATAAACCTGGTGAAAGCAAGATTCGACGATATTGTCAGCCCCAGAAAAAACACCAGGGCCGTCAACACTGACAACAGCAACGCAACAAGTATTCGTTTAAGGGAGAATAACATCAATCATTTGGGGTTGTTAGATCGGTCATGAAAATGCTTCTATAGCGCTTTCCGTATCAGGATAGAAATCAATGATGTCTTTCATTCTTACCAATTCGAATACGCGCAGAATCGGCGGAGCGATTCGCGAAATCTTTATATCTCCCCCCTTCTTTCGAATGGCAATGGCTTTTGTAATGATCGTAGTCAAAGACTGACTGTCAATAAAGGATACTTCGCCAAAATCCAGAACAATTTTCAAAACATTCTGCTCACTGAATTCTTCAAACAACAGATTGAAAGTCCTCAGCATCTGAAGATCCAGTTCTCCTTTCAGATAAGCAATTGATACTCCATTTCGAACTTCCTGTTTGAACTTCATGCGATTCTCCTCATAACATCTGAACATCAGCATACCCCAGCCTGCAGTCGCTGTAAAGCATCTATCAACTAACAGAAATTCTCGACATGCGAATTGGTATCTCTCCAGACAAGGGTTTCGTCGAGATTGCCGAGCAAAAGGAAGAAACATGACAGTCATTTATTCGCCAGACTCCTGCCTGAGAGGATTTTATCAGTTATTGTGCTGGGCAGCGGCACGAGCCGCGGACAGGCGTCAGTTGCCAGCGGTTGCAAAAATCTGCAGCAAAACAACATTCAGACAAGAATCGGCTGCCAGCCATTTCGGGGTGCGCAAAAGGCAGCAGTTTTCTGAATAAAAAGTCCAGCATATTTCCGACCAGATAAGTTCAACTAAGCATTATATGCGTTATTGCAAAGAAAAAGCAGAGATCTTCGTGAAATCTCTCGCCAATTACAGAAAAGACAGGCTTGTTTGTCAATCTTGCTCTATTTTTTCGGGCTGAGCCTTAAAAACCTTATATAATTCGAACCAGATGATACTGGAGAAGCCTGCAGCAACACAAACCAGTGCTTCGTAAAAACTTATTCTTTCGAATTGAAACAGTTTCAGCAGAAAAGGAACATTCAGTATCAGTATCAGGAAAAAAGTAGCGCCGCCAACTACATATTTAGCGGCCACATTTGGTGTCATGATGATCTGGAAAATATTCCGGGTCCACGAACGGTTCGAAAAAATCACCGCTATATTAGCAGCAATCAGCGCAGTAAAGGCGAGTGCCCGAACTTCCATTTCGGAATAGCCCATTTTAAGTCCGAAGAAATAAATGGCAAAGACAATGGCCAGAATTCCGATTCCCTGACTGCAACTCAGCCAGATTTTAGCGGCGCCAAAAAACGGCTCGTTGATATCTTTTGGCGGGCGACTCATCACGTTTTTCTCTTCCTCTTCTGCTTCAAAAACAATTGAACAGGAAGGATCTATAATTAACTCAAGAAAAACGATATGCACAGGCCAGAGCAACAGAGGCCAATCAGCGACAAACACAGGAATCAGCGATAAACCGGCAATGGGAACATGTATTGCAAAGATGTAGCCGAGCGCCTTTTGCAGATTATCGAAAATGCGACGCCCCATTTTTACGGCACCAACAATCGAAGAAAAATTATCATCCATCAGCACCAGAGAGGAGGCTTCACGAGCGACATCAGTTCCCTTTTCACCCATGGCAATACCAATGTTGGCTGCCTTCAGTGCTGGTGCATCATTTACGCCATCGCCGGTCATGGCTACAATTTCGCCATTCCGTTTCAGCGCATTCACAATTTTCAGCTTCTGTTCCGGAATGACCCTCGCGAATACGTTCACATCCTTAATCCGCTCGCAAAGCTCATCCTCTGTCATCGCCTGAAGTTCAGGTCCACTGATCGTAGTCTGAGGGTTTTTCAGGCCGATTTCTCTGGCAATATTCATCGCTGTAACCGCATAGTCTCCGGTAATCATAATCACGCGGATACCGGCCTGGTAACATTCGCGAACTGCTTCTGGAATGTTTTCTCGAATTGGATCCGACAAGGCTAACAAGCCAATAATTTCAAAATTAAAATCATGCTGAATTTGAGGCAGATTTTCGGCTACGATCATTGCTTTTGCGACACCCAGAACACGCAGGCCAGCAGAAGCCATTTCGGCAACTGCTGCAGCATATTTTTCTTTTTGACTATCAGAAAGATGGCACAAATCATAAATCGCTTCAGGTGCGCCCTTGGCGGCGATAGTCTTCTTATTGGCTGCATTGTCGCTAAAAACTCGCGACATGGCCAGCAGATCTTTTGACAGTGGGTATTCTTTTACCATCTGCCAGTCGGTATGAATATGTTCGGTATTCTGCAGAAAAGCTTCGCCCATGGTGGTAATAGCTTTTTCCATCGGATCAAAAGGATTGGCCTGGCTCGACAAAATTCCGTATTCAATGATTTCATGAAATTCTTCCGGGAATTCAGCAGTTTTGCCGACTGAATGAAATTTTTCACCATTAAACAGCTGAGTGACAGTCATTTTATTCTTGGTGAGCGTACCGGTTTTGTCGGTACATAGAACGGTGGCCGACCCCAGAGTTTCAACAGCGGCGGGCTTGCGAGTGAGCACGTTTTTCCTGGACATCCGCCAGGCACCAAGCGCCATGAAAATTGTCAACACCACCGGAAATTCTTCAGGCAACATGGCCATTGCCAGCGTAATTCCGGCCAGAAAGCCTTTCAGTAAATCTCCACGGGTTATGGTAAAAACAATTATAACCAGCAGACAAAGCGAGATTCCGATAATAGCCAGTCTTTTAACCAGCACTGCCATTTCAACTTTGAGTTTGGTTGGCTCTTCCTTAACCGAATCAAGCGCTTTACCGATTTTACCGATTTCTGTATTTGAGGCTGTTGTCGTCACTTTTACGATTCCATGGCCCTGCACAACCATTGATCCTGAATATACGAAAGGCAGATCGTCGCCGCCCGGATGAGTATTTTTATCACTGCCATTCCATTCAGATTTGCTCACTGGAACTGATTCGCCAGTCAGTAGAGATTCGTCGGCCATCAGGTTAATCGAATACAAAACAGTTGCATCTGCCGGAACCCTGTCACCTTCCTGTAAAACTACGAGGTCGTCAGTGACCACATCTCGACCTGCAATTCTTTTTTCAACACCGTCCCGAATCACCAGCGCCCGTGGACTTGCCAGATCTTTAAGTGCATCGAGCGCCTTTTCTGTTTTCTTTTCCTGGTAAAATTCGATACCCATAATCACGAAAACAAAACCAAGCAGCATCAGTCCTTCCTGCACATCACCAAGAACCAGGTATAAGGTGCCGCAGGCGACTAACAACAAGAACATAGGCTCTTTAACCACACCAAAGGCAATCGCAAATAGATTTTTGGGTTTCGACGAGGGCAACTCGTTAAAACCTTCGTTTTTTATTTTCTCTGCTGCGATTTCCTCAGTTAATCCCTTGAATTTCTCCGACTTTAGGTCAAGCTGCATGTTCTCTACTCCCGTTGTTTGCGAAAAGTCAGGTATCTGACTGGCCAGTTTACACTTTCAGGCAATTGAAGATAGATATAGTCTTTCACGTTTGTGCATAAACAGAATCTTTGACTTTAAGGTAATCAACTTTCAGGCCATAAGGAAGTGATTAACCAGTCTTCTTTGTCTAGCTGGCCAAGCTTCTTTTCCAGCATGAATTTCTTTACCGTTGTAATGATGCCGGTTACCGCAGACGGATAAAGTAAACCAGCTGACTCCCATTTTTTTATCGCTATATCTCCATAGATTTTTCGTATAACATTGCTGGTAATAAGCGAAATTACAACCTCGTCACGCTTTTCATTGTAATGTTTGCCACTGA
>PGYA01000103.1 GCA_002839435.1 Candidatus Riflebacteria bacterium HGW-Riflebacteria-2 | reverse complement strand
GGGGCGTCGAACATTCGGTCACGCTGCCGTCTCTGCGCAAGGTGCTTTCCTGTGGTGCGCCGGCGCGCAATGATATTCTGCAGCGTTTTCACCGCATGCTCCCGGAAGACTGCGAAATTTTTACACCATACGGAGCTACTGAAGCGCTGCCTGTCAGTTCTATCGGCAGCCGCATGATTCTTGGCGAAACCGCTCCAATTACCGACGCCGGCGGCGGCACCTGTGTCGGCCTGCCGATTCCAAGCGTCAAAGTTAGAATAATCAAAATCAGCGATGAGCCGATTACGCAGTGGAAAGACGATCTCGTTGTCGCTGCTGGTGAAATCGGCGAGATCACGGTCACCGGGCCGATCGTTACCCGCGAATACTATTGCCGCCCCGAAAGCACCATGCAGGCCAAGATTATTGATGGCAATGATGTCTGGCACCGCATGGGCGACCTCGGCCGTATCGATGAGCAGGGTCGCATCTGGTTCTGCGGCCGCAAGTCGCATCGCGTTGTTGGCGAAAACCAGATCTGGTTCTCGATTCCCTGTGAACGTGTCTTCAACCAGCACTCGCACGTATTCAGAACCGCCCTGGCCGGAGTCGGCGACAAGGGGAAACAGGTTCCGGTAATCTGCGTCGAGCTCGAGAAGGGCGTCGCCGAAGTCAACACTGAAAAACTTATTGCCGAACTCATCGAGATTGGCAGCAAATACCCGCACACAGCGGCCATCAAGCATTTCATCATCCATCCGGGATTTCCCGTCGATATCCGCCACAACGCCAAAATAAGCCGCGAAAAACTATCGGAATGGGCCAGCGAAAAGCTCAAGGGGCGCATTTAACAGGAGAGATCCGATGACTGCTCAGAAACAGGAACTAATGACCGGCCAGGTGGCTCTGGTTACCGGCGGCAGTGGCTTTCTCGGCCGCGCCATTGTCGGGCAACTGCTTGCGAAAGGCTTAACGGTGCGCGTTCTCTGCCGCAAGGACTACCCCGATCTCATCGAAGCCGGCTGCCAGATTTTCAAAGGTGAGATATCAGATGCTGATCTCGTCGATAAGGCCGTGCAGGGCTGTAACATGGTCTTTCATACAGCTGCCAAGGCTGGCGTTGAAGAGCCTTATTCTGAATATGAGCGCATTAATTACCAGGGCACTCTCAATGTTCTTAAAAGCTGCCAGAAGCACGGCGTGCCCAGACTCATCCACACAAGTTCGCCAAGTGTTGTCTTTGCGCATGGCGATGTCGAGGGCCTTGATGAGAGCATGCCCTACCCTGATCATTACGACGCATACTATCCCGAAACTAAGAGTATGGCTGAAAAGGAAGTGCTCAAAAGCAATTCTGATCGACTCGCCACCGTCGCGTTGCGACCGCACCTGATCTGGGGCCCCGGCGATACCAATCTCGGCCCGCGTCTGGTTTCGCGCGCCCGCGCCGGCCGGCTCAAATTTGTTGGTGACGGTAACAACAAGGTAGACACGGTGTATATAGACAACGCCGCCGACGCTCACATTCTTGCGGCTGAGCGGCTTTTCGCCGGTTCGCCAGTCGCCGGCAAAGCCTATTTCATCACCAACGCCGACCCGCGCCCTATTTCCGAGATTACCAACCTGATCATCGGCGCCGCCGGCTGTGCCCCGGTAACCGCGACAATTTCCCCGAAAATCGCCTGGTTCATTGGCCTGTGTTGCGAAACGATCTACAAAACCTTCAAGGTCAAAGGCGAACCCCCGATCACGCGCTGGGTCGCCGGCGAACTCTCGACCGCGCACTGGTTCAACATTTCCGCCGCCCGCCGCGATCTTGGCTACGAACCCCGCATCAGCATTGAAGAAGGCATCAAGCGCCTGCGCGAATACTACCAGAAACAGGAGTCGGCATGAGTGAAGAAAACAGGTCTATTCATGAGTTCGATTTCAGTCTGATCTGCGAGTATTTTTCGAGTGTCGAACGCCAGGGTCCCGGCAGCCCGGAAGTCACGCTTAAAGCGTTAAGTTTCATTGACAGCCTGACGAATAACGCAAAAATCGCCGACATCGGCTGCGGCACCGGCGGTCAGACCATGGTGCTGGCCGGCAATGCGCCAGGCGAGATTACCGGCATCGATCTCTTTGCTGATTTTATCGACATCTTCAATGCCAACAGCCGCAGGCTCAATCTGCAGGATCGGGTTAAAGGAGTGGTCGGTTCGATGGACAAGCTGCCTTTTCAAGACGAAGAACTTGATTTGATCTGGTCAGAAGGCGCCATCTACAATATCGGATTTGAACGCGGCCTGAACGAGTGGCGCAAGTTTCTGAAGAAAGGCGGCTATATAGCCGTTTCTGAGGCCTCCTGGTTCACCGAAAAGCGACCTGACGAAATCGACCAATACTGGAATGACGCTTATCCTCAGATCGACACAGTTGCCAACAAGGTAGCCCTGATGCAGAAGGCCGGCTATATTCCGACAGCTGCTTTTATTCTGCCGGAAACTTGCTGGACCGATCATTTTTATACCCCGCAGGTTGCAGCGCAGGAGATATTTCTCAAAAAGCACGCAGGCAATAAAACCGCCGAGGATCTCATCAAAGAGCAGCGCCGTGAAGCAGAACTCTACTCACGCTACAAAGATTTCTACGGCTACGTTTTCTACATAGGCAAAAAATTCGACAATGCCTGAAAACTGTCAGCTATAAAACTCCTGCTATCTGCCCGCACAGGGCCTCGATTATGGCAGAAACTGGCTACAATTTTTCCCATAAACAGGCGGCTTTTTCCGCAAGGTTTTGTTCACGTCCAGGCTTAGTCGGTGTTGGTTGTTGCATTGACATGATAAAGAATTCCGTTGGAACTTTTCTCTGCCGCTCCGGTCTAATATTTCAGACTGTTGAGATGGAGGTTGAAATGCTCAAAAATAAGCTGAAGGCGTTCTGGCGTGAATGGGGAATCCCATTTCTTATTGTTATTTCGATCCTGACTCCGTTGCGCTCTGCTGTTGCAGATTACAATTATATTCCGTCCGGGTCGATGCAACCCACATTACTGGTTGGAGACAATGTGCTGGTAAACAAACTCGCCTATGATCTGAAAGTTCCATTTACGACCTGGCACATTGCTGAATGGGGAAATCCTGAAAGCGGCGAAGTTGTTGTCTTTTATGGCCCCAAAGATCGAATTCGCATGGTTAAGAGAGTTGTTGGAATCCCAGGTGACAGAGTCGAAATGAAAGACAACTGTTTGCTGATAAATGGCAAAGCACTTAATTATGAACCTTCTCCGCCAGAAAAAAATCTGCCACCGACTGACCGGGAGCATTGCGAATTCAGCTATGAATCTCTGAGTAAGACGCCACACACCATAATGAAAATGCCCTTTTCATTTTCTGCAAAAGATTTCGGACCAATAGAAGTACCTGAAGGCAAGTATTTTTTACTTGGCGACTGCCGCGACAACAGCCGTGACTCAAGATTCTGGGGTTTTGTCGATCGTTCGGACATTGTTGGCAGAGTCGAAATGGTATTGTGGTCAAAGCTTGCATGGAAGATGACTTTCCCATTAGCCAACCGTTTATTGCGCAGAGTCATTTAGCCGGGTCAGGTTTTACTATTGATCGAGCGGGCTTTTTACTCCCAGTATGTTTTTGCCTGCGACATGCGTGTATATCATGGTTGTTTGCAGACTGTTATGCCCAAGCAGTTCCTGGATAGTTCTTATATCATAGCCATTTTCGAGAAGATGGGTTGCAAAACTGTGTCTGAGAGTGTGAATAGAGGCCTGTTTGGCAATATCTGCGCTTTCTACGGCGGATTTAAAGGCTTTTTGCAGAGTAGCTGGATGAGCGTGGTGACGGCGGGCAATATTAGTTCTCGGATCGACAGACAGTGATCTCGACGGAAATAACCAGAACCACGCCCACTCTTTGTTAGCATTTGGATATTTACGGGTAAGCGCATCGGGCAGACAAACTCCGGCGACGACATTTTTTCGGTCAAGCTCGTGCAGTGTTTTTGCTTGCGAGATCTGTTCTGTGATTGCCTGTTTCAACATTTCTGGCAGTACGGTTCTGCGGTCTTTATCACCTTTACCGGCTCTGACAATAAGCATACCGCGCTCGCAATCGACATCCTTGATTCTTAAATTCAGGCATTCCTGAAGTCTGATACCACATCCATAGATGAGCATAGCCATTGTCTTGCAGGTTCCGGAAAGTTGTGCAAAAATGCTTTGAATTTCGTTTCTGGTCAGAACAATCGGCAGTCGCCTTTTGTAATTAGCTCTGACCGCATCTAGTTCGTGTTCACCAAGCTCTTTATTGAGAACCTGGCGATAAACAAACACGAGTGCGTTAAGCGCCTGGTTCTGGGTGGAGGTAGCAACTTTACGTTCTACGGCGAGATAGCTGAGGTATTGCTGAATATCGTCGGAAGTAACCTGCTCTGGTGACTTGCTGCCAAGATATATGGCAAATGAGCGCAGCCAGGTCAGGTAGGTTTTTTCTGTGTTTTGTGCCCGATGTTTGAGGCGCAGCAGGTTACTTGTGTTGTCTTCGAGAGCTTTCCATTCAGGTTCACTTTGTTTTTTGGTGTTGTCGATGCTTACAGTGCCCTGAAAGTATTTAAAGAGGCGCAGGGCTTCTTTTGCCTGTCTAACCTGCCAGTCTTCATGGTTTCTGGCAAACTGTACAAAGAAATCCTGGTTTTGTTTGTCGGAAAGCGTTTCTGCGTAATCAAGATTATAGAATTCGAAGCAACTGGAAACCCAGCGCAGATACCAGGGTATAGCCTTTTCGTGCACCGACTTTTTTTCGGCAAGAAACCTGCGAAATTCCTCCAACATATTTTTTCCTCACACTTATACCGATTCGTCATAATTACATCTATAACAACATTATACCGAAAATTCAGCCCACATGTCCAAAAATCCACCCGTTTTTAGTTTGACACCCCTCCCAACAACCCCTAAAATAGAAAAAAAGCAGAATCGGCATAAAAATAACTGTTAAACTATGAAAAAGCAGACCATAAACAAACCAAACAGCAGGCCAAATGAAGAAAACATGGGTTCTGGTTGCGCTGACCGTGAGCCAGAAAGCTTCT
>PGYA01000038.1:11163-53013 GCA_002839435.1 Candidatus Riflebacteria bacterium HGW-Riflebacteria-2 | reverse complement strand
GATGCAGATATATCACATGACAGGAATCTCGCACGGTTCAAATACCGTTGACAAGGTGCCATTCATCGATTATTGCATTCTAAAATGCTCAGCAGCAACGCTTAATGACCCGGCCCTGCTGATTAAATCAAACTGGATACGGCCGGAAGACACGGACCGCTACGAGCAAATGGGCTTCAGCAGTTTCAAGCTGCTTGAAAGAAATGCGCCATCTGATCTGATGCTCAAAAGAGTTCAGGCCTATTCAAGCAAAACTTCACCGGCCAACTTTCTAGAATTGATTCAGCCCTTCGGCTTTAATAAAAACATAAAAATGCAGTTCGGCTGGATACCACGATTGATTTTGGAGCGCCCGAGACTGATTTTACCTCTTTACCGGCTGCTTAAAACACGCGGCATGCTGTTTTCTTTGAAAGGCGCCCCGGCAAAAATTGACTCAGTAAAAATTCCCGCGAATTTTCTTGATGAGATTTCCCGGCGCCCCTGCTCAAAAAATTTGCTGTGCCAAAATTGCAACTACTGCGATCAAATTTCACAAGAAGCTTACAGCATCGACCCGATCTACCATCAGGAATGCACGCGCCTGTACAAGAGAGTTTTTAAACTTTTATGCTGAATTCTGTATCTGCGGATGCCCTTCTTATCAGCGCAGGCAAGCAGCATTTTGCCCGCATCGAGGTAATACAATGAGCATTTCAACAATCTTAAAAGAGATGCGTTCAATAGGTGTTAGAAGCACTGAAAAAGAATTCATGGACGACCCGGACTTTAAGGGCGCCGATCTGACAGAAAGTTTCAGATTCATAAAAATCACAAATATGCTTGGTGGCGGCAGACTTGCGGTAATCAACTGTATCGGCAAAGCTTTGCAAGACACTCCCAGCCAGAGAGATATAAGTGTTCTCGATATCGGCTGCGGCATTGGCGACATGGGCGGCGCCATTATAAGTTGGGGTGAGCGTCATGGCAGAAATATCAGCTACACCGGCCTCGAAAAAAGCGGCTACATACTCGATGAGGCCAGAAAACTAAATAAAGACAATAACTTGAGTTTTATCAGCGGAGATCTTTTCGCCAACGATCTTCCTGAAGCGGATCTGGTGATAATCTCAATGGTTCTTCATCATCTTGATGAAGCTGACGTAATTTGCGCCATTAGAAACCTCGCCGCAAAAGCACGCATTGCTCTTATAATCAGCGAGCTTGAACGCTCGGTTCCTCCCTACCTGATTTGCCGACTCCTCTCTCTCGCAATGAAAAATTCAAGCGCCATTCATGACGCGCTTCTTTCTGTTCGCAAGGGTTTTACGGCATCCGAGATGAGCAGCCTGATTTCCCGGGCAGGGCACCGAGGAATTGTGCGTAGAGGCCTGGGCTGGCGAATTCTCACAGTAGTGCCAACTGCCCACCATACTCGGATTTTTTCTCTTAAGTAAATCCATTCTTATTGTTGTCTGTCTGGTTTTTAATCTTCTCCTGGAGTTAAATTGTCTTCATTCTTAACTCTGTTGACTGAGAAAATCACACCTTGAACTGATTAACTCGATCGATATTTTGTTTGGTTATGCCAGTCCAACCGTTTTCTATTGAAGAACTGTCAGCGGCCCGCAGACTCAAACTAACTTTTGCGTTTCTGACCGGATAATGCGATCGAGTTAACTCAGCATGATATTAGAAATCTATTTATATGCATCTTTACGAAAATCGATGGTAAGAATTGAAACAATCTTCAGCTTTTCATCAATTGAATAGAAAACCCGAAATTTACCAATCCTGTAACGCCAGGTCGGGGGAACATAATCAATAAGCTTTTTAATATTCAAGCCAAAGTGAGGCTCAAGCCTCAGTTGTGGATATACATAGGATTTTAGCTTTTTCTGCAGGAAGCTCTTTTCGACTTTGGAAAATTCTTCTATACGCTCAATGAATTCTTCAGTTTCGAAAAGCTTATAGTTACTCAACGAAGCGCCCCTTCTTGGATTTGGCATTTACGTGAGCTCTCTTTAAACTCTGATTTAAGGGCTTATTGCATTTTATCTCGTTCATCTCAAACTCATCAACAAATTCGGTCTCTTGAATAAATCGCAATACTGCGGTCTCGATGAAGTTGGAAAGAGGTCGGTTTTCCTGGCCAGCAAGCTTGTTGAACAATTCATATATATCATCTTTGAGGCGAAGGGTTACGGTTTTGGGCATATTCATCTCCAAGAATATTTTGTATTCTATTTCATTATAACGTATTGCTTTGAGTTTGACAATACTTTGCCCGTCACTCTAAAACATTTGTCCGACGATTGTTGTTCATTTACACTACACATTTTATCCATCCCATGGTTTCACGGACTTGTCTTTTGTTTTATATTACTAGTCTCATCAGCAGGCTCATGCGTCTTGGAGTTTCGATGCAATTCTACCTGCTGAATATATTCATCGGGGGGATTTTGCCCTGTTAAATCCTTCCAGCCCTCTTGATTGATTCCTACGTTGAGGATTTTCCAATCTCGCACTTTTTCAAATTTCCATCTGCATTCATTCAGAAACTCAATCAGCTGAGTCTGAGTTGGTTTTTCATTGTAGTTCCTAATTCCGAACTGGGGTCTGGTGGTAAAGAATATATTCCATTTATTTCTATGCGATTCTTTTGAAAGTGGATGCTTCCAAACTAGGGCCAGGGTCCATTTTTTGCCCCTCTCAAATGCAACAATAACCTCTTCTACAAGAAGAGGACGATTATCTTCCTTTACTTTCCAAGCAAGTACATAGCCGGTATATTCCTTGCCTTTCCATAATTCCCTGCTTACTTTCCTGAAGTCATAAGGTATGGAATGTTGGCATGGGTTTTGATTGATAACAGCGGACGCTGGCTGCTTGCTGGTGGCCTCTACGTGTTCTTGAGCATGAACCGCTGAGAGAGAAACAGCTAAGATTACCAGAAGTATTCCTCTGGCCCCTGCGAAACTTTTATAAATTCTCATTACTTCTACCCTAAAATCTTTAATTTTCTCTCAGCCTTCAAATATAGTGCACTGCGCCGTTCTTTTTCCAATTTTCTTTCTGGTGTCAATTTTCGCTTTCGCTTCGTCATACAGAAAACGTCGTGAAGATCCGTTTCATTTGTTTATTATTGCCTGCATAACGCTTGTCGTGACCGTTAATGACCAGCTGTTCACGGGTCTTGCGGAGCAAGCCCCGTGAACAGCGGTCAATTTCCGCGGCGTCTCTATTGTTGAACTCAGCCGCTGGCGCGGCAGCTGGGGGGAAATGATTTAAATCTTCTGATTTCAGATCCATGTCGTTTTCCCCTTCTGATCCTGTATGTTGTGTAAACTCCTTGATTACCGGGGTTTGAGCCCTGGTAGATCACAGCCGAGGAGATGACTTTATGTTACCACAAGAGCAGGAAAAACTCGACAAGCTTTATCAGAGCATGGTCAAGGC
This sequence comes from Candidatus Riflebacteria bacterium HGW-Riflebacteria-2, assembly GCA_002839435.1. Lineage (GTDB taxonomy): Bacteria > Muiribacteriota > Ozemobacteria > Ozemobacterales > Ozemobacteraceae > Rifleibacterium. The sequence goes on along the minus strand of PGYA01000038.1, from coordinate 49,575 downwards.
GCCAAAAAGACAGGGTATGAGCGATGTAACAATCGATACCTACAGCAGAGCCATTATCAGGATTGCCCGTTACTTCGATCGATGCCCTGCTGATCTGGGAAAACAGGATTTAAAAGATTACTTTGACCATTTTATTACTATCCGCTCCTGGAGCACTGTTAGAGCCGACCGCTGCGGCCTGCAATTCTTCTGGAAGTATGTTTTAAAAAAGAAATGGAAGTGGGTAGACATTGTAAAGCCCCCCCCAGATCAGACCGATCCCAGACGTCCTAACGGTGGGTGAGACTGAAAAGGTTATCAACGCTGTGAGAGAACTGCGCTATCGCATCTTTCTGTTTACGCTTTACAGCATGGAAATGAGGCTGGGAGAATGTCTGTCATTAAAGGTTTCCGACATTGACAGTCAGAAAATGCAGATTCATATCCGCAACGGAAAAGGCTGCAAAGACAGACTTGTCCCGCTTCCGCAGGCAACTTTGAAAGCCTTGCGATTTCACTGGAAAACGCACCAGAACCCGGTAATGATTTTTCCCAATTTGCGCGGAGCCAGGCAGACCATAAAAAAATCAGCAGGCGCTCAAGGGTGCTTTAAAAGATTGCGGCATCAGCAAAAGAATCACGATTCATTCTCTGCGACAAAGTTTTGCAACTCATCTTGTTGAATCAGGCGTGCAGTTAAGGCTGATTCAGGAGCTTCTCGGCCACGAAGATCCTAAGACAATGCATCTCTGCGGAAACTGGCATGGCACCATCAAAGAGTATTCTTCAGTTGTCTTTTTAATGCGTCGGCGCATGCTCTGCGAGCTTTGGCCGGAAATGAAAAGTTCCTCGGTGGCACTCCCGGCATGACTGGCGTTCTGCATACCAACAGTCGCCAACTGGACTTCCACCCTCACATTCATTACATTGTGCCGACAGGTGCAATTGAGCCTGAAAAGCGATTATGGAAGCGCTCCAAAGACCATAAGTATCTGTTTCCGCAACACGCATTGTCCAGCGTTTTCAGAGCCAGGCTTGTTATGCTTTTACGAAGTCACGATCTAGTTGTATCTGAGGCCGCTTTCAGCAAAGACTGGATTATAGACTGCGAATATGCCGGTTTATAATGCTACAGACCCATTATAAGAGGCATAAAAGCCGCAAAACTGACAGATTTCACCTGATTATGTGCTGCAAAAAAAGCCATTTTTTGACATTGCCGGCAATTTTTTAACTAGACCGGCAGCTTTTTCAAGGCACACTTTTACCGATATATTTTCTTATAGCCGGATCCGCAATTTATCGCCCGGGCTGGTTCAACAACTGGATAAGATCGTGGCTACGCACGATCTATCCTTCTTCGTTATGGCTCTTATTTATCAATTCTGAGACTCCGAGAAACTCTCTTTGCAAGCCCATTTCTGAGACCAAGCACATCAAATTCACCGCTTGCGATCGTGCACAAACAATCATCGTATCTCTGTCAAATCAAACAAACCTTACAACGAAAACAATCTTGTGTTCAAGAACAATTTCTCGCCTGCGTCACCTTGTTATATTGTTCTGTATTTTGGTTCCGTATTTTTGTCCGATTGTATTTAATTCTTAATTATTTTTTTGCCATAACGACTAAATTCACCGGCATAATGGGCTCCCGGCATGCCCCATGTGAAATTTATTGTTGTTCGGCTCGTCCGTGAATTTAAAAACAAACATAGCCCTAATAGCAAAAGAGTTTTACATCGCTTGCGAAGTTGCTATTTAACAAGAGCCTATTCTTTTTAAAATTGCCGTTTACTCCTGATTTTCAGTTTTCTCAGGCTTTTCAGAATCCTGGCCTGTATCCTTAGTTGCCTTACTCTTTTTGGAGCGAGCTTTTATAAGGAAAAAAATCAAAAATCCTGCAAAAATTATTATGATAATTATTAGAAAAGCAATTTTTATTTTATATTGAACTTGTTGTCTCCATAAGGCCCAGCCTTCTTCTCCAATTCTTTTCAGTTCAGGAGAAAAGCCTCCAGGTGAAACTGATTCAGGATGTTCAATAATGTACTCTTTTTGCTTTCCCATTAAATCTTCTAAGGCAGTAATAGAGCCCCCGTCACTTATAGCCACATAATAGGTGTAACCAACTTCTGGATAATGGTATTTTGTTCCTCCTGGCGGAGGAGTTACAAAGGGAAGTGCTCTTTGGAAGAAACCTGTAAATATTTTAGGCCTTTCACATTTAGCAATCTTTCTGTTCGGAAAATCCATTATGTAGTCAGCTTCAAAAGTAGCTAAACATGCTTCACTGAATTTGTCCTTTCTTTCTACCTGAATATATTTGCATGTCCCAATGAAGTGATCTGGTGATTTGCTAATCTGTTCTTCATAATAAGAAGATGGCATTGCTCCAAAAGCCACATTGGCAAAGCTCATCATAAGGAAAATCAATACATATCTCATCTTTTTACCCCCCCCAAAAAAAACAGCCATTAATTCTTATACCTCGCGAAACTCTTGTTGCAAGCTAATCTCTGAGACCAAACACATCAAATTCTTCGCTTGCGTCCGTGCACCAATAATCAAAGCATTGCCGTCACATCAAACAAACTTTACAACGAAAACAATCATGTGTCCAAGAACAATCTTTTGCCATTGTCACCTGGTTCTACCATTACGGATTTATTTGGTATTTTTTTGTCCTGTATTTTTGTCCGGCTGTATTTAATTCTTCAATTCTTAATTCTTCATTTGCGATAACAACTTGTTTATCCGGCTCTCTAAAAAATTTATCAACGATATGGTTATATCCATCACCTGCATAAACAAACAATTATGGCTTAAAACCTATCTGTGGCTTCTTTTTTGTCCTGGGATTCAGCATGGTGTTAATAGTTGCAAAAATCAGTTTAATGTCCCCGCCATGCCCTTTAACAGATTTTTCAAGATCTTTTAATTTTTTGGCTAATTCCTCGTGACTGACAGCAAGCTTTCTTAGTTTCACGAATGCACGCATGATCTGGATGTTTACATCTATGGCAACTTCGCTTCTTAAAACGCTTGATAACATTGCTACACCTTGTTCTGTGAATGCCATCGGGATAATGTAACTATGTTTCAGACTGACAGGTATGTGGTCACAATTTGTGACCAGTTCAAAAATCGCTGGAGCAAAAAACTGGCGATTGTTTTGAGCAAAACTGATAAAATGTCTGGTATGAAAGCGAAAAGATTCCTGAACATCCTCGTCATACTTGCTGTGTTTACCGGGCTGATGGTGGTTCTGCAGGACAGACTGATATTTTTTCCGGGGGCCTGGCCAGCGGGCTTCACGCTACCGGAAAAGCTCGAAAACTGCACACTCACACAGGTCACCCTGCAAACTCCTGATGGCTTAAAGCTCGACGCACTTCTGGCACAGAGCACTACCCCGGCCACGCTGCACAAAACAGTTCTGTTCAGCCACGGCAACGCCGGCAACCTTTTGCATCGCGCCGGCAAAATCGATAAAATGTGCAAAGCCGGCTTTGATGTGTTTATCTACGACTACCGCGGCTACGGCAGAAGCGAGGGTTCGCCCACGGTGGCCGGCGCCATCAGCGACGGCAAGACCGCCCTGCAGTGGTTGCTCGACGCAAAGAAAATCAACCGCGAAGACATAGTGCTTTACGGCGAATCCCTGGGCACCGGTGTCGCCGCCGAAATCTACCGCGAGTCAAAAGCGCAGTTCGCCGCCCTGGTGCACGAATCAGGCTTCGCCTCACTCAGCGTCATGGCCGGCCGGCGCATTCCGCTCATCGGCAGCTTTATCCTGAAGCGCGACCTGCCAACCAGCGAAACCATCAAAAATTACCATGGCCGCCTGCTCGTAATTCATTCACGCAAAGACGAAGTAATCCCCTACTCTGACAGCGAAATGCTCTATAACATCTGCCCTTCGAAAAACAAGACTCTATACACTATCGAAACCGCCGGGCACAATTCACCGGTATGGGATGACCCCGCCTGGCTCAAACGCTGGCAGCAGCTGATGCAAGATCTCCAGCACCCCATTTCATCAGAATAGACCCGCGGACCCTTTATAATCAGCATTACTGCGTTTTGCCTGACAGCCTGATTTTATGTTAAGCAGGCTGCCTGAGAGAAGGCTTGAGAGGAGACTGCATGGCACTTGGAATCAAATCTGTTTCTATTCGAATAACTATTTTTTCAGCATTGCTCGGAACCATATTATTCACAACAATCATGAATGCTGGCATCAGCTCGCTGCATGTAAGAAATCTGGTTAGCGAAGCGATCAAAGAAGATCTTCGCATAGCAGTCGGCATCGGGGCCCGCCGTATCAGCGGATCGACTCATTCCCGCATCGCCCTTCCGCAAGACAGAAACTCAGAAAATTTCGCAACTATTTTCGGGCAGCTTGAAGATATGCGGGCTATAGATGCTGACATCAAAAATGCTTACACTATTCGCCAGAATGCTGATGGGAAAGTGGTCTTCGTCGTCGATGCCGATCCCGTAACGACAGAGCGGGCCGAGGTTGGGCGCCAGTTGCACGCCGTCACCAAGGCCATCAGAACTGCTTTTGCGAATAAAATCATAACGGTAGAAGATGATTATTACACCGATGAATGGGGCACGTTCATTTCGGGCTACGCGCCGTTTTATCGCGACTCCGGCGAACTGGAAGGGCTGCTGTGCATGGATGTGGAGGCGACTACGATTAAATCCCACCAGTACAACAACATACTGGTAATCCTGGTCACAAGCCTGCTGGTCACCGGCATTGCATTTTTTATCAGCCTGAAGCTGTCGCAACAGATTTCGCGACCGGTCAAAGAGGTAACCGCTGACATGGGCGAAATTCAGAAATTGAACCTTGCGAGCGGGCCGGCGACTGAATCGGTAATTCTCGAAATCAGGGAGATGACCGATGCTCTTAACAGCATGAAAACAGGGCTGCGCTCATTCAGAAAATATGTGCCATGCGAGCTTGTTGCAGACCTGATAAAGTTGAAAAAAGAGGCAGCGCTCGAGGTTGAGAACAGGCGGATTTCTGTTTTATTCACCGATATCCAGGATTTCACCAGAATCTCAGAGCAGATTGCGCCGGCTGAGCTGGCTCAGGCAATTGGTATATATTTTGGCGAATTGAGTCAGGCGATCATGGAAACCGGCGGTATCGTCGATAAATTCATCGGCGATGCCATAATGGCCCTGTGGGGTGCCCCGCACGATCTGCCAGGGCACGCGCTGGCCGCCTGTAAAGCGGCCCTGGCCTGTCGCCAGAAAGAGATCGAGCTGAACCGGCAGCTGGCAGAAAAGGGACTGCCGTCATTCTTCACCAGAATGGGTATCAACACCGGCGAAGCTCTCGTCGGCAACATCGGTTTCGACCAGCGCATGAACTATACCGCTATTGGTGACAACGTAAATCTGGCGTCGCGTCTCGAGGGCGTAAACAAATATTACCAGACCGGAATTATCATCAGTGAAACAACTTATGAAATGGCAAAAGAGGCGGTGCTGGCAAGGTTTCTCGACGTCGTGGCAGTCAAGGGAAAAAGCCAGCAGGTAAAAATTTATGAGCTGCTGGCGCTCAGCGTCGATGCTGACGAGGCTTTGCGCGAGCAGGTTGCACGTTACAACGAAGCCATGGAACTCTACCTGACCAGAAACTGGCAGGCCGCGCTCAAGATTTTCAACGCTCTCAAAACCGCAGCACCAGACTTTCCTTTGCAGATGATAATCGGCAGGTGCGAAAACTTTCTCGCCAACCCGCCTGAATGTGACTGTTTCTGTATTGTCAACTTAAGAGACAAGTAGTTTTCCGCGAATCTGTGTAATCAGCGGATAAAAAATGGGCGGGGTTGTGGTATCATCTCTGGCATGAACAGAGGAGTTGTCGGCAATAAAACGGGAAAGACGTGGATGCGGCTGTTGCCGTATGTCATGCTGCTGCTGCCGCTGGCGGTGCTCAATCTTGGTTTGCATTTTCTGGCATCCATCGAACTGCACTGGAAAGAGCGGGCGCATGGCGAAGTGGCGCTACAGGAACTCGAGGCGCTGACCCGCAGTTCGTCATTTGAATACCGGCTTAACCGCGCGGCAGGGCAGCTTTCTGATAAAATTGAGAGTGCACTGCGATTGCACGGCAAAACGCTTGCCGACATTGATAAAGAGCAGGTGCTCACGAATATTGCGGCGGCCGGCCAGGATTGCCTCAGTAGTCTGGCGCCCGGCTACAAGCTGCACATTTTCAAAAAAGATTCGTCTGAGGCCGGGGCTGAGTTGTTTTTCGTCAAAAGCGACCGAGTTGAAAGCCGCCGGGCAATGGCGATGATCTTCGACTATATGATCGATCAGCATCGCGACAAGCCAATGAGCAGCGAAATCAGAAAGCAGCGTGACAAGCTGGCCGAGACCTACTTTGGCCGGGCCGCGCGTAGCGAGGCCTTTGCCCGCAGCCAGAAAGGGCGAACCAGCCATATTCTTCGAGACGGGTGTCCGCACTGGTTTCTCTGGGATTACCGCGAAATCAAAGGCTATGGCGTCTGGGGCTGGTTCATTGCCAGCGTGAGCGAGGAAGACAATCAGAAAGCGGCACAAAGGCTGGCCTTAAAAGAATGCCGGCAGCGCGGCAATGGCCTGGCAGGCTTTATACCAGTCGTAAACACTGACGAACCGGCAATTCTCACGGATGAACTCGAGAATTCACTTCTATTCAAAGATTGGCGTAGCCAGCAGGTCAGATCGCTTGCCAAAGATCTCGCCCACTGGGTGACACATGGCCCACCGCCTGCAACCAGGCTGGGCACCCACAGCCTTTATACCTACATAGGCAAAGAATGTGAATATCTGACCGTCTTTCTGGCGCAGGCACCAAACCCTGCTGCAACGCCTGAATGGCTGCGACTTCTCAACCTGACGATCGTAACCCTGAGCCTGCTTCTTTCACTGCGAGGCCTGCTGCTCGGTCGCTGGCTCGAAACCGGGCTGACGTTGCGCTTCATGATTCTGTATTCACTTGCGGCGACCTTTCCGCTCGGCATGCTGCTGGTAAGTTCGGCCGCCTACCATTACCAGTCAAGCCGCTCGGCACAAAACATGATAGCCGAAAATCTCGAAGGCTGCCTGAGACAAATCGAAACCCGCAAAATGCGTATTCAGGAAGACTACCAGACGGCAGCCCGGCAGATGTTCACCGATACCCGTCTGGCGGAACTTATCGAGCAAAATGGCACTGACGCCGATTTGGTAAAGGAAAGGGTAATAGAAAATTTTCGTGGCCGCGAATTACCACTGCCTCTGCTCGGGTTTTATCTTCTCGATCTGAAAGGCGAAGGCATTCAACACAACGACGAGGCCAGCGAAAGCCGTTTAACCGATATATTCAGCGTGTATCGGGCGGCAATTATCGAGAATCTGCGACGGCGCTATTCACTCAAAAACCCAGGGGTAAAACTGCCGAAATTCGAGGTTTCAGAACAGGAAACCTTCGGCTCTCAGGCTTATGGTGCAGTTTCTGGCAACGATCTCAATATCGAAATCGAAAAAAGACGTAACTTCTGTTTAAATCAGCAGACCGGCGACGGCGCTGCTACTATTATCTACGACTTCATCTCAATCAGAGGCGTCGCTCAGGCTGTGCTGTTCTTCGTCTGGGACACCGCTACGCTTTTCGAACAATCACTGCAGAAAATGATCGAGAACTTCAGAACCAGTTTCCCCGACTACGCATTCATCGCTTTCAGAAATACGCCGCAGGGACTCAAAATCATCCTGCGACCAGATGAAGATCTGGTTCACCAGCATTTTTCAAGCATTTCGCGAGTAGCAGAAACGGCAGTCGCCAGAGGCGGGACGGCCAACGAGCACCTGACAGGCATTTCGGTCGTTGCCATGCCATACGGCCAGAACTCAGAAATCGTCATTGCCGGCATAGCCGGCCATCAGCATATTGCAGCAGAAGAGAGCCTGCGCCGACGCATATTTGCCATACTGATCGTAATTTCGTTGCTGATTGCAGCTTTATGCGCCTATTTTACCGCAAGGTTTCTGCTCGACCCGATCAGAGAATTGAAGCAGGCGCTGGATCGTATCACCATGGGCGACTATAACGTCAGTCTCGATTCGGAAAGGGCCGACGAACTTGGCAGCCTCACCCGTGAATTTGCGCTGATGGCAGAAGGCGTCAAGGAACGCGAACGCCTCGCAGCCTTATTGTCAGACCATGCAGTCGAAGCTCTGGTGAAAGACTCGGAAACCCGTGCAGACAACGACGCAAGAACTTTTACCGGCATCGCACTGGTTTCCGATATCAGAAATTTTACCACTCTCTGCGAAAGCCGACCAACCAATGAAATTACCGACATGCTCAACCATCATTTCGCTGTCATGTCAGAAATTATCTCAGAGAATGGCGGGCGAATTTATAAATTCATCGGCGATGCTATCGAAGCTGTTTTCGACGAAGACAGTGCGCAGGCTACTGCCCAAAACGCTGTAAAAGCAGGCGTCTGCATGCATGCGACACTTGCTGCGATCAATGCCGAACGGCAAAAGAAAGGGCTTTTCACCTATGCATTTGGAATCGGCCTGGCCAGAGGCATATTCTACGCCGGATCGGTCGGCAGCGAAGACACCAGACTCGATTACAGCATAATCAGCGAAGCCTTTCACAAGGCTGCACTGCTCGAGGCAGCCACCAAAAAGCTGTCTGCGCTTCCGCTGGCATTCGACCACGAAATCGCCTCTCTACTCAAAGACACAGATACCAGCAAAGTCCCGGACCGTGAAGAAATAGAGATATATACCATCAACGAAGCATCACCTCTCTGCACGAACACATCGCGCAATTTTCTGAAAATGCAGGCAGAAAGCAGTAAAGACATAAAAGAGACTGGTTCTATGGCTGCTTCAGCCGGGGCATCGAGAGCTCGTCACAGCAGTTACCAGGGCTTGAGTCTGCTCTTGTTTGCTGTTCTCGCCGTCTTCTGTGCCATTGGCGTTTACTATGGTTTCTCTATCGACAACCAGCTGATGACAAGATTCAGCCATAGCCGCGCTGCAGAAAAAGTTTTTCGCCTGATCAGGCAGATCAAGGCTGAAGATGCTGAAAAAGTCGCTTTTGAACTTAAAATGGAAGAACTGCTTGAAGCCACGGAAAACAGGCTGAATTTCAAGCGCGGGCCGAATGATGCCGGAATTATCAGTACCAGCATCGAGAAGATGAGCGCCGAATTTGAACAGATCGGCGTATCGCCGCGCCGCGTTTTTGCAACAACCGACTTCGTAGATACAGCCTCATCGCCACCTGATGTTGCTGTCGCCATTGGTCTGAACGAATATCAGCATAATTTTTATCATCGCCTGGCATACTTTCTGATGCTCTATTTCAAAGCTTTTGAGCGTAACGATGTCGAAAAATCTGTCGATCGACAGATGAGCGAATTTTTCAGCACCGACTTCGACGCAAATCATCTCGCAGCGGAGAAGATTGGCTTCAGCATGCCAATCGAAGGCGACAGCGGCAGCGAACTGTTTTACTGGAACTTTTACCGGGTCTTTTCAGATGAAATGCTTTCGCAACCGCCACCTGCAAATAACAGCGAGCTGCTCGGAACAGACGAAGAAAAGATGAGGATTGCCGGCATTCTGATGTTTTCTATCGACCAGAAGCAGACCTCGGGCAACCCGCGCCTGCTGGTAGACGCTTACAGCGATTCAGACTGCGAACTTGCACTGGTATCGGATCGCGGTGAAAAGTTCCATCGCAGCAGTTTCCCATCCGATGTTTTTAATTCTGCAGATTCCTATACAGACACCGTCACCAGCAACTATCTTATTGAAACTGACGAAATAGTAAAGGGCGGCCAACAATTCAAACTAGTAGCGGCCGCTCGAATCGATACTGGCAGTCACAATCTCAAACAAACCGCCGTTGCGCTTGCCCTGGCGATTCTACTGTCTCTCGCATATTTCTATCGATCACTATATGCTGCCACCGCCTTTACCAGATCGATTCAGAGCAAGCTGGTGTTTTCGATTCTACTCACAGCACTGATTCCAATGCTCACTGTAGCTTTCATTTCCGATTACTTCATATTCGAAAATCACCAGGCCGCTGTTCAGCAGCAACGACTCGAAATCAAGCGCTTTCTCGACGAATTCGAAAGCAGACAGTACTATATCAACCCGGTCATTACCAGACAGGTTCGGAGCCTTGCCCAAAAACCACGCATGCTAGAACTGGCGCGTCAGCTCGAGCAGAATCCCAGCTCAGAAAAAACTAAGGCAGATCTGCACAAGTTTATGTCCGACTGTTTCAGGGAAATTTACGCCGAAAATAAATGGGAATACAACGTAACCGCCCGCAACTTTCTGCTGCAGAACAGGCAAAGTCTGGATTTTCGCCACAGCCCGGTAGTCAAAACAGAATCAGATACTTTCGTCAGCGTCATGAGTCAGATTGGCAGACACCTGAGCTCATGTATCACCGGTGATAATGGCTCAGACAATCTATCTATGAAAAATCTTAAAAGTGAACTTTATTTCGACGGCGCCATGCAGAGCCTGAGATCGAATTTTGGCGATAAAACCTACATTAAGCTGAGTAACGCAATCGGTAAAATGGTCGAGTTCGAAATAACCACCGGTGCAGCCGGAGTTTTTATTATCCCCATTCCTTCACTTGAAGACCCTGAATTCATGACATTATGGATGCTGTCTTTCAGCCGCGGCGGTTACTTAACCAGAATCGCCGAGAATCATCAAGATGATTTTGCCGTATGCTCAATAGAATATCAGCGCTATGGCAAGCTTTCGCGCAAATTCAGACCTGTGCCCGGCCTCAATTTTTTCCGCGAAGCCGCCTGGATAGCAAACTCGAATTTTCCCGTTTCCAGCGAAAGACAGATCGGTCAATCCCGGGTCAGCATCGAGGGGCGCCCCGGCATACTTCAGTTCAACAGCTTTTTAATTGGCGCCGCGCTGCAAACGCCAATAGAAAGCGCGACGGCATCGATCAGACGATATCTCTACTATTTTATGGCGCTGGCGATTCTACTGTTCATGCTGATCGGCTACCAGACCTCTTCTGACATCATGATTCCGGTGCGCGCACTCAGCGAAGGCATGCGGCACATCAATCGGCAAAACTACTTCTATCGCATAAATCTCGACCGCAATGACGAGCTTGGCCAGCTCTGTTCCTCTTATGACCGCTTTGCCAAGGGCCTTGCCGAAAAAGAAGTGATGGGAAAAATGCTGTCGCGCAGTGCACAGCGCGCAATGGCTGGCAGCGCCAACGCTGACGAGGTGCTGACCGGAAGCAAACGCGAATTCGTGCTGATCTTTGTCGGCAGCGTTGATTTTGCCCGGCGGCTGAGCGGCGAAAGCAGCGCCGAACTCTTCAAGAGCCTGAAATCACAGATGGCAATGCTGTGCCGCATCATCAGCGAAAATGATGGCGACATCGACAAACTCATGGGCGACAAGATTCTCGGCGTGTTTGCGGCCGATGGCGGCAACGGCCCGGCTGCGCGCCAGTCGGCAATCAAGGCAGCACGTGCGATAATGCAGGCTGAATCAGCCGGCGAATTGCAGTTTCCCGTCGCCATAGGAGTTAACGCCGGCGAAGTCATCAGCGGCATGCTCGGCTTCGGGGCAAAGCGCGACTTTACCATCATTGGCGACGCCGTCAACGTCAGCGCCCGCATCGAAAAAGAAGCCGAAAAACTGCCACAACAGCGCTGCCTGTTCTCACACGACTTCGTCAGCGGCCTCTCTAATACCGCCAGTTTTGAGCTACACTCAGAGGCCGCGCTCAAAGGCAAATCCGCCACCCTCAAACTCTACCGCCTCACCTGACCCCACCACAAAAGATGGTTTGTATTGCTGGCGGAATTGTGTTATTAACTCATGACATTTTTCGGGCGCGGCTGCGTCGGATAATGCACGAACGATAGAGGAGAAGGCTGTGAATAAAGACTACTTCAAAAACTTTCCTGATGAAAATGGCTATTTCGGCGAGTATGGCGGAGCCTACCTGCCGCCGCAACTGGTCGAGCATTTCAAGGATATCACCCACTCATACCTTACCATTTCGAAGTCACACCGCTTCATCTCTGAGCTGCGCTCCATCCGCAGGCATTACCAGGGACGCCCCACCCCGATCTACTTTGCTGAGCGACTTTCTAACAGCCTGGGCGGTGCCAGAATTTATCTGAAGCGCGAAGACCTTAACCACACCGGCGCCCACAAACTCAATCACTGCATGGGCGAAGCGCTGCTCGCCAAATACATGGGCAAGAAAAAGCTTATTGCCGAAACCGGCGCCGGTCAGCACGGCGTCGCACTCGCGACGGCGGCCGCCTATTTCGGGCTCGAATGTGAGATTCACATGGGCGAAGTCGACATCGCCAAGGAACACCCCAACGTCGTGCGCATGAAACTGCTCGGCGCCAGCGTAATTGCCGTTAAAGAAGGCCTGCGAACACTCAAGGAAGCCGTCGATTCCGCTTTCGTCGCCTATCTGAAAGACCCGATCAACAGTATGTACTGCATCGGTTCGGTGGTCGGGCCACATCCGTTTCCCATGCTGGTGCGCGAGTTTCAGCGTATAGTCGGCATCGAAGCGCGCGAACAGTTTTTCGAAATGACCGGTGAACTGCCAGACAACGTGGTCGCCTGCGTCGGCGGCGGCAGCAACGCCATCGGCCTCTTTTCGGCTTTCCTCGATGATTCCAGCGAAATATACGGCGTCGAACCCTCGGGCCGCTCACTCAACCTCGGCGAGCATTCCGCCAGCATGACCCTAGGAAAACCGGGCATCATTCACGGTTTCAAATGCTACCTGCTGCAGGACGAAAAGGGCGAACCGGCGCCAGTCTACTCGATCGCCAGCGGTCTCGACTACCCCGGCGTCGGCCCTGAGCACAGTAACTTCAAAGACACCGGCCGCATCAAATACGTCACCGCCAGCGACTACGAATGCCTCGAAGCCTTCTACACTCTGAGTCAAACCGAGGGCATCATACCGGCGCTCGAAAGCGCGCACGCGGTCGCTTATGCCGTAAAACTCGCCAGCGCCAGGAAGTATCAGTCTATCCTGGTTAACCTCAGCGGCCGCGGCGACAAAGATATCGACTTCGTCTCCGAAAAATACGGCTTCTCGCTCGAAGAATTCAAACAGCGCTACACTGGCCCTGACAAACCTGAATAAGGTCGCAGGAAACGGGCGAGCTGCATAAACTGCTGCAAACCAGCTTTGCGCGCCAGAGTCAGCGAAGCGACGTTCTCTGCATCGACGGTGTAAACCAGGGACCGGCCAGTATTGGCCGCCTCTTTTAAAGCCTCACGCAGCAGGTATTCGCCGAAGCCGCGCTGCCGCATGGCGGGCTGCACCTCGATGTATACCTCGACATGGTTTGGCGTCAGATGAATCGCCTTGATATAGCCCTGAATCTGGCCTTCGAGCAACAGATAAAAAGCAAAGTCAGCACCAGCGCGGCGGCTTTGCAACTGCAGACCGGCCTGCAAAGAGGTTAGATCAACCGACGCATCTGGTAAAGCATGCGCCGGCGCAACGCGGCCCTCAAAGTAAAGCAGCGGAGTCTGCGCAGCATATGCAGCAGCAAAAAGTTCAGCGAACTTCGGCGGCACCAGCAGATGGGTTTCGGCGGCCGGCAGCAATGTCAGTGCTTTTAATGCTTCGCTCCCCTGCCCCAGCATACGCGCGATGTTCCAGTCGCCACTGCCCGTTTCAGCCGGCAGAAAAAGCCAGCCACCACCCTTCTCTATCGCATTTTCCGGCAGCAGCCTGACTTTCGGATCATGGTCGAGACGGTGAATTTCATCAACGTAGCAACGCTCGTTTTCGAGCAGCAACCGTCGCATATCCGTGTATTTACTCATGTCCGCTTCTTATGTTTATGGCTCTTGTCAAACCTGGTATGCCCGGAATTTCTGTTGCCCGAACGCCTGGCCTGTTTGTCATTTTCACCGGTAGAATGACCCTGTATCTGATTGCGCGCCTTCATGCGGTCTGAGTGGTTTCTGGCTACGCGAATCGCCTTGCCAGAAAGATCGAAGCCAGTGTAATACATGGCAGTAGCAAGACTGCCAGGCGTCGGCGTGAACTCCTGCAACTGTTCGTGCACAAGGTTCAACTCTTTGATCTTGTCGGCCAGTAACTGGTCTGCCGAATCTGAACCGGGAAAGGCAGTCATCAGATAAGGCACCAGAAACAGCTTTTTGTCAGCTTCACGGCAGCTCTGATAGAAACGCGCGGCAAAGCCGGCAAAATCGGCGTTTTCGCCTTTGCGCATCAGTGCCAGCACCGGTTTAGCGAAGTGCTCGGGAGCCACTTTCAGTTGGCCTGACACGTGGTTAAACACAATGTATTTAAAGAGATCCCATTCATCAGGTCGAACGAGGTCGTAGCGAATCCCTGAACCGACAAAGACTTTTTTGACGCCAGGCACGGCGGCCGCAGCCTGCAGCAGGTCACGCAATGGTTTGAGACTGTTGATCAGGTTTCGGCAAGTAGCAGGATAAATACACATGCGACTGTCACAGCCGTCCTGGCTGCATTCCCAGCCATACATATTGACCGATGGCCCGCCGACATCGGGTATAACGCCCTTAAAATCCGGGTGCTGCGGAAATTTTGCGATCTCGGCGAGAATGCTGTGTTGCGTGCGCGACCTGATCATGCGACCCTGGTGCAGCGAGAGCGCGCAAAAAGTGCAGGTGCCAAGACAGCCGCGGTGGGACTGCACCGAGAACTGCACCGGCTCGAGCCCGGCAACCGGCTCAGCGTATAACGGGTGCGCGCGCCGGTTAAAATCGAGTGTTCCCATGATCTGTGCTTCAGAGATAAAATCGCTGCGCTCAGGTGGAAAGCAGATGATGTCACCCTTGGGATGCTGCTGTATCAGAATTTTGCCGCCCGGCCGCACCGAATTATCGATAATCTTCGATAGTTGCATGAATACGGCACGATCCTGGCGACAGGCCGCCACGTCTGGCAGCAGCTCGAAACCTTCTTTGAGCCATTCGCGCCAGCTGTCATGTTTAACTCTGACGCAGGTCTGGGCAACTGGCGGCGGCAGTGAGGCTCCGGCCTGCCTCTGCTTGAACCAGTCGATAACCTTGGGCAGCACGGCCTCAGCCATGCCATAAACCAGCAGATCGGCATGCGCATCTACCAGAATCGGGTCGCGCAGACGGTCTTCCCAGAAATCGTAGTGCACGAACCGCCGCAATGATGCCTCTATGCCGCCTATGACGACACCGACATCACCATACAGCTGTCTGATTTTCTGAACGTAGATCTGCACTGCGCGTTTCGGGCGCAAACCCGGTCGATCGCCCGGCGACAGACGGTCGCGACCGCGCGGCATTCGGCTGGCGGTATAGTTGGCGACCATGCTGTCCATGGCGCCAGGCGCCACGGCAAAAAACAGGCGGGGGCGGCCCCAGGCCGTAAAATCAGCGTCTGAATTCCAGTCTGGCTGCGCAATTATGGCAACACTCAGGCCAAGCTGCTGCAGGCGGCGGCAGATCACAGCGGCAGCAAATGACGGGTGATCGACGTAAGCGTCGCCCGCTATGATTACAACGTCATATTCACTGCGCCGCCGGTCGCCAGGCGGCTGGTAACTGCGACCACGAAAAGACAGGGCCGGATATTCAAACCAGGGCATTCGGCGCCTCCAGGAATCTGTTTAAAATTGCTTTACCAGGTGAGCTCGGGAACGAGAATCTGTATGCAGGAAAAGCGGGCGCGATCGACCATGTACAGCGGCGGCACCAGATATTTGCCTTTGACCACGATTGCCGATGATGAGCCGCCGTCGAGGAATATCGCCTCGCGCACATCAGCAAAAACCGGATCTTTAACCAGAGTGCGGGCCACCTGAGAAAAGGTGTTGCCGGTCTCAAAAACGAGAAAATAGAGATTGCGCTCAGAATCCTGTGCTATTACCGTCTTGCGACTTTTCTGATCGGCTTTGGCAAAACGAAAGCGCTGGCGCTCGTAGGCTTCCATGTGCGCAGCCTTGCGCTCACGCAGAATCCAGCCACCACCACCGAGAAGATTATCGCAATGACTGGAAAATACGCCGGAGATGTTGAACCAGCCGCGTTCCTTGAAGCCCAGTCCGAGAAGGTCGCCACCGGTGAGGCTGGTCTCGCCAAGATACCAGGTCTGGCGATCCTTCTCACCGCGAAAAGAAGCGACAAAACAGCGCGACAGCTTACCGGGCGATTGATGGAGAGCAGCCGGAATGCCGCCATCACTGACTACTGAACCGAGTACCCCACGGCTCGAAAAAAAAGTGCCATTAACTGCGGCCACTATATTAGAACCCTCTTCTTCACTGCGCTGGAAATTTTCAAGTAGACCAGTGTCGTCGTTCCAGGTATGCACTCGAATTTCGAGCTTACCCTGATGAACCTTGAAGCCGCGATAGGTGGCCCCCTCGATTATTTCAAAACCGGCAGGCAGAGTGCCCAGCTCAGCAGCACTCAGCCGCTGCGACATCTGCGCTAAAATCTGGCGGGCGCCTTCCTTCAACTGACTCTTAAAGTCGAAAGCGTGCAGAACTGATGCTGAAAGTAAAAACAAAAGAACGATGAATGTGCGTTGTTTCATGTATGACTTATCATCCTTTATCGATCAGAGGCCAGGCTCACAGGAAACCGGCGACATCCGAATCGACCGCAATGTAGGTGTTGTCCTGATCAAATCCGTTCTGGCGAGCATAGCCAACACGCACAATGATCGGAATTCGCTTGAACAGCAGCAACTGGCTGCGCAACTCGATACCACGATCGTATCGCCATTTGAAGCGGCCCTGATTCTTGACATCGCCCATTTCCCAGAAGGCTTCGGCGATCATGAATTCATTATATACCCAGCTCATGAAACGCGGCAAGCGCAGTTTGATCGGCCGGCCGAGATGCAGTGCAAAAGCCCGCAATGAGTCGCCATCTTTATACGAGCTGTCGAAAGCACGCATAAAGTCAGTGCCACCCAGGCTGAGGTCATCGGGTCGCCGAACGTTATTTTCCTTGTCGTCTTCGGCGACAAAAGAGCGGGCAGTCAGCACCCAGGCACGGTTGACCGGAAAATGCTCGTTCCAGCGCAACGACATGCTGTCGTAATTCATCTCGCCGCCAAAAACCTCGTTGCCACGTTTATATTGGGCAGTCACTGTGCGACCACGCCGCGGAAACACCTGATAATAAGGTTCAGTGCGTATCGCCCGGTGATTTATGCGGCCGTAAAATGAATGATCCTTGCCGATTGTCGGCAGCGGCCCGGTAACCGGGTCAGGATACTTTGCGATGCGGCGCTCAGTCAGATCCATGCCAACAGAAACAGTAGTCGACAGGGTGAGTGGATACTGGATGTCAACCACTTTTGCCCGGCTGCCCTCGAAATAATCCTGGTCGAGATAGCTTTTTTCGCGGACTGTATCGACAATCGAAGCGGTGACCTTGAACTGGTCGAACCTCTGCATGAGCGACCCCATGTAACCCCAGTTCTTGCTCTCGATACCATACTGCGGCGCAATAACGATGTTGCTGCGCCCGAGGCGGTCAGTGCGATAACTGTAGATCCCAAACACATAGCCTTCTTCATCTTCTGACAGCAGGGGTTTCCAGTAACTAGTGTGAAATTCGCTGCGGTATTTCTCGCCACGCACCGGGTTGAGCTCGGGAACATCGGTTTCGACCGGACGCGCAACCTGCATGGTGTCGTAAATCGTCTCCTGCTGTGAAATTGAAGTTTTCCAGAATTCGCCGCGGTTAAGGGTTACCAGCTCGATCTGGTCGTTGTGAAAATTTATATCCCAGACGCCACCAGGCAACTGAGTCCATTTTTTCAGCCTGAAACTATCGAGATCGAGTGAAAAAAGCTGTCTTGTATAGAAATCGAGTTCGCCGGCAAACCAGATTTTGTCATCAGCAAACAGCAGGCTGCCAATGTCACCGGCCGAAGCATAGAGCTCTATCGGCTTCTCCTCCTTATCGTCATCCTTGATCGATACTACAACCAGACGCTTCTTGAAATCAGAAGTTTCTACGGTGTAAAACAGTTCGCGACAGGACTTGCTCAAAGCCAGGTCGAGCGGATGCACCGCCAAAGGGAAAGTATATTCAACCCGGGTAGAGTTCTTGAACTCAGGGTCTACCGACATTACACGGGTAATGCCACTGCTGATCGAAGTATAAAAAATGCGACCAAACTGTTTGCCGAGTGGCTTGAAGCTGCCCTTGGCATTAACCAGGCAGCGGCTTCTGCCCTCGGGAGTTACCGAGTACAACCCAAGACTGCGCTGCCTATCGCTGTTTACCGTATATCTGCCGAGATAAATCTCTCGACTGAATTCATCGACGAGCAGAAGCGGGTGCACATTTTTGAGCAGAACAACCGGCTTTCTGCCGTTCTTCTGATAAAACAGGTCGTAAGTTTCGGTGCTGTAGCGCCGCGATGATACCCATACCCGCTCATCTGGCGACAGGTGGCGCAGCGACCTGAAAAAATGGCCGCCAATTTCGCGATCTTCAATTTCAAAAACCTGAGCTTCAGCCTTTTCCTTGAATTCGTTGCATTTCTCGCAAACATAGGCGCGATAGGCGTTGTAAGCATCATTCAAACTCACGCCGTAATGCTCGCGGAACTTGCGGTTGAATTCGCCGGGCCGACGCATGATGCTCTTCAACACATTGAGTGACGCATCTTCACCGTATTTTTTAGACCAGAACTCAAACATGCTGTGCGCCTGAAACCGCATCTCTTCTTGAATCATCGTCGGCTGACTGAGAATCGTACTCAGCTGATCCAGCGAATAAAGGCGATCCTGACGAGCCATATCGAGCAGGCGACTGAAGTGAATCGAGTCGAGGGGAAAGGCATACTTGAGCGCGAGCCCGTCCATAAACCACTGCGGCACCGCTATGACAGCCAATTTTCGCCGCCAGGAATTACTCGATGCCGCCAGCGTGCGCAGTATCATGATATTGGCAAGGCTCATGGCGAAGCGCTTCTCGAGCGAGTAAGCGCGCGTCGAAAGCACGCCGATCTCTTCGAACAGGCCGAGGTTGATCCAGTCAAACTCGGCATCGCTCGAACTGCTGATGCGATCGTCATGGTCGTTGAGAATGACCGTAGCTTCAAAATTGGCCTGACCGGGAAAAGAATTCAGCAGATTTATGCGCACCCGGGCAAAACGATCAATGACCCTGGGTATTGCCTTTTCGGCTGAGACTGGGTAGTAAAGACGAATTCCGCTGGTCGCAACAATCTTGTAGTCGCCAAGCTGGCGATACACGTCATTAAGCTCAACAGCT
The DNA here is from genome assembly GCA_002839435.1 of Candidatus Riflebacteria bacterium HGW-Riflebacteria-2. Classification (GTDB taxonomy): domain Bacteria; phylum Muiribacteriota; class Ozemobacteria; order Ozemobacterales; family Ozemobacteraceae; genus Rifleibacterium. Next base: position 30,246 of record PGYA01000038.1, on the reverse strand, counting down.
CCTGATGGTAAAACGGCAAAAACCATCAACAACAATATCCAGATCCTGATTTCTATTTTCATTCTATGTTCTTCCTCTTGATTAGCCTTCTGCAGCTCTAAAATTCTTTTTATGACGATAATTGTTGCGACTTGCCACTTCTATCAACGGGAATTCAATCTTGATCGAATTGCGCCCGCAGATTTTTTCCCATGACTTGATGAGGCCAGCGTTAAGATTTATGCGAAACCTTGCCGGTGGCTTCAGCAAAACCTTTGGGCCTTCCTGAGAATTGATCTTGAGCGTGAACGGCGTGTTGCCCGGGCTTTTCTGCAAAATACCAAGCAATTTCTGGTAATTCTCGCGATCGGCTACCGATTGCGGCACGATGAAAGTGATCTTCGAGAAACCCTCTTCGTTGAAGTCATCTGCTGTCAGCATCTTTTCGACGTTCACCTTGAGCGTGCCATCGACTAGTTGTGTCTGCACCACCATGAACATTGGCTCATCAATTTTCAGCAGGTGATGGTAATCCTGATATGACCTTGGAAAAAGCGTTACATCGAGAGAAGTATTGTCAGCTTCAATGGTAAGAAAAGCCATGTAGTCACCTTTTTTGGTGATGTGTCGCTTGGATGCCGTAAGAATGCCGGCAATACGGCAGATTTTGCCTTCGCCGGCATCGAGAATGCTGCTGAGTGTGTGCGTCGAAAAAACGCGCCCAAGCGGCGCTACCGCGTTAAACGGATCGCCGGTCAGGTAAAAGCCGAAAACCTCTTTTTCAGCGGTCAGCAGCTCTTTTTCGGTGAGTTCTGGTATATCGGGCGGCGTCAACTCGATATCGCCCATTCCCTCAGCTTCTTCGCCGAAAACGTCGAAAAAAGTGATCTGACCGGCATTACGACTCTTCTGCACCGACTGCCCCGATTTGAGCGCCTCGCCAGCCATGGCGATAAGCTGGCTCTTTTTGAGACCAAATGAATCTAAGGCGCCAGCCTTGATCAGCGCGTCTATGACGCGGCTGTTCGCCTGACTGGTATTGACGCGACGGGTCAGGTCGCCGAGCGATTTATAAGGACCGTCCTTTTCACGCTGCTTTACTATCGACTCGACAGCACCAGCGCCAACACCCTTAACACCGCTCATACCGAAACGAATGCTGCCGTTATCGACCTTGAACAGGCTTTCAGAATAATTTATGTCAGGTGGCAGAATGTCGATGCCCATGGTGCGGCATTCATCGACATATTCAGCTATCTTGTCGGTATCGTTGATTTCAGACGAGAGCACGGCCGCCATGAATTCAACCGGGTAATGCGCCTTGAGATAAGCAGTACGATAGGTAACCACCGCGTAGGCAGCCGAATGCGACTTGTTGAAACCGTATTCGGCAAAGCCGGCCATGAGATCGAAGATTTCCTGTGCCTTCTCTTCGGGCACGCCGCGCTCGACGGCGCCCTTGACAAAAAGCTTGCCCATCTTTTCCATGACTTCGGCGATTTTTTTGCCCATCGCCTTGCGCAAAGCGTCTGCTTGCGCCATGGTAAAATTCGCCAGCACGTTGGCGGTCTGCATGACCTGTTCCTGATACAGGAACACACCGTAGGTGTCGCGCAAAACGGGTTCAAGATCAGGGTGCGGGTAGTCTAGCGACTTGCGCCCATGCTTGCGCTCAACAAAATCATCGACCATGCCCGAACTCAGCGGCCCGGGTCGGTACATTGCCAGCAGAGCTATTATGTCTTCGAACACTGATGGCTTGAGACGCGCAATCAGGTTACGCATGCCTGCCGATTCAAGCTGAAATACGCCCAGCGTCAAAGCCTGCTGCAGCAGCTCATAGGTTTTGACATCGTCGAACGTCAGGTGTTCGATATCGACATCGATGCCCTGCGATTTTTTTATATTTTCGAGGGCTCGCTGCAGAATGCTCAGCGTCTTGAGGCCGAGAAAGTCCATTTTGAGCAGGCCAATGCTCTCGATGGCATTCTTCTCGTATTGGGTCATCAGTTCATCGTTCTTGTCGTAGTAGAGCGGAACGATGTCCATAAGATCCTGGTGCGAGATAACGATGCCACAGGCGTGCACACCGGTGTGCCTGACCAGCCCGTCAACGGTCTCGGCGATGCGCAACAGTTTTTTCTGCTGCTGGCTGCCGTTTTCGATAAGCTCTTTGAGCTCGGGTGTTTCGTAAATCGCCTTTTTAAGATGTGTTCCCGGCTTTTCGGGCACCATCTTGGCAATGCGATCGACCTCTGAAAGCTCCATGCCCATAACGCGGCCGATGTCACGTATCGCCATTTTGGCCAGAATGAAGTTGAAGGTAATGATCGACGAAACCCGGTTGCGGCCATATTTTTCGACGACATAATCAATTACTCTCGGGCGCCCGTCGTCGCTGAAATCGACGTCGATATCGGGCATGCTTATGCGCTCAGGATTGAGAAAACGTTCAAAAAGCAGACCATAGCGAATCGGGTCGATATCGGTGATACGCAGCAGATAAGCAACGATACTGCCAGCAGCAGAGCCGCGGCCCGGCCCGACCGGCACGCCCATTTCGCGGGCAGCTTTTATGAAGTCCCAGACGATGAGGAAGTAATCGCAAAAGCCCATGCGCTTGATAACCGAAAGTTCGTATTCAAGCCTTTTGCCAACAACCTCGTCAGGTGTTTCACTGCCATATCGCGCTTTCATGCCTTCAAAACAGAGTTCAGTCAGGTAACTCTCTGAAGTCTTGCCGTCAGGAATCGGAAAGTTTGGCAGGATTGACTTGCCAAGGGAAAGCTGCACGTTGCAGCGCTCCGCGATACGCAGGGTATTTGAAATCGCATCGGGGTATTTTGCGAAAATATCGCTCATTTCCTGCGGCGATTTGAGATAAAATTCGTGTGTTTCAAAGCGATAGCGCTTGGGATCGTCGATTTTTGCGTTGGTGTTGAGGCAGAGCAGCGCATCCTGGGCTTCCCAGTCTTCAGGTTTAACGTAATGACTGTCATTGGAAGCAACAATAGGCGCATCACAGTCCCGTGCGACTTCGACCAGTGCGTCGAGAATCTTTTGCTGGTCAGCTATGCCGTGATCCTGTAATTCGACGTAAAAATTTTCGGGGCCGAATATCTTCTGGTAGCGGCGGATTGCCGCCTTTGCCGCTTCGCGGTCTTCCTTGAGCAGCTCCTGGGCGACTTCGCCGGCGAGACACGCGCTCAAAGCGATAACACCTTCGCTGTACTTTTCCAGCAGCTCGAAATCGATGCGCGGCTTGTAATAAAATCCGTCGGTAAAGCCTATTGTCGAAAGCTTGACCAGATTCTTGTAGCCTTCAATGTTTCGCGCCAGCAGAACGATATGATACGGCGGGCGCTCGCGTGAGCGGTCTTTGTGTGACCCGTGCGTCAGGTAGGCTTCATAGCCGATAATCGGCTTTACTCCACGCTTCAATGCATATTGATACAGTTCGATAGTGCCGAACATGTTGCCGTGGTCGGTGATGGCGATGGCCGGCATGCGGAAACGCCGCGCGGCATCGATTATGCCCTTGACCGGCGCCGCGCCGTCGAGCAGACTGTAGTGGCTGTGTACATGAAGATGAACAAAATTAGTATGGTACATGGCAAGATGATTATATCAATTTGCCGCGCTTTGGCAAAGAAAAAGCATTATTTTGCAAATATATTGTTGCGATAGACGAAATAGCAAATTATAGGCCTGACAGAATGATTCTGTTATAATGTGCCACAGCAAAGATGAGAGTAATCTATTGAATAAAGGTTCGGAAAAACTTCAGATCGCCTTCAGATATGCCTTTGGCCTGCTCAGCCCGGTAATCATAAGCCTGGCGATGGTATACGCCGCGCTGGTTTTTTACAATTACCTGCAACAGCAGAACCGCGGTAAAAAGCTGCAGGTTCTCGAAGAAAGAGCTGATCTGACAATGGCCACAGTGCTGACCAACCTAACCTTTGCGGAACAGTTCACCTCGTATGGCAACAGGCTGAGTAACGAGGTCGAGGGGCATGGCCCGGCATCATTCTCGGGAGAACTTTTGAGCGCCAGGATACAAAAGCATTTTCCAGAAGGCTTTATCGGCAACGACTGCAAAACCTGGGCCTTTTCAATCAAAGAAGAAAAAGCACATGCGTTGCCCGGTGCTATTTTCGAAAATTCTCGGTTACGCATAATGGAAAGACTGATGGACAGCTTGCTGAAATTTGCCAACAGTCCGGATATGAGCCTGAACCAGATAAGCCAGAACGAAAGACTGATAAGAACGATTCTTGGCCCACATTCTGCCCCCCTGCATCTCGGTCGCACGCGCGAAGGACGACTGACCCCGGTCGTATTCGAAGGCAGTTCATGTTACATATACTGGCGTCAATTCAAACATGCAGACCACACCTTTGCCGCTCTTATCAGTTTTGTTCCGACGGCGCAGGTCACCAATCTTGGATTTGCATTGCGCCACATTGCAACGAAAACGTTCAAGGATTCACAAAACCGTATGGCTGTTGCTTTTCTGCCGGTTGCAGAGTTTGCCGAAGATCTGCCACTGGTACTGCCCGATCAGTTCGACAGTGATCCGAGCTACCGCGAGCAAATAAGCAGGCTGCTGAATGAACTCGGCAACAATCAGTCTTCCGGCGAAAGCCGAAAAACCACCGCTAAAATTCGCGTGATGGGCGCTCATCTATTCATACAAAATATGACATCAATTGATGTTCCTTATGATGTGGTGATTTTTGCGCCGGTTCCGAAAGTGCTGCAGACCGCTAACTCATCTATCATACCTGCAGTTGTCGCCACTCTGGGCTTCTGGCTTGCCATGTTCTCTTACTTCTACCATAAGAACGGACAGGCCGGACTGCCACTTGCGCTATCTTTCCGGGTGCTCTTCGTATTTTCCGGCATGTTGCCAACCGTTCTCATGATTGTTCTGGCACATGGTTTGATCGAAGAGTCCTACGACACTTCGCTGAGCGAACTGCGCCGCGAAAATACCGAAAAACTCGCGAGAATAAACGAGAAAAGCGACAACCTCAAGCAGCTTTTCGGCTACAACATTTCACAGGCGATCAAGGAGTTCGAGCTGCAGCGGCTGTTCACGTCAAATAGCCGTCAGGATGCTGAGCAGGCCTATGAAATCATCAGAAAGCATCTCGAAAAGATTGAACTGGCTGTTGACTACATCTACATGTTTGTACCCGGCGGTATGTCAGAACTGATAATGCATGACCAGCGCCGCTACAGAAACGCAAAGACGGTAATGGATCTGTTTGGCCCGGCGACGTATCATGCCCACAAGCAATACCAGCGCTTCTGGGACATGCCTGGGATCAATCTCGATGCGTCCCAGAAAAATTACAACACCATACTTTCAGGGTTTGGCAACAACTTTCTGGAAGAAGTATTCATGCATTCTTATGAGAAAGAAATTGCCATGAAATTTGGCGATAGAAGCGCTGACTATTTTTACACGGTCATCTTCTCCGAAAACGGGCTGATCCGGAGTTATGTCGGCTTCGCCGCTAATTCAGAACGCCTGTTCCGAAATTTTCTGGCGCGCGAACTCGACTCACTCAATATTGCCGATTCGACTATTTTTCTCGCGGCTGAAGAACTTGCCAATTCCAGATTCACAATTTTTCCTTTCAAAAGAATGAACGTCCTTAACAGCCAGATTGGCAAAAATGCGATGAGCTTCATCACCAGATGTCGCAGTTCTTTGTTTGAAAAATACCTCAGTGACCGCAACCACATGTACATTTTTTCGCCTCTCAGCAAACAAAGTAATTACGCCGTCGGCTGCATAGTTTCGCTGGCAGAAATAAATCGCGAACGCAATATCAAGCGTCTGGTTCTGCTGTGTATTTCGGTTCTGCTCGTTTGCCTGATGTATATAATGGCTTCCTATGCGACGACTTATATGCTTGCCCCCCTTGCGTCTATCATAGCCACACTTCAGGCGATCAGCACGGGCAATCTACAGAGCAACCTGAATCTTGCCAGAGCCGATGAGATCGGCCAGCTTGCCGAAAGTATAAACAGGATGCTCGAAGGCTTTAAGCGCCGGATAAGGCTGGGAAAGTTCGTCTCGAAAACTTTTGAACAAAGCCTCACTGAGAATGCCAGTCTTGAAGAGAGCAAAACAGCCAGAACGATAAAGGGCAGCGTTCTTTTTTCTGACATCAGAAATTTCACGACCATTTCGGAAAACAATCCCCCCGAACTTATTGCAGACATGCTCAATTGCCATCTAGAAACCATGTCCGCACTATGCCAGAATTTCGGTGGGCAGATAGAACAGTTCATTGGCGATGCCATCGTCGCATTTTTCCCCGATCAGCAGCCGGAAGACAGCAAAAAGAATGCAATAAAAGCTGCGACTGCCATGTATCAGGCTCACCAGGAATTGCTGTACAAAAGAACAGAAGCTGGCCAGTTTGTTTATTCGTTTGGCATTGGCATTGAATACGGGCAGATAGTTGCCGGAGCTCTGATTACACCGAATCGCTCAGAATTCTGCATTATCGGCAAAGCAAAAGTTGATGCCGAACATTACGAACAGCTCAGCAAAATTGGCCTGCATACCAGAATTGTAGTATCAGCAGGATTTAGTGACGCCGCCAGGCTATGCAGTTTTTCCTGCCAGCCTCTAGCTGACACCACGCTGTTTGAGCTTGTAGCAGGAGACCTGCGGCCATGAGAAAAGCTCTTCTTGTATTACTCGCGGCCATCTTTCTCTCGGCACCAGCAATGGTCATCTACTATTCAATGCAAAATTCGGCGGCGGCCATGCAGGCAGAAGCTGAGAAACAACTGCTTCACCGCATGCAGAACGAGCTACAGCGTCAGGATATCCTGGTAAACCCCGTCATAGAAATATACCGAAAACTGTTCATGGAATTGCGCAAAACCAGAACCGGCGATTTTCTGGCCCACGATTTAAACGAGGTAAATGATGCACTGTTAAGTTTTCTTGACAGTCTGATGCGTGAAACGACCAGAATGTGGTTCGGCGGTGAGGCCTCGCTTCTGTACCGACAAAACACAGTGGATCATTTGCTTACAATAACAAACGGCAAAACGGCGACTCCAAGCGCTCTCACAACATTCATCCAACTGCTGCGCACTCTCCAGATGTACAGGTTCATGCCAGAGATGAAGGCTGAAGCTGAAAATGCGATAAAGCATTTCATTCATCAACATCTTAAGTTTTATTTCAGCAGCAATATTCTGTCGGAAGAAGGAGACGGCGACAGGATTCAGCGAGTGGTAATGAGAGATCATGGTACTTATCGTCTTTTTTTGCTGCTTCGCCTGCGAGCCGCATTTCTAATGACATTTCTTGCTGATCTTACCCGGGTCGATGCCCGTGCCAGAGCACAACAGAAAATTTCAGCCTGGCAGCACAATGACATGGGCCTGGCATTTGTCAGTAACCGAAATTCCGACATGATAGAAGCCTCCGGCTTTTTCAGCAACCGACAACAGTTACTTGCGTATACGATCAACCTCCTGAGAACTGCCGGAGAGCGAAGCGTCATTCGGCGCTGGCAAAACTACCTTTTACTGACCAGCGGTAAAGATCCCAAAAAACCGCACCGTACGATAATTGCGGCCAGGATTCCAGATGCCGGCAAGCAAACAGGAATGATGTTTCTAACCATTTTTTTCGCGATTCTTGGCTGTTTCGTGTTCAAGATCATTGTCGAAAACCTGATATTTGGTCGTGGTCGCGATGTTTCGGTAATGACGTTCATTTTTGCCATGTTCGTTATGGTAACCATGCTGCCGTTCCTCAGTTCGGCCTACCTTGCCAACGAATACGTCGCCGCCAATTTCAAAAAAGAAAAGAATCGCGCGGTGAATGAACTGGCCAAAGACCTTATCGAACTCGATGTCAAAACTCTCGCCAATTTAAGATTTTCCGTTAATGTGGCCAAAAGCCTGAACTCAGTGGAAAAGATTGCGAAACTTGCCAAAATGCCCGAAACCACATCGATAAATGATCTTCTGCTTACTACAATTGATAAACTGCACAAGCTGCATGGTCGGCCCATTTTCACTAATATCTGGGTGTATGATGAGTCACAGCCATTTTTTTCAGTGATTTTGGATCGTGATAAAGACAAATACAGATTCACCAAGGGAAAAAACGCTGGCGCCGAAGAACACTTTATCAACAGATACAAAGCCTACATGGACTTGCAGTCACCCGGAGAAAAACCCTACAGTAAGGTAACACATGAAGATAACATAGAATTTGATGGCCTGAAAGCCGAACTGCTCGACAGTTTCTTCTTGAACATGTTCGGCGCCAAAACCTATTACAAGATACGCGAAGATTTCGGCCGTCTCATCTCGCAGGAGTCTTTCATGGACACCAATGCCCTGCTCACGGTGCCGTTATTCCAGAATGGCAAAGCCAGGTATATAGTTACCTGGGTATTTGATTCAGCCGGGATAAGAGATATGTTCCCCCGCGAAGGGCTGAGAACAGACAAAGACAACCCGCTGTTTACAATTTTTGGAAACGATCAGTATATAGGAGCCCGACCGGTAGAGTTCCACAAACTCAGCAACGCTTTCCCGAATCTGGTAGAGCTTGGCAACCAGTCGTTGATTACTGGTAGCCGTCTGTTCATGCAGGATTATACTGCTTCCGGTTCGCCGATATTTGAGGCGCGGCCGGCACGCCATTCAGATTTTATTATCTGTGGCAGCAGACTCACCCGATCTCTCGAAAGCATAACCGGCGAACTTGTAACAGAGGCGCTTCGCTACTTTGTCTGGATTGCCTTCTGCGGCATCATACTGGCACTACTGACTTCTCTCTACTTTACAATTCCGATCCGACAACTGACGCAGGCAACTCGCCAGATAGCAGACGGCAATTACGCAATCCGTCTTGAGCAGAGTCATCCCGATGAATTTGCCGTAGCTTCGGCAACTTTTAACAAAATGGCAATCGCTCTGCAGCAGGGCGAACTGCTCAGCAGTTTCGTCTCAGAGAGCGTCAAGGAACTTGCCAGTCGCGAACAACTGACAAGTTCAGATATTGCCCAGAACACCAGAGCTACAGTGCTTTTCTCTTCTATCAAGGATTTTCAATCTGTTCAGCCGCGACATGCTCCGCAGAAAATATTCGAAATTCTACAGGCGCACCTGTCGGCTGCAGTCGCGGCTGTAGAGAAACATGGCGGCGAAATCGACAAGATGATCGAAGACAAGGTCATGATTGTTTTCGAGAGTGGTCGACAAAATGAGTATGAACAGGCCAACGCCGCCGTTGCCGTCGCCATCTCAATAAAAATTGCCATGCAGAAAGAACATGCCCTGCCCACCGCAGCCGGGATTACGACTGGTGAAGTCGTCTCTGGCGTCATGGGTGCGAGCAACGTCAGACTATCAAAAACCGTTATTGGCGATACGGTGAACCTGGCGGCGCGGCTGGCAACTGTAGCCGCCGGGCTTAGCGAGGGTGGCATAGTCGCCGCCGAAAGCAGTATCGAAAAATTATCAGCTGAATACCGCTGCGAAAAGCTGCCAATAAGCCAGGTTAAGGGCAAAACCCATGCAGTCGAAGCCTACAGCATCAGCCGGAAAGCAGACTGGCATGCATAGGCAGTGGCATACCCGCTCTGCTTTCGTCTTCTTTTTTCCGATCGTTCTCGGCCTGATTTTGTATTTCATTTTTGCTGGTTCGCTTCAGCGCTTCAGAAATGCCAGACAAGAACGCGCCGAAGACGAGTGGTTGAACCGCGCCAACATTCTTGCAGCAAGGGTCAGATCAGAATACACAATCGAACGCCAGGCAGAACAATCATTCAAAGCGATTGCCGACTATCTTGAAAAAGCTTCAAACAGTACTGATCACGAGCTGGCTTCACTGCTGAAACAGTCTTTTGTCGAAAATCTCGACCCCGAAATTGCACTGCAATGCCAGACCTGGGCTTTTCTACAAACCCACGACCGGTTCGAGCTCATCGAAGGCGATGGACTGATGAACCAGAAAAAACGGGCGTTCATAAGAGTTTTCGAAGCACTCTGCCATCTTGCCGGCGACACCGGTGAAACCTCAGGCAACCGCCTGCATGAACGCTTCATCAGCGGCATGTTTGGTGAAAACTCTTCACCGCAACATCTGGCAACCGAACGCCAGGGCCGGATGACGCCGGTAATTTTTGAAGGCAAACACCGTTACCTGTGCTGGCGGGTGCTTGAACTCGGCCAGAACCGATTTATAGGCTTTATCAGCCTCTTGCCCGGCGCCTTCGTCGAAGATGCCCAGGCTGCACTACAAAGGCTCGCTGACCGGATCAGTAAGACAGACCCAGGGATTGGCCTCGCGGTTTTTGCAAATTCGCCACAGCTGGAGCCGGTATTTAAACCGATTGTGCCAGAACATCTGCACAAAGACGCCGAATCTATAGCAGCTCTGCAGGTTCTCAAAAAGCACTGGGGCCATGGCAGCCTCAAACCCAGACAGATAAACCCTGTCGATGGCCGCTGGTTGTTTCATGATTTCATCGACACAGAAACCTCTTATTCATTTGCAATCATCAGCGCTGCCGGCAACGCACCATCAGCCCCACCTTGGCCGGCAGCTTTCGCGATAATCGCCCTGCTCACCTGGGTCGTTTATTTTCTGCAAAATCGCAGACAAGGCAGTCTTTCGCTGTCGACGACATTCAGACTGTTGTTTTTCATGACCGGCATGTTGCCGGTTGCTCTGCTGGTAATCATGGTTCTGCATCTTATCGACGAGTCGGCTGAGATCAGGATAAGAAGCCGCATCAACGACGCCCGCACTACATTGCGCAACTTCGACCAGAAATCAGAGAATACCAGCAACTGGTGTGCGATGCTACTGAGTGATCTTCTGAAAAGACCCGAACTTCAGGAGCAGTTCGCCACGCCTTACAGTCAGCGACAGGGCTTCGCTTCTCTTGACGCCGAACTCAAAAAGCGCAACTATAACCTGCAATACATGCTGATTTTCCAGCCGGGGCACGAACCCTGTCACATCTCGGCAACACCCGCACACACTGCGATGGCGCGCTTTCATCTCGACTATTTCGCTGTCGCCTGCGAATCGATTTCGCGTCTTTTTGCTCTGTACAGCCCGCAAATGCCCGCTATAAAAATGTCTGCCATGCAGAAAACACTGCTCGGCATCTTCGACAATATGGGCAAATCAGTTGCCAGAGAGCTGTTTCTCGATTCAGTCGAACGCCTGACCTATATGAAAACTGGCACCAGCTCGATAAACTTCTTTTACAACAGCATCATTATCGATGAACGTGGGCTGCCTGTATATCTCGTCATCAGCGTCAGCACCATGCGAACGCTAGAATACATGCTTGACCACGACCTGATGCACGCCAACCGAAATGGCGAGACCACCTTCGCCTGTTTCAACCGCAATCTGTCAACTGCCCGAAGAATTATACCAGCCACTGCCCGACAGTTCATCGGATCAGAAAACGGGCAGACTCTGCTGAACCTGGCTGAATCGGCTGCCAGCTCACAGATCGGTCTGATTCTGCGCCAGTCTGGCCAGATATATGTCTACGAACCCATGCCTCAACTCGGCGCCTGGTATGGTGGAGCCGCCATCGACATTTCTGATCTTGCCAGGGAAGCAGACTGGCGTCAATTTCTGCTTTTATGCAGCTTCTGCCTGATGGCGCTGTTTATCTACGTGCTTTCGGCCGGAGCAGCGAGTTTGTTCATCGGACCGACCGGACTTCTCTCCGGTATCTTTGCCGCAATCGCAACCGGCGATTTCCGGCAACGCTTCGAGTATGAATACGACAACGAGCTTGGCGAACTGGCTACCGCAACCAACAACATGGTCGTCGGCCTGAAAGAGCGGCAGATGCTGGGCAAATTCGTTTCAACAACCTTCGACAACCAGATCGCTTCGGCAACCGCCCAGACAAGTGCGCAAAAACTTGCCGGAGTGATACTTTTCTCTGACGTGCGCAGCTTTACCACGCATTCAGAAGCCAATCCCCCGGTACTGATAAGTCAGATGCTCAACCAGCACCTGCGGGGCATGGTCGAGGCAATCAACAGTAACGGCGGCCGCGTCGACCAGTTTATCGGTGATGCCGTCGTCGCCTTTTTTCCCGGAGATAGTGCAGATTCCTGCCTGAACGCCGTCAGAGCTGCGGCAGCGATGATGCGGCGCCATCACCAGATTATTGCAGAAAGGCGCCAGCGAAAACTGTTTGCCTATGATATCGGCATAGGGCTTGCTTATGGAACGGTTATCGCCGGCGCTCTCGCTTCGGGCAGCCGCTCTGAATTCACCATTATCGGCAGTGCGAGAAGTGTTGCCGAACAACTCGAAACGCAAAGCAAAAGCAGCAGGCATACCGCCATTATCATCTCTGAGTCACTGATACATATGATTCCTGAATTGAAACAGCATTTCTGTGCGCACAACGAAGGCAGCTATGAGCTCCTCGACCTCGAGGCGCCGCTATGAAAAAACTTTTAATGCTGCTGCTGACCTCTGTAATTCTCTTTTTCCCGCCTGCCAGCGTCTATCTCGCCATGCGCGAAGCGGCTAGAATCAAGACAGACGCGTTCGAAGAAGAACGGTCACGCGTTATCACCTCGCGTCTGGAAGAGCTGGCAATGCCGATGTCTTCGGACAGCCAGTTTCAGATGAACGTAGCGCGACTTGCCCGCAAGGTGATTCTTGATAATCAGCAGGCGGAAGCATATTACTCTTTGCGGGCAAGATCAGCCGATGCCGGCACTTTTTTCAAGGAACTTGCCGACGAGTTGCTCGAGAATGTTGATTACCCATGTGAAATAGCTTTCATGCTGCGCTTGAGCGAAAATCGCAGAAACATCAAAACTTTTCGCTACGGTGCCAGGCTCGGGATCGACGAGATTCTACAAAATTTCAGCCAAAACACCCTGATTCAGAAAAACCCTCCGTGGACAGGCTACTTTGCGGCAACTCTCGAAGAAGAGGCCGGAGCTCTCATCAGCAGCACAATAATTCCCTTTCGCTTCAAAGATGGTATGCGCGTTATCTTCGGCAGAAGCCTGAATCCTGAAATTTACGTACTGGCACTCGCCAACCTGCAGCCGGTTTCATGGTTTGAATCACTCAAACGCAAGATTCGCAACGCCGACGATGACTTTGGAACCGGCTGTGTCGCGGAAAGCTCGACTCAGCCTGTGTTTTCGTCATGGTTCAACGACAAAGCTTCGCTGCGTGACAAACTGACGAAGTTTATCGCCGGGGCCAGCCCAATGCCTGAAACTGTCGTTATCGACGACTGCCGGGTATATCTGGGAGCGATCGACCAGCGCAGCGAAACCCGCTTGTTTGCAGTATCCGGGCCACCGGCCTCATACAGGGCAGAGCAGAAGGCCGCTCATCTGCCAATAATGGCTCTTGCTGCAGTTTCTACCCTTCTGTTTATCTTGATCGGCCAGAAAATCATGCTCAACCGGGGTTCTGATCTTAAGATCAGATATCTCATACCGGTGATTTTTCTCATGTTGTTCATACTACCACTGTTTTCAATGATCTATCTGGCCAACGAATATCTGCAGACAAGTTACAACAACATTCAGAGCGCCACTTCCGAAAAGCTTACCGGCGAGCTTAACGATCTTGACCAGCAGACGAACGACAGTTTTCTCAACCGTCTTAATCTGGTGCGGACATTCGATTCTATCGAACGAATCAGCAGTTATACACGCGACCCTTACACCGGCTCAGATGATTTCAACTATTGCATCAAACTGTTGCAGACACTCGACAGCCAGCTTTTGAGCCGTTACTTCACCTCTTTATGGATGTGCCGTGACGACGGCGAATTCGTCGCGGTATCGCTGCGTGATGACGACCAATACCGGGCTGAAGGCAAAGACCGTGATTTCACCAGCTTTTTCAACGACCGCTTCGTCGAAATTCTCGATTACCATAACAACAATGGTAAAGTAAGCGCACGCCAGCGCCGGCAGCAGATTCAGGACGACCTCAAGGGTGAATATTCCCGCGACTTCTTTTTGCAGTTGTTCGGGCCAGACATCTTTTTCAACTTTCGTCGCTATTCCCCCATGTATCTCGATATCAGAACAACATATAAGAAAAACAAGCTTTTCGGTATGCCAATAAGATTTGGCGACCGCTATCATGCCTACATCACCTGGCACATGGATGAAAAAAATGCAGCGCACGACTTTCCGGTGCAGTTTCTCGATCTGAAATCACGATCGCCCCGACTGGCAATATGGGGAAATGAACGCTCTACTGACACATTGAAGCATACACTTGAAGAAACCGAAGCCAGGCGCCCGCATCTGCTGAACCTTGCAAAAAATGCCCACTTCAATCGAGCACAGACCGCCAGCGTAGAAAAGTCAGACGAGACTATCGTCATCGGACAGGCATTTCCCTGCAATTATTCATTTTATACGGTTGCCGGCAGCGAAACCATTGCCAGCTTCGCTGCCTACCGCAAGGATCTCGAAAACAGGGCCCTGCTTTTTCTTGCTGCTCTCGCACTTGTCAGTATTTCTCTCGCGATGGCCGGGGCCCGTTATTTTACCAGTCCTCTGCACGAACTGACCGACGCGACCAATCAGATAACCGCCGGCAATTACCAGGTTGAGATCGACGAAAATCACCCCGATGAATTTGCCGAAATCGGCGCAGCTTTTAACCGCATAGCCGCGGGTCTACGCGAAGGCAGCCTGCTCAGGGGATTCGTCAGCGAATCTGTCCGCCGCGAAGTGGTAGCCGGGCAGGAAATCGATGCGCTTGCCGAAAAGTCTGAACTGCGCAATGCGACTATCGTCTTTGCCGGAGTCTGTGATTTCGCGAATTTTCAGAACAGCCACGACGAACACCAGATTTTTGAACTGCTGCAGAGTTTATTGCAGGCTGCAGATGAGGCAACCCGCATGTTTGGCGGCGAAATCGACAAGATGATCGAAGACAAGATCATGATCGTATTTGAGCATCATGGCGAAGATCGCAAGCATCAGACAAATGCCATTAAAACGTCACTCTACATAAGCGAACTGGTATTTGCCCGCACCGGCCATCGTGTCGCCGCCGGCGTCAACACCGGAATCGTCGTGGCCGGCATTATGGGCGCTGCCGAAGCCCGCCTGTCGCGCACTGTCGTCGGCGACCCGGTCAACCTGTCGGCGCGCCTCGCCTCAGTTGCCGGCAAACAGCCAGAAGGCGGCGTAATCATCAGCGGCGCTCTGGTCGAAGCCGTGCCTGACGGCCATACCTGCGAAAAACTGCCGATCAGCTCGGTCAAAGGCAAAACCCAGGCCGTCGAAGCCTGGCTGCTGAAAGCTATACAAACTTGATCTGGCACGCATTTTCAAGAATGCATCCACAGATTACCCAGATTTTGCTGATAAATTTGAAACTCATCCGATAAAAGCACTATTGAGCTGTCAACATTGAATCTGGTGTTATCCGTCATCACGAAGAGGGTGGCATACCGCTTTGTCGCTACGCTCCTCGCAATGACCATTTTTTACCATGCGATTCAACTTTGACAAAGCACTCGTTTTTGCAAATCTGCGGAAATAAGCGTAATCTGCGGAAAACTCTTCTTCCCTTCACATTTTAAGTGAAATTGTTGTCTGATCTCGGCTATAATTTTGTGAAAATGTCAGATGAAGGGGCACATAAAAATGCAACGCAGACTCTTTATTTTGTTGTTGCTTATGCTGGCAGTGGTGCAACAGACTGCTGCACGGCGGCAGCAGACGGATTATGCCGGCGATGAACGCTGCTTTATCACGCAGGGCAATGCAGGAGCGGTCAGCTGCGGTCATCCGCTGGCAGCGGCGGCAGCCTTGCAGATACTGCGCGCAGGCGGAAATGCGGTTGATGCCGCAATAGCTGCCGGTTTTATGCTCGGTGTCGTTGATTTCAGTAATTCAGGCATTGGCGGCGACGGCTTTGCCCTGGTATATCTGCCTGGTGACCGCGTCGAAGCCTGGGATGCCTCGGTCAAACGCCCGCGCCTGGCCGGCAGGCACAAAATTGTCAACCATATTGGCCTGCCGACAGTTCCTGATCTGCTGCTGCGACTCCGCCGCCAGTATGGCAGCCAGCCGCTTGCGACACTGGTAAAACCAGCCATCAGCGCAGCCGCTGACGGATTCAAAATCAGCGCCTACCTTGAAAAGACCATCGAAAAAACCCTGCCGAAAATCGAAGATCCGGCAGCGATAAATTTTCTGGCGCCGCAGGGTTACCCGTTGCGTGCCGGTCAGATTCTACGACAACCTCTTCTGGCCGGTACCCTGGCCGAAATTGCCAGCGACGACGGGCGCTCGTTTTATCGTGGCGAGGCTGCGAAAACCCTGATCGCCAACATGCAGAAACATGGTTCAGAATACCGTATCAGCGATCTGGCTCTTGTCAGAACTTTGCAGGTAAAGCCGGTTCGCCGTGACTGGCAGAATTATTCGCTCTATGGCAACCCACCACCAGCATGCTCTATCGCCAGCATCAAGCTCGCCGAAGACCTGCTGAACAGCAGAATCGACCTGCATGAGCAACGTCCTGAAGACATTCTGGCTACCGCACGGGCCGGGCGCAGAATACTGCAGGCCAGGTATGAAAACATGGCAGGCTGCCTTGCCGACCCATATCGCTTTATCGAATTCGCCGACAGCATTGTGGTTAACCGTAGCGGCGACGTTGTCGAGAACGGCAATACCACGCATCTATGCGTTGCCGACAAAAACGGTATGCTGGTCTCGATGACGCTAACTCTCGGCAGCCACTTTGGCACCGGCGAGTTTTCACCGGCCGGCTTTTTTTACAACAACGGTCTGCGCAATTTTACCGACGCTGTGTCAGACTATCCTGACGAATACCCTCTTTCCGCCGGCCCAGTATCAACCAAATCTCCTATCATTGTCACCAGGAATGGACGAGCAGTGCTGGCAATCGGCGGCGCCGGTTCTGAACGCATAGTTTTCAACACGGGTCTTGCGCTGGCCAGATTTCTGCGGCGGCCACAGCAGACCGACCATCTGATCAGCAGTCCGCGCTATTTTCTCGATCATCATCAGAAACTTATTGTCGAGTGGCAGCCCGATACTTCGCTGGCAAAAACCCTCGAACAGTGGTTTCCAGAGACAACTGTAAAACCTGGCTGCGACGATTACTTTGGGCTGCTCTCGGCAATCATCGCCGAAGGCACGCAGTTCAAGGCACTCGCCGACCCGCGCCGCGATGGTTCCTGCGCCGCCTATGATCTGGTCAGTCCTTGAGAGCGCCGCTGGTGATGCCTTCGATGATTTCTTTCTGAAACATCCAGAAAATCGCGATTATCGGCAGTGAGCTGACCGAAGCGCCTGCCATCAATGCGCCCCAGTCGGTCGCATGCGGTCCCTGCGAAAACATGGCGAGAGCGACCGGCAAAGTGCGCACCGACGCGGTGTCGGTTAGAATCAGCGGAAACAGAAATGAGTTCCAGTTGATGATCGCGGTGTTGATGATCAGCACGGCGATAGCCGGGCGACTGAGCGGCGCGATAACATGCCAGAGAATGCCGATTTCACCGGCGCCGTCGGCGCGGGCCGCGTCTTCGAGGTCAGGCGGCAGACCCTGAATATACTGTTTCATCAGAAAGAGGTTGAAGCCATCGACGCAGAATGGCAATATCAGCGCCCACAGGGTATTGTGCAGACCCATGCGCACCATCAGGTCGAGCAGAGGTATCATCAGCGTCTGTTTTGGCACCATCAGCGTCACCAGAACCATCCAGAACATGACGTTCTTGAAGGGAAAACGATAGCGCGCGAAGGCATAGCCGACCATGACCGAGAATACCACGTTGGCGATCAGCACTATGGTAAGCACAAAAAAGCTGTTGAACAGATAAGTCGGAAACCCTGCATTGCCGAGCACAAGCCGGTAATATTCAAGAGTGAACAGGCCATTGCCGTCAGAAAGCCCGGGCTCATGCCGCAAAAATGAACGCAGCAGCATATAAAGCCATGGATAGAGATAGCTCAGCGCCAGTGCGGTGAGAATGGCAAACAGCCCTTTTTGTCTGAAACTGTTTTGTGTCATGCTTTTTTACCCTTTTTCCGGCCGCGGCCCTGTAGAACATACATCTGCACCAACGAGAAAGTCATGATTATTGCCAGCAGTATGTAAGAAATCGCAGCAGAATAACCCATCTCGTGATATCTGAAAGCGGTTTCATACAGGTGGTGCACGAGAGTGTTGGTGCGTCCGACCGGCCCACCGCTGGTCAAAGTGAAGACTTCGGGAAATACCTGCCAGCTGCGGATAGTATTGACGGTCAGAATGAAAATTGTCATGTAATGAATCTGCGGCAGAGTAATATAGCGAAACTGCTGCCATTCGGTGGCGCCATCAACCTCAGCGGCCTCGTACAGCTGCCGCGGCACGGCCTTGAGCGCGGCCAGATATAGAACCATGTAATAGCCGGTGTAGGCCCAGATGTTCATCACCATGATTGCCGGCAGCGCCAGATTTTTTTCGATAAGCCAGGCCTGACCGGGCAACCCGAATACTGCCAACAGGCGATTGAGGGCTCCTATCGGTGAGTACATCGACTTGAAAATAGTCGCCGTGACAACAATTGAAATAATTGAAGGCAAAAAGAAAATCGAACGAAAAACCTGGCTGCCACGGCTGACGTTGTTAACCATCAACGCCAGCGTCAGAGCCAGCAGCGTGGTAACCGGCGTCGTGCCGATCACAAAAATCAGAGTGTTGAAAAAGGACTGAACAAAGTCTCCATCACTGAACAATCGCAGGTAATTTTTCAGGCCAGCGAAGCTGAACACGGCCGGATGGAAGACATCATAGTCGCAGAAGCTCAATATCAAAGAAAACACCAGAGGGTACAGCCAGAAAACGGCAAAGGTAATCAGCCAGGGTGACAGAAAAAGAAGAACCCGCTGTGACTTTTCGATCGGCCCGCTGCGCCGCGGTTTACCGATCAACCTGCGTTTTTTTTTACCTCGTAAACAAGAAAAATCAGCATTATGGCATTAATCAAAGTGCCAACCCCGATCAGGGTAAGCAGCAAAATCTGGGTTGAACCGCCA
>PGYA01000038.1:0-11115 GCA_002839435.1 Candidatus Riflebacteria bacterium HGW-Riflebacteria-2 | reverse complement strand
CCGCCATTCTGACCTGCGGCCGCAGCAGTCGGCACGGCCGAAGCAGCAACTGCTGCCTGACCATCAGCTTTGCGCTGTGAGACTCTGGCATATTCGCGGGCAGCATCGACAAAGACCTTGTCGGGTGCTTCGCCATACATGGCTCTCTCGACAGTGTCGTTAATGATTTTTTCCAGTTCGATCCACAGGCGATGTATTGGCGGGTGAACGCTGGTCTTCATCTGCTCGACAAATACGCCGAGACGCGGGTCGCGCGTGAACATTTCGTCTTTGTAGGCGTCTTTATGGGCCGGAAAGCTGACCAGCGCCTCTCGCGTGATCGGCAGCGTATTTTCGACAGTAGTCAGATACCTGATGAATCTGGCGGCCATATCTGGATCTTTACAGGTTTTGAACATTACCAGAATCTCGCCGCCAAGAAACGAAGTCGAAAAACCCTTGTCTTTTGCCGGTTTTGGCATCAGCGCAACGCCAAAATCAAGTTCAGGTGCGTCGATCGGGTAACGCGCGAAATTCCAGGAACCGGATATCGCCAGCCCGAGCTTGCCACGTTTGAAGGCTTCGTCGAGCAGATCCTGCTTCTCGCAATAGCTGTATTCTTTGAGTTTGAGATAAAAATCAAGTGCTTCGCGGGTCTGCGGGCTGTCGAAAACAAAATTGCCGCTTTCGTCAATTATGTGGCCGTGGTTTCCCCAGACGAAAGGCATGAATTTCTTGTAGAGAATGTGCCCTTCGCCGGCGTTCATGCCGAATCCGTAGAGACCTTTTTCAGGGTTGTGTATAAGCTTTGCCGCTGCGAGAAGCTCCTCCCAGGTTTCGGGGCCACGTTCGGGGTCGAGGCCCGCTTCTTTGAAGAGCTTGCGGTTATAAAACATCACGCGGGTGCCGGCAAGCCAGGGCATGCCGTAAAGGCGACCGTTCATCGTGGCCGGTTCCCACATCAGGTAGTCGGGCTTGAGGTCACAGAACTTGTCGGTAACATCGAGCAGTGCGCCCTCGCCCATGAATTTACCCATCCAGGTCGAGCCGAGCTCGCAGATATCGGGCGCGCGATTGTTAGCCATGGCAACCACAATCTTGTCGAGGCCGTTGCCCCAGCTGACCTGCTCGTTATTGATCTTTACGCCCGGGTTATCCTGCTCGAACTGCTTGATTACCGGCAGAATGAACTTGGGGTCCCAGAAGTTCCAGAAGGTGAGCTCGATGTCGGCTCCCAGCAAGGCGCCAGGCAGAAGCACGAGTATCAGCAGCAACGAATTTATAAAGGTTTTGCGCATGCGATCTTTTTATCAGATAGCAACCGACAAAGCAAGCACAAAATGCACTATCAATCAGAAACTAGTTTGTCCCTGGGGTGGGTGTGGCGGGGGCCGGGGGTAATGCCGGGACGGGCGTGGCAACGGCAGCTTTGTCTTTCTTTTCCTTGCCGGCCTTTTCAATTTTGCAACCGGTCAGGCGTCTGACAAAATTACCGGCCCGGGCTCTAAAAGACGGACGGGAAAAGATTCCGATCAGAAGAAGGGCGATTATGGCCAGAATCAGGTAGAGGCGCCATGGCGTTTTTTTGTCAAAATAGGGGTCATCAAAGGATCTTACTGAACCAGGCGGCAGTTCAGCCATGCCTGTCAGCGTTTTTCCAAACTTCATGTTGATCTGCGCCCTGGTATTAACCGCCCAACCGCCGGCATCGAGCATGGCGCCAAGATTGCGCTGGCGCAGCCGCAAGGCCGCCAGAACCATTGAAGGACCCGAGATCAACAGGAGAATGCCGATAAGTGCCAGAGGCATCTGCCACCAGGCAAGACTCATGAAGCCTGCAACAACCGAGGCAAGCGCAGAACCTATGGCCGCCATGGCGAGGCCGATGGCGGCAAATATGCCGGCAAACTTGCCGACATCAAAGGGCGTTGGCGGCGGTGTCTTGGCAGCTGCGACCGAAGCCGCTTCAACTTTGGCTCCAGCACTGGCAACGCCAGTGGTCATTGAGTCGGCTACAGCTTTGTCCTTTGAGCTTGCAAATTTTTCGATCTGATCGTTCACAAATTTTGAAAGGCGGCGGTAAGGTGACCAGAAGGCTTGTCTGATGCTGATCGGATGATCAATAATCTTAACAATTGTGGCATCCCAGTAATTGCCCTTGCGATCGACAAAGAGGCCGTTGCGGCCGGGCATCAGCTGTTCTGAGTCGCCATCGGTAAAAGCAGCGGCAATAGTCATTTTCTCGCCGGTCGATGGCCTTACACAGTCACAGTATACGAGGTAAGTATAGCAGGTATTGGCCATCGAACTGTGCTTGCCGATGTCATCAACCTTGACACACAGCACGCAGCTGCGGCTGTCCATGAACAGAGTTCCCATCTGGAAGATAGCAAGCGTTTTGATGTCATAAAAATCTCTGAAGGAAACATAGTTGGCCAACAATTTATAAAGATAGCGATAATATCTGACGAGTCTTTCAAGACTTTCCATTTCCTTGAACTGAGGCTCGAGAGCCATATCCTGCAGAATAAGCCCGCGCAGTCTGACCGCCAGATCGGATGCCATAATTTCCTGCAATCTTGCGACCCCAAGCTTTTCTACTTCGCTTCCGGCTTTTTCAGACTGCCAGGCTTCATAGGGCGCGAATTTTGCCCTGATTGTCAGCCAATCTTTTTCGCTCAGTCTTTTAATATCGCCGAGCAGCTTGAACACAACCTGATCGTGAAAAACGGCTATATCGGCATTCCAGGCCGGATTCATGCGTTCTGTAAGTGGCAGACTGTTTTCGGAAGAAACCATGGCCAGTGGAAAGTCACGCAATTCTGGCGCATCCTTGGCAAGATTACGTCTTAACAACGACAGATACTCTTTTTCCAGGTGCTGACCGGTTGTCGCAAAATTGGCGTCAAAATCCGAAAGCTGGCAGCGGATAAAAAAATCGTCTATCTTGGCTTTGACAGCGATGAAGCATTGTGCCTGCGCATGTGTGACATCGCCATTGAAAAGAATGGAAGAGGCATTATCGGCCGCCTTCTTTTGCCAGCCAAGATAACTGTCAGCTGCTGTCAGGAACTTATCAAGCAAAGCCTGAGAAATGCCGGGTTTGCCACTGCGATCTTCGGCTGTTCCAACACTGGCGGCAATATCTTTAATAAATGTCTGCATTGCCTCATCTGAGGCTGCGTCTTCGGTGATAACTCCATCACCGTTAAATGCGGTTGCTGCGAAGATTTTCTGGGTGTCTGCCAGATCTTCAACTGTTATAGTCGCTGCCTCCTTTTTGCCGAGATTACTGAGAATCTGGCGGGCAAGAGTATAAAGTTTTTCACCGTCTGTATTTGCCGTATTGATTGCATCGAGCGGCAGCGCCGGCTCACTTTTAAAAAGATCGGCAGGCTTCTTGAGCAGGGCGCAAACCCACTTAACCCCGGCAACAACCTCTGCAATCTTGATACGTTTGTCTTTGTCGGTGTCGAGAAATTCGAACGTCCGGGCATCGAACTCGACATTGCAGGTCGGGCAACTCAGCACCGCCCATAATTTGGGATCGAGTTTTTCAAGCGCCAGCAGATCTTCTGCGGCGCTAAGATTTACCTGATCGATTCCCCCGTAACGGAAAAATTTCCAACGATGTACGGTTTCTTGTGCCACGCCTATTTTCCCTGGATTACGTCATATGCTGACTGTGCCCATTGTTGAGCAATCTTCGTACCCTCAGTCCCGCCGTAATGTACGCCGTCTCCCCCGGTAGCCGGGTAATCGGTGAAGGCGCGTGAATCGACAAAAGTGCCGCCATATTGGCTGACAGCTTCTTTAAGATTCTGATAAAGCCTGGTCTGCTCGCTATCTGACTTGTTGCGGCCATCAGGTGGGCCGATCCAGACGAGCTGGGTTCCATTCTGCCTGGCAACCTCGCATATACTTTTAACCTGATTCTGAATTGTTGTACTGTTGGCACCAATGAGGTTGGCACCAAGCGAAACAACCAGTACATCAGGTTTTTTCTGCTTGATCAGATCTGTCAGCTTTGGCGTCGCACGCGGCGTGCGCCAGTCTGCCGGCTGATCGACCTTTCCCTGCTCATCTTTGGCATAAAAACCGCTTTTGCCGACAGTTCCATTGAACCACCAGGACGGTGAAGACCCGGAAACCCCGACGGTGTTGACGGTTGCGCCGCTCTGGCGCATCAGCGCGTCGATAGACTTGCCGTAGGTGCCACAGGTATGCGAATCACCGATATGCAGAACGGTGCTTGTGCTCTTGATTATCGGAACACCGTCTGGGGCAGCACGACTGGTGAGCGGACTGCCGTAACGATTCGCCGAGTTATTGGCTGAAGAAGCAGCGGGCTGGGAAGTTGCAGGCGTAGAATTAGAAGAGGTAAAGCCAGTTACCGGAAGAGTGCTGGCGGCTGTGCCGCCGTTATTCGAAACGCCGGCAGCTGAACTTTGTGTTGTAGAACCTGGTTTTGCAGCAGTCGGTGCAGTCATTCTGAGTTTCCATCCTATGTGAATCAGATCGGGGTTTTTGAGCAACGACGGGTAGCGATCCTGGTTCAACTTTACCAGTTCAGGCCAGCGCGAGGCGCTGCCAAGGTGCTTCTTTGCCAGTGCGCTGAGACAATCGCCTTTAACCACAGTCACTTCAGCGGCAGTCCCAACCGTGTTACCTTCGTTCATGGCCAGCAGTGCGTCGAGTTCGTTTGACACAGACTGCAGTTCACTGGTTATCTGACGAATCTCGCTCTTGTCGAGCTGGCGCGCAGCACTGGTGCTCTGAGCCGAGGCCGTCACCGGAAGCGCCGCTAACATGGATATTACCAGCAGTCGTCTTATCGAACCGCGATTTGATTTCATCATTCATGCCCCCTCGCCTAAATAACTCGCAAAGTATAATTATAATCAATGGCCGACCTTATCACAACAGTTTTAAAACCGGCTGAATTCAATATATTACTGAGTGAATCGCAAAAAGTTTTACTTTTGCCAGCGCTTGAGATTGAGCCAGCCACGTAACATTTCGTCGAGAGCGGCAGTCAGACCGAGTCCCAGAATGCCGAGCCCGAGCGGAAAGCTCAAAAACCAGGCAACCGGCAAGCAGACAAGAATCATTACGATAAAAGCGGTTCTCGCAACGTAGACAGCGTCGCCACGCGCCTTGAGCGCCGGCGCAATAGTAGTGTTACAGCTTCTACCTATCTCGAGTAGAATAAAACAGCCCAGCAACAACGAAGCAGCGTCGGCAACAGCAGGGTCTGCGGTAAAAACCGACAATAATCGCGCAGAGTTAAGGAAGATCAGCAGCGAAAACAACGGTGCGACAACAATGGTCAGTCGACAGCTGCGCAAAACCGCGTTGCGCGCGTCTTCAAGCTTTCCGGCGCCAATCAGGTAGCTTACCTGAATCTGGGCACCCCACCCCAGTGCTATGCCGAGAAGCGACGGAACAGCGGCGAGAGTGCCTGCGTAAGCTCTGGCGGCGAGGGCAACATCCCCTTGTTCAGCAAAAAAGCGACTGATAACGACCTGCGCGAGATTGTAAGAGACCGGTTCGAGCACTACCGCAAAAGCCAGAAGCAGTATGGCTTTAAGCTCAGTTCGCGAAAAGTGGCTGCGGGTCGGGAATTCGACCGGAGCACGCATATAAAGCATGAAAACCAGGATCGAAGAAAATAAAGCCAGCAGGTTGGCAGACAATTGGCAAAGCGCGATCCATTCGACGCCGCTGATCTGAAGAGCCGCCGAGTAATCGGGGAGCAGCCAGAGCAGCGTCAGCGTAACACTGTTATTGAGCAGTGCAATGAGAAACGGCAGCATGCTGTTGCCGAGACTGCGAAAGATAGCGGTCATAAACTGGGCCAGTGCCTGGATTAACAGCGACCACTGCGCGATGCGGCAAAAACTTGCCGCATACTCGGCTGAGCTCCCTGAAAGCCCCATGATCTGGGCAATCAGAAACGTGCGACCCAAAGTTACCAGCAACAAAATCGCGGTAATGGCAACCAGAAAAATCAGCAGCAACAAACCACGCTGGCGGGCGGCCAGCGCCTCGTTGCTGCGCCCGCAGGCGTTGGCGATAACTATGCCACCAGCCTGTGACAAGCCAAGAAAGAACATGTGAAACAACCCGAACAGACTGTTTACCGAGCCGATTGCGCCAGAGGCGGCATCGGCAATACGGCCGAGCAGTCGAAACAGCACCATGCTGACACAGAAATTCAGCAGCAGTTCGGCGAGGATTGGCACCGAGAAACGGCTGAGGCGATTCATCGTCAGCGCGAGCGGTTTTTGAAAAACGAATAGTTGCGCTTGCTGTCGTCTTTAACCTGCCAGACCGCGCACTCGTTTGGCGCCAGGGTCAGCGTAACCATTCCGGCAACAGTGGTAATCCTGCGGCCGGTAAAGACTTCTTCAAGCTGAAGCTGTGAAAAAAGCCAGCCCCATGGCACGGTGATCGTCGGCTGTATTTTTTTGCGGCTGTTGTTCCAGGTTACCAGGGTCAGACAATGCGGGTTTGCTTGATCGGCACGGAAAAATGCGAAAAGATCGGGGTAACCGTCAGTGAAAATCGGTTGCCAGCTGCCCCTGATCAGTTCTGGCGAATTATGCCTGAGCTCAGTCAGCTTCTGCAGCTCCTTAAGTTCTTCGGCAATTTCAGGTTTCTTGAGAAGCCGCCAGTCAGGGGTCGCACGGTTTTCGGGGTCATGTCGGCCGCGCATTGCCAGTTCCTCGCCGTAATAGAGCATCGGAATTCCCGGCATGGTGAATTGCAGACGGCGGGCAGCGCGCAAAAATGCAGGCGCCCTGCCCCACTCGCTGTAAATTCTCGGAATATCATGCGAAGAAAGCATCTGAAACTGCCGCCGCGCACCAGACGAATAGGCGATCTGCATGTTGTTCAAACACTGCCGGGTCGTGATGCTGCCTGATTTTAGAGCTTTGAGAGAATCGGTGAAAAAGTAGCTCTGGGTGGCATCGAGAACGCGCAACCATGGCACCGAATAGGTGCAGAGTTCACCAATGATGGCCGCCTGCGGAAAGCGGGGCCTGATTTCGGCAACTATTTTTTCGCAGGTTTCGAGGGTCAGGTCGTTGGCGCAGTCGAGCCTGATGCCGTCAAAGCCCTTGTCGAGCCAGAAAGCGAGAACGTTGTCGCGACCAAGAAAAAGCTTCTGCTGCACCTCTGGATTATCGAGCTGCAGTTCGGGCAGAGTATGATAGCCCCACCAGCACTGGTAACCGCCGTCTTCGGCAAACTTGAACCAGCTTCGCTCTCTACTCTGCGGATTACCGCGGGCGGCCTGGAACCAGGGATGTTCGTGCGATACATGGTTGAGAGCTATATCGCAGACCAGTCTGATACCGCGCTCGTGCGCCGCGCCGACCAGACGTTCGAGGTCATGCCAGTCGCCGAGCAGCGGGTCGAGCTCACAGAAGTCTGTCGTATCGTAGCGATGATAAGAAGGCGCACGGTTGACCGGCGTCAACAAAACAGCGTTCGCGCCGAGCGCTTTTATGTGATCGAGGTGTGCACAGATCCCTTTGAGGTTGCCACCGTAGAACTCGCTGCCACCGCGCCCGCTGCTGCCCGGTCGGGCATCCCATTGCACCAGTTTCGGTTCGTTTTGACCACTGCCTTCGCGTGCAAAGCGGTCGGGCATTATCTGGTAAAAAATCGCCTCGTCAAGCCACTGCGGAGTATCTTTACGAAAATCGGTCATGCCTGCCACCTCAACTGATATCGCTGCAAGTCTTTTCTGCCAGCGCGATTATCATAGAAACCCGCCCGCTTGTCAAGCCAGAGGTATTAACACCTGCTCTTATCGAATTGCGGCCATGATAGCCAGAGCAGACTCTGTATACTTCTCGAGGTTTCTAGCAGGCACAAATTCATCGGCCCGACTCTGTGCAGTCTTTTTCTGCTCAGCCGTTAAAGTCACATCGAGAACCTTTACCACTCGTTCAACATTGGCTTTCAAGTCTTCATCCTGTGGCTCATCGGCCTGGCTGGCAAGCAGATACCATTTGTAAGCTTCGCTACGATCTTCTTTCACGCCTTTGCCCAGGGCATATGCAACTGCCAGCGAATACTGGGCGTCAAGCAAACCCTGTTGAGCGGCTATTTCATACCACTGAAAAGAACCGCCCTGATCGTTGCTGTATTCTTCCTGAGTATCAATTATGTGCGCCAACATAACAGCGGCGCCGGCATGTTTCTGCCGAGCAGCCTTTTCAAACCATTCGGCTGCCATATTTACATCACGTTTACACACATCGCCTTTGAAAAAGTAGTAGCCAACAGCGTGTTGACCTGGAGCGTATCCCTTTTCAGCACTCTTCATGAAGTTAGAAAAGGCATCCTTTTCGTTTTTCGTGACAACTTGACCTGTTGAATAAATGAGACCAAGTGCGTAATGAGCCGCGCCCCCATCCCGTTCAGCAAGTTTTTTCAATTCTTCCAGAACTATCTCAGGCTTCTCATGGAAATCGGCAAGAGCAAGTTCGAGCAATTCCAGCTGTTCATCATGCGAAAGTGCTGATTCAGCATGAACACCGGCCGGTGTCGCAACCATGATAGAGCACACCAAAAATACAAAAGTTAAAAATGCGAGTCGTGAAAATTTGTACATATGTTTCTCCCCAACTTTTATAAGCTGCTGAAAGCAGCTCATTACAATTAATTTCGACATTGGATCATCTATCACTACCTGCCAAAAAATCAACCTGCTTCGGGCAAAGACTCTGCAGAATTTTTCTGAAAAACCCGGCTTCTTTAGCCAGTGAATCTACGAGGTTTTCTTTCTGGCGGAAGCCATGCGCCTCGCCTTCGTATTCGTGATACTCGTGCATGATCTTCTTGCGTGCCAGAATCAGCGCCATTTCTCGAGAATTCTCGGGCGGCACCACCTTGTCTTCTGAGCCCTGAAAAATGATCATCGGGCTTTTAAGATTATCGAGATGGTTTATCGGTGAGCGCTCTTCGAACACCTGGCGATGCGTTGTCAGCGGCCCGCCGAGAAGTCCTTCGAGATAGCGCGATTCGAACTTATGCGTCAGGTTCTGCAGAGTTACCAGGTTGCCAATGCCAAAATGGCTGGCGCCAGCGGCAAACATCTCCGGAAAAAAGGTCAGCAGACGCTGTACGGTGTAGCCTCCGGCACTGCCGCCGGACACCACAGCCTTGTCGCCGATCAAACCTTGTTCGCGCAGGTATTTGAGGCCATCGCGAACGTCGTTGATTTCGATTACACCCCACTGCCCAAGCAGGGCATCACGATAGGCACGTCCGAACCCGGTTGAACCGCGATAATTTACGTCAAAAATCGCATAGCCCTGTGATGTCCAAAACGCGTTTTCACGCGAAAACCCCGGCCGGGTCATGCCGGTCGGGCCACCGTGCACCAACACGCGCACCGGCGGCAGATCGCCTTCCGGGGCCTGGTATCGGCGATTTTCTGGTGCATAATAATAGCCATGGCAGATGCCACCATCCTCGGTGGGAAAAGACACCAGTCGAGCGCTGCTGATATCATCAGGGTGCAGATCGGATTCGGCCGCCTGACGAATTATTTCAACAGCACCGTCAGGCCGGATCAGGGCAAGCTGTGTCGGGCTGTCGGCCGGAGTTCCGATGGTGGCGATGCCGTCTGCCAGCAGAACCGGTCGGCTGACAGCCGCAAATGGGGTATTCACGATCGTAAGGTTGCCGGCTGCCACATCAATAGTCGCAAGACTCGGAATTCCCTTGTCATGCAGCATGGCAGCGAGCTTTTTACCGGGCTGCGACAGCATCGAGATTTCGCGGGTTTCAGCGGTTATCTGGCGCACCGCGCCATTTCGCCATTCATACAGGTTGAAAAAGTTTTCGACAGAATCAGGTGCCGAGCCTTTGATATCCATAAGAAACCAGAGGTCGCCGGCCGGACTGAATACAAAGTCATTTATGGCAACGCTGTTCGAGCCGGCAACATGCAGAGTGGCTGAACTTTCAATACGGCCTTCTTCGAACGGTGCGACTTTCAAGTTCGTTGAATCCCAGGGCATGTATGGATGGTTCCATTCAAGCCAGGCGACGCTTCTGCCGTCAGGCGCGAACATCGGCGACTTGTAAAAATCGGCCCCGGAAGCGATGATTACGGGCTCCTGAATGCTTTCGATTTCAAGATCGAGAATGCACAGGGCATTGAGCGGTTCTTCGCTGCCGTTTTCGAGTTCGCAGGCAGCTACCAGCCAGCGCCCATCTGGCGATAATTCAGGCTGCATGAATTTAAGCAGACGACCATCGGCGGTACGTTCCGGCGTCAGCGCTCGCGCCCCGCTGGTCTCGTTAAGCGGCATCACATAGAGACGCTGATCGACAAAGTTGCAGAAAACAATGCGACCATGCCCGGCCACATAAGGTTTACCGCCATATTCCATTACGCGTGAACGCGCCGAAAACGGCGGCGGCAGCAGCTCACGCACAGCGCCGGCCGACGTTCGCATCATCAACACGCAGCGGCCCTTTTCCTCAGGCCGTAGTTCGACCCAGAACAGGCTGCCCCTGCCATCTGTCGATAGAAACATGAAATTGACACTGGCGCGAAAAACGGCTTCCGCACTTATGGCTGGTTCCCACTGGTTGTACGGAGCGATTACCCTGTTCTGCGACATTACAAGCCTCCTGCAATAATTCAGCTGGCATCACCAAAGACTTATTTACCATAAGCCTACCACACTGGCAAAGCATAATTAACCTTCACAGGGTTGCCTGCCCGTGGCGAGAATCAGACAAAAGCATGCTAAGCGATAAAGCAGGCGTTTGACAATATCTCGCAAAATGCTTATGCTCCAGATTAGACTTAGACTTATACAGTTTTAACTTTGGTCAATACAGGGGATCTAAATGCACATACAGGAAAGCCTGTTCAGAGAAGTTTTTCTCAATTCTCCCGACGCAATTTGTGTAATCGAAGAGCCCGGCAATAAGATAACTATTGCAAACAATGCTTTTGCTCAACTTTTTGAGACAGAACAGAATAAAGTTATCGGAAACTTTTTTGAATTCTCCTGTGGCATTGGTTTCCCCGGCATGGGACCGGCTGATATCCCGTTAATTGCCACGAAGCATGTTTATTTTACCAGAAGTGGCGAGAAA
>PGYA01000102.1 GCA_002839435.1 Candidatus Riflebacteria bacterium HGW-Riflebacteria-2 | reverse complement strand
TGTGAGCTTTCAGTTGATGAAATGCTCATTCAATTCAGCCTGTTTTTGTGTTAATTCGAGAATCCACTGTTGTTCCTGGTCTATCAATACTTCTTCTACGGCACTGAACCACTCGCGGGCCGACTTGCGGTCTTCCAGCCTGCGATAAAGCTCCCCAATCAGGTACGTCACGACTGGCAGATTGTCAGGATTGTTAATCATTGACTTTTCGACCGCGAGGCGCAGAAATTTAACCGCCATCTGCTGCATCTCGATCTCTGCCTTGCGGTTATCAGAGATTCGGCAACACCATGAACCGCGCAGATAAAGATTGCCGATATGATACGGATTGCGCCCGGTTTCTTCATAAATCTTGCCGGCAATAAAAAACTTCTGAGCTTCTTCGGGAATCTTGCGACATATCGGCAGGCTCAGTATTTTTTTTATCGATGTCCCGGAGATTTTGTTCTGAAATGATGTGAGGTCATTGTAGTCTTCGGGATACGCGCTGAAACTACATTCTGGACACTGTACAAGAAAATAAGGCAGCGGATTCTCACCCAGATAATGTGGAAGGAAGTCAGAATCCTGGCCCTGGTGAGTTATCGACGTCACTGTTCTGGCGTCAAAAACCGTGCCACAGGCCGGACACGTAAATCCACTTATCTTGAATGAGGTTACCACTTTGGCTTCTCCTGTCTGCGGTCAGAATATATACATAAGATAGGGGGTTGTCAAATCTGATTTACTCTTTGAGCGTAGCTATTCTGCCGGCTGCCGATGGAGGCCAGAACTTGACTTCGGCCCTGCCCTTTATCCTGCCACGGTCGAGAAGCCCCCATGACCTGCTGTCATGCGAATTATTGCGGTTATCTCCCATTACACAGATTTTTCCGGCAGGAACTTTCTGTGGACCATAAGAGCCAAACACGTATTCTTTAACAAAAGGTTCCTTCATCATCTTTCCGTTGCGATAGAGGTATCCTTCTCTGATCTCGATAACATCGCCGGGTACACCAACAACCCGTTTGATGAAATCCTTATCAGGCTCGAGCGGGTAAGAAAAAACCACAACCTCGCCGACCTCGGGCTCCTCGATCTGATAAATCATCTTGTTAACAATAATTTTCTCGCGCGAGTGCAATTCAGGTTCCATGCAGGCTCCCTCAATCACGAAGCCCTGTACGACGTACGTCTGCAAAACCAGAAAAAACACGAGTGCCCTGGCGAAATCCTTTGTCCAGTCCCTTAATCCCTGTTTGATTTTCTGCATCGACCAACTCCATTTTCGGTCAGTTATTTGATGTTATGGCTTTATTCGGAAAGGTTCGCGTGATTCTTAACCTTTTTTATTATTTTTTTTGTACAACTTTAAAGCCCTGCCCTGCGGCTTTGGGTTGAACCAGCTGTACCTCTTGCGCAGTAAGCCTAGACCGTGGGAAACTTGCGAACTGCCCGACCGTCGCTGTGCGGATGATCGAGCTGCGGCATGTCGCCGGCCGGCGGTTCCAGTAATTCATCGATGTTAAAATGGTCGTCGGCGAGGTTCCACTGACTGTACAGTTCGCGAATCTGTTTTTCAGGGGCGCAGCGACTGTACATTCCGGCATTTTCGCGCTGTCGCTGAATTTCATAAAAAGTTACAGCGGCAGCCACCGAGATATTAAGGCTCTGTACAAAGCCCATCATCGGCAGAAAAATATTGGTATCGGCTACTTCCAGAGTCGCTTCTGAGCAGCCTCCCTGCTCATTTCCGAAGACGACCACCCAGGGAGTTGTCCAGTCGATGCTTCTGAAATCGACAGCCGCGTGGGCCATGTGGGTTGCCGCAATTTTGTACCCCTGCCTTTTAAAATCGAGCAGGCGTGGGGTCAGCGCCTCGACGGTTTCGAGATTAACCCAGCGTTCAGACCCTTTTGAGACTTCAGGGTTGAGCTTTTCCGGCTTTTTAATGTCGGGATACCAGATGACCCGGTTGATTCCGCTGGCATCTGCCGATCGCAGCACAGCCGACAGGTTATGTTGATCGTGTACATGATCGAGAGCCACGATTAAATCGAGCTGTCTCTGATGAATTGATCTGGCTATGCGATAAAACCTTCTGGCGGTAGGCATCTTAACTTTTTCTCCGTTCTATTGTGGCGATGGTATGTACAAATCCTTGCCTGATGTAGATGTTTGCTATGTTGAGATTGAGCCAGGTCTTTCTGGCGTTGAAAACCGGATTTATCTCCCGGAACAGTGCGTTAACAGTATTTCTTGGTACAACCGCACGATTGAGCAGCATGCGGTCACAACGAAAGACAACCGTCTTTGGGTCAACCAGTTCAGTGTCTCCGGTTATATTGAAATCTACCACAAACAGACCGCGTTTGACACGACCGGTAATTCTGGCCCGGTTTTCTTCAAGCTTTATACGCAGGCTGGTCAAACTGCGCGCGCGCGCGACCAGGTCGAAAACTTTGGCAATATCAGCTGTCGAAACCTCAGTTATGAGATTTATCTTTTCTGAGCCCAGAAAACGTAGTCGCCCCTGCGCAAGTTCATCGAGACACAGACGACAGTCAGGAAAATCGAAAACTACACGATCGATAGTGAGGTTGTAATATAAAACCTTGGAACACTCCACGCTGATGTTTTTAAAACATCCCGCGCCGGCATCAGGCTCAGCCACGACTTTTATCGCAGCCGGGTGCGGCGTAATGCGTCCAATCTCGGTAATTTCGTCGTCGCTGTAGCCAAGCAGCTGAAAAATGCCGGCAGCGCGAAACTCGGCCGGGTCATTAAAAGCACGCGTGAAAGCAGAAGCAAGATTCTGCTGCATTGTATCAAAACTGTCATCGGCAAATGCCGAGCGTGACATCAGCAACAGCATAATACAAAAAACAGCCAGGCGGCCCGCACAATATCTATTCTTCATTGTTGTTTTCCTTCAATGAACTGATTATCAGTTCTGCTGTTTTGAGCGGAATCTGACAACGCAAGCGAAGATCTTCAGCACTGGCCCGCGCCAGATTGGCTGTTGATCCGAACTCCCAGAGAGCCTTGCGGATAGTGGCCGGCCCAACCCCGGGAAGATTGAGCAGCGCAGATTTGAGAACACTTTTTCCATGCGCCTTTTTCTGGAAAGTGTTGGCAAAACGGTGCGCTTCATTGCGCAGCTTGATGATCATTCGCATGCCCGAACTGCTGAACGGCAGCTTAAACTCGCTGCCATCCGGCTTTACCAGTATTTCCTCGCGTTTGGCCAGACCGAAAACTTCGATATCGACATCGAGTTGTGCCAGTTCGCGAAGTGCCGAACGCACCTGAGCGATACCGCCATCAACAATATACAGATCTGGCAGACCAGCCTGTTCGCGCAGCAGTCGGGTAAACCGGCGCCGGGTAACTTCGCCGATCGAAGCCGGGTCATCACCACCACGCGCGCTTTTTATGTGATAAAGACGATATTCGCCCTTGTAGGGGCGCGCGTTTTTGAATACGACCAGCGACGCTACCGGATCGGTTCCCTGAATATGTGAGATATCGACGCACTCGATTCGCACCGGCGGCTGCCTGAGATTCAGTTGTTTCTGCAGATCGATGACTGCCTCGTCTATGCGCTCATTGCCCTGCGACTTGATGTTGCGCATTACTTCGAGCGCATTGGCGTCGGCCATCTCGAGCAGCTTCAAATACTGTCCACGCTGTGGAAGATGAAAAGATACACGCCGCCCCGCCTGGCTGCTTAAAACCTCGAGCAGCGATTCGCAGGCGTCGGGCTCTTCACGACAGTAAATCGATGCAGGAATCAGATTCGCATCATAGAAGCGTGTCATAACCTCTGAAAGTAGCTCGCCCAGTGCGAAGCCCGGCGAGAGGCCGGCATCGATAACGCGATTGCCCAGCATTTTGCCGCCTCTGACAAAGAATACCGAAAAAACGACACGGTCGCTGGCCTCGCTGATCCCCCAGAAATCAAGATTTACCGGTTTGACAAACTCAACCTTCTGACTGGCGAAAAAGCGCACCAGAGCGGTCAGAGTATCTCGCACCTCGGCCGCTTCCTCATAGCGATACTGGTTGACCAGATCCTTGAGCTGACGTTCGAGTCCGGTAAAATCAGGATCTACTCTGCCAGAAAGGACATCGATAGCTTTGTTTACCGATACAGCGTATTCTTCAGGCTTGACTTCTCCTTGACAGACGCCCTGGCAGATGCCAAGATGATATTTTAGACAGGGTCGCACGCCCTGCTTTGGAGTGATCTTGCGCCTCACCGTACAAAGCCGGAAATTGCGCGAAAGCAGATCGACGATGCGTGCCAGATCGTATTCATTGGGGAACGGCCCGAAATAAAGATTCCCGTCGCGAAAAGTCACCTTGCGAACTTTTTCGAGGCGTGGAAACTTCTCATTGAGCGTTACCCGGATGTAAGGGTGAGTCTTGCTGTCTTTAAGAAGCACATTATAACGTGGCTTATGCTTCTTGATCAGGTTGTTCTCAAGAATCAGCGCTTCAACCTCATTGCCGGTCACGATGAACTCAATATCTTCGATTGCCAGAACAAGAACCGAAGTCTTGAGACTGTCGTGCTGACGGTTGAAATAAGACCTGACACGTTTTTTGAGCGAACGCGACTTGCCAATATAGATAATTTCGCCAACCTGGTTTTTCATGAGATAGACACCAGGGTTGACAGGCATCAGCGCCAGTATTTTGTCGAGTTTTTCTTTCTGCATATGCTATTTGAGACTACCAGGGCAGCTAATCCTCTGTCACTCTTGAATCTGGATGTTATCGTCATTGCGAGGAGGGCGTCAGCCCGACGTGGCAATCCCATTGGCAGAAGGATTGCTTCGTCGCTACGCTCCTCGCAATGACAGTTTTGAGCCTGCAATTCATATGTGACAAAGGACTAGTCCTAAACTGACTCACTTTTGCTTTTGTGCTGCGGTCTTGCCGGTCTTTGCAGCGGCAGAAGTTTTCTTTTTGTCTTTTTTCGCAGCTTTTTCATCGGATGGCTCATCTTCAAGGATTACTGCTGATTCGACAACAAAATAGCGCAAATTGTCATTAAGGCCCGAAGAGATATAGCGGCCGGTAAGAGAGACTTCGCTGTCGAGAATATTGTCGCGGCGAACTTCCTGCAGCAGTTTAATGTTTGATTT
>PGYA01000037.1 GCA_002839435.1 Candidatus Riflebacteria bacterium HGW-Riflebacteria-2 | reverse complement strand
CAGGCGGGGTATTCTGGAACCGCTCAGTGGCAGCATCTTCAGGGCATCAAGGAAATCTGCGGCCAGGTGCCGTTTATTGCTAACGGCGATATTGCAACACCAGAGCATGTCAGGCAATTATACGAGATGACCGGCTGTGATGGCTTCATGATTGGCCGTGGCTGTGTCGGCAAGCCCTGGCTGTTCTCACAGCTTCTCGGGTATGATTTCTATCTCGACCGAACAATCCAGTGGAAAATTTTTCGCCATCACCTCGTCGATATGTTAATGGAACACGGACCATCAGCCGTGCCTCTTTTCCGGGTGCATCTTTTCGGCTATCTGAAAAGCCATGCGAATGCCGCGCGCCTGCGCCATGCATTATGTAACGAGCGTAACCCCGAAGTAGTGCTGCAGACAGGGCATAATTTTTTCAGCACATAAACGAATTTTACAGCAAGCTAATGAATTCTTCGCCAGACGCCGATTGACACAATATTCCAACGATGTTACGATATATATCCATCTGACCGCACATAGAAGGATTACATGGCCTCCGAATCCAGTATTGAAAAAATTCAATTTCTCCAGCAGGTCGGGCTGTTCAAAAGCCTGTCTGAAAAGGCGCTGCTCGACCTTGCGGCGGTCACGATTGAACAGGTGTTTCCAGCCAAAACCATGGTCTTCAAGGAAGGCGATAAAGGCGATGCCCTATACATAGTTAAGAGCGGCAAAGTAAACATTCTCAAACGTAACAGCGCCGGCATGGATTCTGTGCTGGTAGCGCTCGGCAAAGGCGCGGTCATCGGCGACATGGCGATTATCGACGAACAGCCGAGATCGGCATCGGTAGCCACAATTCAAGATACCGCATTCCTGATTCTAACTAAGGATGACTTTCGCAACCTGCTGGCGAACGTGCCAGAAATCGCGTTTCAGATTCTCAAGCTCACGACCGAGCGCCTGCGTGCAACCAATATCCATCTCAAGGATCTCGAAGCCTCTACCAATAAAATGGAAGACGTTATCCGGGTTATCACAAAAATAGCGCGCAAAAGCAACCTCCTGTCGCTCAATGCCTCGATTGAAGCAGCCCGCGTTGGCGAAGCCGGCCGGGCATTCTCTGTTGTAGCAGCCGAAATGAAAAAGCTCGCAGAAGATTCCGCCCAGGAAGCAAAAAAGATAGACGGTCTGCTACAGGATCTGCAGACCAAGACCAAAGCCATCGCAGGATAATAAATTCCGCGGTTGTAATTTTGGCCGAAAACAGTTAACATGGGGCTGGATTACAAACCCTCAGGAGATTGAGAATGTCTCAATACAAATCACAGGTTCAGAATCAGTTTTTGTCACAGGCCCGCAAAAAACACATGAAGGTCGAGGTAATACTCGAAACCGGAACGGTTTTGCGTGGGAAACTCCAGGCTTACGATCAATTCTCAATTTCACTCTCTTTCAAAGACAAGGTTGAAATTGTCTACAAGTCATCAATTATTTATATCAGCGCCCTGCCGTTGTTGCGCCCCCCCATGGGAGATCGCAGACCATATAACCGGTCGGCAGCTCCTCCCAGAGGAAGAAGACCGGACACAGATGCTCCACTACCTGAAAAGCGGCCTTTGCCGAATCTTGACGACGATTTCGAAGATCCGCCGCCGCCTAAAAAAGCACCTGTTAAACGTTACTGAAAAAATCCGCCGCAAGGCGGTTTTTTTATACTGTTCTGAGCGCTGCCTGCCGATGTATAGACTAGTGATTTTATAATGCGAGGCAGTAAAATGTTTTCTATTTGTCCAAGATGTGATAACGGAAAACTCGACAGAACAGGCAAATGCACACAGTGCGGCTACACTCTGCGCAATAAATGCAACGAATGTGGGCATTACAATATTCCCAGCGCGCGCTTCTGCGGTGGTTGCGGCAAAGCAATGACCCTTAGACTGACGATTCAGCAGGCTATCAATCAGCACCTCAGCTTTCTGCAGAAAATTCGAATACGGAAATTTGCTGCCGGAGCGGCTTTTGGCGGCATGCTGGCGTTGTTCGCGTTCGGTTCGATGGGTATGCGGGCAGATGAAGATCTGTTGCCGCCAGTCTCCCTGATTGAAGAACAATGCAGTCAAGCATCGGCCGAGTTTTGTCAGCCGTTTTCGTTGAGCTTCGAAGCTGATCTCAAAGAACTGCGCCGCACAATTGATCCGCACCGCAAAGCAGGTCTGGCAGATCTGACAAGGGTTGTAGATCTGTTGATAAGACATCTGCGCCCGGTTGCGATCAATGCTGGCGCGCAAAGGCTACCGGCCGAGTCGGCCGGCTCATACTCAAAGGCATTGCATAATTTTTCAACAAGCAAAAGCATGACAAGAGGAAGCACGGCAGTAATTCTGTTTCACTTTCTTTCAGATCTGCTTGATTTTCAGTATCGTGATTTTTCGCAGGAAGGCAGATATAGCGACATTCCACGCTTCCACTTTCTTACAGTTCCGGCCAATGCGCTTTCTTCGCTTGGGGTTAAGATAGCTCGCGACGAAGAGGTTTTTGGTATCAATGACAACCTTACTGTTGGGCAGTTGTTTGAATATGCCAGAGATGTCATGGTTGTTGCAGAAACAAGCTTTGAGGTCAAAAACGAAGACCGCAACCTCAGCATGAAGTAATTTCTGAACATAAAAAAGCCCCTGTAGCAGCGATGCAACAGGGGCTTTTTTTATTTACTGCTCAGTGATAACTGTCGCGAAATTCGACGCCTGGCGGATTGATTACGACACCAGGTTCTCTGACTGGCTCCTGGGCGTCTTCCTCGACTGCCGGGGCATCTGCCATACTTTCGTCAATAAAAGCATCGGCCGGAATCGGGCGATCAGCGCCCCAGCGCTGCAACACCGCACGATCCGGGTTGTCGCGCGAAATCCATTCTCCCTGTACGGCCGGTGGCCTGGCGACTGGCGGCGATCCTGCGGCAACAGAAGAGTCAGACTGATAGTTGCTGTGAAAGAAGTTCGGATCAGGCAGAAAACTGCCTTCAGCCTGCTGCGGGCTCATATCTTCGACTTCGCCGGCAACGCC
Organism: Candidatus Riflebacteria bacterium HGW-Riflebacteria-2; assembly: GCA_002839435.1. Taxonomy (GTDB): domain Bacteria; phylum Muiribacteriota; class Ozemobacteria; order Ozemobacterales; family Ozemobacteraceae; genus Rifleibacterium. Next base: position 39,381 of record PGYA01000037.1, on the reverse strand, counting down.
GGAAGAGTATGCAACAGCGCCATGCCGGCATTCGGTCAAAGGTTGCGATTCTATCGGAAAAATCTGGTTTACAATCTCATTGCCCGGACAACTCCTGGAGGCAAGCTTGCCGCTGCTCATACAGACACGGGCGCGAACGGCACCGTCAGGAACAGGGAAATCCTTGTTCGGATACTGCACCAGGGCCTTTTCCATGAATGCTTTCCAGACCGGACCGGCGACAGAACCGCCAGCCTTTCCTTTGCCAAGCGTACGGGGCATGTCAAAGCCAAACTGCACAATGGTTACAAGATCAGGTGACATCCCGTTAAACCAGGCATCAACATAGTTGTTGGTAGTGCCCGTCTTACCGGCTACGACTTTGCCAGGCACCTTGGCCCTGGCGCCAGTGCCCCTCTCAACCGCAGTTCTCAGCATATCACAGATCATGGCGGCATTGACTGCCTTCATGACTTCTTTGGCCCGCGGCAGGTTCTCTTCAAGAATGTTGCCGTCACGGTCTTCAACTTTTAATATTGACAGCGGCCGGCAGAGAATACCCATATTGGCAAAAACGCCGTAACTCGTTGCCATTTCGAGGGGAGTGAACTGACCAGAACCCAGAGCCAACGAAAGATTTGGCTCCATCTGAGCGGTTATACCCATGCGTTTGGCAAATCTTATAACCTTGGCCGGAGTCAGACGGTCAATCAACTTCACGGCAGGAATGTTGAAACTGCGACAAAGGGCTTTTATCAGCGTTACCGTGCCATGATGTTTATGATCGTAGTTCTTGGGAGCCCATACCTGACGGGTCCAGGGATTTGTATAGGAAATATATTCGTCAACCACAGTGTCACTCGGCAGCATGCCTTCTTCGAGAGCCGCGGCATAAACAAAGGGCTTGAAAGAAGAACCCGGCTGACGATAGGCCTGGGTTACCCGGTTGAATTGCGACTGTTCAAAACTTCGGCCTCCATACATTGCCTTGATGTGACCATTTTTCGGATCAAGACATACCATGGAACCGTTAAGACCGGGGAATTTGTCGATGGGATATTCTTTGAAAATGGGCGCCGACGCCATAGCTGCTTCGGCATATTCCTGCAGATCGAAGTCAAGCGTGGTATGAATCTTCAGGCCACCATTATAGACCAGATTCGCACCATATTTTTCGAGTAACTGGTCACGCACATAGGTTACAAAATATGGTGCCTTGAATTCCTGCGTTTCGAGGCTGCGAACTGCTGGAATGGTGCCCTTGGCATCTTCGTATTCAGCCGGCGAGATAAAGCCAAGCTCAGCCATCTTGGCGAGCACAGTCGCGCGACGAACCTCGTTATTCTTAGGATTTCTGATCGGAGAATAAGCAACCGGACTCTTGGGTATGCCAGCCAGCATAGCGCATTCGGATATGGTCAATTCCATGGGATCTTTGCCGAAATAGATCTCGGAAGCTGCTGCCAGACCATAAGCGCCATGCCCGAAATAGATTTCATTGAGGTATAGCGTAAGAATCTCTTCTTTTGAATATCTGCGTTCGATCTGAAAAGCCATCATGGCCTCGATCGCCTTACGCTTGAAAGTCTTTTCGCTGGTCAGAAAAGCATTCTTTACCAGTTGCTGAGTCAGGGTAGAAGCTCCCTGAACCACCCTTCCCGCCTGGATATTCTTGACCATGGCTCGCGCGATACCTACGATATCTATGCCATAGTGACTGTAGAACCGCTCATCTTCGATGGAAACAACGGCATGCTTCATGTGCGCCGGAATCTCTTTGGCGGAAAGAATGCGGGTGCGATTCTCCTCGGCATGCAGCCTGGCGAGCAAACGCCCCTTGCAGTCAAAAACCTGAGAAGTCAGATTCGGGCGATAAGAGCTGTCTGATATAATGGGTATTTTCTCGGAAAACCCTTTAACAATACCAATAACAGCGCCTGTAATGATAATTATCGCTATCAGGGTTAAGACAAAACCCAGCTTGAAAAAGAACCAGAGCCAGCCGATTACCTTCTGGGTAATCGTCTCAGAATCTTCTTCTTCGGTGGGATCATATATTTCATCGGGTTCAGGACTGTTTAAAACCATTTAATGCACCATCCTGTTGACAGAGTACACTAACTTCATCGGCACTTTCAAGGGTTCGAATAAGATTGAACAACAAATCTCTTTTTTTGCGGCAATGCTTCTGATATATTGTGTCAGCGCCCGGAATTCACATGTTATAGACATACTATGGAAGTTGACCATGAAGATATCAGAAGCTACCGCCTGGCTTTTTCAGCGCGGAGTGCGCACAGGCCCCTACGGGCTCGACCGCATTAAATTCATTCTTGATGAACTCGACAACCCGCATCGCGAATATGCCTGCGTTCTCATTGGCGGAACCAACGGCAAGGGCTCAGTAACCGCCGTTACAGAGTCGATAATGTCATTTTGCCCCGAATATGTCACTGGCAGCCTGACATCGCCGCACCTGGTCGATATTCGTGAACGCGCAAAAATTTCAGCCAGGCCATTGACCGACAAACACTGGATCGAAGGCGTAAAGAAAATGCAGGAAGTCTGCAAGATCCTTGATAAAGAAGCGTCTCTCGGCCCCGCCAGTTTTTTTGAGGCCGTCGCCGGCCTTGCATTCTGGGCGTTTCGCGAAAACGACCTCGACCTCGCCATCATCGAAGTCGGCCTTGGCGGCAGGTTTGATGCTACTAACGCGACAAATCCCGAAGTATCAGTCATAACCAATATCGGCACCGACCATCAGGAATACCTTGGCACCGGCAAAATCGCCATAGCGCGCGAAAAGCTCGGCATTGTCAGGAAAAGACGACCGCTGATCACCGGTGAAAAAGAACCGGAAGTACTCGTCGAATTCGAACGCGTGTGCCAGGAAAACCAGAGCCCGTTGATCAGGTGTCAGCCGCAAAATCATTTTGAGCTGCTGGAAAGCCGGGCCGACGGCCATCTGCTGCGGATACCCGAAGTTTCCGAGCCAGTTTTTCTAGCTCTGCCAGGCGACCACCAGCTTGAGAACCTCGCGATTTCACTGACGCTAGTCGAGCAGCTGCGTAAAAACGGCTTTGAAATTCCAGCTGCCGCAGTAGCAGAAGGCATCGGCAAAGCCCGCTGGCCGGGGCGACTGCAATGGATAGCCGGCGAGCCGCCGATACTGCTCGATGGCGCCCATAATGCCGAAGGCGTCGAAACACTCGCCAGATATCTTGAAAAATTTCCGCCAGCCGGGCCACTAAATATAATATTTGGCGCACTAAAGGACAAACCTCTTGTTGAAATGGCAGCCAGGCTGGCCGGATTCGGACACCATCTCTGTTTTGTGCCACCCCGCTGCAACCGTGCTCTGACCCGCGAGGAATTCGCCGGCACGCTCGAACCACTTGGTTGGCAATGGTTTGACAAGCTGGCAGCAGCAGCAGAATTCTGCCAGAAGGATGCCGGCACCATGCTGATAACCGGGTCACTGTATCTTATTTCTGATGCCCTGCGGATGTTTGACAAAAATGTTTAAACCCGGTATTGAAGTCTTTTTTGAGAATCAGATGACCAGTGCACCCCGACGGGTTGCCGCAGTAACCAACTTCACCGGTCGCGACCGCCACGGCCGCCACCTCGCCCACCTGCTTGCCAACGACAGTCGCTTCACTCTTGCAAGAATATTCACCCCCGAGCATGGCTTTACTTCTGATGCTCCTGACGGCGAACATGTCTCGAACAGTCGTGAGAAAAGCCTTGAAGTTGATATTATCAGCCTGTATGGCCCCAACAAAAAACCCGCCCGGGAACTCCTGGCCGACCTCGACCTGCTGATCTACGACATACAGGATCTCGGAGTTCGTTTCTACACCTATATTTCGACCCTGCGCAACATCCTCGACGCGGCCAGTGAAATCGACCTGCCGGTTGTCGTACTCGACCGCCCAGATGTCATGGGCGGCCAAACGGTAGAAGGGCCAATGCTGCAGCCAGGCTTTTCGTCTTTTGTCGGTCACCTGCCAATTGCTCTTCGCTACGGGCTTACTCCCGGCGAACTGGCGAAGTGGTGGCATGCCAGAAACGCCATGAAAAACCAGCTATCAGTGATTTGCTGTGAAGACTATCATTGCCCGACAGAATTCGACAACCTCTCTTTTCCCTGGTTCAAACCTTCGCCAAGCATGCCAGACGTGGGCACCGCGCTGATGTATCCGGGCACCTGCCTGTTCGAAGGCAGCAACATCTCGGAAGGACGCGGCAGCACACACCCTTTCCGCAATCTCGGTGCGCCTGGCATAGACGCTGACAGATGGCTTGAATGTATAAAACCACTGCTGTCAGACGAGGTCACTGTGACTACCTGTAGTTTTGTGCCGACATTCAGCAAATTTACCGGCGAAACCTGTTCTGGCATAAGACTGGTCTGCGAACACCCGATAGCGAATGCAGTTTACACCGGCGTTGCAGCGCTATGGGCCCTCATGCAGTCACACCCCGGTCTGGTTGAATTCACCGACAGGCCGGGGCTTGAGCACCCATTTATTGACTACCTGGCCGGAACTGACCGCATAAGAAAAGGGCTTCTCGCCGGCGAGAAGCCCAGTGACATAGTCAGAAACAGCAGTGCCGGCTGCGAAGAGTTTACTGCGCAACGCGCCAGCTTTTTTCTCTACCTGAGAAAGTAAGTGTAAAAAGCCGATCAGCCCTCTGGGTGCGTGAGTTTCCAGCGGGTCAACCACAGGTCATTATTTTTCACTTCGAGTACAAGCATATTGCCCTGACTGTCGAAGGCGATATCGCGTGGAAACAGCTTGGGTGGACCATCCATTTTCCAGAACATATAGCCGTTACTGGCAATAAGCGACAACTTGCGCACATTGTTCTCGAGGGCCGAGACGAGCAGTTCGCCTTCCGGGCCAATGGGGCCAATTTCCAGGCCAGATGGCACAAATTCATCTGAAAATTCATAGACTTCGTGCATCAGGTTGCCATAAGAATCGTAAAGATCAGCATGCCATCGGCCATGCGTGCCACGCACCTGCATCGACCAGAGATAACCGTTGTCAATCGGGCGAACCATAGCCAGGTCGTCGATATAAAAAGCTTCTGTAGCATTCTTTTCGAGAAAAACCGCTCTGTTACCACCGGAAAGGAGCAAACCTTCGGTGCTGACATCTATTCTACAGGCAGAATAGCTTTGATCTGGCCATGACTGGCGAACTCTACCGGCAACTTTGCCGTCACCACCAAGACAGACCAGCTGGCCAAGCACGATGTCAAAATCTAGAACCCTTTCGGCAGGCGCGCGGCCGTTAAGCGCTTCACGGGTTTCGAGGTCATACCTGACAAAACGACCGGTAACATTAACGACAAACACCTTGCTGCCGGAAACCCGCATACCGAGTATGCCTGAGTCGGCGGGCAAAGGCAGCTTAAAAAGCTGTTCAGCGTCGACCTGTGTCTGTGCCCCGGCATAATGTGGCATGACAAAAAGACAGACAATGAGAAATATGACTGACAATAGGTTGATTTTCATTTTTTCACATCCCAGTCAAGACTTCTGATCTTGAATTCACCGGCTGGCGCCGCTGCAAAATCGGCTTCTGCCAGCCAGAGCTTCTGATCAGATATCGCTACGAACCTGTTCATTGACCTGCCGGGCGGCAGTTCACTGCGGCGCAGAACCGAGGCATCGGCGGCGAATTCGAAAAGCTTGAGCTTGCCTTCAAAGCCGTTTTCAGGGACAAAAGAAACCAGCAGTCCACCCTGCTCGTTGACTCCCCATATTTTCGGGTTCTGAAATGTTCGCATGCCAATATGCACGGCTTTCATCAACTGGCCACTGTGGGAATAAACTCGGTGCATATAGCCGTATTTATCATTATAGTCGAGCAGGTGAAGGTTGCCGGCCATATCGACAGCAAAACCGCTGCGCTGGCATGGCATCTCTCTGACCAGTTCGCCATAAGGGGTAAATACTGCCACGATTTGGCGACCAATATCGCAGACATAGAGGCGGCCGCCACGGCCGACTTCGAGCTGGCTGATCTGCAGAAACCTGCCGCTTTCGTTACCGTTTCCACCAATTTTTACCAGCTCGCGACCGTTTGCCAGAGAGAGTTTGCGTATGCTGCAGTCAGCCGCATCAGCGACCCAGACGGTTTCGGGATTTCCCGCCGAACCCGCCACCAGAGCGAAGTCTTCAAGCAGAACGTTCTGTGGAATCCCGGGAATTTTAATTTCGGTCTTTAACTCGTTATTGCTGTCGAGTCCGAGAATGCGGCCCCCGACTGAGTCCAGCACCCAAAGCTGGTCTTTAACTACTCTGAAAGCCATTGGCCCGTAAGGCGAATCTTCAGTGAAGCCGGGCGTGGTTGAATTGTAAAACGCAACCTGGTTTCGGGAATTGCCATATGCCAGATTCCATTGCTGGGCATGTGAAATGCAGGATACGGCAAGAAAACATACTACAGAAAGTGCAATGAACTTACGACGACTCATCGAAATCAAACCTTTCTAAGAACTCTGGTGACCGGCCCGATTGCATATGGATCAGTCAACCGCGGCGTGCGCAACCGCGAAGAATTGTTCATGGCTTTGTAACTGTTACCATCTTTAACGATGATGCCAACGTGGGTATCCGGATCTTTTATACCATCGCCAGTGTAGTCATAGGTTTTCCAGGTGATGACATCGCCCTCTCTAAATGGAGGCACACTCACTTCCTTCCAACCTTTTGACTTGAGGTCGGCGACGGTTGATCTTACATTCAGATGCACCTTGCTCAGGGCGCCAGCGTTCTTGAGAGCGGTTGTTACCACCTTGGCGCAGGCAAGATTGCCGTAGCCGACATCGGCAGTGCGAAAGGCTGTGCTGCCGACCAGTTTGCGCGCCTCGGTGACGATTCGTTTCTGAAGCGTGCCCGCAGCCACTGAAGGAGTAGAAGTACCGGGTGTAGAAGTTGCCGGCTTACTTTTTGAAATATATTTGCTGTGAACGTATCTGACTTTACCGTTGTAGTCGATTCTGTACCAGTCGTCTTTTTTGCCGGTAACCTTAACTGCAATGCCGTTAGGGAGAGTGCCATCAATAGATCCCCAGGGCGATTTCCTTAAATTGAGGGCAGATGCGGTAACATAGCCGGTAAAATTCATTTTTTCGACGCCATCGGCAGGTTTAGTCGCTACTGGCGCCGACGAGGAAGTCGGGGTAATGTAGTTTTTGTGCACAAAAGCTTCGTTGTTGCCCCACTTGATCTTGTACCAGTCGCCGGCAACGCCGAGGATAGTAACACTGGCATTATATTTGAGAGCACCAAGTTTATCGCCATTTGGAACCCGACGGACATTGAGGCCTATTTTGGCGTTAACCCTGCCACTGCTGGGAAAAGGTTTGGCACCCTCACCCTGGCGCTTTACGTAGGCAGAATGAACGTAAGCAGTCTTGCCGTTAACTGAAACTTTATACCAGTCACCAACAGAACCGATGATGGTAACTTTTGCACCGTTTTTTAGATTGCCGGTAATATCGCCCCATGGCTTGTTTCTCAGGTTAAGCGTACCGTTGACTGCAACAGTGCCGGTTTCTTTTTTACCATCAACGACAGGAGCCAGAGCGCGGCTTGCGCCAGATGTATCGCCATAACCCGAGACACTGACCTTGTCTGAGCTGAAAGGGCTTTGGCCGGCAGTCACCAGTCCGCAAATCAGCAACATAATCAGCAACAGAATGGTTTTGGCAGAGATCTTCATCTTAGGGCCCCCTTCGCACTTGTTTTTATAGTCTACCCTATTTTTTCGCAAAAGTTTACTTTTCTTGCAAAATTCTGTATTTACAAGTATTTTCTTCTCGGTAGGTAAAATATACATTGTCAGAAGTGAGAACATTATGATTGATTTCAAAATATTTCCGTTCTTCAGCACGCTCCCTTTTCGTGAACTCGAAAAACTGAAAAAGATCTGCCGTTTCAAGAAGTATGCATCTGGCACAGTCGTTATCAAAGAAAAAGAAGCACTCGACGAACTTGTGTTTGTGGTAGAAGGACAGCTGACAGTAACCAAAACCTATCGGCAGCGCAAAAGCACCCTGTTCAATCTTGACCCGGGCGACACCTACGGCGAAGTCGAAATCCTCAATGGCACGCCAGCGCTGTCAACCCTGGTTGGGTATCAGGAATTTCATCTGATGTACCTGCCAAAAAATGAATTCCTTCGCCTGATTGGCCTTTATCCGGGCTTTGCCAAAGAATCACGCGATCTCTATACCCGTCGGGCACCTCAACTGCTCGAAGAAGGAATGAGCAAAACTCAGGCCGGCAAGGTGATTACCTTTTTCAATGTCAAAGGCGGCGCCGGCAAATCAGTTATTGCCGCGAACACTGCCGTAATGCTGGCGCGTTACTGGAAAAAAAAGGTCGTTCTGCTCGACATGAACCTGGCATTTGGCGACCAGGCTATTCTGCTGGGTCTTCCGACCGATAACCACATTCACAAACTGGTCGGCGAACGCCCCCCGATCAAACTGGCAAATATTGAAAGACAGTTGACCACACATCCCAGCGGCCTGAAAGTGCTGCTGCCCCCACCGCTGCCTGAGCTGGCCGAAACGATCAAGCCCATGCTGGTCGAGCATATTGTTGATATTCTCAGGGCTAATTACGACTTTGTCATTATTGACACACATAACCAGCTTTCTGACCTTGAACTGAAAATTATCGAAATCAGCGACCTGGTCATGCTTATGATGACGATGGAACTGACTTTCATCAAGAACACCAAGCTGCTGCTTGACCTGCTGCAACGAATTAAAGTTCCGCGCGACAAAATCAAGGTTGTTCTCAACCGCGCCTTCAAATCTATGGGTCTTGAGCCCGCCAAGGTAGAAAAATCGTTGCGTTATGCCATCAGCCACTTCATACCAAGCGAAGGCAACATTGTTGTGCCTTCAGTCAACAAAGGCGTTCCCTTTGTCTTGTCAAAAAGCAGCGAAGGAACTGATGTTTTGATGGCAATGAAAAAACTCTGCGCAACCCTTACCGGTGAAGAATTCGAAAAAGGCACCTGGAACATGTTTTCGCTGATCAAAGAAGTCTTCGGACTGAACTGAAAACCGGCGAGCAATCACCAGTTAAAAAGCTTTTTGAAGAAACCGGGTTTCTTTTTCTCGACCTTGACCGCTATCACGCTGATATTATCGTTGCCACCGTGTTCAAGGGCAAGCGTTATAAGCTTTTCGACGCCATCTTTAATTTCAGTAGTCGTTTTGAGAACCTCTTCGATGACGTCGTCTGGCACTTCTCCGGTCAATCCGTCAGAGCAGAGCAGGAAAATATCATCATTCGACAATGGCCCGGAAGTAATATCAACTTCGATCTTTTCAGCATGGCCGATGTATCTGGTAATAGAACTCTTGTATGGATGGTCGATTTTTTCCTCGGCACTGATCAGGCCGCGCAGAAACAATTCCTCGACATAGGAATGGTCGCGGGTTATCTGCTTGAGATGGCTGTTTCGAAACAAATAAATTCTGCTGTCACCAACATAGGCGATATAAAAATCACCGTCTTTAAAAGCCAGTACAACGCAGGTACTGCCCATTCCCCTGGCCGAAGGGTTCTCGACCAGTGCTTCTCTGACACGGGCGTTGGCAGCTTCTATCGCCTCACGCAACACCCTGTCAAAAGGTGCGCCTGAGTCACCGTTCTTTTTAAGCGCCTTGGAAATAGTATCTTTTGCTATTTTCGAAGCAACTTCGCCGGCAGCAAGTCCTCCCATGCCGTCTGCAACAATGAAGAATCCACCTTCATCCGAAACGAAAAAGGAATCTTCGTTGTGATCTCGAACTTTTCCTACATGCGTATTACCGTAAGCCGAATAACGCACATTTCCTCCCGGTCAATTCATTTCAGCCAGTTTCTTGCGAATGTTGTCCTGTTGTGGGTACAGGAATAGAGACATCTCAAGGTATTGTTTAGCCCTGTCAGGCTTTTTATCGGCGATGAAGAAATCTCCGAGTGCATTAAGAAGGTATCTATTATTCTGGTCTCTTGTCCAGGCTTCCATGTAAAGCCTGAGCGCGTCCTTGGTGTTTTTCTTCAGCATTTTCAGGCTGCCGGCAAAGGCATAGACCATAGCTGAAGGCTTTTCTGCTATCAGCCTGTCATAAAAAGCCTCAGCCTTGCTTATGCCAGCAACTTTTCTACAGACATCGATAAACATATGATTGAATCGTTCATCGTCTGAGTTGTCGCGCAGCTTTTCATAAAGGCTTTCCCATGACTTTTCAACGGCAACGCGCTGTTCTTCATATTCGGCCAGGTCTTTTTTGTTTCTGGGCGCCTCATCGGGCATTTTTTTTATCAGCGCAGTAAGCGCCGCCAGCTCACTGGTAAAAGGAGCCATGGCAGCTGGTTCTAGTTCGATCAGTTTGCGATTGAGCTCAAAGCTCTGGCGCGCCGCCAGGTCGTTATAATAACTGGCAGTAGCGTAACCTGGCAGGCTGAGGGTTATCAGGTAGCCCATCGGCGGCAGATATAGATCTACCGGGCTGCTGCCCACAACATCATTGTTGAGCGTGACTGATGCACCCTGCGGGTAAGTCTGAACCACCAGACGCGTTCTCGTAAAATAATTGAGACCCTTGAACACGAGCAGAAAAATCATGGTAAAAGCAAAGATGATCAGCACGACACGAATGGCATTGATCAGCGAGGCTGGCGGTTTTACGGCAGACACACTTTTTGTAGTGGTTCCATCGGCAGTAGAATGCACGCCGGTAATGTGGTCTTCCATGAGATCATCATGCATGCCGGTTATATCGACGGCCGGCATTTCAATGCTTGCCTCATAAGGCTGGTCAAGCTTGCGCAACTCTTCGAGCATCTCGGTGCAGGACTGGAATCTATGCTCGCGATCCTTGGCCATCGCCTTTACAATTATGTCATTAAGTCGCATTGGAATTTCTGGAATAAGCTCGACCGGAGGCACCAGCTTTTCCTGAATATGCATCAACGCTATCGCATTTGGGCTATCACCGATGAAAGGCAGACGATCGCAAACCATCTGATAAAGGGAAACGCCGAGCGAATAAATGTCTGAGCGATAATCGAGATCGCGCTTACCCAAGGCCTGCTCGGGCGACATGTAGTCGGTAGAACCCAACGTCAGGCCCTCTCCGGTTTTGCTGGTGTTGATAGTTGCTTTCGCAATACCAAAGTCGGTAAGTTTGACGTCGCCACCCTTAGTAATCATAAAATTGCTGGGCTTGACATCGCGATGTACAACACCCATGTCGTGACAATGCTGAAGGGCTGATAACGCGCAGGACATTATCTTGACTATATCTTCGAGAGTAAATGGCTCGTCTGACTTGACATGCTCTTCAAGTGAGTGGCCGTCGATGTATTCCATGATGAAATAAGGCGGCAAACCTTCTTCTGAGCATTTTTCAACCGTAGCGATGTCGATGATCTTAACTATGTTAGGATTATCGTGCAGTCGCTCCATGGTGCGGGCTTCATCAAAAAAGCGCGAAACCACATCGGGCTCACCAACCCAGTCTTCAAGTAGAAATTTGACGGCTGCTTTTTTCTCGAGAACAGAATGCTGCGCAAGATATACAGTAGCAAAACCACCATCACCGATTTTATTCAGGATAGTATAGTTCCCGGCACGTTTGTTACAATAATCAGCCAAACAGATTCTCTCTAGAGAAATTCGAGTCTATTAAAACCCTAACATCGATTTCAGTTTTGAAAAAATACCGCCTTCTTCTGCTATCGATTCTTCTCCGACTATCATGCGGTTCAAATTGATCAGCCCCTGCGTCAGAGGAGAGGAAGGTTTTTCGTTTAACAGCAGCTTGCCGCCGTTCGAGGTAAGAATTGCATCATCAGGAGCATACGCCAGAGTAGTTATGTCTTTCTTGAGGAAAGCCCGAACCTCATCAGCGCTGACGGCACCTTCGCGGCCGATCTTGTTGACCAGCAGCTTGAATTTGCTCTCAGGGTATTTGAAAGTATTCATTATTTCAATAACCCGGCGGGCAGCCAGCAGGTGTCCGATTTCTGGCAAAGCAACCAGATAAATCAGGTTTGAAAGCTCCCAGCTGGTTATTGAAACATCATCGATCTCGCTCTTGAGATCAACCAGCACAAAGTCATACTTTGACTGCAGACTCCACAGGATTGACTTGATATGGCCTGAATTCACCAGATCTGCATGTTCAGACTTCTTGGGAGCCGGCAGATAATCGAAATCAGGGCCTTTGTGCATGTAATTAACGATATTCTCGGGAGTGATCTCGGTTTCTCTGGTTAATTCAGTGATTGAAGCACCTATTTTGCCATTCATGAAAGTGAGAATGTCGCCAAAACGCAGGTCAAGATCGACAATCGCAACTTTCTTTTCCGACTTTTTCGCAAGAATATAAGCCAGATTCACGATGATTGAACTGATACCACTGCCGCCCTTGGGACTGTAGAAGCAGACAATCTGGGATCCTTCACGGGATAATGGCTTGAGAGTCTGCCATATGTCTCCGACTGCTGTGTCTACATATATAAATTCGAAGGTGTCAAACTTAATAACATCTTTATGGGAAAGTACATACGCGTCTACAGGCGTGATCTGTTCGCCGTTCAGAAATGTCCCGTTTGAACTTTCCTTGTCGATCAGAACAATTTTGCCGTCACGTGATTCGATTGTGGCATGCAAACGCGATACCATATCACTTGGCAGCTGTAGAGTCCGGCCTTCCTCTCTTCCTATAGTAAAAGACGAACCGGTCGGCAGCTCAATTGGCTTACCAAGATATGGTGCAGAATTCCCGACGAGAAACTTCTTTTTCATTTCCTCGGGAACTACTACTTTTCTGAAGACGGTCTTTTTGGATTCGTCAGACATTTTTACTTCCCCCCGTGTACTTATGAGCACGGATTATATCATAAGACGTCGTCAGGTCAAACTCAAGAAAAAAATCTTTTTGCAAAACCGGCAATCAAACGCACTAAAATTGACAGACGAAGCCAAAGATATTATGATGTGAACCTGAATCAAGTGAACACCAAGGATATTTTTTCAGGGCAAAGACTTTACTGGCTGGGAATGCTTTTTGTTTTCCTGGCTCTTTTTGCGTATGCCGCAACCTGGCTGCAATGGAAAACCCCTATATCTGACTATGACCCCGATGCATACCAGGGCACACCTATCTCTATCGACGATGCCAGCGAAAAAACACTGTTCGAACAATTGAGACTGCAGGAAGTTCACCAGAACTACCAGACTTCATATCTCGATCTGGTTCAGAGAATTTCCCAGACAGACACGACAAAAATCAACATACAGAGCGACCGCGATCTATTCAAGCCATATGCCCGCGCCAGAGCAGACTATCAGGAATCACTCGACAAGGTCGAAGAATACGAAAAAGATTTCAGGGTAAAGTGCTTCGCACGCATGCGATCTTTAATTCTGGCAGTGCTGTTTTACGACCGCAAAACCGGAACGCGCATGACTAAATTCAATGCAGAAAAGCTCTTAGAAGTCGGCGCTCTACAGGAAATACCGATGTGCCCACGCGGCGGCAGTTATTCTATCATCTACAAGGATGGCAGAAGGCTTTTTCATTGTTCCATACATGGAACCCTGCGCAACTGATTTGCTTTTACTTGTTTCGGCCTTTTGAGGCTGCAGGTTCGTTTTTGTCTATTTCTCCGTTGAAGAACAATTCAAGCATCTCAATAAGCGTTCTCACGAAGAGTATGCCAACACCGATCGAAAATATTACGGTTAATGCAACAGCTATGGTCAGTTCTTTAAGCATGCCTTCAACTCCCTGCAGATTCTTTGCAGAATAACTATCGGCAACTGAAGTTGTTTGCATGAGTCCGAACCCGACGAAACCGCCCCTTAAGAGAAAGGGTCACGCCCATACAGGCGCGACCCACAAGAGAGCAGCAATCATCTGTCACTCAGGCAATCAATCTTTTGTCTCTGACTGAATTACGAGAAACATCGGTGTGCCGGAGCGGTTAACCAGAAAAACCGAACTGTTATTGCGGCCGCCTTCTTTGAGTGCGTTCTCCGCTTCAGACTCTTCTTGTATTTCTACGCCATTGATCTGTGTGATCACATCTCCGGACTTCAGACCAGCTTTGTCTGCCGGAGACCCGCTTCTGACATTGGTAACGACAACGCCTGCACTGCCGGTTATGCCAAGTGACCGCGCCATCTCAGGAGTAAGCTTCTGAAGCCTGAAGCCAAATTCCTCCAGCTGTCCCATGTCACCCTTTCGCTTCGATGGTGTTTGCACACTTTCGGCCGGTGAAAGGCCATAGTTATCTGGCATCTGCTCTAGTGTAACCTTGTAGGTTTCCTTCTTACCGTTTCTAAGAACTTCAATATCGACAGAAGAACCGACGCCGCGGCTCAAAATGTATTTCTGTACGTCGTTAGTGCTCTTCATCAGCCGGTCGTCAATTTTGCGTATGATATCCATGGCCCTGATACCTGCTTTATCAGCTGGAGCATCCTCAGCTGTATCCATCACCACAGCACCATCTCGATCTTTCAGTCCGAAGTGACCAGCCAGTTCGTCAGTAACCGCCTGCATGCTTATTCCGATATAGGGCCGCTCTACCTTGCCGCCACTGGCGATTTGCGAAGCGATTCTCGAAGCCATATTCGAAGGTATGGCAAACCCGATACCAGAACCCGGAGCATTGAATATAAGTGTATTGATACCAATTACCTTGGCATTAAGGTTAACCAGCGGACCACCAGAGTTACCCGGGTTTATGCTGGCATCTGTTTGAATAAAATCTTCAATCGCACTCGCGCCGATGCCAGACCGACCAACAGCGCTGACCACACCCACGGTTACAGTCTGTTCAAGACCCAGCGGGTTACCCACTGCAATGCTCCACTGACCCGCTTCGACCTTGTCTGAGTCTGCGAATTCAGCAGCCTTCAAAGCTTTTTCCGATTTCACCCTGATAACTGCCAGGTCTGTCTGCGGGTCCTGACCGATAATCTCGGCGTCAAGCTCACTGCCATCGTGCAGTTTGACCTTGATCTTGGATGCATCTTTTACCACATGATTATTGGTAAGAATTGTGCCGTCAGAATTTATGATCAGACCTGAACCCGCTGCCTGGGTCTTAAATTCCTCAGGACTGAACCGACGGGGGCCTCTGAAAAAATGCTTGAAAAAGTCTTCAAATTCATTATCCGGGTCACCACCAGACGGATTGCTCCATCGTATTCCAGCGCTGACAGTCTTCTCCACCTGGATATTGACAACGCTTGGCTTGAGAGATCTCGCAACATCGACAAAGGCCTGCTGCATCGACATGGCTGCTTCCAGACCCGACTCGGCTGCGACTGCCGGCGAGAGAAAGGCGGTTAACCAAAATACTGCAAAAACTATAAAAGATAACTTGAATTTCATAGTTAGTCCTCCTGTTTGCTTTCACTTTTTTTGACCACTGAAAGACAAAAAGGTTCCAACTTTCGTCTTGACCTTTTAAATCGTAGGTGATTAACTGATTTCACTTAAAGTCCGGGAGCAGATTATGCGAATAGTAGTCACTGGCGGCGCAGGATTTATCGGTTCACACCTCACAGAAGCTTTACTGTCACTGGGGCACAAAGTCGTCGTCATCGACAACTTCATCACCGGTTCACGCAAAAACCTCGAGCACCTCGGCTCGTCTGAAAATCTGCATATTGTCGAGCACGACATTACCAAACCAATATTTCTGGCTGAAACGATCGATCGCATCTACCATCTGGCATCGCCTGCCAGTCCGATTGATTACCAGAAACTGCCAATCCAGACCCTGAAAGTCGGCGCCCTCGGCACCCACAATCTGCTTGGCATGGCCAAGGTTCAAAAGGCCCGTATTCTAATGGCCTCGACCTCAGAGGTCTATGGCGACCCCGAGATTCATCCACAGCACGAAGGCTACTGGGGACATGTCAACCCGGTGGGACCGCGAGGATGCTACGACGAATCAAAAAGGTTCGCCGAAGCACTTGTTGTCGCTTATCGCGATTATCACAACGTCGACACCAGAATAATCAGAATTTTCAATACTTATGGGCCACGCATGCGCCTTAACGACGGTCGTGTAGTGCCTGCCTTCATTTCGCAGGCTCTCAAAGGTGAAGACCTTTCGGTTTACGGAGATGGAACTCAGACACGCAGTTTCTGCTACGTCAGCGACCTGGTGCGCGGCATGATCAAGGTTATGGAAGCAGACTACAAGGATCCAATCAATCTTGGCAATCCAGCCGAGATAACCATTCGTGAATTCGCCGAAAAAATTATGGCACTTACAGGTTCACAGGCAAGGCTCAGCTTTGGACCACTGCCGCAGGATGACCCGAAACGACGGCAGCCCGATATTTCGCGCGCCAGATCGTTACTGCAATGGGAACCCGCTGTCTCACTCGAAGAAGGTCTCAAAAAAACCATAGAATGGGCAAAAAACAATGTCTGACAAGCCGGCACTCGATAAACATATTGCCAGAATTCTCATCGACCCTGAAGCGATTCAGAAACGCATTGCCGAACTTGGTCAGCAGATCAGCAATGATTACAAGGGAGAAGAACTCGTCGTAGTGTGTATTCTCAAGGGGGCTTTTCTATTCACCTCAGACCTCTGCCGCAACATTACGCTGCCGCAGAAGCTTGATTTCATGGCAGTCAGCAGCTATGGACATTCGACCAGAAGCTCGGGTATTGTCCGAATAGAGAAAGACCTTTCTGAAAGCATAGAAGACAAGCATGTTCTGATCGTCGAAGACATCATTGATTCAGGCCTCACCATGTCTTATCTGCTGAAAATCCTCGGAGACCGGAAACCGGCCAGCATCAAAATCTGCGTGTTGTGCAACAAGCCGGCGAACCAGCAGCAGTTTGTCCACATCGACTATTGCGGGTTCAAGCTGGAAGATGAATTTGTCGTCGGCTACGGTCTTGATTTCAGGGGCTATCTGCGCAATCTTCCCTACATCGGAGTGGTAAAGCCCGAGTATGCCGAATAATCAGGTGGTATAGCATGGTATCATTCAAAAGCGACAATCTGGTATGTGAGCGCTTCATTCTCGGAGCACTGCAGGTAAACACCTATCTGTTGTATGAAACAGGCAGCAACCAGGCACTGCTGATAGACCCGGCAGAAAATTCTGCGACGCTGCTGAATCGCATCAAAGAACTTGATTTGAGTAATGTGACAATTTTTCTGACCCATGGACACGCCGATCATATCGCAGGAGTGGATTATTTCAGGCAACAGATAAAGGGCTGCCTGGTCGCTGTCGCAAGTGAAGATGCCGCCATGCTTGGCGACCCCGACCTGAACCTGTCAACCTGGCTCGGTGAACCCATTGCTCTGGCGCCAGCAGAAATTATTCTCAACGACAACGACAGCCTGGGCCCTGGCGGCCGGCTGCTCGCCATTCCAGGTCATACTCCCGGTGGCCTGGCCTTGATTTTTCCGGGGATGGTTTTTTCGGGCGACACTCTTTTTGCCGGTTCGATCGGGCGCTCGGATTTTCCTGGAGGAAACGGCAGACAGCTTGTAGAGGGCATCAAAAGCAAGCTTTTTTCACTATCTGACCGTATCGTTTTCCCAGGGCATGGCCCCGAAACCACTATTGCCGAAGAAAAAGCTGAAAATCCTTTTTTCAGCGCTGAATTTACCATATAAAAAGTGCCTGTCAGTTTTTTCCGGTTTCGTTGACAGCAGAATGGCTCAATGCTAAGATTCTTGCATAAATAAATGTACACCCGCCGAAAGGAATCGACAGATGAGTGAAGTTTTCAAGATTCTTGTAGTCAACCCCGGCTCCACTTCAAGCAAGCTCGGCCTCTTTGAAAACGAGCAGATAGTTGCAGAGAAAAAGATAAATCACCCGGCCGAAGAAATCGGTAAACACCCCCAGATAATGGATCAAGTAGAGTTTCGTCGTCTGCTCATGGACGACTTCCTTCGCGAACATGATATCAAGCCGCACACGCTGTCGGCAGTGGTCGGTCGCGGCGGTCTATTGAAGCCAATTCCCAGTGGCACCTACCGAGTCACTCCTCAAATTCTCGAAGATCTCAAAAGCAACCGCTACGGCGAACATGCCAGCAATCTCGGAGCCGTGCTGGCCCACACCTTTACTCAGGATTTCAGCATTCCCTCTTTCATCGTTGATCCGGTAGTCGTCGATGAATACCACCCACTGGCGCGCTATACCGGCCTGAAAGAAATTCCGAGAGTACCGATCTGGCATGCGCTGAATGTCATGGCCGTAGTTCGCCAGACCTGTAAAAATGAAGGTTTCGATCTAACGCAAGACAACTTTGTCGTTGCCCACATCGGCGGTGGCATTTCGGTGTCGGCCATCGAACGCGGCCGCTGTATCGATGTCAGCAACGGGCTGGAAGCCGGCCCCTTTACGCCAGAACGTTCCGGCTCACTGCCAACCACCCAGCTGGTCAATCTCTGCTTTTCAGGCAAGTATAGCCAGGCCGAGATCAAAAAAATGCTGGTCGGGCGTGGCGGATTGGTCAATCATATCGGAACCAGCAGCCTGATGGACGTAGAAAATCGCATCAAAGACGGCGACAAAGCCTGCCAGGAAGTCTTCGAAGCCATGTGTTACCAGATTGCCAAGGAAATTGGTTCTTATGTAGCAGTGCTGCGCGGCCAGGTATGCCGCATTATACTCACCGGCGGCGGCGCCAAGTGCCCCCCACTCGTAGAGAATGTCAGCAGTTACGTAAAAAGCTTCGCCCCGGTTCACGTTGTTCCAGGCGAAGACGAACTCGCTGCCCTGGCAATGGGTGCTCTGCGCGTTCTGCGCAATGAAGCCGAACCCCGAGAATATAAGGCATAACACTGCCATAAAAGATTGGAGAAGCAGATCATGAGCGAGAATTTTTTCAGCGACCTGGTGAGCACACTGAATCCCGATAAGAAATGCCGGGTTGCCGTGCCTCTGGCCAATGACGACGCCTGTGCCTATGCAATCTGCCATGCCGTCAAAACTGGCATACTCCAGGCGACCCTCATCGGCGATCCTGAACAGATCAAGGTCATGTATGGAGACATCGCCCAGCACGACCAGGTTAAAATAATCGATGAGAGAGACGAAAAAAAAGCATGTTCCATGGCGGTCAAAGAAGTGCGTGAAGGCCGCTGCGACATCCTCATGAAAGGCATGGTCGCTACTTCAACCCTGCTTAAAGCCGTCTTGAACTCCAGCGAAGGCTTGCGCAAAAATCCGATTCTTTCACACCTGACTTTCTTTGAATTCCCCGAAAAACCCGGCCTGAAAATACTTACCGACGCAGCAATGTGCATAGCACCTGATGCAGAAGATCTGATGAAGGAAATAGACAACGCTGTCGAAGCCTACGCCATGTTTGCTGACCATACGCCAAAAGTTGCGCTGCTGGCTGCCAACGAAAAGATATCTGAAAAAGTGCCGTCAACAGTTCTCGGTGACAGGGTGGCAAAGGCACTGGCAGAAAAAAAGAATATGATCGTGGAAGGCCCGATTTCTTTCGATCTGGCAGTAAGCAAAGAATCCGCGCAGATAAAGAAATACAATGGTAAAATCCAGGGCGACGCCGATATCTTTGTGGTTCCCCGCATAGATACCGGAAACGCCTTTTACAAGGCTCTACAATATTACGTTAAAGCTCCCATGGGAGGACTTGTATATGGTGCCCGCTGCCCGGTAGTTCTAACTTCACGTGCCGACGACAATAACACCAAGTTTTATTCTCTACTGCTGGGCATGGTGATCTGGCAGAGGTCAACGGTCAGTGAATCGGTTAACCAGAGCAGGAACTAAAGCAAGCATGTCAGCAGTCGAGGCTGAAAGGATAATGAGAAAAAAATGCCGGGTAGAAACATAAAAAACGTCAACAGCACGGTTTCTTTCGCCTCGGGGCATATCCCCGAAATCTTGAAAAAACTCGAGCAGTTTCTAGGGGTTGCGCTGTCGTTGCGATCAACCTCAGGAGAGGTAGTCTGCAAAACCGACTATTTTTACGGCCCCTGCAGCATCATACGAGGAACTGACCGCGGTCGGATCAGGTGCCGAAAGACTTACAGAAACATAGAAGATCGCCTTCTGCGCCGCAAGGTTCCTTTTGTGAACATATGCTATGCGGGTTTTCTAATTTTTGCGGTACCACTTGAATTTCGCGGGGAAATGGTTGGTACGCTTTTCGGTTCGCAGATTCTGCCTATCGAGAAAGATCGCAACTTCGATCTTGAAGCATTGTTTGGCCATACGGCAGCGGCCCTCAGCATGCGTGACACCGAGGAATTCTACAAAAGTTTCAGCCGGGTCAAAACGCTGAAACCCGATCTGCAACGTATAACATTTCTTCAATATCTTGAAGAAATAGGCCAGCATTTCATCAGCATGGCCTATGCCGGCAAAAGCTGGGAACTGTTTCTCAAGGAAATAAAAGCCGAGACCCCACAATTCGGGCGTTTCTGAGAGGAACATCAAAATGTTTAAACTGTTCGCCAACGCCAATGTTCTGCAGCCTGACATGTCACTTAAACACTGTGACATACTGGTACAGGACGACTGCTTCTACGATCTGCTCGAGCCCGGAACTCCAGGCAACAAGCCTGTTGAAAGCGAAGTAGACCTTGGCGGACAGATCGTTTTTCCTGGCCTGATCAATTCTCACGACCATCTTATAGATTCCTGCTGGACGGGGCTTGGCAATGTTCCCGTCGAGAACTGGTTCGAATGGGACCAGAGTGTTCACGAAAGCCAGGAATACAAGCTGATGCAACGACTCTCGGTGACCGATCTTTACGTGATCGGCATGTACAAAAACATAGTCGCCGGTGTAACTACAGTAGTAGATCATTTTCCGTCAGAAGTCTCGGCAACTTTTACCGGGCACCCGCTCGTCTCACTGCTCGAACATTTCTACATGGCTCACTCGGTTTCAAACCACCAGCTCAAATGGGGGGCCAACCCGGCTGAACAGTTTAGACAGGCACGTGGCATACTGCCATTCATCGTTCATGCTGGCGAAGGAAAGCATAAGGATCTGCGTGAAGAAATCGAACAGCTTAACCGAATGGGCGCGATAGACAAAAACACTGTGCTGGTAAACTGCACTTTTCTGGAAGAGGCTGATTTGCAGCTGATAGCCTCGCGCGGATCGTCAATAGTGTGGTTGCCAACTTCGAGCGAGAGAATATTTGGTCGTCAGCCTGACATCAGAAAAATCAGAGAACTGGGCATCCCTTATACCATTGGCACCGACAGTTCCATCACCGGTTCGACCAATCTTCAGGCAGACCTCAGGCAGGCATTGAAATTTGCACGAAGCCATCTCGATTGTTCAATTACGGCAAGAGACCTGATAAAAACAGTAACCATAGATGCAGCAAGAATTTTCGGCATTGAGAAACAGACCGGCAGTATCCTGCCCGGACGCAAGGCCGACTTTGTTGTATTCAAACAGCAGCCTGACTGCGATGTTTTCGAACAGTTCATCAGCATGCAGCCTGACGATTTCTCAATGGTCGTTCATAAAGGCACGATGATAATCGGCAACGATGAATTCAGAAAAATATCAGCGATAGACTTCAGCCAATACAGTGAAGTAAAGTTCAATGGAACAACCAAGATCCTTTATGGGCAACCGTCACAGTTGCTTGAACGACTGCGCCATAAGCTCGGCCTGGATATAACTTTTCCATTCTTTGACATCTCTTATGAAGATTAGTTGGTCGCTGTATTGAATTTGGCTTCGATTGCTGATATATTCAGTGTAATGAATATTGATTTTAAAAATCCGACTATCAAGTTCTATTTCAGCTTTCAGTGCCCTTACTCATATATGACCTGGGAAATGCTCAAATCGCTGTTGAGCAACAAGGTCAGCGTTGCACCAATTGAGATTGGCCTGTTTTCGCAGAGCAACAGCAAATACAATTATCAGGACATCTGGGCAGAACCTCGCTGGAACCGCCTGATCAAAGATGCGGCCAAGCTGAATATCAAAATTACCCCACCAGCAAAATATGTATCTGGTGTTACTGCTTCAAGAGCTATCGAAGCCTATGGCAACATAAATGGCATCGACTACATTACCAGCGTATTTCGTGGCGTTTTTTTCAGTCGCATCGACATTTCTCTGCAAAATGCTCTAAGGTTGCATCTGCAATCAGAGGGGCTCGATTCTTCTGTTCTATCGACCGCTATTGATCAGCCTGAAACCGAGAAAAAAGCCAATGACCAGCTTCTCTTATGGGGTCATGAGCGCATCAGAACGCTGCCAACCGTAGAACTGAACGACGAACGCTACTGCGGATTCATCGATAAATCCGGGCTTGAAAGATTTTTGCGCTCGGAGCTGGATTGATGTCCTATACCTATGAGTATCCCAGACCGTCGGTAACGCTCGACTCGGTAATACTTCGCACTCTGCAGCTCGGGTTTCCCGAAATTCTTCTGATCAAAAGAGGACACAAGCCATTTATCGGGCACTGGGCTTTACCAGGCGGCTTCATGGAAATGGATGAAAAGCCTCTTACCGGTGCAAGCCGCGAACTTGAAGAAGAAACCGGGCTGTGTGATCTGCCTTTAAAGCCCCTCTTCTGCTGTGGCGAACCTGGTCGCGACCCACGCGGCAGAACAGTTACCATGGTATTTGGCTGTCTGGTTCGCGACACCGCATTCGCCCCCCAGGGTGGCGACGATGCCGCAGAAGCGGCGTGGTTTCCGCTGCGTGCCCTCCCCGAAATGGCATTTGATCACCGCCGGGTTGTTGCTCAGATCGAGCAGAATCTGATCTGGCAGGCGCGCTATGCTATTATCGGCCGCGACGTTTTTCACGATCTTGCTTCATCAAAAGATATATTGCGCCTGCATCAGAACATCACAGGCGAGACCAGACCCAATTTTATTGAAATCTGCGAAGAACGCGAACTTCTAACATGCCGTGACGGAATCTGCCAGTATAACTTACCCGCCCCAGCCGGACCAGACTGGCAGCCGCTGGTCTGGTAATGAATTCCTTTCGCCTGGTCAGCCCTGCCTTTAAAAAGTTCAAACGTGTTTTTTCTCATAGAAGCCGTTATATACTCTCCATTCTAACAGGTGGCTCCGCTCTGATAGCCTTTCTGATTTATTATGGACTTTACCGGTTTCTTGATTACGTTGGCCGGGCTCCCATGCTTGGCGAAACATTCGGACCAATACTTGGCGGATTGCTGGTTTCAAAGCTTCTTGAAATGCTTTTTCTTACGCTTTTCTTCATGGTGCTTTTCAGCAGCATCATTGCCGCTCTGTCTTCGTTCTATCTGAACGAAGAACTGCCAACACTTATGGCATCTCCACTGCCGGTCGGCATGATTTTCCGTTCGCGAATGCTTCTGATGACAATCGAAAGTTCATGGATGGTCGTAGTTTTTTTCATGCCGGCTCTTTACGCCTTTGCCACAGCCCTGCAGGCCAACTGGCCAGCCTACCTGATTTTTCCATTTTTCCTGCTCTTTGCCATTCTGCTGCCAAACCTTGCCGGCGGTTTTACAGCGCTGTCTCTGGCCGCATTTTTTCCGATCAGACAGATGAAAAAAGTGTTTCAGTTTCTGTCAATTCTGGTGCTGACCGGATTGATCTTTTTTCTGCGTTCTCTTGAAGCAGAGAAGCTTTTAAACCCAAGCTATTTTAAAGACATCTCACAGTATATACTGAGCCTGCAGGTGCCGTTAATCGACTATTCACCATCTTCATGGTTGCACCAGGCAAGCATGAGCCTTTTTCGCAACAACACCGGCGAAGCTCTGAGCCAAATTGGGCCCCTGGCACTTTTAAGCCTGGCAGGGCTGGTTTTTCTCAACCTTTTCGCCGTAAAGTTTTACCGTGAGAGCTGGCAAAAATCAATGGAAGCGGTCGATAATCAGGTGCTCGGCCTGGAATGGCTGCGGCGCTTGATGTTATGGCCATTTCGCTGGACTAACCCGGTGTTCAGAGTTATTGCCAGCAAAGAAATCACCAACTTCGTGCGTGACCCGGCGATATTTTCGCAGATATTCATGATGGCAGCGATCGTCTTCGTTTACGGCTACAACCTCTCCATACTTCCACTCAAAGATATTCCATCACTTTATAGCGGCGAACTGAACGACACACTGGTGTTTCTCAACGGCCCGTTCATCGGCTTCATTATCGCCTCGATCGGCATGCGCTTTGTTTTTCCCTCAATAAGCATGGAAGGAAGAGCGTTCTGGGCGGTCAAATCGTCGCCGGTCAGTCCCCGCAAGATTCTTTCGACAAAGCTGGCACTCTATCTTCTCCCGATGATGGCTCTTGGAATAGTGTTATGTATGGTCACCAACTCGGTTTTCAAAGTCTCTGATCCAATTCTCATGTATATGAGCTATTTCAACGTCATTCTGATAACACTGGTGATCACCTCGTTGGCAATAGGCGTGGGTGCAGTTTACGCAGATTTTTCGGCCGATTCTCCGCTCAAAATCGCAGGCTCCTACGGTGGTTTTATCTATATGCTGCTTTCAGGATTCTATATAATCAATTTACTGGTCATCGAGATATATCCGATGTACAGAATGTTCTTCAACCGTTTTTACATGGCAAGGGGTTCTTCAGGCTTGTTGCTGGTGCTGATCAGTCTCATTCTTCTGCTTGCCTCGACCGCAATATGGGTGTATATACCATTCCGCAAAGGACTCGAAACAATCGAAAACTATGAACCAGAATGAACCTGTAATAAGATTCTGCGAAATAAAAAAGCAGTATGGCAACTTCACAGCTCTCAAATCAGTAAGTCTCGAAATCTTCCGGGGCGAACTGTTTGGCTTTCTTGGCCCAAATGGCGCTGGAAAAACGACCCTTATCAGAATACTCACCGGCATCATACAACCCAGTGCCGGCCAGATTTTTATCGGACAGCACGATCTTTTCGCGCAACCTGACAAGGCCAAGGCATTGATCGGCTATGTGCCGGATCGGCCATATCTCTATGAAAAGCTGACTCCGCTAGAGTATTTTGAATTCATGGGCGGACTCTACAATGTTGCCCAGGAACGTGTCATCAGCAAGGGAGAGGAAATGCTGCGCATGTTTGATCTGTGGGATAGACGCAACGAGCTGATCGAAAGCTTTTCGCACGGAATGAAACAGAAAGTTGCCATGAGCGCCGCGATTCTGCATGATCCCCAAATTTTCGTGGTTGATGAACCTACTGTAGGGCTCGATCCCAAAAGTGTCAAACTGGCAAAGAATTTTTTCAAGCAGCTTATCGCTGACGGCAAAACAGTTTTTCTCACTACACACACGCTTACGGTAGCGCAGGATCTATGTAACCGCATCGCCATCATCAGACTGGGCGACATCGTTGCTCTTGGCAATATGTCTGAACTACAGCGCCGGGCAAGTTTGCCGGGCAACAATCTTGAAGAAGTCTTTCTGAAAATAACCGAAGAGGAACTCGCGCAACTGCCCGAAATTATATGACGGCTGATGATTCTCAGAATAAAACCAGACTTTCTGCCGGCAGCGCCTTCATTCTTCTGCTGGCAGTTAATTTGTGCTGGGGAGCGGCTTTCCCAGTCACCAAGTATGCCCTTGACGTAGTTCCGCCATCGACACTGGCCTTTATAAGGTTCTTTCTCGCAGGCTTCTTTCTAATGCTGCTACCCGGACGAGAACAGAAACCCCTCAAGTCACAAGACTGGAAAAGCCTTTTTTTGATCGGGGCATTTGGCCTGGCTGTATCGAACCTGCTGCTGAATCAGGGCCTGACCCTGACTTCGTCGACAAAGACTTCGATAGCATCCTCTCTGGAACCTGTTTTTACAATGGTTCTTGCCATGATCGTTCTCGGAGAAACCCTTCACAGAAAAACAATTTTTGCTACTCTGATTGCCATAGCCGGCGCTTTGATTCTTATGCTGGGCGATAAATCAATATCACAGCTGATAGCTGAACTGAGCGGTTCCGGCGAGTTTTCCGGCGACCTGATGGTGATGATTTCGATTTTTCTTTGCGCCGTCTATTCAATATTGATGAAGCCTCTCGTCCAGAGAATAGGAGCGATCAGGGCAACATCGTTAAGCTTTTTCATTGGTGCGCTGTTGCTATTACCGGTTGTTTATCTTGAAGTAACTAAAATATGGCCAATAAACTTTACAAGAGAGTCGCTTATTGCAATAATGTATCTGGGGATTATCTGCAATGCTCTGGCATTTGTTCTCTGGAACGTCATTCTTAAATATACCAACGCCGGGGTAATGGCAGTAACGCTTTACGCCCAGCCCATAGGCGGGGTATTAACAGGTTGGCTCTGGCTTGGAGAATCTCTATCTTATGCGGGCGCAGTTGGAGCAGTCTTGATTTTTGCGGGAATCTGGCTTCTGCCAAAAGAAGCAGGAAGCTGAAGCAATAAATGTATTGTTATGAAGCGCTTAAGTGTACAAAGTACGACTGTCCAGTGCAAAGATATCAAATTATGCGCTGCTGGGTATTTCTTGAGCAGAAACTGAAACGCCCGGTAACGCCAGAAGATTGCCCATATGCGCCCTGTGATCGTTGTAATTACCGCCTGGGATGGGAAATCGGGCTCATTACCGAAACCATGTTTCCAGAGGTACCAGACCCCACACCAGAAAGCCTTCTGCCTTCAGAAGATCAGTCCGAAAGCGAACGTGTCGCAGAAGAAGTCCTGCAGTCGCAGCAGTCTGAAGCGGCGCCCCACTCCACGATCGCCCCTTCCCCGGACACTCCAGCTGAAAAATCATGCGTTCCGGGTGAAGACACCGACGTTGCAAGCGATATTACTACCGGCCTTGAAATGCCTGCTGATATCGAACAGGCAATCTCAGAAGCAGACAAAAGCATCGGGCAGCAGGGATTTCGTTTCTGTCACGAGCTGATCGACTGCCCGAATCCTGATTGCCCGGTAAGACAACAGCAGATAATTCAATGTTTCAGGTTCTTTTCGCGGCGCAGCGCCGAAGAAAAGCAGAAAATAACCTGCTCCAGCCGAACCTGCGCTGAATGTTTCGTCAAAAAAGGCTGGGACATAGGCGTTCTGCACGAAGGCCTGTTTGAAGACATCATCGAGAAGAAAAAGCTCAAGATTGTCACTTCAGATCGCATCAAACGCAACACACTCGTCGACATTTACCTTTCTGAACTGGCCAAAAAGCCTCTTTCGCGCAAAGAAGAGCTGGAACTCGCAAAAAAAATAGCAGGTGACCGGGATGCTTCTGAAGTTTTTCTCATGGCCAACCTTAAACTGGTGCTGCGAATAGCCAAAAAATTTTCCGGCGGCAGTCTTGGCATTATGGATCTCATACAGGAAGGAAATATTGGCCTTATCAAGGCCATAGCAAAGTTTGACTATACGTTAGGCTACCGTTTTTCAACCTATGCTGCCTACTGGATCCGCTATTACATGCAGAAAGCGGTGGCGAACCAGGGTTCCGCCCTTAAAATTCCGCACCATCTGCTAACTGTCGCCCACAAACTGCGACGACAGATTCAGGAATTTGAAAACCAGTTTCAGCGCCCGCCAAGCCTCAAAGAACTGGCAAAACTGTCAGGTCTCGATGAAGAAAAGATTCTCAGTGTACTGAATATCACGCAGACTCCAGTTTCTATTTATGCAAAAACCGGCGACGACGATGAAGAAGGAGCACTCGAATACTATCTCGCTGACCGAAAAAATCTGACTCCAGAAGAACAGGCTTTTGAGAATCTCAAAAACGAAGCGGTACAAAAAGCGATAGGGGAACTTCCCGAACGCCTGCATTATATCGTAAATCACTTTTACGGCTTTTCACAAGAACAGCTCAGTCTCGCTGAAATCGGGCGAAGGCTCGATATTTCGCGCGAGCGCTGTCGGCAACTGCTGCATCAGGCCTTGCAGCTACTTCAGCAACATGAGCTCATCGCCAATCTTAAACCAGAACCGTGACATACACAAAAAAACCGCCAGTTCCCCCTTTGAAAAATGGGAATCAGATGGTATAATTTTTTAAGTGTACGATAAGTCGAGGAGGAAAAAATGATAAGATTGAACTGGCGTTATTGTATAGGCGTGCTCGCTCTGTTGTCGGTCTGTTGTAGCAACGTTCTTCTGGCTGCTCCGCCGCTGAGCGAAGTAAGCCGGATCAAACTGGTCAACAACAATCACCTGAGTCAAAAGGTTCTGGTTGTTTCGGCCTACAACACCCAAAAGTTTGTTAAAGACCTGTTCAACGTAATCAAGCACATCAACGAAAGCAGCCAACTTAGTGGTGAAGACATTGTAAAACTGCATATCATTCCCGGCAGCGGCAACCCGATTCCTGCCCTTGGCATATCAGCCCAGGACGCCGAAAAATACGTAGAAGTAAACGCAAAATTCTCCAGCTCAGACATCTGGATGCAGGACTGCATGGAAATCTGCGCAGCCGAGCTCAAAGGTTCTGGCAAGCTTGTTTCGGCGGTTTTCGATTCGAACCGTGGTCGCGGCCTGGCCCGACTCCCCGGTGTTCTCGCTGACATGTGGGATCTCGTATATTTCAAGAACCCGTCAAACGCACAGTCACACGGAGATTACGGTGGAAACCTCGAAGTTACGCCGTTCGACGACATCATGGTCGCCGGCAATACCATCACTGCTCCGGCAAAAAAGTTTTTCGAAGACAATGGTTATAAAAACCGCATGTTCCTTGGCGACACCTCATGGCTCACCGTCGGTCATATAGATGAATACGTGATGTTCATCCCGACCTCATGGGCTCCGGGTGGTTATTCAGTGGTGCGAGCCGACCCGGTATATGCCTTCGAACTGATCAGAAACTCTCCCGATTCAGATCTGGCCAAGATCAACAGCTCTGACCGCGACTTTTTGCTCAGAGTCAAAAAGGTTCTTGTCGCCCAGCTCGATGATCCCACCGCCGGCAAAGGCACCCGCGAAGGTGACTTTATCGCCCTCAACTACGCCATCAATGACATTATTGAAGACAATGTCGGGCGCATGAAACAGTTTATACGCAACACCTCCAAAGATTACAACCGTGACTTCGAAGAAGTATCATGGCCAACTCTTTTTGAGGGTTCTGGCACTACCAGTCCGAGACGCTGCTGTGCCTATCTGCCTGGTGTCGTTAATCTGCTGGTCGTGCGCGACCACCTGATCGTACCGGCAACTCATATCCCCTCATTTGACAAATCGATCGAAGCCCGCCTCAAAGCCCAGGGCAACAAGGTACACTTTATCGATGACACACCTTATCACAATTCAATGGGTGAAATCCACTGCGGAACCAATGTCCTACGCGATCCCTATCGCACTATTCTGACCAGAGAGCAGGTCGAAAAGGTACAGGCCGTTCGTAACCGCTTCAAAGATATCCACAACGACCGCTGATTCTAAAGCTACACCGCCATCGAGACTCCCCGCCACAAAGGCGGGGAGTCTTTTTATCTGCGAAACCTTGCCAAAATGATCTTTAAGAACTTGACAGGGTAGCGCTTCATTGCTATTCTGGCATGTTTCAGAACTAATTACTGGTACATAACCCATAAATTTGCGGGAGAAAATAAATGAGTCAAAAAATTGTCGTAGTATACGGAGCTGCCACCCTCGGGCAGGAACTCGTTCAGGCAGTAGCAACCGCCGGATGCGAAGTCATTCTGGTCGATCACTCGGAAGAAAAACTCAAAAAGGGTCTTGCCCGCGTCGAAGCCGCTCTTGACGCTGAAATCGCGCGCTGGGGACTTACTTCCAGTGAAAAACGAGCGATCATGAGTCGCATAAAATCATCTACCCAGGTCAGCGAAGCAGCCAAAGGCTGGCTGGTTATTGAAACGCTC
The DNA here is from genome assembly GCA_002839435.1 of Candidatus Riflebacteria bacterium HGW-Riflebacteria-2. Taxonomy (GTDB): domain Bacteria; phylum Muiribacteriota; class Ozemobacteria; order Ozemobacterales; family Ozemobacteraceae; genus Rifleibacterium. The sequence continues at coordinate 9,541 of PGYA01000037.1, read as the reverse complement.
AAAGAGACACTGGAAGTTAAAAGACAGCTGTTCAAGGAACTCGATGCAATCTGCAAGCCGGATACCATTCTGGCTTCTAACTCTGCGACCATATCGATCACCGAAATATCTTCCGGATGCAGCTATCCGCAACGCACTATCGCCATGCATTTCCAGAGCCCTATCGTCAAGGTTCCGCTCGTCGAAATCTCCCGTGGACTCATGACTGATGACACTACCTATGAAGCAGCCGTCAGATTTGCGAACATGATGCGCAAAACTGTTATCAGCGTTTATGATTGCCCCGGCTTTGTAACCACCCGTATCGTTCTGCCGATGATCAACCAGGCAGTGAAGGTTCTTGAAGAAGGTATTGCCCCATGCGAACAGATAGACACCGCAATGAAGCTGGGCTTCGGTCTGAACACAGGCCCGTTGGCTCTGGCCGATAAAATTGGTATCGACACTGTGGTCTTTTACCTCGAAAACCTTTATACAGAAACATTTGACCAGAGCTACCTGCCCGCCAAGCTGCTGAAAAAAATGACCAGGGCCGGCTACAAGGGTGTTAAGAGCAACCATGGCTTTTATCGCTATGGCGAAGATGGCATGCGCACTGAAAACAGCGGTCTCAAAGTCGAACAGCTGTCTCAAGCAGGCGTCAGGTAACAGGGAGAAACACAAATGAAAGTATTGGTATTAAACTGCGGTTCATCTTCAATCAAGTATCAGCTCTTCGACATGACAAACACCACCGTGCTCGCCAAAGGTCTGGTGCAGCGCGTCGGCATGGCCGGTTCCACCATCGATTACCGCAAGGGCGATGATGGCAAGAAAAAAACTTATGAATGCGATGTTCTCGATCACAAGATCGGTATAGCCAAAATATTTGAACTTCTTACAACTGGAGAAGATGCTGTTATCGGCAATCTTAAAGAACTCTATGCCGTTGGTCACCGCGTTGTGCATGGCGGTGACAAGTTCAGCAGCAGCGTTCTGATCGATGACGAAGTTAAGAAAGCGATTCAGGACTGCATCGTATTCGCGCCGCTGCACAATCCGCCCAACCTCAAGGGTGTCGAAGCCGTCGAGGAAATTCTGCCGACAATCAAACAGGTAGCGGTTTTCGATACAGCTTTTCATCAGACAATGAAACCCGAAGCCTATATTTATGCGATTCCCTATATGTTTTACGAAAAACATAGCATCAGACGCTACGGATTTCATGGCACCAGCCATCGCTATGTTGCCTCACGTGCTGCCCAGTTGCTTGGCAAGCCACTTAACCAGCTCAAACTGATTACCGTTCATCTCGGCAATGGCTGTTCGATCTGTGCAATAGATAAAGGCAACTCACTTGACACTTCAATGGGACACACGCCACTCGAAGGTCTGGTAATGGGTACCAGATGTGGTGACCTCGATCCTGCTCTCATTCTACATATCATGAAGCAGTATGAACTGACGATCCCTGAAATGGACAACCTTCTCAACAAACATTCGGGTGTGCTTGGCATCAGCCAGATATCGAGTGACCTGCGCGATCTCGAAGAAGACTGGCCCAAAAAAAGCGAGAGAGCCAATCTTGCCCTCGACGTCTATTCACATCGCATCAAAAAATATATCGGAGCCTACATGGCCGTTCTAAACGGTTGTGACGCTGTCATCTGGACTGCCGGAGTCGGCGAGAACAGCCCGATCGTCAGAAGCATAGTGCATCGCGAGATGTCATGGCTCGGCATCAAACTCGACCTTGAGAAAAACGAAATAACCTGGCGCGGCGCCGAAGGTGATATCACCACGCCAGATTCAAAGGTAAAAGTCCTGGTGATTCCGACCAACGAAGAGCTGGTAATCGCCCAGGACACCATAGAGTGTATGAAATAACATTCTGACTGCTATAAAAAAGCCCGCCTGTAGATCAGGCGGGCTTTTTGCTATACTCGAATTACTGTTTTCCGGGTTCAAGCAGCCAGGGTTCAATGTCAGAAACACAGCGAAAACCTACCGTAGTACTGCGATAAAGCGGCGAACGGCGCACATCGCGAGATGCCGAACGGCAGGTTTTGGAATTATCATCCCATGAGCCGCCGCGGATTATGGGCAGGCCATAACGCCCGGTAAACGCCTTTGAATCTGCAGGACGCGGTTCATACGAGGTTGCCGTCCACTCGGCAGCATTGCCTGCCATATCCTGCACACCCCATGGGGAAGCACTATCTGGGAAGCTTCCAACCGCCAGGGGTTGATCACCCACATTGCAGCGATCGTGCGAAAAAGTGTTGCCCCATGGGTATTCGCGACCGTCACCGCCGCGGGCAGCGGTTTCCCACTCGTCTTCTGTCGGCAATCGTTTGCCAGCCCATTTTGCATAGGCATAGGCATCATACCAGTCAACAAGAACCACAGGGTGGTCGCCCATTGCGCGTGGCGGTTGGCCACCAACCCAGCTGAATCTGAGAGCCCAGGCGTAGGTATGATATGGCGTGTGATCCTTATGGGCTGGTTCGTTCGGGTGACACCAGAGGTGCCCGCGTTTTCGCACATCCTCGAGAAAACGCTGGTATTGCGCGCAAGTCACTTCATGGCGGTCGATCCAGTAGGTCGGCAACTGCACTTTGCGTAAGGGTCTTTCATCGTAGTTGCCACGATCGCTGCCGAGAACGTAGACGCCCCCCTTGATTTCGACCATGTCTTTTTCATGAGTGTTGGCAATTTCAGAGATTTTTGCCTGGCGAACCGCTTCTGGGCTTAGTTTGGCCAGTTTGAGCGACAATTCAAAAAGATCGGAAGACACCGGCCTGATTTTGATTCTGCCAGTCTGAAAGCCTTCTGATGCGATTTCTACCACGTAATCACGACCGATCTGTAATTCAATACGACTGGCGGTCTGAACACTGTCATTCACTCTGACCTCAGAGTCGGCCGGCAGGTCTTTAAGTTCGATTGAGCAAACCTGAGCGCCAGCAACCTGGTCGAGTTTTGTGCCGTCATGCGGGCAGAAATTAATGCTGTCAGCGAATTCCTTCTGGCAGACCGGGCAAATTTTGAGAGCAAAAGCAGGACTTGCCGCAAATAAGAGCAATAAACACAGCAGGTATTTAAATTTATAAGAGACTGACATGGTTTTTCCTCTCTGACTGAGTTCGTTAATACATACCACAGTGAAAGCAGAGAGGCAACCGGAATTCAGTCCAAGGGAGCGCCACAATTTTTGCAGAATGAAGCGCTATCATCATGCCCGTCAGAACCGCAGGCCGGGCAGGCCCGGGTCGATATAGAACCGCCCTGGCGAACCATTTCGTGAGTAACAATGCCAGTTGGAATAGCAATTATGCCATAGCCGATAATCATTATCATCACCGAAAAGGCCTGCCCTAACGAGGTTTTGGGCGACATATCGCCATAACCCACCGTAGTAAGCGTTACTACTGCCCAGTAAATACTCAGAGGTATACTGGTAAAGCCGTTCTCCTCGCCCTCAATTACATACATGATCGCACCAATAAACACGACCAGAGTCAGAACGCCCATAAGAAAAACAGTTATACGCTTGCGGCTGGCTACAATCGAATTGAACAGAAGATCAGATTCGTCAAGGTAATGTGCCAGCTTGAGAATTCGAAAGACCCTGAGAACCCTGAATATTCGAACTGCTGATAGATACTGGGCCCCCGGAAATACAAAGCTGATATACCCCGGTAAAACCGCGAGAAGATCTATCAGACCATAAAAACTTCTGGCGTATGCAGCAGGCCTGGTAACAGCAAACAGCCTGGCAATATATTCGAGTGTAAAGACAACCGTAAAAACCCAGTCGAGTATGTCAAGCGCCGCCGCGTAATCCTGACGGATCGACTGCACGCTGTCGAGCATTACCGTTGCGACACTGGCAAGTATGAACAGAATCAGAAAAATATCGAAATACCTGCCGGCCGACGTATCAGCTTCGAAAATTATCTCATGCAGCTTTCGCCGAAAAGGAGACAGATTGTCTTTCTGAGTTTCTGCTGGCATATCAGGCGGCCTTGTCAATGAAATGACTGTTTTTTCTGACGCTCATCCTGGATTTTCTTGAGTTCACTTTCTTTTTTCTCAATAAAACGATTGAGGTCGCGACTTCGCTCGCGCAGTGATTTCATCATCAACTTCGCTTCATTTGCGTATTTACTGGCGGGGTAATAACGGACAATACGTTCATAGGCTTCATAGGCTGGCAAAGGGTATTGCCATCGCATCATCAGGTTTCCCTGATAATAGAAAATATGATCGCCGAACATGTATCCCATAATCCCGAGAATGATGAACCCGATAACAATATGTTTAAAAAACATGCCAACCCTCCAAGACTACTGAATGGCTGACCGGACCGCCAATCCTGCAGAAGAAGCGAGCGCTGTGATACCGATGTTGCGGCCTGCAGTGCGCTTTTTTTTGGGTGCTATTACCCCGATGGTCGGAATACAGAGGACAACCGCATTGATCAGGCTGATATTTACCCGCAACGAAAACTTTTCGCGCAGTTCGTTAAGCTTTCTTTTGCGCTCTTCTTCAAGATTGTCAATGAGCCGGTCGATTTCTTCCTCTTTCTGGAAAAAATACAGGTGAAAACAGACGTTCTCTTTCTTTTTAATCAGTTCCTGCTTCTGTTCATCAAGATACGCTTCAAAAACCTTGAGATTTTCGCTGCATTGTTCATCGCCCCATTCACGCAGTTCGGCGATTTCTTCGTTAAGCGACTCCTCAAGTTTTCTGCACGACTCCAGATAAAGACGCAGAATATCGACGCCAGATTCTTCGATTTTGATATCTGATTGTGGGGTCTCGGAGAACTCCTTCAGATCAATATTATAAAGACCTTCTTCGATATTAGCAACCCCGGTAGCAGTATCGGCGACCATAGAATAGAGTTTTTCACGTCTCTGATCACATTCATACTGTACTTTGAAATTAAATACAACTCGTGGACGATAATATACCTTGTCAGAAATCACCCGCAGGCCACCATCGAGACCGGCTGGTTCAACTTCCGGAGGATTGACTGAATACAGGCGGCTGGCCTTGGGAATCTCAGCAAGACGCTCGATAATTTTACGCAGCAGGAAAGAGCCTTCGCAGATCAGTTCGAGATCGCGATGATGCTCGGCAAGAGCACGATCAAAGGTGAAGCGCATGGTTTCGAAACCATTGAAAAATGCCTGTTCGCTCTCAGGCACCTTTGCAGCCCAGATACCGGGCTCGACTTCACGACCCTTGATGCCGACCATTTCCAGGAATGAAAATACCAGCTCCTGTATCTTATTCTCCATTGAATATTTCCTCCTGGGCCTTGTTGATGTCGTTATGAGTCTGAAGAGCTTTTTCGAGCTTGTTACCGAGTGTTTTGAACTTACGCCGCATTGCATCCTGGTTGGGAGACATGGTGACAATATCGATGATAATCTGTTCGAGTGTTCTCTTCGAATGCATATTACCAAGAATCATTTCGAGTTCGCCGATGATCAGCCTGAAAAGATTGATTTTCTTGTCTAGCAGTTCGAGAACATAAGATTCGATCGTATCTTTGGCACTGAGATTGATGATGTGCACGTCTTCATTCTGGCCAAGACGATGGATACGGCCTATGCGCTGTTCGATACGCATCGGGTTCCAGGGCAGGTCAAAGTTAACCAGAACTTTACAGAACTGCAGGTTGCGACCTTCGCCGCCTGATTCTGTCGATACCAGAATCTGTTTTTCATTTCTGAAATCTTCGATACACCTGTCTTTTTCGACCTGCGACATCTGACCGTTGAAAACTGCGACCGAATAACCTTCGCTGCGCAGCATATCGATAATATAGTCCTGAGTGCCTCTAAACTGGGTGAAAATGATTACTTTTTCGTTAAGACTTCTGACGATCTCCATCAGAACCTGACCTTTGCGCGAAGACTTGATATTCTTAGCCATGTCATAGAGCTTTTTGAGGGTCTGGTCGAAGTCATCCTTGTAGAAATTGCTTGAGATCATCTTGCCAAGTGCCTTAGCCAAGGCCTGGGTCGAACTGCCCATCAACTTCTGTAAGAGAATGAGGGTTAAGCGATTGATTCCGCGAGGATTCTTGTGGGTGGGCAGCGTGAAATAGCGCTTTCTGATAAAATCGGTTAATTCGCGATAGAGTTCGGCTTCATCAGGATTGAGATCGATGCTGTGCGTATGAACGAAGCGCTGTGGGAACTTGATAAGGGTATCGGCGCGGCGATGGCGGATCATAATTTCAGACAGCATCTGTCTGAGTTTTATCGAGTTCTTCGGCAGACGCTTGTCGCGTTCGGCGAGAAAGTCATCTTTAAACTTCTGCACGGTAGACAGGTGGCCTGGTTTGAGAATCGAAATCAGATTGAAAAGTTCAATCATATCGTTCTGTATAGGCGTCGCCGTAAGCATGAGCAGATATTTGGTATTTATCGAGTTTACGAATTTCCAGTTTTTGGTTTTCTTGTTTTTCAGCTTGTGAGCTTCGTCTACGATCAACAGATCGTATTTGATCTGCTGCACAGTTGTCTGATTTTTCTGGCTTTTAGCGGTATCAAGCGAGGCAATTACGAGATCGCTGTCATCCCAGTCAGATATTTCAAGATGGTTCTTGAATGAAAGGTCGAACTTGGTCTTGAGTTCCTGCTGCCACTGAGTAATCAGTGAAGCCGGCGTCAGAATGAGAACTTTTCTTGCCATTCCGCGCAGCAGATATTCTTTTAGTATCAGACCAGCTTCGATGGTTTTGCCAAGGCCGACTTCGTCAGCCAGCAGAGCACGGCCATTGAGCTTTTCGATGACCATTCGAGCCGTCTGAATCTGATGGAAGTAGGTATTGACGCCAAAACAGGTTTTCAGCGACATCAACTCGTTATCGACAGAAGTTCCGGCCGCCAGTTCCTCACCAAGCTGAACAAGGCTCGTCTCGCGGTAAGGAGAAAACTCACCCTTGACTATTCGCCTGAGAACTTCGAGGTTATGAGAGCTGTAGCTGACCGACTGATCGACAAACGAAGAAATTTTGATATCGATCTTCTCTTTGCTGCTTACCGGTTCGACTTCACAGCCGTTCAACAGCCGCAGTCGATAGGTTCGTCTGGTCTGGTCGATGAGTTCAATGCTGACGCTGTCGCCTTCATTGACACCTTTTTTGCTCCACCACTCATTAAAGGTCAGGCAGACCATGTAGCCCCGCATTTTGTGGTAAATCGCTGAGTGAATGACATCGTCGTCATCGATGAAAGTGATCGAACTGAGATCTTCATTGAACGGGAAAAATTCTTTCATCTGCGGGTTGAGAAACAGATATCCCTGCTGAAAGGCTTTTCCCTTGATCTGAAAGGTAAAGCTCTGCTCGCCTCGGCTCTCGACCTTGATAAGTGGAGATTTTTCGGCTCTGGTTCTTGTTGAGATCGTATTGGGCATCATCAGGCTTTATCTCCCTTTTTATCCGGAATTACGAGAATTTCACCAATTTTCAGATTGTTGGCATTCAGGCCTGGATTGGCCTTCATCAGGCTGCTTATTGCAGAACTTGTGCCACTGCCCAGCGTCTCGCGCGCTATCTTGCCGAGAGTGTCTCCCTGCCGGATAGTGTAGGTTTTGGCGCCGGCGAGGGATGCGTCAGGCAGTCGCCCGGTTTTGGCAAGCGAACTGGTGACCTGTTCAGATTTGCCCAAAGGTTTGACATCTACTATAATTTCTTCGCCAACTTTTATCGAAGAGGGTTTTTCAATAAAGTTGAGGTCGGCGATTGTGCGCTCTTTGCTGGCCTGACCATAATATTTTTCGGCAATCGACTTGAGAGTGTCGCCCTGCTTGATCACGTAGATCACCAGCTCTTCATCGATAGTGCGCAGCTTTTTGAATTCCGACATGTCAATCTGCCTGGCCGGAGCAGCAGGTTCTGTCTTTACAGCCACAACAGCAGCCGGAGCCTTAACAGCAGGAGTTTTTGTGACAGGAACTTTGCTGACGGCTTTAACGGCCTTTTCCAGTTCAGCTGCCTTTTTTGCGGTTTTTTCGTTTTCGAAAGGAATCTCTTTGGGTGGCTGAACGGCAGAGGGTTCGGGCGGCGCTTCGGTATACAGCGTTGTTATCTTTCCCTTGCCATCACTCTGGACACCCTGGATAAATGAGTATTTATCAGACCAGATCATGTTACCGTCGATCTTGCTGAAAACTCTGAAAGAAGCTGTTTTCTTATCGCTTTCGCTTACCGGAACTGCCATTCTGAAAGTCTTGAGAGCACCTGCGGCAATTGTGTCGCCTGGCTTAAGGGCATAACTGCGTTTTTTCCCTGCATTCTCTACTTCGACGCCGATCTGGTAATTGCCAGATTTGATATGTTCTTCACCATCGTTAAAAACGTGTGCAAGAACAAGTCCCTTACCCTGTGGAAGAGTCTGGTTACTGCCAGGCGGTAACTGCCCGATGAAAAAGCCCCGTAGCAGCGGCGCCGCCGAAAGGGTCGTGAGATTCAGCAGAAACAGCGACAGTAGTCCTGCGGATCTTACAGTTTGCCTCATTAGTCGTGTGCTCCTTGGTATCTTTTAAGTCTCTGTGAACAATATCGGCACACTACGGCCAAGACCTTACCGGCAAATCTGAAAAGAATTTGGACAACCCGGTCTTATATCGCCTGCATGCTGAAAGAGAACTAGTCCTCTGTCACAGAAGAGTTCAATAATTCAATTTAGTATATCTGCCTTCGTCGGGCTCTCGGCGTGATTAGGCAGCTCTTACGGCTTCAGCCGTTAGAGATGCGGATGGCTTGCCCTCATTCGCTCCACTCTCGCCAGTCGAGAGTCTCTCTTAACAGTTATGGCTCTGCGTCAAAGTTGCCTAGCTCGAAATTTCGCTCATGAGGCCCGGCGCTAGACCTCCTGTCGCGCCGGTCATAATCGCCATCCTGGCGAAGAAAGCACGCCTGCGCCCTTACTGTGTCTGCTAAATCTGTTTTATAGTCAGCTTGATTTTGCTATGCAATTCAAATGTGACAGACGACTAGATGTGGATACAGAAATGGATGTCAGCTTATGAAAATGGCTTCAGACACTTACGAAAGTTCTTTTGCGACAGTTAAAAATTGGAAAGAAACCCGGAGCGTAAACCAGAACCGCTGATCACAAATGGCAGGCGAGGGTCGCAGCGAAGATTCGCGGCCAGGCCACGGTTAACCGAGGTTGCCTCAGCTTCCTTTTTTGTCGGCACAGAAAATGGATTCTTGCCTGGAATAAAAGGATTAGTGCGAGGCCGACCGGCCTCGAGCAGATCGTAGTTAATTTCAGGAATTTCGTATTTACCCTGCGAAGACACGACAGCGCCCGGCGACTGATGCAGCGTCGCCCGCTTTGGGTCAGAGATGATGCCCTGTAATCTGGTAAGCATTTCGCGCATTTCAGTGTTAACACGCTTTTCTTCTTTGAGTTGCCGGGCCATAGCGCTCTCATCGAGGGCCGATGCCTGCAGTTCTCCTGCCTTAACTCCGGTTCTGTCCTTGACCTCTGCCTGACCGAGATAATTCAGCAGAATTATAATCGCGACA
>PGYA01000036.1 GCA_002839435.1 Candidatus Riflebacteria bacterium HGW-Riflebacteria-2 | reverse complement strand
TCGGCCATATCAAGTGCGGTCACGTGCTCTACAAGACCATGGCGCGCAACTTCAAGATCGTTCTCGACATTGCCGCAGCCGCCACTCTTGGCGTTTCTTCGCTGATCAGCACAGGCCTGCAGCTCGCCCTCTTCGACTGGGAAAGAAAATCAGAAATGACCTGCGACCGCGCCGGCCTGCTCTGTGTACAAAACCAGCACGTTGCCAACCGCGCCTTCATGAAAATGGCAGCCGCTTCACCCAAGCTTTACAATGAGATGGATGAAGCTGAATTTTTGCGCCAGATAAGGGCTTACGAAGATGCCAGCGACGAATCGTTCATCAACAAGACTTACACTGCGCTGATAACTTCAACAATGACGCACCCGTTTCTGATTTTGCGGGCAAAACAGCTCGATAACTGGATCGGCAATGACGAATTCAGCAAAGTTTCCGGCATCAGCCAGGAAGAAGTTCGTGGCGACAACCCGAGCTTTTCTAGCGCAGAAGCTTGATCACTTCTTCGCGTTTCTGAGAAACGGCCAGATCGCTTGCGGTCTGGCCGTTTTCTGTTTTCAGCGCCGTGTCCGCCCCGGCGGCCAGCAGCGCTTTTACCGAATCAGTACAACCCTGCTGGGCAGCAAGGTGCAGCGGTGTCCAGCCGTCGGCATCAGCGAGATCGATGACGGCTCCAAGTTCGATAAGTCGCTTTACTATCGGCGTACAACCACGATAAGCAGCCCAATGCAGCGGTGTCCAGCCGTCGCGTTCGCTGCGCCTGAAATCGCCGCCCTGCTCAATGAGAATGGCGAAAGTTTCAGGCTTTGAGCGGGCAGCTGCAAGATGAAGAGCGGTCACACCATCGACATTCGCGACATCGACCGGCGCTCCGGCGCGCAAAATAGCATGCGTGGCTTCTTTCAGGCCATGCTTGACGGCGAGATGCAACGGCACGATGCCGGTAATATCGGCGGCATTGACATCAGCGCCTTCTTCAATAAGTCTAAGGGCCAGCGCTTCATTTTTGGCATCAAGCGCTGCATGCAGTTTCAGTTCATCGCTCATATTTTCTCCAATATCATTAAGTATTCAAAAAAACTTATCAGTCATGCTCAGCGGAGCACTGCTCGCAATCGCAATTTTACCTGTTCCTGGAATCGCGTTGCATGTCACAAAAGGATTATTGATATACTTCTGATTTTTTATTATACTGGTTAAAGTTTATACGTTCTTCGAATTTAATGCCAGCACGGGAGGAAACGACATGGGCTTTTTTGCAAACCAGATGCGTTCAGTTATCGAATGGAAGGATGCTGATCCTGATCTTCTGATCTGGAGATGGAACGGCACCAATGACGAGCTTAAGAATGCCTCAAAGCTCATTATCAACCCCGGCCAGGCCGCCATATTTGTATACGAAGGCCAGATCAAAGCCATTCACGATTATCCCGGCATGTTCGAACTGCGAACAGCCAACCTGCCCTTCTGGACCACAATCAGCAAGATCATGCAGGGCTTTACCTCTGAACACAAAGCGAATGTCTATTTCATCCGCATTACCACCTTCCTGAACCAGAAATGGGGAACCAAGGCTCCGGTCAAATACACCGACCCGGTTTACAAGTTCCCGGTTGGTCTGCGCGCCTTCGGCAACTTCTCGTTCAACATCACCGACCCACGCAAGTTCTTCACCGAATTTGTCAGCAATGCTGAAGTTTACCCGATCAGCGCGATCAAAAACGTCATCGTCGATCGCATCATGCAGCCACTGACCAACGTTCTCGCCCAGAGCGGTTTCAGCTATGCCGAAGTTGACAGCAAGCGCATGGACCTCTCCAAACAACTCAGCGAACTGGTCGCTCCTGAATTTTTACCACTCGGCTTCGAAATGTCTGATTTCAGAATCGAAAACACCGACTTCGATGAAAAGACTCAGGAACGCATCGACAAAATCTCCGACAAGATGGCAGATGCACACGCCATCAACGCTATGGGCAACATTAACAACCAGGGTCTCAATGCTTATTCAACCATTGAACGCCTCAATGCCATGAACACCGCCGCTGCCAACCCGAACGGCATGGCCGGCATGGGCGTCGGCATGGGTGCCGGCATGGGCCTCGGCGCCGGCATGGGAATGATGGGCGGTTTCGGCGCACAACAACCCCAGCAGGCCGCAGGGGCACCAACCACCAGTTGCGCTTCCTGTGGTGCAAGCATGGCCCAGAATGCCAGGTTCTGCCCCGAATGTGGCAAACCCAACACTGCCGGGCAGGTTCCCTGTGTCCACTGCGGTGCCCAGATCAAGCAGGGCGCCAAGTTCTGCCCCGAATGCGGCAAACCTCAGAGCGCCAACTGCCCCAAATGTAACGCTGCAATTCCCGGTGGCGTAAAATTCTGCCCCGAGTGTGGCGAGAAAACCCAGTAATTACGCATTTCTCAACTAATCAAAAACCGCCGGGAAACCGGCGGTTTTTTTGTGCGCGTGGCTAACTCTGCCTGATGGCTTAAGGCGACTGCGGTTGATCAGCTGAATCGAGGCTGATAATCTCGAGCATTTTGAAAAAGTGCGCTGACATAAGGCGCGAGCGCATCATGCGGGCGGCCGTCTCGACAGCGGCCTTTTCGTTGCCGGCAAGTTGATGAATACGATAATAAAGAAAATCGACGTTTTCACGACTGGCTTCATCCATTTTGTCGCCATACTTTTCAAGGCTTGCAAACAATTTTTGCGGCGGCTGGCGATGCGCGATCATCCGCGAGAAAACATCATAACTGCTGCCATCAAGACTGTATTCAATCCAGGGCAGATCATCGCTGAGTATGCGAATTTTTTCGCCGGAATAAGCCTGCATACCGTCTTTGTTCATCCAGAATCCGGCCAGAAAGAGCTCAATGTTATAACCACCTCTTTTTAAAACTTCAACTACTGACGGCTTTTCTAGCAATCGTGCAATTGCCGTGTCATTCGGCTGCAGAGGGCTGTCGGAGCCGACCAGCACCCCCTGTTCACCGATCCAGAGCAATGCATATTTGAATGATGACGCGAAAGTCGCAACTATCGACCTGAATTCATCGAGCGTCATTGCGTGATATGGCAACCATTGAGCCACAATACCGCCTTCATTCAGACGTTTTCTACAAAGCTGATAATACTCGCGGGAATAGAGGTTCACAGTGCCGGCCCGCTTTGGGTGCAGCGGTTCACTGGTGATTATGTCGAATTTGCTCTCAGAACTGGTCACAAAAGATCGGCCGTCATCGATGATCAGATTGAATCTGTCGGGGTCTTCAGCGTAGCTGGCGAGGCCGTTCCATGGGTAAAACATCGGCAGCAGCTGCTTAACCGAAGGCGAAATCTCAACTGTCGTAACCCTTCTGACCCGATCGTCGTTGAAACAGGTGCCAGCAGTGACCCCGGTGCCGAGGCAGATTACAAGCACCTGCTGCGGGTCTGGGTGCAGCGCCAACGGAACCAGAGACATCATGATCTGATTGCGGTAGTGGGTGTAATCGGTGCCGGCAGCCTCATGGTCGTTGAGATAAAGGCTCATCTCACCGCGCCGGTTACGGGTAACCACGGCGGTCGCATCACGGTTTTCCTGATAAACCACCAGTTCATGCCCTGCTTCCGGGATATACCCGGGATCTGGTCTGATCAGAAGAATTACGAAAATCACTGCGATAAGCGCAGCAGAGAACCTTCCGGCGACCGTTTTGAAAGCGATCAGAATGATGAAAACCGGCAGGGCGCCGATGAGAATGAAAGATCGCTGAATACCCAGCAGCGGAATAAAGATAAAAGTTGCCGCAAAGGGCCCGAGAACCGAACCAATGGTGTTGCATGAGTAGAAAATAGAGGCTGACCTGACCGGCAGACTGGCCATGACATAACGGCAGAGAACCGGGAAACAAAAGCCCGACAAAAAGGCCGGCGGCATGAGCAGGATACATGCTTTTATAAACAGGTTCCAGACATGGTTGTCAAAAAATAATGAATTGAGAAAATCAAACTGCAGAAAAAGATGCGAGCTGAATATGATGTAAAGACCCTGTAAAAACAGGGCTGCCGGCAGAAGTTTCTGCTGGCGTTCAATCGTCAGCCAACCCGCGACATGACTGCCGACTCCGATCCAGAGACAGAAAGCAAAAACAACTGCCGGAAACAGGTAGATATTATTGTAAACATAGGGCAGAAAATACATCGAATGCCTGAATACAAGGATCTCATAGGCCATGCCGGCGAAACCCATAAGAAAAGTCGCGAGGTAAAATCGCCAGTATCCAGTATTTTCAGAGGATGCATGCTCAGACTGTGCCGGCTGTGTGACGCTCGCATTAACAGGCTGCGGCCCGGAGGAAAACCGGCTGGTAAATAAAATCACAGCAGCAAGCAGCAGATTGAGAGCTACTCCTGTAAAAGAAGTCACTCGCAGACCAAGATTTCCCATAAGATAGAAACCGGTTGCAAAAACCCCGGTGGCGGCGCCAAGAGTATTCAGGGCATAAGCCTTTGCCACAGTTTTCGTGTTGGCTTCTAAGGGATCGAGAATTTTTATCATCAGTGAAAAAGTACTGCCCATAAGACTGGTTGGGATCAGCAGAATGAGAAAAGCTACCGAGAAAACAGCCAGCGAATAAGATGAGGTTGCATTGTTGTAGAAAAAAGAGATAACGGGGCCGGCCAGCTCGACCAGCGTCGGAAAAGCGAAGGCGAAAATACCCAGCATCACCTGGACTGCGGCAAAAGTTGTGGCGGGGCTTTTAATACGATCGATCAACCTCGAAGCAAGCGCGGCACCAATCGCCATACCGCCCATAAAACTGGCCACAACTGCCGTTGCCGACAGAGTTGAACTGCCCAGCAGAATTTCCAGTTGCCTTACCCAGACGACCTGATAGAGCAGAGCAGCAAACCCTGATATAAAAAAGCAGACAAGATAAATTGTCTTTTGGATGAATGAACTACGCGACATGTTTCAGCTGATTCTTTCTTAAAGATTTGGCAATTGTAGCACTACAACTCTCAGAAGGCGAGAATCTGTCAGCCACTTCAATGATTCAGCAAAAAACCGCCGGTAAACCGGCGGTTTTTGGTGAAAGCGTATAGCAGTGTTTACTGAAAGAAGGTGGTGAGTCCGAGCACGAGGCGGTAGTTATAGCCGTAACGCTGGTCGTTTGTCACCGAAATCGGCACTGCCAGTTCAAAAGCGAAGTTTTCAGTCGGCGTGTAGCGCAAACCTGGTATTACATCTACTTTAAGACCCTCAGCACCCCAGTCTTCGCCAGCGAGTTCGGCCATAACCGTCACATTGTGCGTGTGCGGATATTCAATGCCGATGTTGTAATAAAACTTGTCGGCCAGGCCATCGGGATAGAACTGGGTATTGGGATCACCGGTCATTACGTAGCCAAGATTCAGATGACCGACAATTTTTTCGTAGCTCTTGCTGAATGCGGTAAAGATTTCAAAGTCGGTCTTGCCGGTACCCAGGCCTTTGCTGTCGTTGCCGGTCGGAAACTTGAATCCGAGACCAAAAGCGCCGCGCATCTGATACTGCGGGTTATCGAAAATGCGGTATTTGAAGCCGAGTTTCGAGTCACCGCTGCCTGACTCTGAAATGTCGCGTGTCCAGAGAATGCGTGACTTGATTGTGTAATCGACGACCGGAATAGTGTAGATGATTTCGAGATCATCGGTTACCGCGTAGTTGAAGAAGATTGGCAATTCGAGCATATCACCGCTTTCATTGCTTGCCAGCTGACGGTCATAGACACGGTCGAGATCGAACCAGCTCGAATGAAAGCCCATCTTGAACGAACCCGCCTTGCTGACATCAGCCGAAGTCGTATGAGTAAGCCCGGTAAAGCCTGACATGTTACAGGCCAATACACGCGTCACCGCCTCTTCGAGCGGAACCGTCATCATCGTATCAGAATACAACGGAGGCAGAACAGTGCGCGACGGAACCGGCAAAGTGGTTACCGGTGGCAGGTTTAGCGGTTCCTGCGAGTAGATCTCACTGCCGCCGGTTGCCCGGTTGCCGTTGCTTCTAACCACTGGCGCCCTCTGCGGTCGCTGCACCGGCACCGGAGCGGCGATCTGCGAAGAGAGACCAGACGAACTGCCGCTGACATTCCCGGTGATTGGCGGCAAACTCATCTGCTGCGGCGCAGGTGACGAACCCGGCGCCACCGTTATTGGCGGCAGAGTACCACTCTGCCCCAGATATTGTGGTGCATTCTGGGTCGCACTGTATTGATCGGCAGTTCTGCTAACTGCAGTCTGCATCGAATTCGAAAAACCATTCTGCCGCACCTGTTGCTGCGAATAAGAATAGCTCTGCGCCCAGGCTGGCGATGCCAGCAGCCAGGCTGCCAATGCGACTATTGCGGTATTTCTTTTCATACCCAGCTCCTTTGCGCCCATTCCCGCAGACAGCCGTTTCCAGCCAGCCACAGTATGAACTTTTTAACAGCGTACAATACGCCGCTCGTCACATCGGCAGATGTCTGGAATAATTTTAGCTTATTTGTTGTTCTCGATAAAAAATTCGAGTTTTTCGGCGGGGGGGGCGTGGCTGAGGCGCACGTGACCGCCGTGGCTGAGTTTGCCGAAGAGAATCTCTTCTGACAAAGCGTCTTTGATCTCTTTCTGGATAACGCGAGCGAGCGGGCGAGCGCCATGAACCGGGTCGTAACCCTTTTCAGCCAGCCACAGCCGCGCTGAATCTTCGAGTTCGATAGCGACCCGGCGTTCTTTCAGCTGAGCGTTAAGTTCGCGAATGAACTTGTCGACGACCATCTGCATGGTTTCTGGCGCCAGTGCCGCGAAACTGATGATACCGTCGAGACGGTTACGGAATTCTGGCGAAAACAGCTTTTCAATAGCGGCTTTGCCTTTCCATTCTGTATCCATTTCGCTGCGGGAAAAGCCGATAGAGCCCTTCGCCATTTCGCGGGCGCCTGCATTAGAGGTCATGATCAATATAACATTGCGAAAATCCGCCTTCTTGCCGGTGTTATCGGTAAGTGTCGCGTAGTCCATGACCTGCAGCAGAATGTTGAAAACATCTTCGTGCGCCTTTTCGATTTCGTCGAGCAGCAGCACCGAGTAAGGGTGCTTGCGGATCGAGTCGGTAAGTGCCCCACCCCGCTCATAGCCGATATAGCCCGGAGGCGCGCCGATAAAGCGCGCTACCGCATGCTTTTCCATGTATTCGCTCATGTCGAAGCGCAGAAAATTCACACCCAGAGAAGCTGCCAGCTGCTTTGCCACCTCAGTTTTGCCAACCCCGGTTGGCCCGGTGAATAAAAACGAACCTACTGGCCGCGTCGAGCCAGCCATACCGGCACGCGAAATCTTGATCGCACGCACGAGTGCTTCGAGCGCTTGATCCTGCCCAAAAATCACGGTCTTGAGTTCGTTCTGCAGATTCTTGAGTTTGTCGAGGTCAGAGGTCGAAATTCGCCGCGACGGAATACGTGCAATACGCGAAATCGCCTTCTCGATATGAGAATGCCGCACCACCATGCGCCCTGCGCGCTTCTGAATCTTAAGAATGGTGGCCGCTTCATCCATCACGTCGATCGCCTTGTCGGGCAGAAACTGCTCCTGAATATATTTGGCCGAAAGCTCGGCAGCTGCCCTGAGAGCCTTTTTCGTATAGGTCACGCCGTGAAATTTCTCATATACAGGTTTGAGGCCGACCAGAATACGATGGGTCTCTCTGACCGAAGGTTCATAGAGATCGATCTTCTGGAAGCGCCGAGAAAAAGCGCGATCTTTATCGAAGTTCTTGTATTCTTCAAAGGTCGTGGTACCGATACATCTGAACTTGCCGCTTCCGAGAGCAGGCTTGAGAATGTTCGCAGCATCGAGCGCACCGCCGCTGACCGCGCCGGCTCCGATAATGGTATGAATCTCGTCGATAAACAGAATCACACCGGGAATCTGCTGCAAGCTTTTGATTGTCGCTTTGAGGCGAGCCTCGAAATCACCGCGATACTTTGTACCAGCCAGCAGAGCGCCCATATCGAGAGAATAAATCTTAGTGCCTTTGAGAGTTTCGGGCACTTCATTGTTATGAATACGCAACGCGATACCTTCGACAAGGGCGGTTTTACCAACACCGGGTTCTCCGACAAAAATCAGGTTGTTCTTGCGCCGGCGGTTGAGCACGATAATAGCCCTGGCGACTTCACGTGAACGACCGATCAGCGGATCGATATCGCCGCGGGCAGCCTTGTCGTTGAGGCATTCAGCAAAACTGGCAAGCGGATTGGCAACAGCAGACGGTTCGCCCTCTTCGCCGTCAACAACAGGTTCTTCGCTTGGGCCTTCTTCGTCAGGCCCGGCTCTGGTGATACCATGCGAGACGAAATTGAGCACGTCAAGCTGGGTAATATCCTGCCGTTTCAAATAGTAAACGGCATGCGAATCTTCTTCGCTGAAAATCGCGATCAAAAGATCGCCGGCATTGGCCTCTTTCTTTTCCGACGCCTGCACATGCATCAGCATTCGCTGAATCACCCGCTGAAAAGCCATTGTTGGCAATGGTTCAGCGTGGGCGCCTGCCTTGAGAACCGGCACCTGCTCGGCCAGATGCTTGCCAAGGTCAGCTTCAAGCTCAGCCAGCCTGCAGCCGCAGGCTCTGAGAATACGGGCACCGGCATTGTCATGCACCAGTGCATATAGCAGGTGCTCAATGGTAAGGTATTCGTGATGACTGGCTGCTGCCTGTTCGATGACGGCCTGCAGAATAATATCTAAATCTCTGCTGATCATTCTTTCTCCATATCGCATTTAAGCGGAAAACCGTTTTCGCGAGCCAGGGCATGCACCCGTGCAACCTTGGTCTCGGCGATTTCGCGGGTATAAACTCCGGCAAGCCCCTTGCCATTGCGGTGAACGTGCAACATGATGCTGGTCGCCTGCACCTTTGCATGGCCAAAAACACTTTCAAGCACTTCAACTACAAATTCCATGGTCGTATAATCATCGTTGAGCAGAAAAACCTTGTACATCGAAGGCTTGGCAGTCTTCTGCCTGGTCTTTTCAATTACGCCCCGTTGCGGCGTATTCTCGTTGTCAGCCATTGGCGACTCCTTCTTTAAGACGTGCAAGCTCCGCGTTTACCTGGCAGTCTTCACCGTGCAACCCCTCCCAGACGCTCAAAGCCTTTTCCAGACTGGTGTTGATCTCGGCATGACGGCTGGCCGCTTCGGCGACACGCTGCGGGTTCCACTCTGGCGGCGGTGACGCCAGTTGCCCCTCTACTTCTGCCAGCGCCCGTTCGAGCCGGCTTACCTGCATTTCGGCTTCTTCGATTTCGCGCTTAAGCTTCTGCAGGCGATTGCTCAGCTGTTTCTGCATCCGGTTGTTTTCGCGCGCCAGTTGTTTTTTATCAGTAACCGGCCCGCCTTCTTCAGCAGCCGTCTCAATCAGGGCATCGCCGTTTAGTTCGCGGCACTGCCGCGCCCAGAGATACTGGCTGTAATTGCCGTCATAAACTGTGGTGCGCCCACGATCGATCGCCAGTATGCGAGTTGCCAGACTGTCGAGAAAAAAGCGGTCGTGCGAAACGATAATGATGGTGCCGGGAAAATCCTCGAGCGCGTTGAGCAGTGCTTCGCGGCTGTTAATGTCGAGATGGTTGGTCGGTTCATCGAGCAGCAGAAGGTTACATGGGCGCAGCATCATGCGCGCCAGCCCAAGCCGGCTCTTTTCGCCACCAGACAGCACGCGCACCTTCTTTTCGACATCGTCGCCCGAAAAAAGAAAGGCGCCGAGCAGACTGCGCACCTGCGGCACCGCATCGAGCGGCGCTTCGCGCAAAACGCGGTCCTGAACAGTTTCGTCACCCTCGAAGCTGATCTCTTCGTCCTGGGCGAAATAGCCAAAATGCACGCGGTAACCGCTTTCGAGACGGCCGTCCCAGAGGGCGTCCTCACCGGCGAGAATACGCATAAGCGTGGTCTTGCCGGCGCCGTTCTCGCCGATGATGGCCAGCCGGTCGCCACGGTTGAGCACGAAAGAAACGTCTTTGAGCACCTGATTATCGCCGTAAGAACGTCTGATGTTCTCGCCGCGCAGCACAACCTCGCCGCTGCTCTCGCACTCAGGAAAGCTGAAACTCAACTTCGGCAAAGCGCGCACCTGACCTATCTTTTCGATTTTTTCGAGCTGTTTGATGCGACTCTGCACCTGCGAGGCCTTGCTGGCCTTGTATCTGAAACGATCGATAAACTTTTCGACACGTTTACGCTCGCGGTCCTGGCGATCCTGGGCCGCCTGCGCCTCGGCCGCCCAGGTCTCGCGCGCTTCGAGAAAGCCCGAATAATTGCCACGAAAGGTGCGTGAACCCTCGGGCATGATGGCAACAACCGAACTCGCGAGCTCGTCGAGAAAATAGCGGTCATGTGAAACCACCAGAATCCCACCGGTATATGAGCCAAGATAGTCTTCGAGAAAAGAAATCGACGAAATGTCGAGATAGTTGGTCGGCTCGTCGAGCAGCAGATAATCAGGCTCAGTCAGCAACAGTCGCACAAAATATGCGCGCATCTGCCAGCCGCCCGAAAAAGTCTTGAGCGGGTCATAAAAACGGCTTTCAGGAAATCCGAAACCTTTCAGAAGCCTGATTGTCTTTGCCTGCCAGGTATAACCACCGGCACGGTCAAATTCGACGACGAGGCGGTCGTATTCATCCTGAACCGAGCTCGAAATGTGGCCAGCCGCCATCTCGTGCTCGATCGTTTCGATCCGTTCTTTAATAAGTTTGAGACGGTCAAAGGCCTGAGTAGCCAGTTCCCACAGGGTCATCGTCTCTTTTTCGCGCGACCAGCTGGCGTTGTCGGCGAGAAAGATTTCCTGTGGCAGATAGCCGATACGACTGTCTTTCGGGCAGGTAACGCTGCCGCTATCAGGTGATTCATGCCCGAGAATTATCTTCATCATCGTCGTCTTGCCCGAGCCATTGCTGCCGACCAGCGCGACGCATTCACCCGGATTGACGGCGAAAGTCACGCCGGAAAACAGTTTCCTGACGCTGAATGATTTTTCGAGATTGTTGATCTGTAATGACATAAAAGCAGCCCCGTCTGCCGTGCTGCATTCTATCACTTTGCTCGCTCACTTTCAAACCATACCGCAACGACATACGCCGGTGGGATTGCGCTTGTGAACAAGGCGGGTTAGAATCCAGTGGCAGACGAAACAGACTTAGATTGTCAGTTGAGATGAATGGAGCGCTACGCTTAACATGAAAAGCAGATGGCATGGACGATTGCGATCGATTTTTGCTTTTTCTTTTCCTCTGCTGCTTGGTGCTCTTTTTTTCTTAATTTTTGCGCGAGCGCAGGACTGGCATCATCTTCAGGCAGAACGAGAACGAAATGACAATCTCATCGAGCAGAGCCGAAGCATTATGGCCCGCGTACAAAAAGAGTTCTCGTTATCGGCTCAGGTTGAAAAGATTTTCAGACAGATCAGCGAAGAATTCAATGCCCTTGACACTCTACCGGAACCGGCATCCCGGCAAAACATTGCCGCTGCCTACCAGCGCATCATGCCAGGAGATATCGCTGAAAACGCGAAAGTTTGGTTTTTCATAAGCACCGGCGACAAATTTGATGTAATTGACCAGCCGCCTTTTCTTTCGTACAAGCGTGCTGGTATGATCAGAGCCTTTTCGTCACTGCTGAGCCTGAGCGGCAGTATTCGAGGAAGCGCATCAGGCCGACTCAACGAACGTTTCATCACCGGCGTTTTCGGTGAAAACTCGGCACCAGAGCATCTGGCCAACAGTCGCGCCGGAAAAATGACACCGATAATTTTCGAAGGCCGACCTCATTATCTTTTCTGGCAGAAGGTAGAACGACGTGGCGCCTGCATCGGTGGCCTGATCGCGTTGTTCAGTGCCAACTGGACAGAGAACAGCGAACTGGCACTTAGCCGTCTTTCTGAAAGTGTCTATCGCGAAAGCGGTGGCTCAACCATGGTGGCCTTTACGCAATCAGAAGTGATCAATCCAGGCGCCAGGCCGCTGGTGGCCAGCGCTGCTGCGCTGTCGGCGAACCAGCATGAGACAATGCTCGCCCTGCAAGAAGCTCGAGCTCAGGGCAAAAATTTCCCGATGCGGCAGCTGCAGAAAAGTGGCAACTACTGGCTTTACCGCGATCAGATCGACAACTCCTCGCCCTACACAGCCTGGCTGATCATGCCCACACACTCGGATGACTTCCAGAACAAAGTTTCGCTGGCAATACCGGCGTTTTTTACTGTTGTTTTATGGAGTCTGTTTTATGGCTGCAAGTTTTACCGAGGCGGATTTGAACTGGGGCTCGCATTCCGCCTGCTGTTTCTCATGACCGGCGCACTCCCGGTTCTTGCGCTTCTGCTGCTTGGTCTGGAACTGGTCAAGCAGTCTGAAACGGCAGAGATCAACAAAAGAATCCAGAGCAGCTTCGACAGGCTGGCAGCCGTGGATGAAAAGACACAGAATCTGATGAATCTGTCCAGTTTTGTTTTGAAAGATGTATTGAGTATAAAAGAACTTCAAGACCTCATCGTGTCTGACGATGAATCCAATCGAAGCAGAAGTTTCAACGAAATCGCAAAACTGCTGCGCCATCACAAATATTACCTGGGCTATCTGCTGGTATTCAAACCAGGACAACCGGCTGGAATTTTTGCCGCAAATCCGGCAAGCCTTGCACAGGCGAGATATCAAGTCGATTATTATTCCATTTCATGCGCGGCGCTGCACAGGCAACTGTCTGAACGACAGCCGGATTACCAGCCAATATTGCTCACCGCCGCCCAGAAAACCATTGGCAAGGCTTTTGACAGTGACAATACCCCCACCACCAGAGATATGTTTCTTGACTCACTGGAGTCGACGGGGATTTTTGAAGGTGATAAAAGCGACCGGCAGATACAATATTCATCAATTTTGACGCAAAATGATAGAATCGCGGCATATCTGGTTGCCAGTCTGAATACCGCCGAAACCTTTCTCGAAGCGATCATTGAAGAACTGCGACACATAGAGAAAAGTGGCGAAGGTCTCTTCGTCTGCCTTAATCGAGATATCGCATCCGATCAGAAGATCTATCCGTCACATAACCTGAGTTTTTTCAACAGCAAAAACGGTCGGTCATTCAGAGAGTTTCTCGAATCGGCTGCCGCCTCAAAGTATCGCATGCAACTTTATCGTGACGATGCTGTCTATATCTACGAACCGCTGCCAAAAACCAAAATATTATACGCCGGGGCAGTTTTACCGATCGACGATATCAGACGGATAAGTGATTTCAAGAAGCTTCTCCTGTTCCTTCTGATCGCAATTCTTTCTGGTTCTATCTATCTTTTGTCGGCATCGGTAACCAGTCTGATGATCAGGCCGACCGAGAAACTGGCCGAGGTTTTCGCCGACATAGCACGCGGGAAGCTTGACACTGCATTTACCTGCCACTACAACAATGAACTTGGCATGCTCGCACGCGCAACAGACTCGATGATCAACGGGCTCAAAGAACGCAGGTTGCTGGGCAAATTCGTTTCAAAAACTTTTGACAGCGAGGTAATCAGTCATACCAGCTCCGAATCGGCGCGGCAAATGTATGGCGTCATTCTTTTCTCGGATATCCGCAGCTTTACCACCCTTTCGGAAAGCAACCCGGCAGAAGCCGTTGCCGAACTGCTCAACAGTCACCTGAAAGAGATGGTCGAAATCATTAACCAGAATGCTGGTGAAATAGAACAATTCATTGGCGACGCCATCGTCGCGTTTTTTCCGGGAGAAGGCATGACTTCCTGCCGAAACGCAGTTGCAGCGGCAAGACTTATGATGCTTAGACATCACAGCATTTCACGCGAAAGAGCCCGGCTAGATCAGCTGACCTGTAAAATTGGCATTGGTCTTGATTACGGCCAGGTGATGGCCGGCATTCTCAAATCGGGTTCGCGTTCAGAATTCTGTGTTATCGGTCCGGCACGCGCCAACGCCGAACATTTCGAAGCAGTCAGCAAATCAGGCAGATATACAAAAATCATGCTGGGCCATTCGCTGACTCGCCTGCTTCCTGGTAGCGAAAAAATTACTACAGAGCACGACGAACTCTGTCGCGAACTCATCGCCCTGGAAGAGAACTCATGAAAAAGGCCATACTGCTGATATTGTTGACATTAACGCTGTTCATGCCACCGGTCAGCATATATCTCGCCTTTTCGGCAGCAGAAAGCATAGAGTTCGAAGAAATCACGGACAGACAGTTCAATCGTGCTATGGCTGAACTACAGCAGTTTGACCGCCTGATCAACGAGCCCCATGTCTTGATTCGCGAGGTAAACCGTCTGAAGGGAAACATTGTAGATAACTGCCAGAATCTTGAAAAAAGCCTGGTCGATGGCAGCCTCGAAAAGGATCTCAACGAGCATGTTCCCAGGCTTCTCCGGCACTTTGACTTTCCGGTTCAGATAGACTGTTACCTGAGATCCGCCAGCAACAAAAGCATCTACAAACTGATAAGCCATGGCGATAACCTTGGTCTCAGCGCTATCAGCCGGCGAATTGACCTGATAAACAAAAGTCGTCTGCCACTCAGCGACGACCGTTTTGCCGAACCCGGCAGGCATGTCGATCTGACGATGCCTCACACTGTCAGAAGCCGGCTTATATCTGCTGCAACACAGCAGATGCAGCAGACACTATATAACTGCTTCAGCGAGCAGTCTCACTCAGACATCGGAAAACTGACGCTGCGCAGCCATGGTTCGAATCTGTTTCTGGCCGCTGTAAAAGCACAACCTCAGCTGACAATGCTGGTGCTTGCCGAATCCAACGATGGAACCATACACAATGCCATCAGACGCAAAATTGCCATTGCTGATTCGACAGACCTTGGATTTGGAGCCGTTATCGACAGCCAACCGGCTCCACTATTCTCAAAGTATTTCGAGCGCCGTCCAGAACTGAGAATGAAACTAGAAAAAATATTGAAAAGCCTTGACAGTAACCCCTTACAGATAGAAGCTGCTGAGCACAGGGTATTGATAAATGCTTACAGTGAAAGCATAAGAGGGCGAAGCTTTGTCGTGATGACACTTCCCGGCATCAGACGCAGTGAAAAACTGCCGCAACGAATTCTGATCGCGATCATGTTCATGCTGTCATGCCTGGCTTTCAAACTGCTAGTCGAAAAAATCGTTCTCGAGCGCGGACCCGACCTTTCGCTAAGACTTCTGCTGCCGGCGACCTTTCTTTTTCTGATCATTCAGCCGGTATTCGTGGCAGCCTACCTTTCAGTCGACTTTTTCAAAAACAGCTATGCCAACGAAAAATCAAGAGCCAGCGACAAGCTGGCTTCTGATCTGCGCAATATCGATCTGGCAACCCTCGACGGGTTCCGCGAGACCCTGAACCTGGCAAGAAGCTTTTCCTCAGTCGAAAGGATCGCCTCATATACTGGAGTCCCCTACCGAGAAAATGATTATGAGTTTTGCTTTGCTCTGCTCGAGCAGATTTATCGCGAAAAATCAACACCGTTTTATTCTTCCCTGTCTTTCAGCACCTTGAACAGGCCTTTTGCCGGCGTGAGCTGGAGCCCTAGAGAAAAAAAGCACGAACCGTTACCCGTAGCCAACCCGTTATTAGGATATTTTAACAGCCGCTTTCAGGAAATACTTCGAGAGATGGCCGGCAAATCAGGAACTGACAAGCAGGAAAAACCGCAAAGTCTCGACCGCGAAATAAAAGATGAGTTCTCGCGTGATTTTTTCCTTCAGATTCTCGGATCAGAATCCTTCTATCGATTTCGCCAGAATTCAAATATGTTGATGAGCTTCGATACAAAGTTCAATAAAGAGACTGCCGTAGCCGTTCCGGTTTCATACCACAATCAGCCATTTGCTTATGCGGCATGGCATATTGGCGGCAGTGACGGCTACGCCAGTTCGAGTTTTCCGGTCGAGATGCTTTCGTTGACCGGAAGGTCGCCACGCGTTGCCTTCCGAGGATCTGAACGCGCCATTTTCGGTCACCATTTTGCCAGCGAGCAAATTGTTAATGAGCAGCCCGAGCTTTTTCGCATCGGTCAGCTCGCCCACCTGTCAAAAACCAGTGTAAAAAGCCGCATCGAGCAGCAGGAAAACACGATAATTTCGGAGGCACTATCGGCAAACCATTCAAACTTCACCATTGCCGGAAGTGAAATACTGAAGAGCTACCAGCTTTTTTGCAGCGATCTGGCCTCCAGCAACCTTGCAAAACTTGCCTTCATAATCATAATGGGATTAACTCTGGCCTTTGTCGGCGCGCTTTATTTTATCACGCCACTGCGCGAGCTCACCCACGCTGCCTATCAGATTGCGAAAGGTGACTACAGCTGCCGCATATCAGTCAATCACCCGGACGAATTTGCCCGGACTGGTGAAGCTTTTAACCGCATGGCAAAAGGTCTTGACGAAGGACAAAGACTGAAAAGCTTCGTCTCAGATTCGGTTCGCCGCGAAGTCGCTTCTGCCGATGAAAATGACATTGCCGACCGCGCCTGCACCAGACATGCCACCATAATATTTTCGTCTGTATGTGGCTTCTCTGAATATCAGAAATCACACGACGCCGGCGAAGTTTTCGATCTGCTGCAGAAGCATCTGCAGGCGGCTGATGCAGCCATCGGCCAATTTGGTGGCGAAATCGACAAGATGATCGAAGACAAAATCATGATCGTATTTGAGCAGGCTGGCGCCGACTCTGAAATATCGGGCCGGGCGATCAAAGCAGCCGACGTGATTCGAACAAAAATGCTGCAGAGCACTGGAATGCCAGTCGGTATAGGCGTCAACACAGGAACCGTCGTTGCCGGCGTCATGGGCGCCGCCAATGCCCGACTGTCAAGAACGGTGGTCGGCGACCCGGTTAACCTGGCCGCCCGACTTGCCTCTCTTGCTACGGGCAGAACTGATGGCGGCATTGTGGCTTCGCAGCAGATTCTCGCCGGCCTGCCGCCATCTTTCAGCGCAGAGAAATTGCCAATCAGCAAAGTTAAAGGCAAGACGCAGGCTGTCGAAGCCTACCTTCTGCAAAAGTCAGATATCACTAAATAACGTCCCTGCCAAGAGCCCGGTAAACATTTTGAATGGAGACCGCCTGGAACTCAATACTCGCCAAAATTTGCAAAAATTGGTAACAAAACTGCTGATTTTCAGTTAAAATAAGTCATCCTGCTTCTAACCCATAAAACCATATAAACTATGTCGATCTGCCGTTATATATCAGATGACTTCATTGCAATACACAGAAATACGAGAGCAGGCGTGCTGGTTCAGAGTTTCTTTTCAGAAAGGCGCAGGATCGAAACATGACTGACATCAAAAAATTCATAGTTGCATACGTCAAGACGATGCGACCCTATTATTCGTTCATTACCGGCATCGCCGGCTGGATTGGTGTCTCGTTTTATCTCTGGCTCAAGGAAGTCAGGTATGCAACCCCGATCACCAATGATGACTACCTGCGCGGCATTATTGTGCTGATCATTCTGTTCTCGAGCTGGGGCGTCAACCAGATTTTCAACGACTGGCTCGGCCTGCCGGAAGACCGGGTAAACGCGCCACACCGGCCGATGGTCAGTGGCGAACTCAACATCAGATGGGCCCTGACCACCTCTTTAACTTTGATGGGCATCGCCGCCATTGTCTCGTATTATCTCAACCCCTGGTCGCTCATTCCTCTGTTTGCCGGCTTTTTACTCAACTTTGTCTACAATTACAGTAAAGCCTGGGGCATCTGGGCCAACGTCGTCTTTGGCCTGATGATTTCGACCTGCACGATTTACGGTTTTCTTGCTATCGGGCCGATTCTCAATGAGCCCTTCTTCACCACCAACCGCTATTCTACAATTCTGCTGGTCGCCTACATGAACGGGCTGATGACCTATTTTACCTACTTCAAAGACTACGAAGGCGACAAGGCCGCCGGTAAAAACACCTTCATCGTCAGACACGGCGTTGAAAAGGCCAAATTGCTTGGTATCTTCGGCTCTTTCATGCCAACGATCCTGTTCTTCGTTCTCAGGTATCTTAATTATTTTCCATTTGCAATCAGCGAGCATTTTGTTTATTGCGGCGTCATGACAATATTTTTGCAGATCTGGACAGCGGTGCGCTTTTACCGCAACCCGGTCGGCCCGCGGGCCTACTTTTCGAACGCGACAAACTTCAGGGCCTGTGCCTGCGGTCAGGTTACCATGATCGCGATTTTCAACGGCACACTGGCGCTTTACCTCTACAGCGCCACCTACGTATTCATCGGCTTTTTGTTCGGACTGCACGACGACGATAAATCCTGATTCACGAGGCAAAACAGTGTTCAAGCCGCTCAAACTCAAGCGCACCACCCTGCCCAACCGAATAATCAGAGCCGCCACTTTCGAAAACATGGCTGACGCCGAAGGCATACCGACCGCAAAATTCGCCGAACTCTACAAGAAGCTCGCAACTGGCGGTGCCAGGTGCATCATTACTGGCTTCAACCACACCTCACGCGAAGGTCGCGCCATGCAGCCCTTTCAGGCCGGCATCGATGACAGCCGCAAAATCATCGGCTGGCAGCGGGTGATCGATGAAGTTAAGTCAGTCCAACCTGAGACGCAGCTTTTTATTCAGATTTCGCATACCGGCAGACAGACCTTGCAGCACGTCACCCGCCTGCCGGTTAAGGGCGCCGGATCGGTTAAATGCACGTATTTTCGACAGCCTGTTACACCGTTGAGCACCGATGAGGTTAAAGAAAAGGTCGATGAATACATCAGAGCTGCAAAGAATGCCGAAACCGCAGGGTTTAACGGAATACAGATTCATTGCGCACACGGCTACCTGATACATCAGTTCATGTCGCCATTCACCAACAACCGCGACGACGAATATGGCGATGACCGTCTTTTATTTCTCAAACAAGTGGTTACCGGCGTCAAGGCGGCGGTAAAACTGCCGGTTTTTTTGAAAATCAGCGCGGCCGACGACCGCCAGCGCGGGCTAAATCTACCGCTGGTCATGTCATACTGGCCGGTCATCGACAGTCTCGAAACTGATGCCATCGAAATCAGCTATGGCATGATGGAAGTCGCTTTCAACATCATTCGCGGCGAGCACCCGCTCGACCCGGTGCTCAAACATAACTGCCTGTTCAATCGCTATCACCCGGGACTGCGCTGGCTGTTCAAGCACTTTGTCTATCACTGGTACAAGCGCAGTTTCATCGATTACTGCGATCTCTACAACCTCGAAAATGCAGTAAAGATAAAGGCCGCCTCGAAAACTCCAATTCTGGTCACCGGTGGTATCCGCAAAAAAAGCCAGATCGATTACATAATCAATCAACGCGGTATTGACGGCGTAACCCTCAGCCGACCGTTCGTCTGCGAACCTGACTTTGTCAACCGTCTGGCAAAAGGCAATGGCGAAGTCATATCGGGCTGCACCAGCTGCAACCTGTGTACGGTAATGTGTGACAGCAGGCAACCCCTGCGCTGTTACCGGGGGCCGGCCAGATGAAAAAAGCGATCAGCCTGCTTGCTCATCTGCTGGTTAAATGGGCAAGATATGCATTCGCGCCGTTCATGCTTCTGCTGCTGCTGTCATTTCTAGTGCTGGGGCCACAGATGTGGCCGATACAGATAAACAACACCCTCGACACCCTGCTCGAACAGGGCACCGAACAGGCCGCCATCGACAAAAGTATTCAGCAGACCTTTGGCCTGCTCGACGAAATCATAATTCTGGCTTACCACGATGTGAACCTCTTCAGCGTTGCCAACTTGCATCTGATAAAACAGATGACCGAAAAAATCGAAGAGGTCGAGGGCGTTAAAAACTGCTTTTCGCTGGCCAACACTCCGTTTTTCCGAAATTATGAGCAAGACGGCGAATCTATCGTTGAATCAGCGCCACTGCTCGACAGCATACCGGAAGACTCGGCCGGACTTGCACGGCTGAAAACTGAAGCAATAGAGAACAAGCTGTTTCGCAACAATATCATCTCGCCGGACGGAAACACCGCCGCCTTCAATATAATCCTGCGTGCCGGGCTCGACCCCTTCGCCAAGGAATCAATTGTCAGACAGATCCGCGCCGATTACAACCGTTTGGCAGAGACGCACAGCGGCAGCTTCTATTTTACCGGCATGCATGTTTTTATGGAAACCACCGGCGTTCAGATGCAGCGCGATGTCATGCAGTTTTCGGTGGTTTCGATAATTTTGCTGTTCATCGGTCTTTACGCTATATTCCGTTCGGTGCCAATGGCGCTGATCGGCATAACAACAGCCGGCATCGCCAACTGGCTGCTGTTCGTAACCCTGCACCTGATGGGCAAAACCCTGTCGATTTCGACAACTCCAGTTCCGGCTATTACCGTCGGTCTTTCGATAGCTTATATACTGCACCTGATTGTGGCGCGCAAAGAAGGAGTCATCGAAGACGCCCACGAAACAGCGCAGATATTCATTGGCAATCTTCTTTCGGCGCTGACCACCATGATTGGTTTTCTATCACTCTGCCTCAATCCGATTCCAACTCTGCAGGATTTCGGTCTATATGCAGGCTTAGGCACATTTTACGCGGCAATCTCCGGCATCTTTTTTGGGTTTCCCCTGCTGCAGAAGCTTAAATCTCCCCCGCAGTACGATTTCGGTGAAAGCGTCAAAGCCGTTATCGAAACGGTATTTTACCGGCATCGGCGACTCGTCATCGGCGTATCGCTGCTCATCTTCTGCAGCGGCATATTTTTACTGCGCATGGAAGTCGAAACCGACTATTACCAGTATTACCTGCGCTCAGCGCCTATGGTGCAGTCCGTCGATTTCGTCAACCGCAACATCGGCGGCCAGTATCCGATTGTAATCGAATTCACTACCCCGGGGGTAGACCAGGTTTACGAAGGCAAAGTGCTCGGCTGGCTCGAAAAATTGTCACAGCACGCCATGACTTACCAGGGCGTCGATAAGGTGATCACCTATCTCGATCTTCTCAACGACGGGCATCGCGCCTTTGCCGATCAACCCGAACCCGGATGGTTCAATAACCGCGCTATGGTCGGCCAGGTCGCCATGATGGTCAATGATGCCGGCCCTGAACTCAGCTCTTACTACGTCGATTCAGCCGCACAGAAAACCTTGGTATTCATAAGAACCAGCCATATCAATTCGGCATCTTTTCTGGCAATCGACGAAGGAATCAGGCGTTATCTCTCAGAAAATACGCCTGAGGGCATAGGTTGCAAAGTTGGCGGCACCTATCTGCGCTGCGTGCAGTCGGCGAATCGCATGGCGCTCTCACAGCTTTTCGGCACCTTCGTCGCCTTCTGTGTGCTGTTTTTTGTAGCATTCATCGCTATTCCTAAGGTCAAACTAATACTGATGGCCTTTGTCGTCAATCTGCTGCCGATTTTTGGAGTTTACGGCCTGCTCGGCATTCTTGGCGAAACCCTGAACATGGGTACTACTACTATCGCAGCCATAGCTATCGGCATCGGCATGGACGACACCATGCATTTTCTCACCCGCTTCACCAGCTATTATGAAGAAACTGGCGACCCGTTCGAAAGTGCCCGGCATGTCATTCATTCGTCAGGAGTCTCGATGATTCTGACTTCGAGCATGATCGCGCTGTCTTTTCTGTCGTTGTCGCTCAGCATAATCAAACCGATCTACCAGCTTGGCATCTTCACCAGCGTCACCATGGCACTGTGTCTGCTGGCCGACCTCTTTCTCATGCCAGTGCTGGTGAACTGGAACACCCCGATTCCCGAGCCAAGTGACAAACGGCCGTCGGAGCCAGACAATTAAGGAGTAGCCACGCATGCAACCCAACAAGATTACTGGAATCGGCCTGCTTACTGCCGCTGGCGTCGGCTGCGAAGAGAATTACTGCAATTTCACCGCCCGTAATTCCGGGATCTGTAAGGTAACAAGGTTCGAGCTGCCGACCGCCAAGGTTAAAACCGACTTTGCCGGCCTGATCAAGTCGCTGCCGAATGAAGCATTGCCACCAGAACTTCTGCAAATGCTCAACTCTGATGATCTGGCCCAGGATTACGTAAAGGCTGCTGTCTATGTTACCGCCGAAGCAATAAAAGACGCCGGGGCTGCTGAAAAAATCAGCTCAGATCCACGCCGCACCGGCCTGATAGTTGCGAGCAGCCTCGGCAATTTTCTCAACGTATCCGAGCTGGTCAAAGACTATTTCATGAAAGAGCTCTACAAGATCACCTCGCTGATCCATGGCATGAACAGTTACCTGCCATCACGACTCGGCAGCATGTTCGGCGTCGCCGGGCCCTGCTATTTCGTGAGCTCTTCATGCACCAGCGCGCTCAACGCCATATTGCAGGCCGACACCCTGATAAAAAGCGGCATCGTTGATCGCATGCTGGTCTGCGCCGTTGACGTCTGTCTGGAAACCGGCACTTTTCATCTCTGGAACAAAATCAGGGTGCTCTCGCACCGCAACGAAAGCCCACAGACCGCCTGCCGTCCCTACTGCAAAACCCGTGACGGCATAGTCGTATCTGAGGCCGCCGGCTGTTTCGTCATAGAAAGGGCTGATGCTGTCGGTGCACGCGGTCATGCAACAATCAGAGGTATAGGCATGGCCAACGGCGCCAGCGACTTTCTAAAACCATCGCCCGAGCTGCTCGAAGCGGCGATTCGCGAGGCGCTCGCACTAGCGCAGACTCCTTCCGACAAAATCGACTTCATCGCCGGCTCAGCCTCAGGCTCACCACATTGCGATCACATGGAATCGGAAGCTATCTGTCGAATATTTGGCGCACGGGCCCGGGAAATTCCGCTGTTTCCCTATAAAAGCTTTCTTGGTTCAACCTTTGGCACTCAGGCCCTGAGCGAAGGTGCGTTCGCCATAAAAACCATGAACGACAACCTTGTGCCGGAACCTCTTAATATCTTCGAACGTGACGAACGTGTTGCCGCCAACGCTTATTACAAAGCCGCTGATTACAGCAGTTACCACATCAACAACACCCTTTTCGTTAACTACGGTTTCGCCGGCAACCACATGGCAGTGGTGCTGGAGAAGTGTTGATAGTATCGGTGAAGAAAGCAGACGATTACGATTGCGGATAGCATAAGGGGGAGAGATGAGCAAGCCTAAAATTACGCGGGAAGAGCTGATAGAAAAGATTGTGGCGGCGATAAAAAAGGTGTCAGGCATAAGTATTGCACCGGAAAAATACGGCGACAATCTGTTTGCGCTGGGTCTCGACAGCATCAAGGCGATTCAGGTCGTCAACATGCTCGAAGACGAACTTGACTTGATGATCGATGATGCTCACCTGCCGAAGTTCACCTCGATCAACGCCATAGCAGCCCATTTTGACAGTCTCAATAAGTAAAAGGAAAGGCATCCGCAGATTTCGCTGATGACGCAGATTCAATATGAGAAGCTGTAGCTTTAGGATTCTGCCTCTAAGCCTGAGTATGCAGGATAACCGAAATCCATTTACTTGAGTGTGATGAAGAACTGGTAATGGTGAGCCAAACGAAATGAAGCAAAAGTGTGTGTTTTCGATGGAGGAACTGCCATGTCTGGCTGATCATCAGCTGGAAGGCACGCCGTTCGTGCCGATGGCGGTGATCGTCGACGAACTTGCGCGCACTTTTGGGCGCGACTGCTGCAGCTTTGCCGACATAGAAATAAAAATGCCGGTTATGCTGCGCCGAAATCGCGCCAGAACTCTTACCAGCGCCAGCGACGGAGACAGCGCCAGCCTGCTTGACGAAACCGGCAATCTGCATGCAAGCATCAAGAAGGGCGCCGACATTGTTGCTGACAGCGGGTTTACGCTGACTGCTGCACGCGAAAAAATCCCGGCGGCAGTTTTGAAGCATCAGATTTACCCGGCACTGATGTTTCATGGCCCGACTTTTCAGGCGGATTTTGTATTTTATGAATTCAACCGGCAGACAATATTGGTTGAACTCTCTGATTTCGGGCGTGACCCGGCAAAACTTGGCAGATGTACTCAGGACCAGCGCATTCCCATCGTTCTTTTCGACCTGCTGCTGCAAACAGCCGGGCTGCATCTGCTGGCTTTTTCAGATAACTATGGACTGCCGTCAGCATGCGCCAGCCTGACGGTATTTAACCGCAGGCCATCAGGAAATGTTCTGGTCAGAACCACCTGCCATAACGGCGATGTTTACAGCATCATTGCCGGAGACCTGGCCGGGAACCCCATAATGACCTGTTCAGGGCTGCGCTTTGCCAAAAGCAGCCGCCACATCGAAGCCGACAGAAAAAAACTTCTGGAGAAACTGACAAAATGAGCGACAACGAAGCAACCACCGAGTCTTTATATGAACCGCCGCCCGAGAGCAACGACATAACCGAAAAAGCCCGTTTCTTTTACCCGAAACTGCTCGACATTCAGCAGAAAGGGCACTATACCTACCGCCGCACCCTGGCTTCGGCCAGTCGGCACCGGGTAACTACGGTCGATCCGGCCAACGGTGAGAAGCGCGAAATGTTGATGTTCGCTTCGAACAATTACCTTGGCCTGTCAACGCACCCACGCGTGGTCGAAGCGGCAAAAAAGGCCGTTGTCGATTACGGCTACGGAACCGGCTCAGTTGCCTTGCTGAGCGGCACATCAGACGTGCATCGCCGCCTCGAGCAGAAAATTGCCGAGTTCTACCGCTGCGAGAGCGCGGTGGTGTTTCCGACCGGTTATCAGGCCAATGTCGGCACTATTCAGGCGATGCTCGGTGCCGGCGATGTTGCGATTTCCGACATGTATGCGCATGCTTCGCTGATCGATGGCGTCAAGCTCAGTGAGGGTTCGCTCAAATATTTTCAACACAACGACATGGCGCATCTCGAACAGACAATCAAACGCGCCAGCCGTTTTTTCAAAGGCAAGCTGATCACGGTAGACGGCGTATTCAGTATGGACGGCGATATCGCTCCGCTCGCCGATATTCAGAAACTGGCAAAAGCGTATGGCGCCTCAGTTCTTGTTGACGAAGCGCATGCCATCGGCATGATTGGCGCAACCGGGCGTGGTAGCGCTGAGCACTTCGGGCTCGATGGTCAGGTCGATCTGACTATCGGCACTCTGTCGAAAGCTCCATCAGGAATCGGCGGTTATCTCACTGGGAAAGCCGAAATTGTCGAATATGTCAGGCATTTTGCGCGGTCCTATATTTTCTCGACGAGTATTCCGGTATCAGTAGCAGCAGGCCTGATCGAAGTATTCGACATCATCGAGCATGATGCCGACTTGAGAAACCGGTTGCGCAGCAACGTCGATTACCTGCTTGCCGGTTTTCACAAGCTCGGGTTTCATACCTTCGGCTCGTCGACTGCGATAATCCCAGTGCTGATCGCCGACGATATCAAGTTGCGCAAAGTCTGCAAGGCGCTGCATGAGCGTGGCATTTTCGCAACACCGGTGACCTTTCCGGCGGTGGCCAAAGGGCGCTCACGCATCAGGTTCTCGGTAATGGCCACACATACCCGTGAAGAACTAGACACTCTGCTCAATGCAATGTCCGAACTGAAACAAACCTTCGACCTGACATGATTTTCATGAATCCTGCAAAAACAAAATCGACACTCAAATACACACTACTTATTCGGGCTCTCGGCGGAATCTCATTCGCTACAACTCTCCCCAGGCATAGACTGATTGTGAAAAGCTATAGCGTTGCGTCAAAACTGCCTGGCTCGAAGTTTTCGCTCATGAGAAACCCGCCTGCGCCCTTGTTAAGTTCAACCAACTGGGTATTTGAATTGGATTTATTTGAGCAGTTCTCAACAAATCGTGCGCGGTGTAATCGTATTTTTTAAAGAGGCTTGATGTGAAAGTACTGGTTACTGGTGCGAACGGGTTTATTGGAAGCCACATTGTCAGGGCTTTCTGCAAACCGGCGCGCGCGGAAGTAACGGCTTTTGTCAGACCGAGTGCCGATCTGCGCTTCATCCGGCGCTATCCTGTGGCGATCATGCATGGCGATCTGGCTGGCGGCAGCTTTGATTCGTCGCAGATGCAGCCTTTCGATACAATAGTGCATGCTGGTGGCAAGGTTGGCGACTGGGGTGACTATCAGGATTTCTACCGCACCAACGTGCTCGGCAGTCTGGCGTTGTTCGATTCTACGCGCCCTGACAGCGGCTTCGTCTACATCAGTTCGAATGCAGTGCTCGGCGAGGAAGACGAACCGCAGGCCAAAGCTGAAAATGCCGAACGCCGGCCGGTTCTTGAATATGCCGGCGAAAACCTGTTGCCGTCAGCGATGAATCATTATCGGCTGAGCAAGGCAGTGGCCGAAATACTGCTGATCGCACGGGCGCGCCAGCAGGGGCGTCGGTTGACCGTTATCAGACCGGTCTGGGTGTTCGGGCCACGCGAGTTTAACGCCGGGCCTTACGAATACTGTAAAACCGTTAAAAGCGGAGTGCCAATGATGCCAGGGCATGACAGCAATAGGTTTCATACGATCTACGCCGGCGATCTCGCGAAAATAGTGGTAAAGGTCAGCGAAAACCTCAAAGCTGGTGTAAACATCTACAACGCCGGCAATCCGCAGGTTGAACTGATGAAAGACTATTGGGCGGCTTTCTGCTCGGCGATGGGCGTAAAACCGCCGCAGCACCTGCCAAAATGGCTGCTTTATCCGCCGGCGATGATGCTTGAAGCGGCTTACAGCCTGACCGGCGCGGCAGAACCGCCGTTGTTCACGCGCGCAAGAGTTTACATGTTCTATGCCACAAACGTATATAATGTCAGCAAAGTTATAGATGATTACGGCATCGAGCACTTCACTTCTCTCGAAAAAGCCACCCGAACGACTGTCCGCTGGTGGCGGATGAACGGCTATCTGTGACCTGAGGAGGCAAAACATGAGCAAACCACGATTTCTGATTGGCCCGGCCAAGCTGCTATTCTATACCCGCATGGTCATACATGTATTCTTTCACTACCTGCTGCGTGCGCTGACGGGTGACCTTGGTCCAACTGCTTTCGTCAAGCTGCTGAAGCGCCTGATTCTTTTTCTCAACGCGGTGCGGCATAACAAGGTGGTCGAGATCGATGGCAAATATAAGTTTCAACTCTACATGCCGGCCTACCCGACACCGGCTTTCTGGGAGTCGATCGAGAAATTTGTCAGACCCGACCCGGGCCCGCTGACTGTGGTATTTTCGATGACCAAGGCCTGCGCCTACAAATGCCCGCACTGTTATCAGCGCAACGACACTGGTGCCGACCTGCCGATCGAACTGCTGCAAAAGACTGCCCGTCAGATGCAGGAAGTCGGCGTTACCATGTTCGACATCGAAGGCGGCGAGCCGTTGCTGATGTTCGACCGACTGATCGAGCTGCTGAAAGCTTTTGATAACAAACGTGAACTCTGGGTTAACACTACCGGACACACATTGACGCCTGAAAAAGTGCGAAAACTCAAGGAAGCTGGACTGTTCGGCGTCATGATTTCGCTGCACTCGATCGATGAGAAGGAATACGATAAGTTTACCGGCTTTCCTGGCTCGTTTGCGATAGCACATGACGCAGTCAAACAGTTTGTCGATGCCGGCATTATGGTGGCAATTAACTGCTGCCCGTCGGCAGAAATGGTAGCCGACGGCACGGTTGAGCGGGTTTTCAAGCTGACTAAAAAATGGAACTGCTCTTACATTCAGGTAATCCACGGCAAGTCGGCTGGCGCCTGGCTCGGCAAAGATGATGAAATGATCAAGGCCGACGCCTCGATCAGAGAGCTTAACCGAATTCATCTCGATTACAACATGCTGCCGCAGTATCGCGAGCACCCGGCCCCGGCCGTGCAGGTCTTCGAGGAAAACGAGCAGCATTTCGGCTGCACTTCGGGTGGTATCGACCGTTTCTATATCGGCGCCAATGGCGATGTGCAGCCCTGTGAATTTCTGAATGTCTCATTTGGCAACGTCAACGAAGAAGACTTTCTCGTCATTTTCAGACGTATGCGTGAGCATTTCAGAGAGCCGGGCTGCCGCTGGCTGTGTTCGCGCGAAGCGCACACGATTTATGAAACCATGCAGGAACACAAGCTGACAGACACACCGCTGCCCTGGCAATACACGCAGGACTTGCTCAAAAAGTGGAATTACGGCCGCAAAACACCACTTTACAGCAAAATGGGAATTTACAAAAACAAGAATTGATGGCAACCCCGGTTAAATCGTTATTTCTCGTGCTGAATCCGTCTTCGCGGTCGTTTAGCGGGCAGAAGAAGTGGCCACGTATCTTTGAACTGCTCGACCGCTCAGGCGTTAACTACGAGCAGGCGCTTACCGAAAAAGCCGGCGATGGCAGCCGCCTCGCGTTCGCCGCAGCGAAGCGTGGCTTTGACGCGATAATCGCGGTTGGCGGCGATGGCACCATTAACGAGGTAATCAGCGGAACAGCGGCGGCACTTGCGGCCGAGCCTGACAATCCCTGCCGTTTTGGCGTAATTTATACCGGCACCAGCCCTGACTTTTGTGCCTTTCATAACCTGTCGCTCGACCCTGATGTCATAGTTGGGCGTATTCTCACAGGGCCCACACGACATGCCGATATTTGCCGCATCGCACACCGTGCCAGTGACAGTGAGCGGCAGGAGAATAGATATTTTTCCTGCTCGGCAAATTTCGGGCTCGGCGCAGCTATCGCACGCGGGTCTAACAGCGGACTGCGTCAGCGCTTTGGCGACTTCATCGGCACTCTGCTGTCAATGCTGACCGCAATCAAAAATTACTCGCCGCGGCAGTTCAGGCTCAAAATAGATGGAGTAGAGCGTAACTTCGACCAGGTTCACAATATCTTTATCGGCAAAAACCCTTACGTTGCCAGCGGTATCAGGCTCAAACTCGATATCTCTGCCGACGATGGGCGCATGTATCTCGTCGCTTTGCATGGAATCTCAAGATTTCGACTGCTTTCGATTCTACCGCGGGTTTATACCGGCTCTTTCTGCAATGAATTCAAGCCGATCTTCTGCCGCAGTGTCGAAATATTCGATGGCGGCGGCGCCGACGAAGTCGAATACGACGGTGACCCACAGGGCCGCCTGCCGGCGCGCATCGAAATACTCCCGCGGCGACTGCCGCTGATTGGTGGCTGAGCCTGGTTGAAGGAGAGAGACAAAATGGATGAATTCAAAGCGATCAAAGCCATGGCAGAGGCGTTCGAGCGCTCTCCAGCGCAACATAACGCGCTGTTCGAGTCTGATGCCGAAGTTTTCAGTATCGGCTCAACCCGTCTGGCGATAACTACCGATGAATTCTGCGAAGAAGAAGATGGTTTCCGGTCGACAAACATCGAACAGCTGGGCTGGAACCTCGTGAGCGCGACACTCAGCGATCTCGCCGCGACAGGCGCCGACCCCGCTTTTTTTCTGCATGTGCTTGGACTGCCCGAAAATGACTCTGAACATTTCGCCAGTGAGCTGACGCGTGGCATCAGTGCAGCGCTCAAAGCGTCCGGCTGTTACCTGCTCGGGGGTGACACTTCCTGTGGTGAGCGCTGGCGCTATACTGGCACCGCTATCGGCACCTTCAGCCACGAACCACTATTGCGCACAACAAAGGTCGAGCGCCTTCTGCTTTATGCTACCGGCAGTTTTGGCGACGGCAACCTTTCGGCGCTAAATCCGGCTTACCAGGCCAGGTTTGCTCTGCACCACGATTTCATGCGGCGGGCGAGACCCTTTGTCGAACTGGGCATGGACAGCAGCGACGGGCTACGCAATACCCTGGTCACACTTTGTATGGTTAACCCTGCTTTCAGAATCTGTGTCACAGCAGATAAAGTGCCCGTGCATCCTGACGTTTCCGCGTTCTGTCAGTTGGCCAGCATGCCGCCAGCGGGCTTCTTTATGGGCTCAGGCGGCGAATATGAGCTAATTGTCGGAGTCTGTCCGCAACAGCGTGAAGCCTTTGAAAACGTCTGTCCGCCTGGCGAAGCCAGTTATATCGGCAGTATGGAAAAGTCTGACCGGCCCGGGCTGTTCTGGCAGAAAACCACCGAAGGCCCGGCACAGCCAGACATACCTCTGCGCATCGATCCGCGCTTCCAGAAAGATCGGCAGGCCTATGTAAATGAAATACTCGAAGTTACCCGGCGCCTGTTCGCGTAAGCTATCGCGAACCCATTTTATTTGAACATTTCAGCAATTAGGCCTATAACTTTATAGCGATAAGTAACAAACCGACAGCAAAGGTGACATTCTGTGCAGGCAGCAATCGATGTAAAAAAGGCTCTTGAGCTTCAACAGCGGGGTGCGCTGCTGGTCGATGTGCGTTCACCGGCTGAATACTCAGAGGCAACGATTCCAGGCGCGATCAACGTGCCGATTTTCGATAATGCCGAAAGGGCTGAAATCGGCACGATTTACAGCCAGATCGGGCAGCGTGAAGCGCGCCGGCGGGCAATTGAGCTGGTTTCGCCGCGAATTCCGCAGATATTGCAGCAGGTCGATACGGCGCGCAACGCGAATTCTCCGCCGGCAATAATTTTTTGCTGGCGGGGTGGCGCACGTTCGCTGGCCATTACCAGTTTTCTTGACCTCGCCGGTATTCCGGCACTACAACTGGCCGGCGGGCATAAAGCTTTTCGCCGTTATATCAATGAATATTTTGCCAACACCGATTTTACCAGAATGCTGGTGGTCAGAGGCCCGACCGGGGTCGGCAAGACTTTGCTGTTAAGAAGCCTCGCGGCCGAAGATTTGCCGGTGCTCGATCTGGAAGGTTTGGCCAACCATCGTGGCAGCGCTTTTGGCGCGCTTGGCCTCGGCGGGCAGCCGACCCAGAAAATGTTTGAGTCTCTGCTCTGGCAACGCCTTGAACAGTGCCGCAAGTCAGAGTATCTGGTAACAGAAGGCGAAAGCAAACACATTGGCAGGGTGGTTCTACCTGAACGCCTGCATCAGGCGATGCTGCAGGGCACCAGCATCTGGGTTGAAGCACCGTTGGCATATCGGATTCAGGTGATACTGCATGATTATCCGGCCCGCGATTCCATGGCCGAAGCTTTTAAACCGGCAATCATGGCCCTGAAAGAAAGACTCGGCAAACAGGTCGTTGGCGAACTTCTCGATCTTCTCACCCAAAGAAACTGGCCAGAACTGACGAGACGCCTGCTGATCGATTATTATGACCCGCTCTACCAGCACACAATGCCAGACAATCCCATCCGCATAAATATCGAGAATCTTGCAGACGGTGTTACAAAGCTGAGGCAGTCAATTGCGCAACTTCTGAGCGAGCGCTACCACTCATAGCAAAGCGGCCAGCGATCAGATATAGAATACGGTATCGACAGGAACAACCCTGGCATTTCGCGCCAGCTTCGGGTCGAGTCTATCGCTGACTTCTGCTATCTGGCGAAAATCCTGCCTGTCGCCCTGATTAGCATGCAGCCCGGCAATATAATAATCCCACAAAGGCAATGCAGAAGAATCATCGCTGGCCAGGCGGCTCAGCATGTCCGAGCCAAACGTGACCAGAGCCGAAGGCTGAACCGGAAGAATGCGCAGAGACCTGATCAGATAATCGTCAGCTTTGTCCAGCTGGTTTTCGTTCTTTTCGAGCACACCCATACGGGTCAGCGCATGCGGGTCATGCGGTTGGGCGACAAGCGCTTCAGCAAAGTAACGGCGGGCGGTATCACGATCACCCGCGCGTTTGGCGATAAGGCCCTTCTGCAGCATTGCCGCAGAAAGCCATGGCTGGGTGACAAGCGCTTCGTCGAGACAATGGGTTGCTTCGGCAGTGTTATCTGCCGGCAGCAGGTCGTGCTCAACCAGGTAGAGATTTCCGGTTGGGTCGAGATCGCCGACCTGATGCCAGATGCGGGCACTGTTACGGGCGGAATCGACAAGCGCGACATCGTAAGCCCCACCGGAGCGGTGCAGAGCTGCTTTCAGCCCAGGAACCTCGCTGGCAGGGAGAGGAAGCGACAGCAACTCGGTCGATGGATACACCGGAAAGTCCGGCCAGATCTGCAGGCCCTTTTGTTCAGTCGTTTTTAGCCAGAGGCGACACCAGCCGCCTTTCATTTCCTCATGGTGGCCGGCGGCCTCGCCAAGCGCGAAAAATGCCATTACCGGCCTTTGATAACCCGGCAATTCAGGCAATATCATGGCGATAAGATAACGCTCAAGAAATGCTACAGGATCAAGACCATTTTCAGCAGCGCTCTTAACAGCATGAGTTCTCGTATCATCGAGTATCGACAAATCAATTTTCGCCAGTGCGGCCGTCAGCATAAGCTCATTTTCCTGCTTCTGACTGACTTCGGAAATAAGCCGCTCGAGTCTCTGCAACGCCGGTTCATAGGGCTGGCTGGCAGAAGGTCGTGAAACAGGCGACTGATAATCTTGCGGGAAAAGCCTGTCTTCTGGTTCAATGCTAAGAATGGCCTGGTCAGCCTCGATTACCAGCGGGTGATTACGCGGCTGAACTTCGCAGATATTACGGCATACCTGAACGAACTGGTAGGCAAGAACACCACCCTGCCGCCTGGCGGCAGCGGCCAGTATTTTCAACAGATCGGCAGCACGATGTGTTACACCTGCTTTCGGCGACACACGAAACAGCATATTGATAATAGAACCCAGGTGCGGCATGGGATCGGCATGGCGACTCTCAACCAGCATGGCAAGGTCTTCCAGCAGGTGGACAAAAATCATGGAGACGGCTTCTTCGATACCTTCGCGAACGCGCAGATGATCTATAGAAATCAGAATCGGGCCCATTTTGATTGAGAGCCGCATATATATGTTTTCGAGCGGCCAGGTTCTGGCCGGGCCGTCTTTATCATTTGCGAACCCCGTTTTGAGCAATACTCTCGACCAACGCATAACCGCCAGCGCCAGTAGAACATCACCCAGAAGAATCTCGTTGAGCGGGTTAAGAATATCATCTATCATATCCAGTCCATCATAAACTTCTTTTTCGCTGCCATGCTGAAGTCCGTTCAAAAAACGTTCCCATGCTTGTCGCGACAGATCAGAAGCCTGACGCTGCGCCTGATACCAGCGGCAGTGATCGCTAAACCAGGCTTTCTGCGAATCGAAATCGAGGCGGCCGGCGAGATGCCCGGTCGTGCTGCCGGGCTGATGTGGTGGCAGTTCCGTTGCCGAAGCGGCCTTTGGTGAGGGCTGTTCCTGTGGCAACATTGTTTCAGGCGCGGGAACAGCATCGATTAAAAAGGTCTTTAACATCGTTTCGTGTTCTTCTGGCGAAATATCGAACATTTTGCGCAAGCCAGCCAGCATCTGATCTTCAAGTTCATCGATCTGTCCATCGGCATAAACGCCCTGCAACGCTCTCAGATAAAGCGCACGCGGTTCAAATCTACGGCTTTCGCCCAGCAACCCCTGTTCGAAGCGAATGTGCGATTCCTGGAGAATTCGGCCGGCTTCTTCGTTTTCCATGCGCAGAAAACGTGCGACATTTAAAAGGATTTTCTTTTCGAAGTTTTCCAGCACGCCATCGCGGCATGCTTCATCTGCAAACATGCGAAAAAGCTCTTCCCGGCTGAGAGGGTCATTTCCGGCAGGCTTACTGTTCATTGTTAAATCTCCTTCAAGAACTGGCGGTCAGGGCTGCACATGTTCCATGCCCGGAATCTATGCAGAAATTTTATAAAAAAATTATACAACGCAGTGAATTTAAGAACAATTAGAGGATTCTGATAGAGTATAACCCTGCTTTGCTGTATCATTCATTATAAAATCCAGCAAACAGGAGAGAATCATGAGCGACCAACATCAGGATTACAATCAGAATGAGCACAACAACGCCAATTCAGATAACAAATCTGGCTATCATATAAAAGAACACAAGGATATGCATACACCGCCACCGGTACTGATTATTTTGATTATAGGCGCAATTATTCTGGCTTCAGCCGGTTCACTTTTTCTGCGCAACAGGTTGGCACAGACACAGAATCCTGAATTTCTCAAAAAGATTCAGAGCGGACTGAGCTTTCATCTGGTCAAAGACCAGGCAATGGCCGCTGTTCAGCTCGAACCTGTCGATGCCCAGACAGAACTGGTCCTGCTGCAGCCCGCCACGAAATCAACTTCTGTGATGTATTTCAAAGTTAAAAAAGAGCCTGCCATGCAAGGAATTCATGTAATCAGAGCCCTGTTAGAAAAAGATGACATGGGCAAC
Organism: Candidatus Riflebacteria bacterium HGW-Riflebacteria-2; assembly: GCA_002839435.1. Taxonomy (GTDB): domain Bacteria; phylum Muiribacteriota; class Ozemobacteria; order Ozemobacterales; family Ozemobacteraceae; genus Rifleibacterium. The sequence continues at coordinate 9,560 of PGYA01000036.1, read as the reverse complement.
GACATTGTAAAAATATCGCTCGACCCGGACGGTGCCAGGCAATTTGCCGAAGTCACCGGGCAAAATATCGGCATGCAGCTGGCCATGGTCTTCAACAACCAGGTGATCTCCGCTCCGGTCATTCAGTCGCGCATTACTGGAGGCGAAGCACAGATAAACGGCCGCAACGTCAATCTGATTTTACAAGGACTGCAAACGGCTGAAAAACCGTAAAGATCAGGCCATACTGTCTTTGACCAGAAGAATGACACGCATGAGTATTTCGCGAAAAGCACCGGTGATCTGCTGATTGAGCATTCTGAAGCCGGTCAATTCAACCGGAGCCAGATCGTCAGTCAGAACGTAACGCGATTCTTTGGCGGGGGAAAGGCCTGACCGCGCCTGTGTCGCAATGTCGTGCAGCGGGTGATCATCTGGCAGGCTGCTGATTCTCTGGTTAAAAATCGACTGCATCTGCGGTTTTTTTGAAGCAAAAATGATGCGGTTGTAATAATGCGGGTGCTCGCAGAGAATGACCGTGGGAAATACTTCGGCCAGAGTGCCGGTCAGATAATCACAGATATCAGGCTGCTGCTGCGAACGCATGTTGACATTGATGGCCAGAACCCCGTCATCTGACAGTCTCTGAGTCAATTCAGCAAAAAACTCACGGGTAGCCATATGAAATGGATAAGTAACATCCTGAAAGGCATCGAGAAAAATAACGCGATACTTTTTATCACTGCGTTTTACAAACATGCGGCCGTCTTCGACAAAAACCCGGGCATCATCAGCGCGCAGATCGAAATATTCGCGGCCGAGTCTGACTATTTCCGAGTCGATTTCGACGCCATCGATGAAGGTTTCCGGGAAAAACTGGCGCGACAGCCTGGCGAAAGTGCCGGTCGCAAACCCCAGGATCAGCACCGGCAAAGGCTCTTCAACCTTGACTGCTGGCAGAAAAAAGTATGCAAGAAGCGCGAGATCGTAATAAAGGCCGGTCAAGCCTGGCTTCGACGAATACATCGACTGCGTGCCGAGAACTACATGCGTCGACAGGGTGCGCACACCGTCTTTTTCTTTGACCAGGAGATAATTATAGACCGATTCGGTTTCGAGCAGCGGCTTTTCCCAGAACACAAAAGGAACTGAAAAAGAAGAAAATGCTATACCCACAATCAGCAGCAGCAGTGCGACTGCTTTCTTGCCGCCGCTGCGATTGCGCAGTGCATTGATTACTGTCAGCGAACAAAGCACGCCGGCAAACAGATAAAAGGTTCTGTCGGTGCCCAGCAGCGGAATAGTCACAAAAGTCGGCAGAAAAGTTCCGCATATACTGCCCAGTGTCGACAGGCCGTAGATTTCGCCGGCGATACGACCATTGCTGTCGAGATTCGACGTGGCCGCCTTGATCATGCAAGGTGAAGTCGCGCCAAGAATCACACACGGCACCGCAAACAACATGACGCATGCAATCACACTGCCTGCCAGCACCGGGTTGCCGGGAAACAGAAAAATTGCGGCACCGGCAACCGCGGCGATCAGATACTTGCCGACAATCGGGATCAGGGCTACCCAGATGGCAGCCCACAAAATCAGCTGATATAGCTTCTGTTGCGGGTCACTGCGGTCAGCCAGACGCCCGCCCGCAAAGTTGCCGAGACTCATTGCGACAAGAATAACGCCGATTATGACAGTCCAGGTGATCATCGACGACCCGAAATAAGGCGCCATAAAACGGCTTGAAGCAATCTCGACGCCCATTATCGCAGCGCCGCAGACAAAGGTTGTCAGATATAAAAACAGCTTACTTTTCATTCTCGCTCCAGCCGTATCGTTATTGCATTGATCGATTACGCTTACGAACGCTCAAACAAAATAAAGATTCAGTCTTAGGTGGGTGCCTATATTGCGTAATTTATAGTTACAAGTTATGCCTTGTTACCCGTGCTCTCGACAGGGTCTCAACGCTACAACTCTCACCAGGCGCAATCTATGGTAAATAGCCATGGCTTTGCGTCAATATTGCCTGGCTCGAAGTTTTCGCTTATGAGATCCCTGTCTACGCACTCACTATAATAACTCCACTCGGAATTAAATCTTTACCAAACAAAATCTGCGTTATCGGTGTAATCTGTGGATAACTTTCTCTCTTTTCTTCAATCGGTATCGGTATCGGTATCGGTATCGAAACAATTATACAACCACAACCCGACCTGATGATATAATTTGCATAGACAAAAATTCACATAAGAGCTGAAACCGCATGAAATGGGCTAAAATTATTGCGCTGATAGTCGCCTGCACCTTTGGCATCTTCGCTTTTGCGGCCTGGCGCAGCATGCTCACCCTGCGCCAGGGAATGGCCGACTGTCTGATCTGGCAGAGCGCAAGTCTTTCTGAGCGTTTCATTCTTGATGAAGAAACCAGTCACGAGATGGTCTCAGCCGTAAAGATATTTGCCGATAACATTGCGCATGGCACACAACCGGGCATGAGTGGCTTTGCGATATTGCGCGCATTTTACGACGGGCCGCTGCTGCTGGCTCTCATGCACACAAGCATTATAAACCGTCTCAGCAGTATCGAAGCGCCAGAAGACTTTGACCGGCAGAATGCCGAAAAGGTTTCGCGACAATTCTTCAGTGCCGTCAAAGACCAGCGCATATCGGCTGAAACCTGGCAGAAAACTCGCGCTATGCTGCTCGAAAAGAAGCTCTGCCAGACCGAAAGTTCAATCGGCTTTGTCATTCCTGAGCAGATTGAAGGATTCCGCAAAAAAATCGGACTAAAAACCCTTTCCGAATGTATTGTCTGCATGCAACAGGCTCTCACCGCCGCCGACCTGGCTGACACCGTCTCCATTCTCGACCCTGTCATCGAACTCAAAAAAATACTTAACAGCGACAACGCCATCTGAAAAGTTCTCCGCAGATTTGCGCAGATTGCGCAGACATTTTTCGGACAGCAGCAAAAAAAGCTGAAAAACGTCCGAATAATCTGCGTTAATCCTTTAATCTGCGGATGACTTTTATGGATTATTACCGACTGAACACGGCTTGAAAAACTTTTGGGGTACGGGCGTGGTAATATGTGATGAATGAAATGTTTCGGGAGGAATTTATGAAGTATCTGCTGCCTGGCTTATTGATAATATTGTGTCTGTGCTCGCAGGCGGATGCTGCACACCGGCTGCTCGTCGCCACCAACCCGCTGACGGCGGCTGAAGAGCCGATCAAAATTGACCGAGACAGCAGTCAGGCATCTGAAGCGGCCCCGGCCCAAAAAAAGGGCGGCCTGTTGTCTGGTCTCAAATCATTCGGCAATTCGGTTGTCGGCTTCTTTAAAGATAAAAAGGAAAAGGTTTCGCGTGGTTTCAGCGAGCTTTGCAAGATTGTGCCCAAACTGACGCGCATCAGGGCGTTTTTCAAACAGAAGACGCTGAGCGACAAAGACCGCAAAAAACTCGAAGAAATCGCGGAAAAGAACAAAGCAAAAGGCTGGCCGCTCGACGGCGACATAGCCGACGTGGTAAACGCGCACTACACCAACACTTACGGCGAGCTGAAAAAGGCACTCGAGAGTGACTGCAACTGGTTTGAGTGCGACGTCAGGCCAGAAGGCCCGCTGCGCCAGTATATTCCGTTTATCGATGGCGAGCCGAGACCGGTGACTGCGCATGATTCGTTTCAGACCAACGGCATGCTGTTCGAAGACTGGGTGCGCATCGTAGCAAAGTCAGAGCGCGGTATCAAGGTCGATCTCAAAGACAACTCAGCTCTCGACGGCGTGCTGGCCATTCTCAAAAAATATAACATCGACGAACGCCGCCTGATTTTGAATATCAACGTCAGCCAGCCTGGCAGCGGGCCGAATGCAGAGGCCGACGCCCGTATCAAAGCGATTCGCGCGACTTTTCCCGGCTGCCGCATCAAGCTTTCGCCGGGTGGTGGCAGCAGCAAGGACGGAAAATACACTATGGCAGCCGCCGACCGCCTGATCGAATATGCCAAAACCGCCGGTCAGCCGATCATGTATGCACTGCGCGCCGAGTGGGTGACCCCGAAAATCGTTAAAAAGCTCGAGCCTTATGGCAAGGTATCGATCTGGAACAGCACCTCAACCTTCGACCCGGTCGATGTCGCCAAAGAGGTTGAGCGCTTTAGAAGCTGGGGGGTCACCGGCATGATCGACCTGATGAGTTCGCACAAAGAGTAGATTATTGCTGGTGATTGTCGCGCAAACGCGTTAGAATGGCGATGTAAAACCTGAAATTCACTCAGGGGGAACCAGCCATGACAACCAGAATTCACGCGGTCTGCTGCGATATTACTACGCTGGCGACCGACGCGATAGTTAATGCCGCCAATGAAACCTTGCTTGGCGGCGGTGGAGTCGATGGCGCCATTCATCGTGCCGCCGGGTCCGAACTGTTGCAGGAATGCCGCCAACTGAACGGCTGCCGCACCGGCGATGCAAAAATCACCAGAGGTTACCGGCTGCCGGCAAAACATGTCATTCACACAGTCGGACCGGTTTGGTATGGCGGCACAAGCGGCGAACCCGAACTGCTGGCTTCGTGTTACCGGCGCAGTCTCGAACTGGCAGTAGAATATGGGCTCAAGTCCATCGCCTTTCCGGGTATCAGCACAGGAGTTTACGGTTACCCGACCGAAGAAGCGACAAAGATCGCTGTCGCCACCGTGCGCAGTTTCGTTGCGCAGAATCCGGCGCTTACAGAAGTTATCTTCTGCTGCTTCTCTGAATCAGCCCTGCGCCTGTATGAGCATGAACTTGAATAAAGACGTTTTTCGATACACCTTGCAGCAAAAGCCCACCGCAGTTGCCGCAACCAGGAACAGATACAAAAGCGAGGTTACAGCATGAAATTCAGAACTATTGGCAAAACAGGGGTGAAGGTTTCGCAGCTCGGTTTCGGCTGCATGCGGCTGCCGGTCATCGACGGAGTCGCGAATAACATCGATGTTCCGCTCGCCACCAGAATGCTGCACCAGGCCATAGACAGCGGGGTAAATTATGTCGATACCGCCTACCCTTACCATGGCACCGGCTTTGCGAATCCCGGCGAGAGCGAACCTTTTGTCGCGAAAGCGCTACAGGGTGGCCTGCGCAATAAAGTGCAGCTTGCCACCAAACTGCCAAGCTGGTTGATCACCTGCCGCGCCGACATGGATAAATACCTCAACGCACAGCTCAAGCGACTGGCAACCGATCACATCGACTTTTATCTGGTTCACTCAATTAACAAAGGTTTCTGGGAAAACCTTACCAGTCACCATATTTTCAGCTTTCTCGATGCGGCGCTTAAAGACGGGCGCATCGGGCATGCCGGCTTCTCGTTTCATGACGACCTGCCGACCTTTAAAACGGTTGTTGATGCCTACAACTGGTCTTTCTGCCAGATTCAATATAACTACATCGACACAAACTATCAGGCCGGAGCAGAAGGCCTGGCCTACGCGGCCGACCAAGGTCTCGGCATCGTGGTCATGGAACCCCTGCGCGGCGGCTCGCTCGCGCGCAATTTGCCGACAAGTGTCAACAAGATCTTTGAGAAGTCTGGTTTCAAGCGGTCAGCGGTCGAGTGGGCGCTGCGCTGGCTGTATGATGATCCGCGCATTTCGACGGTTTTAAGTGGTATGAGCGCGATCGAGCATGTCGAAGAAAATCTGTGCGTCGCGGCTCAGGCCGAAGCCCAGGCTTTTTCAGACGCCGAGAAAGAAATCATGCTTCAGGCGCAGGCGGCCTTTAAAGCACGCAGCAAAGTTCCCTGCACCAGCTGCGGCTACTGCATGCCCTGCCCGAGCGGAGTCGATATACCAAAGAATTTTCAGATGTATAACAGCTTTCACATGCTCGACGAAAGCTTTCAGGATACTGTTCGCATGCAATACGGCTTTCAGATGGCACCGGGCGCCCGCGCCAGCAACTGTATCAGATGCGGGCGCTGCGAAGCCCACTGTCCGCAGCAGATCAGCATAATGAACGAGCTCGCCGCAGTAAAAGCGGTGTTTGAGCAATAGTGCGGAAATAACAAAATGACCGACAAATTGTTTTTGTTTGACGATCTTATCAGCGAGCTGAGCGAAGACGCTTCTCCCGGGCATCTTGACCAGCTCGAACTTTTTTACGAAAACACAGAAGAACTCTTTGCGTCGATGACCAGTATCATCACCAGCAGTCTCGTGGCGACCACCTGTGCATCGCTGCGGCCTGAACTGGCACCGCCAGCGGCCAGCAGTGAACCGGCTGGCTTTCTATTAAATTGGCCTTCGATGCGCTGCGGATTGACCAGCATCATTCGCAGTGACCAGCAGGGCCAATGCAACTCGCTGGCTGCCGTTTTCCCATTTATCGGCGACGGCGTCAAACATCGCTGTCGTCTGCTCGAAACGCGGCTTTACGCTAATCGGCTCGAAGCACAGCTTGCGGCTTACATCGGCGAAGACGAAGAACTGGCACTGACATTTTACGATGCCCACTACCTGGCCAACCGCACTATTTATCAGAAGGATGCGGCTTACCATTTTGTTCTGCGCGGATTTGTCTACCATCTCGAAATCACTGATGGCGAGTTTATGGAAGCGCTTTTTCAACGAGCCGAGCTGGGCGCCGACCATTACGAAACGGCAGGCCTGGTCAGAAGTGTTGAGGAGTATGATTTTGCCATGCCCGGGCAGAAGTTCTGGCTGGTCAAAACGCTTATTGCCAGGACTTCCAGTGCAGAAGAAATTGAGATCGATCTGTTGCTGACCGGCAAAACTCTCGGCAAGGCCCGCCTGCCGAAAGCCGGCGACTGCATTAACGCGCTGATCTGGCTACAGGGACACCTGTGGGGCCCGGCCGAAAGCTGATCAGCCTCATTCAGACGTCTGGCAGAAGATCAAATCACTCGGCCAGCTGCGCGCTTTTTTTGACGTTGGCGACGGTTTCGTTGTGAAGGCGGCGGGCCAGCTTGGCGTCACTGCTGTTGTAAGAGCCTGACAGACTGATGATACTCGAACCGACAACCGCGTAAGACTGCCAGTTTGTTTTGGCATAATTCGGATGCTGTGATTCAATGCACTTGATAACATCGGTGATCAACAACATTTCACCGTCATTTACCGGCGTGCGGTTGACCGAGCGGGCCAGCAACATATCACCATACGGCGTGCCTCCGGATTTGGCGTTCTCTTCTTCCTGCTGCATATTCAGAGACGGATGCGCAAGCTGTATCATCTGATCGAAAGCAGCCTTAAAAGAAGCCTTGTAATACATTATGCTCAGGCTGACCTTGGTATATTCATTGTCGCCATACTCGGTGCCGTCTTCGCCGGCTTCAAAAACAGTGCTGGCATCGCTTCCACTATGCCCTTTGTATGGAATGAAACCGCTCTGCTCGAGCATCACCATCATTTCGTTGGCCGGAGCCGACTGCATCTTGACATTTACCGCATCAGCCGGCAGCAAAGAGGCATCTTGAGCCCTGGCAAAACTGCAAAAAGAAAGAGAAGCCACCAAGAGAACAAACAAAATATAACTGGTTCGCATAAACCCTCCTCACTTGATTCTGGCAAAAGTTTACCCTAACCGGCCATTGCTTGCCAACAATTGACAGCCAGGTGAAATAACCTTGAATCCATAGTATTATCATAGAGTGACTCAGACAAACCAATTCGTATTCAAACCGAGGAAATACATGCGAAATAGATATTTTAACCGATTTTTGACCGCCCTGTTGCTGATTTGCCTGCTTTTACCGGCTAATGGCGTTTTGGCTGCCAGCTGCGTTCTGGTTGTGAGCGTTCCGGCAACGACGCCAGATGACGCACAAATCTGGATCACCGGCAACCACGATCAGCTCGGCAACTGGAACGGCAAAGGCGCGCAGCTGAAAGAAATCGGGCCGCAACTCTACGAGTTTGCTGCCAACTTTCCTGCCGGCAGCGAAATCGAATTCAAATTCACCCGTGGCAGTTTCACCAGCGTCGAAAAGACGGCACAAGGCCACGAAAAAACCAATCGCAAACTTCGCATCAGCGGTAACACAGAGCACAGTGAACGTATAACCGTGGAAGCATGGGCCGACCAGCTGCAGGCAACGCCGGCTCAGCCTGAAATTTCTGGCTGGTATTCGCTGTTAAGATCGGTAAAATCAGAACATCTTGAACCGGCCCGCGATGTTATCGTCTGGTTGCCGCCTTCCTACCCGCGCAACCACACGCTGCGCTACCCCGTAATCTACATGCACGACGGGCAGAACCTTTTCGATGCCAATACCGCGTTTGGCGGCAATGAATGGGGCGTCGATGAGGTCATGCTCGATTACATCGCCGGCAGTCACGCGGGCCAGCTCAACGAAGCCATAGTTGTCGGCATATGTAATACCGCAGACCGCATGAGCGAATACACGCCTTTTCCCGACCCGAAGCACAGCGGCGGCAACGGCGACAATTACGTTAAATTCATTGTCGAAGAGCTTAAACCGATGATCGACGGGCAATTCCGCACCCGCCCCGACCGCGCCAGTACCTTTATCGGCGGATCGTCGCTCGGCGGCCTGATTTCGCTGTATGCCGGCATCACGCGCCCGCAGACATTTGGCGGTATCATCGCCATGTCGCCATCGATCTGGTGGGCGAACGGCGCCATTATCGACTGGCTGCTCGAGCACAACATAGCCGGCTATAAAGGTCGCATCTGGGTCGATATGGGCACCCGCGAAGGCGACGAAGCCATCGAGTATACCCGCAAGCTGGCCGGCGAGATCGGCAAAAATGCACCAGAGTTCAAAGGCATGCGCTACCGCGAGTTCAGCGGTGCCACCCACTCGGAAAAATCGTGGCACCAGCGCCTGCACCTTCCCCTGCGCTATCTGCTCGGCCCAAGCAACTAGAAAAAAGACCGGCAGCAGTTATCTGCTGCCGGTCTCTGTGTTATCTATTTCAGGATCAGTTTCCCTTGAAATAGAGTTTTACTGCGTCTTCAAAACCTGACTGATAGCTGAAGTTGAAGCTTATTGAGGGTTTGGTCATCAGTTTGAAGCCATCGGCCGACAGGTTGCCGAAGCCGACCTTGATGGTGGCCGGGCCGACTGAAGCTTCGAGTTCTTTGGCCGTGTAAGAATCAGGAATGTCGGGCAGCAGCGCATCCAGAGGCTTGCCGACATCCTTGATGCATTTGGCGATTTCCAGACTCAGGGCCTTGGCGGCTTTAACAATTTTTTTTGCGTCATCGTAGACGATCGAATAGGTGACCATCGACCAGAGCGAAACGTTGGTGCCAATGAGAAAGCCAACCGAATACTTCGCGGCATCACTGATTATCTCGGTTATCGGCTTTTCGACCAGCGAGCCATGCGCGCCATTGTCGAGAACCGAGATCATTTCGTAGGTTTCCGGATTGAAAGCAAACCAGGCCGGGCGTAACTTGCCATTTATCTCCGGCGCCATAATTGGAAAGATAACGCCACGGCCATTGTCAGCAGCCTGCTGCAGCAGATTCACGGTTGATTCTGTCAGATTTTCGCTTGCGAGACCTTCGATCAGAGCAGAAATGTCTTCGGGGCCTGCGACCAC
>PGYA01000101.1 GCA_002839435.1 Candidatus Riflebacteria bacterium HGW-Riflebacteria-2 | reverse complement strand
GGCCAGCTGCACAGTCTTCTGCGGCTCAAAGTTGGTTGTGAGATCCACGGTAAAGGGCAGGATTGGTTCCGGGGCACCAGCAGCGGGAAAAACGCTGCGGAAATTTACAAAAGTCTGACTGGAAGGGTTGAGATTGACCTGACTTTTGAGCGTAGCTATCAATTCTGCATTAGCCGATTGCGCCAGCAACGCCAGTCTGTTCTGATCGACATTTCTCGACAACTGGGTTACAGCACCGGTTTTAAAGGAATTCAGCGCAAAGGCAAGAATGGCCAGCCCAAGCAGCACTGCTACAACGATGTAAAGTATGAAACCACGCCGATCAGCAATTCTCATGTTCGTCCCACCATAATTTCAGGCAATTTGTCTAATTCTATATAAGAGCTCATTGATTAATTCGCTTTCTGTAGCTTTGGCACTCAGCCGGGTTGCTTTTTCTACAGGATTGGCTCAGAGCTGGCCTTTGCCTTCGGCAAACCGCTTTGCTCACAAGCTTACGAAAAAGCAATTCCGTCTTCAGGCCTCGCAATTTTGAATGAGCTTTTGCATATCATCAAAGCAACCTGCAAAATCAAATTTTATTTAATTACTTCATTATATACGAAATTATCTCAGAAAATGATGCATTTTTTTAACCGGCACGGCATTACTGCAATAATGCCTGTTGCATTAAGCGGCAAGTGCTGTTAGTTTGTCAGGTAAACAAACATGTGTCTGCAACCGGAGGTGTCGTAATGAAAATTCGCAAGGTATGTACCCTCGCAGTAATTATTGTGACCTTATTCGCCAGTCCGGCTTATGCCCAGGAGAAAGAGTCTGAGCTGCCGGTAGTGATCGCCTATCAGATCGACCGCGCTGAAGATTTTCTCAATGAACCGGGTAACAACCCCATAGAAATTCTTCGTCGACTTGGACGCTCGCTCAACACCCAGTGGACAGCCAATAAAACATCTCTTCTGGCGGCATCGCTTTTCGATTCAGCACGCATCGGCGGGCCGGAATTCCTCAAGCCGCTACCAGAAACTCTGCTGTCAGCAGACCAGAAAAAGGCTGCTGCTGAAATGCTTAAAAGACATGAGACCGCTTTGCAGGAACTGGTAAATGCATGTAAGCCGGCTTCTCAGGCCATAATCATCAAGGTGATCTGTGAAAATGTGTCGCTCAAAAAAGCGATCGACGGGTCAACCGAAGCAGATGACGCAAAAGCCGTCAAAAAGCCGGCAATGGAGCGCGCCAGGAAAGAATTGATGCCGATTCTCGAAGCTTCTGATTACATGGCAGGAGCTCTGGTGGTATCAACGAACGGATGTTTCGGCAAACTCAAAATTGTCTCCGAGAAAAACCTGCTGGCCAACGATAAGATCGAGCACAACATTAGCATCGGCAGATACATTAACCATGACGCCCTGATGTTCTTCTGCCAGACGCACCCGATAGAGAATCCAGCCGAAGCTTTCAAGGAACTTTCAGCAATTCCACAGTCGGCGACTGTTGTTAACATGGTAGCTTCGGCCGGCATTGACTTCGAAAAAGATATTTTAACAAACACTGCACGTGAAAGCATCCTTTACGTCAACCTGGAACCCAGTGGTGACGGCGGAATCCCTGACATCAGATTCGTTGCACCGGTGCCCGATATCGAAAAGCTGAGAAACAATCTCGACAAATTCAAACAACTCTGCCAGCAGACCGGAATCTTTGTTCAGCCACTCGAAGGTGATTTTCCAATGGTCAAACTGAGCTATTTCATGCTGCCGCAGGCCGCAGTATATGCCGGACTGTATAACGGATTCCTGGTGATTACTTCAGCGCAGAGCAATCTTGCCAAAGAACTTACCCACCTGAAAGACGTTGCCACCGGCTCACAAAAAGCGTTCGAAATGCCAGAGAAGCTAAAAAGATTCTGGAAAATCCGCACCGACGACTTCAATCTGCAATTACAGAAACTGCTACAGTCGCCAATACTGGCCGCGCAGGGAATTCCTCCGATAACCAATCTGACTTTTCTAGAGGACATCGAGCATATCATAATTAAAAGCAGTGCCTTGCCGTCAGCGATAGAGTTTTCGCTCGAAATTCCGCTCAAAGCGAAACAGCGCTAGAAGCATTATTTAAAGCTGTTTGCAGCAAACTTCGCTTTTTTACTCAAACAAGTAGTAGCCTAGGAAAAAAGGTTTATGGTATACATAACTGATAGTTCTGTTATAAGGGAGAAACTCTGATGGGGAAGAAATCAATTCCTGCTTTCTTGCTGTTCGTGTTTACTTTGATTCTGTTACTCCAGGGATGCTGCGATTCAGGAAAAGAGCAACCAGTAACAGACAAGCCAGCACAGACTGAGGTTCGCCCGGCGCAGCAGGCCGAACCAGGTGAAGCAGCCTCCAGTTCTCCTTACAGCAATACAGTACTCAAACTTGGCCGCATACCTTTTACCAATTCAACGGCCATGGTTCATAAGCACAATAAATTTCTCGAGTATCTCACGAAAAAACTCGGAGTAAAGCAGGTTCGCCTGCAGACAGCATCAAACTATGCAGATATCATGAACCTTCTGATCGAAGGCAAGATAGATATTGCCTGGCTGGCGACCATGACATCAGTTGAAGCGCGCAAGAACCCTGAAATTGAGCTGCTGGTAAAACCAATAAGATTCGGTACCACTTCATATCGAGGTATTATCATAGCCCGCCAGGACGGAGGAATTCGCAGCCTCAAAGACCTCAAAGGCAAAAAATTTGCCTGGGTCGAACCTGAGTCAGCCTCCGGCTACATTTTCCCGAAAGCGCTTCTGATAGAAGCAGGCATAGATGTCGAAAAAGATTTTGCCGAAGAAACAGCCTTTCTCAACAAGCACGATGCGGTCGTTCTCAATGTACTGCTCGGCAAATACGATGCAGGCGCCTGCTATGACGACGCCCGTAACACCCTGCGCGAAAAGGCCAAGATGGATGAACTTACTATTCTTGCAACCACCCAGGATATCTCCAATGAGCCAATAGTAGTTCGCAAAAGCCTGCCACCCGATCTGATCGAAAAGATCAAGCAGGCTCTTCTTGAGCTCAATATCAAAAACCCTGAAGGCAAGGAAATCCTTGACGACCTGACAGATGTTCAGGGTTTTCTACCGGCAAAAGTCACCGATTACGATTACATAGAAAAAGTCCAGAAACTTCTCGAAGAGCACAAATAGCGTCGATTCCCCGGAAGAAAATGTGAAAAAAGCAGAACACGCGATCAAGTTTTCGATAAAAATCAAGTTCATCATCGGGATTGCCCTGCTGGTGGGCTTGATAATCATTATGAACTCTATCAACACTTCTCTCAGAGAAGAATCTCTGCTCACCACTTCGATGAACGAATCGGGTCTGCTTCTTTCTTCAACGCTCGCGATAGCCTGCCAGGATCCGATCATCAGTCAGGCTTACGAATCACTTGTTCCCTACACCGAAAGAATCATCGTCGGTGGCCAGGATATTCAGGAAATCTCTATTCTCGACGTAGATGGCAAATATCTTGCCCATCGCATGAAAAACAGCACCGAGAGCCTGCTTGGCGAATTCATTTCTGAATCCATGCGCAAAAAGATAGAAAAATTCGAAACCCCGCAGCGTGTTCTATCTGATGATGGCCTTTTTGTCGATTATGTCTCACCAATCAAGGTTGGCACCTCCAAATTTGGAACAGTAATTCTGCGGTCAAGTTTTGACCGGCTGACCGAGGCCAAGGCTGTCAGCCGCTCGCACATCTATCTGATTGCCATGATCGGTCTCCTGGCTGGTATCGTTCTGTCTATCATTCTGGCCAAAGTAATCACCAAGGGGCTTGATAACCTGATAGAAGGCACCCAGGCAATTGAAAGCGATGATTTGAGCTACCGCATCAAATCTTCTTCTAATGATGAAATCGGCACCCTGGCCTATCGTTTCAACGAAATGCTCGATGCGCTTGAAGCGAACAACCGGGCTCTTGACCGCAAGATTTTCGAGATCGAAACCCTGTTCAAGGCCAGCCAGGCCATGAACTTTCAGAGCGACACCGACAAGTTGATCAAGCAGATTCTCGAAATGGCCGGCAAGGCGATCCGTGCCCAGCGCTGTTCGATCATGCTGCAGACCGGCACGGGCCCCGACGAGCTCGAAACCAAAATTGTATTTGGGGCTGAAGGCGAGAATACTGCTTCGACTCCGCAAACCTCAATCAAAATCAAGTCAGGCGAAGGTGTGGCTGGCACTGTGCTCAAGACCGGCAACAGTATTATCGTTAACGAAGGGCACAAAGATCCTTTGTTCAAAAGCTTCGATACCACATCCGATTATGAAAAGACCATCGTTAACTTGATTTCAGTGCCGCTCAAGATTAAAGACCGGGTTACAGGAGTTATCAACGGGGTCAACAAGCTGAATGACGAACCCTTCACCGAAGAAGACCAACGCCTGCTCGAAGCTCTTGCACAGCAGGCTGCGATGGCAGTTGAGCACGCCAGACTTTATGAACTCGCAATTACTGACGGTCTGACCAAACTCTTCATTCACCGATACTTTCAGGGCCGCCTCGAAGAAGAAATGGTGCGGGCAAAACGCTATCACACAGCATGTTCGCTTATTCTATTTGACATCGACCACTTCAAGAAATTCAACGACACCTACGGTCACCAGCAGGGCGACATAGTGCTTATAGAAGTCGCCAAGCTTGTCAAACAGACCGTTCGCGAGACTGTCGATATTCCGGCCCGTTATGGCGGCGAAGAATTTGCCATCATCCTGCCGGAAACCGATGCCAAGGGTGCGCACCTGGTGGCAGAACGCCTGCGCAAAACCATCGAAGCCTACGATTTCCAGGGTCAGGAACAGGCGCTGAAAGTCACTATATCGCTCGGCATCTCGACATTCCCTGATCACGCAAGCGTTAAGAGCGTATTAATCAAAAAAGCCGACATAGCTCTTTATGAGTGCAAAGATCGCGGCCGCAACTGTTCATTCATCTACGACGACAGCCTCGCTGACAAAGAAAATAATGCCTGATGCCTTCGCTTTGCGTTGAGCCGGACTGGCTCGAAAACCCCGCCGCTCCGTTCAGTTCTGCCATGCAGACCCCTGCTAGAATTGACGATCTCATCAAACCCCTTAATATAGGCCGACTTCGCCTGCCAAACAACCTTGTGCTGGCGCCAATGGCCGGCGTAACTGACGGCTCATTCCGGCTTCTCTGTGCCCGTCTCGGTGCAGGGTTCACCGTATCAGAGCTGGCAAGCGCCAAGGCGATAACCATGAAAAGCCGACAGACCATAGACATGGTCAGGTTTCAAGGACAAGCCCGGCCTTATGCCGTTCAGCTTTTTGGCGCCGACCCACAGACAATGGCCAGGGCGGCTGCCTTTATCGAAGAATTGCAGATATGCGACGCTATCGATCTGAATATGGGCTGCCCGGTACCGAAGGTGGTCAAAACCGGTGCCGGCTCGGCACTGATGAAGACGCCCGAACTGGCTGCGCGCATTGTACAATCGGTTAAACAGGC
>PGYA01000100.1 GCA_002839435.1 Candidatus Riflebacteria bacterium HGW-Riflebacteria-2 | reverse complement strand
CCGTTCCGTTTTGTAAGAAGCTTGCCCGCTGACGAACTTGAAGGCATTGAGCCGAATACCGAAATCAATGTTTCAATGTTTAAAGAAGGTGACCAGGTAAGTGTCACTGGAACCAGCAAGGGTAAAGGTTTTTCCGGCGCTATGGAACGTCATAACTTTAGTGGCCAGCAGACTACGCATGGCCAATCTGACCGAGCACGCGCGACCGGTTCCATGGGTTCTGGTACTAACGCATCTCGCACCTGGAAGGGCAAGAAGCTACCTGGTCAAATGGGAAATGTTCGCAAGACCGTTAAAGGTCTGAAGATCGTTAAGGTTGACGAGCAGAAAAATCTTCTGCTGGTAAAGGGTTCCATCCCTGGAGCCGCGAACGGTCTGGTTATAATCAGGCGTCAGGCTTAAGGAACGGAGGAAATCATGGAAACCAAAGTTTTTAAAATGAATGGAACCGCCAGCGGTTCAGTTAATCTTGATGAAAGAGTTTTTGCTGTAAAGGCACATCCTCAGACCATCAACGACGTAGTAAAGTCACAGCTCAACAATGAGCGTCAGGGTACCGTTTCGACCAAAACCAGAAGCGACGTAGCCGGCAGCACAAGAAAGCTGTTCAAACAAAAAGGCACCGGCCGTGCGCGTCAAGCCGATGTCAAGTCTCCACTGCATCCGGGTGGTGGTCTGGCATTTGGACCTCATCAGAGAGTTTACGATCAGCGACCGCCCAAAAAAGTGGTAGATCGCGCTATCGTTGGCGTTCTGACTGAACTCGCCAATGCCGGCACTGTGCGTGTCGTCGAGAATCTCGAATTCGCCAGTGGCAAAACCAAAGACGTAAGAATTTTCCTTGAATCACACAAGCTCAAAAAGGTGCTTTTCGTGGTTCCTGAAATTTCAGAAAACACCAGACGTGCGACATCGAATCTGTACAACGTTAAGGTTGTCACCCCGATGAACGTAAACGTCGTAGACCTGCTTAAGTATGGCAACGTAGCCATTAACGACAAGGCAGTCAAAATGCTCGAGGAGGTACTCGTAAAATGAAAGCACCTCAGGATATCATTCTTCAGCCAATAGTTTCTGAGAAGAGCTACGATCGCATGGGCGAAGGCATTTATCAGTTCAAGGTCGCCAAGGGCGCTAACAAGCATCAGATTAAAGATGCAGTTGAAACCCTGTTTAAGGTTACCGTGAACAAAGTAAATACTGTTACCGTAGTAAGAAAGCCCAAGCGCCGCGGCGTTTTCCATGGTTTTACTCCTTCGTGGAAGAAAGCCATCGTTACCCTCAAAGAAGGCGATTCTATCCCGTTCTTTGAAGGCATTGCCTGAGTGCAGGAATAGGAGAAAGTCATGAGTATCAAAAGTTATAAGCCAACAACGCCTTCCCGCCGTTTTATGACCGGTCTGGGTTTTGAAGACGTTACCACCGATGCCCCTCACAAGCCACTGTGCGAATGGCTCAAAACCACTGCCGGCCGCAATCACCACGGTCATGTCACCCAGAGACATCGCGGCGGCGGAGCAAGACGCCTTTATCGCATAATTGACTTCAAGCGCGATAAAGACGGCGTACCCGGCACTATCGCTACGATCGAATACGATCCTAACCGCACTTGCCGTATCGCTCTTGTTCACTATCGCGATGGCGAAAAGCGCTATGTTCTCGCACACGAAGGCATCAAGGTCGGCGACGTTATCGAAAGCGGCCCGCACGCTGACATTCTTCCCGGCAACTGCCTTCCTCTCAGAAACATCCCTCTGGGCTCTACCATTCACAATATCGAAATGAAGCCAGGCAAGGGTGCCCAGATCGCCAGATCTGCCGGTGCCAGCGCTCAGCTTGTCGGTAAAGAAGGCAAGTATGCTCAGATCAATATGCCCTCAGGCGAAATGAGAATGATCCTTATCGATTGTCGCGCCACCATGGGCAAGATCGGTAACTCAGATCATATGAACGTTACCATCGGTAAGGCCGGACGCAACAGATGGAAGGGTCAGCGCCCCTACGTCAGAGGTTCTGCAATGAATCCGTGCGATCATCCGCACGGTGGTGGTGAAGCTCGCGCCAGTCGCGGCCGCACCCCTGTATCTCTCTGGGGTAAACCTGCTCAGGGTTACAAGACCAGAAAGAAAAAGAACCAGTCCAGCAAATACATCATTTCGCGCTGCAAGAAGTAAGGGAGATTATCAATGGCTAAAAAAGCTCCATTTGTTTGTGTAAGACTGCTCAAGAGAGTTCAGGAAATGAACCATGCCGGCGAAAAGCGCCAGCTTAAAACCTGGTCCAGATCCTCAACTGTATATCCGGAAATGGTCGGTCACACCATCGCCGTTCACAATGGTAAGAAACATGTACCTGTTTTCATCACTGAGAACATGGTCGGGCATAAGCTTGGCGAATTCGCTGCAACGAGAACCTTCAGGGCTCACGCTGGCGAAAAAGCCACCAAGCTTAAATAAGTGAAGGAGAAATTAGAATGTTACGACTCGTTGGTGTAACCATTCCCGATGACGTTGATCTGTTCAATGGCCTGCGCATGATCAAAGGCCTTGATACCAAGAACAGCCGCGCTAAGATCGAAACCGTTCTGACCAAGGCCGGCCTTTATCACCGCCAGTTGCAGCCGAACGGCAAACTTGAAAAAGTTTACCCTAAGGTTGGCGAATTGAGCTGGAAAGACAAGACAAGACTTATCGATGTTCTCGAAATGCCTCGTGCTGTTCTGAGAAACATCGGCTCAAGCCCGAAGAAACTCAGACTTATTGCTGACGCTATTCGTGGCAAGGGTGTTGACGAAGCTCTCTCGATCCTTCAGTTCATGCAGAAGGGCGAAGCTCCGACTCTGCTCAAGCTTCTCAAATCAGCTATTGCCAATGCAGGTAGCAACCATGATCTGCGTGCTGACGATCTCTATGTCGCTAAGATCACTATTGATGGCGGCGCCACCATGAAGAGATTCATGGCCCGTGCCCGTGGTCGCGCCTGTCGCATCCGCAAGAGAACCTCGCACGCCAAAATTGTTCTGCGCGAAAAATTCTCGATGGCCAAGTTTGCAGTAAGCACTCCGACTGTTGAAGCAGGCAAGAAAACTGTTAAAAAAGCTGCTGCCACTACCACCAGCAAACCCGCTGCCAAAAAGCCGGCTGCTGCGAAGAAGACTACTGCTAAAAAGACCACCAAACCCGCCGGAGGTAAAGAATAATGGGCCAGAAGATTAATCCGATTGGAATTCGACTTGGCATCACCAGAACCTGGGAATCACGCTGGTTCGCAAAGCGCGCTGACTATGCCAAATTCGTTCTCGAAGACGTAAAGGTTCGCGAATTCATCGATAAAAAGCAGTTCCGCCGCGAAGGCATCAGCAAAATCGAAATCGAACGCAAATCTAACAACAAGATGCGCATCACCATTTTCACTGCCAAGCCCGGCGTTATCATTGGCCGTGGTGGTGACAAGGTTGAAATTCTGAAAAAGGAACTCGAAACCCTCACCGGCAAATCAGTATTCCTTAACATTCAGGAAATCAAGCAGCCCGACACTGATGCCAAGCTTATCGCTGAAAGCATCGCCATGCAGCTGGAACGCCGCGTTTCTCACCGTCGTGCCACCAAACAGACAATCAGCCGCGCTATGCGCGCTGGTGCCCAGGGCATTAAGATTCTCTGCTCTGGCCGCCTGAATGGTGCCGAAATTGCCCGCCGCGAATGGGTCCGCGAAGGTCGCGTTCCTCTTCATACTCTGCGTGCCGACATTGACTATGCAACCGATACCGCTATCACCACCTTTGGTTGTGTTGGCGTAAAGGTCTGGATCTTCAAGGGCGAAAAGATCGGCAAAACTGATCTCTACGGTCGCGAAAGCAGCAATAGCAGCACTCCGACTCATAACAGGAAGTAAGGAGGAAACCACTCATGTTGATTCCCGCAAGGACAAAATTCCGAAAACAGCACCGCGGCAGAATGAAGGGTATGGCCAAGGGTGGCAAATACCTGGCATTCGGTTCCTTCGGACTTCAGGCTCTCGACCCACACTGGATCACCAGCGCCCAGCTCGAAGCCGCCCGTAAGGTTATCACCCGCACCGTCAAGCGTGCCGGTAAAATGTGGATCCGCGTTTTCCCCGACAAGCCCGTATCGAAGAAGCCTCTTGAAGTTCGTATGGGTAAGGGTAAAGGCGCTCCAGAATTCTGGGTAGCAGTAGTTAAACCCGGCAAAATTCTGTTCGAACTTGAAGGTGTTCCCGAAAACATCGCTATCGAATCTCTCAGCCAGGCCGCCAACAAACTCCCGATCCGCTGCCAGGTTGTAACTAACAAAATGTAATCAGGAAGGTGAAAAATGAAGAATCGAGAAGATTTTTCTGAACTCAACGAGCAGGAACTCGAAGAAAAATACAAGCACTATAAAGAAGAACTATTCAACCTGAGATTTCAGGCTGTAACAGGTCAGCTGGCTAATCCGTCACGCATCAGTCTGGTGCGCCGCAATATTGCCCGGGTTAAGACCTATCTGACCCGTATGGAAAAAGCCAGAATCTTTGACTTGCTGAAGAGCGAATACAATGCTCTTCTCAAGGAAGAAAAAATCGATACCACCAAGACCCCGTTACAGGAAAAGATCGCCAGACTCAAAGCCCGTCTGTCGGTAAAGGCACGTAAGGTAAACCAGGAAATCCGCACCAACTGCGATAAGAAGGTTGCCGAACTGCTCAAGAATATCCGTGGCGAAATCTCCAAGAAGCTCAAGGCTTCCAAGGGCAAAGATGAAGTCCAGTTGCGAGCGGCTTCGAAGCGTCTCAAAGACCCCAAATGTACAATTAGAAAGAAGTTTCTTGACAAATTGTCTGAAATGGGATTAAATGAAGCTTCTCAGATCGCCACAATCAAGGAAAACAAGCGGGCTAAACTACGCGAACTCGAAAACATCAGAGTTCTGCAGCGGGAACTGACTGCCGGTCGGCTTCCTTTTTAAGCAGGAGTGAACAATGGAAAATACTAAAGTTATCAGACGCAGCCGCGTTGCCAAGGTTATTGCTGACAGCACCGAAAAGACCATCAAGGTCGAAATCGAAGGCATCGTTCAGCATCCCCGCTACAAGAAGTACATCAAGCGTCACACCAGATTCCTGGTGCATGACCCCGAAGAAAAGTGCAAAGTCGGCGATCTGGTTCGCATCGAAGAATGCAAACCGGTAAGCAAGAGCAAAAAATGGATCGTGCGCGAAATCGTTAAGACCGCCGATACCGTCGCAGAATAAGGAGAACAGCAATGATCAGACAGGAAACCGTATTAAAAGTTGCTGATAACTCCGGCGCCAAGAAGCTTCTGTGCATCCGCGTGTCGGGTTGCAGCGGCAGATCGTTTGGTCGGGTAGGCGACGTTATTGTTGCCTCTGTTAAAGACGCGATTCCCGATGGAACCGTTAAGAAAAAAGAAGTTGTTAAAGCTGTTATCGTGCGCACCAAAAAGGAAACCCGGCGCGCCGATGGTAGCTTCATCCGCTTCGATGATAACGCAGCTGTTATTATCAACAACGACAATAATCCACGCGGTACCCGCATTTTCGGGCCGGTCGCCAGAGAGCTTCGCGAAAAGCAGTTCATGAAGATCGTTTCTCTGGCCCCTGAAGTACTCTAAGGGAGCGATAAGATGCACAAGAAG
>PGYA01000035.1 GCA_002839435.1 Candidatus Riflebacteria bacterium HGW-Riflebacteria-2 | reverse complement strand
TTCGTGGGTCTCAGGCATATAAGCCACAGTCGGCGGAATATCAAGCGGCGAAGGAAGATACCAGGTAACGGCATCAAGGAGATCCTGGACACCTTTGTTGCGGAGACTTGATCCACAGAGCACCGGTACTATCTTGTTATCGATAGTGGCCCGGCGGAGAGTTTTCTGGAGAAGATCGAGAGGGATCTCTTTCTCTTCGAGGTAGAGTTCGAGAATTTCGTCGTTGTAGGCCGATAGCGTTTCGATCATGGTGTCTCGTGCGGCTTTCGCCTTCTCGAGATACTCGACCGGAACATCGATTGTTTTGAACTCGGCGCCAAGCTTTTTCTGGGATTCTTCATCCCAGATGTGCTCCTGCATGGTGAGCAGATCGATATGGCCGGCAAAACTTTCTTCAGCTCCAATGGGAAGAACTATCGGAAGCGGTTTTGAGCCAAGGCGTTCAGCAATCTGCTGCACGACACGATCAAAACTTGCGCCGGTTCGATCCATTTTATTAACGAAAGCAACCCTGGGAACCTTGTAGCGATTGGCCTGGCGCCAGACAGTTTCAGACTGTGGCTGAACACCTGCAACCGCACAGAAAACAACTACTGCACCGTCTAAAACCCGTAGTGAGCGCTCGACTTCAGCAGTAAAATCCACGTGCCCGGGCGTGTCTATAATGTTGACGTCACAATCCCGCCAGTGGCATTTTGTTGCCGCACTGGTTATTGTGATTCCACGCTCCTGCTCCTGGACCATCCAGTCCATGACGGCGGTTCCCTCGTGTACTTCACCCATTTTGTAGGCTTTTCCGGTGTAATACAGAATGCGCTCGGTGGTCGTGGTTTTGCCTGCATCGATGTGGGCCACGATACCGATGTTTCTGATATTACTGATTGTCGAGAGAGTCGTCATTTATTGCATTCCTTCAGTGCAAACGATTATACACAAAAATTCATCAAACCCGGAAGTGTGCGAATGCCTTATTTGCGTCGGCCATTCTGTGTACTTCGTCGCGCTTCTTCATGGTTGCGCCGGTGTTGTTGAGAATATCGTCGAATTCTCCTGACAGACGGTCAGCCATTGATTTTTCTTTTCTAGCCCGTGAATGTTTGAGGATCCAGCGGAAAGCCAGAGCTACTGCGCGATCGGCTTTAACTTCGATCGGAACCTGATAGTTAGCACCACCAACACGCTTACTGCGCACTTCAACGATTGGCTTGGCACTGTCTACAACTTTTTTGAAAAGTTCGAGCGCATTGTCGTCTTTTCTCTTCTTGGCCAGCATTTCAACTGCATCATAGAATATGCGGCTGCCGATGCTCTTCTTACCATACATCATCAGGTTATTGATGAAGCGGGTGACCAGCTTTGAATTGTAGACTGAATCAGGAGTCAATTCTCTTTTCGATACGTGACCACGTCGTGGCATGAATTAAATCTCCTTATTTCTTGGGCCGTTTGGCACCATACTTAGAGCGAGACTGCATGCGGTTGGCTACGCCAGCGCAATCCAGTGCTCCGCGAATGATGTGGTAACGAACGCCTGGCAGATCCTTGACGCGGCCGCCGCGGATCATTACAACGGAATGCTCCTGCAGGTTGTGACCGATGCCGGGAATGTAGGCGGTTACCTCAATCTTGTTAGTCAGCCTGATACGGGCGATTTTGCGAAGAGCCGAGTTCGGTTTCTTCGGCGTAGTGGTTTTAACCACAGTACAAACACCACGTCGCTGCGGACAACTGTCGAGCGCCGGCGAGTTGGATTTGTACTTAACCGCCTGTCTGGCCTTTCTGATTAATTGATTAATAGTAGGCACGACAACACCTTCCTTAACTAAATTGATTTTGCAAACTGCAAAATCCCCACCTGATGCAGAGAGGTGGAATCTGATCTTATCATATGTTAATAACCTTGTCAACAGCCTTTTTGCCTGTGAACTGCCGACAGAATGAAAAAATGCCGTTGTACACAAAAGCCGCCCCGTTGCCGGGGCGACTTTCATAGCTGTTGCGAAAGCTCAGATTATTTTTTTTCTGGAGATTCCAGGAAGAGTTCTTTTTCGAGTTCGTCAAGTTTTTCAGCTTCGGCATTGTCGGCCGGATTCTGGAAGAGCTCGGCAGTCTCGTCGCTGCTGACAGGTTCGACTTCAATCGGCAGGTTCTTGAAGTTGATGTTTTTGTTGATCGAAAGGCCAGTTCCGGCTGGAATCAGCTTACCGATAATCAGATTTTCCTTCAGGCCCTTGAGATAGTCTACCTTAGACTTGATCGCAGCCTTGGTCAGAACACGGGTTGTTTCCTGGAACGAAGCGGCAGATATGAAACTGTCGGTAGTCAAAGACGCCTTGGTGATACCCTGTATCATCGGAACGCCTGCCGGCGGGCGCCGGCCCTTTTCGATCAGCTTGTTGACCCGTTCTTCGAAACGCCTGACATGAACTGATTCATTCTGCAGGAATTCAGAATCGCCGGATTCGGTTATAACAACCTTGCGCAGCATCTGGCGAACGATGATTTCGATGTGCTTGTCGTTGATGCTGACACCCTGATCGCGGTAAACGCGCTGGATTTCGTCCATCAGATAGCGGCGAACGATTGGCAGACCGACAACCTTGACCAGTTTCTTGGTGAACACCTTGCCGTCGGTGAGAACGTCACCGGCTTCAACGTATTCGCCGTCATGTACCACGAGACCGGAAGAACCGAAAGCAAGACGGACAGGTTTCTCAAGTCCAGTTTTGTAGTCCTGTATGGATAGAGTATTACCGGCAATATGCACAACGCCAGCTTCTTCGGCGATAACAGCTTCCTTCTTGGGGCGGCGCACTTCGAACAATTCGGCGACGCGCGGCAGACCCTGGATGATGTCAGTAGTCTTTCTGGCTGATGCTCCCCATTTAGCGAGGATCTCACCCTTCTTGACCTTGTTTCCGTCTTCAACTCTGAGTTCTGCACCGTCGAGAATCTGGTGCGATTCACCCGGCTGTACGATAATGCTCTTGATAGTGCTCTTGACTTTGCCTTCTTTCGAAGCTTCGTGATCAAGCAGTACTACGCCCTTATTGGCAGCCTTGAGAACCGCAAGAACCTGACCTTCTTTGACTTCCTGACCGTCGTTAACGACAAGAGCGCCACCGGCAACCATTTCCTTGGTAATTGCGTATTTCTTTTCGTGTAATACCCGCTGGCAGATTCTGATACCGGCTCCGTCGCTGTCTTCAACCTGAGTATAGGTTTCGAACGGTATTGGAGTAACGGTTAACTCGCCATCTTTAACTACGGTCGGCGGGAACTTGAGACTGAGAGAAGCCGGATAGCTGAATTCTACACCACTATAGACAAGAACCTTTTCGATAATTTCTTCGCAAATGATCTTGTTGTAACCGTAGATGTAGTTAACCTTGCCGGAAATTTCGCTGGTCATCGGCTCGATATCGCTTACCAGCTTGTCACCGGCCTTGACTACCTGACCGTCTTCTACATTGATAGAAGCGCCATTCGGAACCGGGTACTGAACCTTTATGTCATCTTCGCCGATGATATTAACTGCTTTCTGCTCACCTTTTACCACATAAACTTCGCGCACTGCTGCGCGATTGTCTTCGATAATAGCAAACAGATCATCGTCAATTTCTGTGCCGCTTTCGGCAATCACTTCGTCGGTTTCGCGGTTAACGGCAGCGCGGGCCAGTGTTGCATATTTGATAAGTTCAATGTCGTCACTGATCAGATGTATGCGGGTTTCCGAATTGATGTTAGCAAGTTCAATGACACCATCAATTTCGGCCTGAATAAACAGCTTAGTAGTCAATTCGCCATTTTCAACGACATCGCCGCCATTGAGAATCTTGCAGTTTTCTTTCGGGCGCAGAATAACGCCACGCGGAACCGGATATTCAATTTCATTCTTAACAATGACGCGCTTGCGGTCAAGAGTCTTATTGGCAGCACTCTTTTCGTTGATAACCCTTACCAATCCTGAGATAGGAGCGATAAGAGAGAGCATCTTGTTCTGCTCATCAATAGCAGCTGCCATTTCGCCCTTGAATTCGTATTCTTCTACGGCTTCTTTCGATATCGAAATTTTAGTACCACCGGCGGAGAGAGAAACAGTACCGTTAACTTCAGAGATTACCGACAGCAGCTTCTGGTTCGGGAATACTTCGTCACCGTTCTTGACATTAAGAATCAAACCGGAATTCTTGATGGCTGCTTCCTTGGCTTCCTTAACGCTTTTTGGCAAGCTGTATTCTTTGCGTTCGCCATGTTTTTCGCCGACCGGAAAGATGAATACCATACCATTGTCGCTGATAACCTGCTTGTTTTTGACACGGATGTTTTCGAATCTGGCGATACCGTCCATGCGCGCGATAGCGGCATGAGACTGCGCCGAAATTTCAGCCAGCAGGTTGCCGGCGTGAATTATTTCATTGTCTTCAACCCTGAGAGTGGCTCCCTGAGGGATCTTGTAATCTTCGATAATGAAGTCTTTGGCAACCGGGTCGAAATCCTGGGTCAGAATTCTGATGATACCTGTTTCAGAAACGACCATACCATCTTTCTGTTCGATACCATCAAAGATTACTTCGCCGGTGTAGCCGGTTACGATATTGTTCGGGTTATATTCAGCAACCGCCTTGCCTGGAGTAACCTTTTCACCCGGCTCTACACGCATTTCGGAGCCAACCGGAATATGAATGCGATCTTTGCGATTGTTTTTACCTTCGATGATCAGGTGACCACCAACGACAACCGTCTTGATGCTCGCACCAAATTCGCTTTTGTCAAAGGTTTCAGTGCCTGAACCGATTTCAAACTTCGAGCGGTCAGAAATCTTGGCAAGCTTGAGCGAGTCGAAGCGTGCAAGACCGGCGCTTCTTGCCTTGATGTAAGAGCGCTGAGCCAAAGCGACGCCACCAAGGTGGAAGGTTCTCATTGTCAGCTGGGTTCCTGGTTCACCGATTGACTGGGCAGCGATGATGCCGACAGCTTCACCGATATCGACGACATTGCCGGTGGCAAGGTCGGCGCCATAACAGCACTGACATATACCAACCTTGGATCGGCAGGTCAGCGGTGAACGCATAACGATTCGACTGCGAATCTTGAGTTCAGGGAACCCTGAATCACGGATACGATCAAGCACATATTCATTGACCGGGCGATCTGGTCTGAGAATAATGCGGTTAGTCTTTGGGTCGATGATCTGTTCAGCACAGATCATTTCAAGTTTGACTTCATCGATCGGAATTGGGAATTCGCAGCGACTTTCGATTTCAGCCGCAATGTCATCAGTACAGTATAGACCGGCTTCAAGTTTAACTATTTTGCCGGCGTGTTCGATATCGAGAACTTCACCAGTTACCGGGTTAGTGATGGCTTTCGCCAGCATGCGGCCGGCAATGCGGTAGCGTATCGGCACGACGATATCATCGATCATTATATTGTTGGAGGTTCTGTTCTGGCGAATCGGCGATACTTCTACGCCCAGTTCAGTGCCACAGTCGGGTATGGTTATAACTACATCCTGCGCAACATCAACCAGACGGCGAGTCAGATAACCAGAGTCGGCAGTACGCAGGGCGGTATCGACAAGACCTTTTCTCGCGCCGTATGTCGAAATGAAGTATTCAGACTGGTTCAAACCTTCGCGAAAATTTGATTTGATCGGGAAGGCAAGAATGTCGCCGCGTGGATTCGACATGAGACCGCGCATAGCGGCGAGCTGTCGGATCTGCTGCATGTTACCTCTCGCTCCTGAGAACGCCATCATGTAAACAGGATTGTATTCACCGAGATGAGCGGTTGATTCAAACTTCTGCAACAGATCGTCGGTAACGTCTTCGGTAGCTTTGGTCCATACATCGACTTCATTCTGTTTGCGTTCATCGCGAGAAATTTCGCCCTTCGTCCAGCGTTCGCGAATCTTGAAAACCTTTTTGTCGGCCTGTTCGAGAATTTCTTTCTTTTTCGGCGGATCAATCATATCAACGATAGAAATGGTCAGTCCGCTCACTGTAGCGTATCTGAAGCCGAGCGTCTTGAGTTTGTCAAGAACCTCACCAACAATGGTCAGCGAATATTCATTGAACATGCGCTTGATAAGGGTGGATACATTGCCCTTTTTGATCTGGGTGTTCTGATATGGGAAATCTGCCGGCAGGTTGTCATTAAATATGACACGCCCGATAGTTGTGCGCATATACTGGTCACGAACGGTATTCTGCTTTTCGGTGCTTTGAACCTTGGCAACATCAGCCTTTTGCAGATAAACCGGCCACAGCAGGTTGAACTTTCCGGTTTCATAAGCATTAACGGCTTCAGAGATGCTCTGGAATATCGGGGCGCGATAAACGGTAATCTTGTCTACCTTCGCCTTTTTGAGCAGCTCTACAGTTTCGCTTGCATCGAAAATAGTACCAGCGAGCAGCTTTTCAGATACTTCTTCGGCCAGCTTGAAGTTATATGGGCGGCCTTCGTCAAGCAGTAGCTTTTCCCAGGTTGTGCCCTTACTGAGTTTCATCTCAGCAGTCGGATAACCTTCGCCCTCAGGCTTTTCGATGGTCAGATAGAACAGACCGATAGTCATATCCTGGCTGGGGGCCGAGATCGGCAAACCGTCAGCCGGCTTGAGAATGTTATTGCTAGAAAGCATGAGCATTCTTGCTTCGATCTGAGCGTCAAGCATCAGGGGCACGTGCACAGCCATCTGGTCACCATCGAAGTCGGCGTTGTAGGCAGCGCAGACGAGCGGGTGAATCTGAATAGCCTTGCCTTCGATAAGAACCGGCTCGAAAGCCTGAATACCGAGGCGATGCAGAGTTGGAGCGCGGTTAAGCATAATCGGGTGATGCTTGATGACTTCTTCGAGAACGTCCCAGACTTCGTTGCGTTCGCGTTCGATCATCTTTTTGGCGCTCTTGATGTTGGCAGCCAGATTGACCTGCTGCAGACGGTTCATGACAAATGGCTTGAACAGTTCAAGAGCCATTTTCTTGGGCAGACCAGCCTGATGCAGCTTGAGAGTCGGGCCGACGACGATTACCGAGCGGCCTGAATAGTCAACGCGCTTACCCAGCAGGTTCTGGCGGAAACGACCCTGCTTGCCCTTGAGCATATCGGTGAGTGATTTCAGCGGGCGATTGTTCGGGCCGGTGACCAGTTTGCCACGGCGACCATTGTCGATCAAAGCGTTAACCGCTTCCTGCAGCATGCGCTTTTCGTTTTTGATTATGATATCGGGAGCCTGCAGCTTGATAAGTCTTTTCAGGCGGTTGTTGCGGTTGATGACTCTGCGATAGAGATCGTTGAGATCAGAAGTCGCAAAACGGCCACCGTCGAGCTGAACCATCGGGCGCAGATCAGGCGGAATAACTGGTATAACATCAAGAATCATCCATTCCGGGCGGCTGATGGAGCGGGCAAACATCTTGACCAGTTCCATGCGCTTGAGCAGATGAGTTCTCTTGGTACCGGTAGAGGTCTTGAGCTGTTCGGCAAGTTCTTTTTCAAGCTTCTGCAGGTCGATGTCAGCCAGCAGTTCCCTGATTGCCTCGGCGCCCATCTTGGCGGTGAACATGTCACCATATTTTTCGCGCAGTTCGCGATAACCCATTTCGCCGGCAGCGCCTTCTTCGGGCAGCAGCTGTTTTTTGGAAAGCGGCAGGTTACCCGGGTCTATTACGATATAACTCTGGAAATAAAGCACCTTTTCGAGATCTCTTGCTGAAATGTCGAGCAGAAGCGCTATATAGTTCGGGCTGCCTTTTGAATACCATATATGACCAACCGGGGTTACCAGCTGAATATGGCCCATGCGCTCACGGCGTACGGCTGCCTTGGTGATTTCTACATTACATCTTTCACAAATGATGCCGCGATAACGAATGCTCTTGTATTTTCCGCAGAAACATTCCCAGTCCTTCTGGGGACCAAAAATTCTTTCGCAGAAGAGCCCGTCGCGTTCCGGTTTGTGCGTTCGGTAGTTGATGGTTTCGGGTTTTTTGACTTCTCCATAGGACCAGGCTCTGATCTTCTCGGGAGAAGCGATGCTTATCTGAAGAGCATCAAATTTGTCCATATCTAACATGTTAAAATGTCTCCTTCCTTATGCTTATACCGGAATCGGGCTTATTCTTCATCTTCAGTCACTTCTTCTTCGTCGTCGTCAGAATCTTCGCTGACATCAGCGCCGATGAGATCGTCTTCGGTTTCGTCTGATGCTTCTTCCATCCAGTCTTCTTCGGTGTCGGCAACCATTATGCGTTCGCCGCCCTCATCGATCTGAACTTCCTTGGCGTCTTTCTTGAGATCGACCTGGAGGCCAAGACTCTGCAATTCAGAAACGACAACCTTGAATGACTCTGGAATACCAGGTTTCATGATAGTGCGACCCTTGATGATGGTTTCATATACCTGCACACGGCCTTCAACGTCGTCTGACTTGACTGTGAGTACTTCCTGGAGAACGTGGGCAGCACCATAGGCTTCCAGAGCCCAGACTTCCATTTCTCCGAAGCGCTGACCACCAAACTGAGCCTTACCACCAAGCGGTTGCTGGGTAACCAGGCTGTATGGGCCGGTTGAGCGGGCATGCATCTTATCGTCAACCAGATGAGCGAGTTTGAGTATGTAGATAATACCGACCATGACTTTTTTATGGAAGGGTTCGCCGGAGCGACCATCATAAAGTGTGGTCTTACCTTCGATATCGACGAGTTTGAGCGGATCTTTATCGTAGGTTTCCTGGAGCTGCTTCATGACGAATTCTTCGTTTTTCACTTCGACGCCGTCGATAAGGCGGCCCTTGTTGAAAATTGAAGTATTGTAGCGGCGATTCTGACATTCAGCGGCCCAGCCAAGGTGGGTTTCGAGAACCTGTCCAACGTTCATGCGCGAGGGAACGCCGAGCGGGTTGAGAATGATATCGACCGGGCGACCATCAGCAAGATACGGCATATCTTCGCTGCGGACGATTCTCGAGATAACACCTTTGTTACCATGACGGCCGGCCATCTTGTCGCCAACGGTGATTTTGCGCTTCTGAGCTACGAATACGCGCACCAGTTTGTTAACACCATACTGCAGTTCATCGCCGTTATCGCGCGAGAACACCATAACATCGACGATCTTACCCTTTTCACCGTGCGGAACGGTCAGCGAGGTATTTCTAACTTCGCGGGCCTTTTCGCCGAAAATGGCTCTGAGGAGTTTGTCTTCTGCGGTAAGCTCTGTTTCACCCTTCGGTGTGACCTTGCCAACCAGGATGTCGCCGGCTTCTACTTCAGCGCCGATGCGGATGATGCCGCTTTCATCGAGATTGCGCAGAGCATCTTCGCCTACGTTTGGAATGTCACGAGTGATTTCTTCGGGCCCAAGCTTGGTGTCGCGCGCATCGATTTCGTATTCTTCAATGTGAATTGAAGTGAACACATCGTCTTTAACCAGTCGGTCAGAAAGGATAATGGCGTCTTCAAAGTTGTAACCATCCCATGACATGAAGGCTACCAGAACGTTGCGGCCGAGAGCCAGTTCGCCGGCAGATGTTGCCGGACCATCGGCAAGAACGGTACCGGGCTTAACCCTGTCGCCAATCTTTACAAGCGGCTTCTGGTTAATGCAGGTGCCCTGGTTGGAGCGCATAAACTTCTGCATGCGGTAGACATCGATAGATTCCTGCTGCAGGCGAACCTTGTCGGTAATGGCCTTGATGCGTGACAGGAAAGTAATGTCGAGAGTCTGGCCGGCTTCGATGATGATCTCACCGGTTAGTCCGTCAACAATTGTATCCATGATCTTGCGACCCTGAATCTTCCTGAAAGACTGTTCGGTAACCAGAATTTCTTCGTCATCTTTGCGGCGGCTGGCACGTTTGATCTTTACGCATTCGGCATCGACGTATGATACTGTGCCGGCACTTCTCGACAGAAGCACGGCGCCTGAATCGTGTGCGGCGCGTGACTCAAGACCGGTGCCGATGAGCGGCGACTCAGTCTGGATAAGCGGCACAGCCTGGCGCTGCATGTTTGTGCCCATAAGTGCGCGGTTGGCATCGTCGTGCTCAAGGAAGGGAATTAATGCCGAAGCAACGCTGACCATCTGCAGAGGCGAAAACTTGATGTATTCGATTTCCTTGATCGGCAGGTAGTCAAATTCGTAGTCATCAGTGAAGTATTTGGCCGGGATGATATCCTGAAGAATATGGCCATCCTCGCTGATTCTTACATCTGGCTGAGCAACACGATAGCGGTCTTCGTCGTAAGCGTCCTTGTATTCTACTTCGTTATATGCGATCTTGCCGGTTTCAGGATCGACGCGGCAAAGAGGAGTAGTCAGGAATCCGTATTCATCGACACGGGCGTAAACAGCCAGACTGGCGATAAGACCGGCGTTCGGACCTTCAGGAGTTTCAATCGGGCATATTCTACCATCGTGGGTCGGGTGAACATCGCGTACTTCGAAGCCGGCACGTTCGCGCTTGAGGCCACCAGGCCCGAGAGCTGAAAGTCTGCGCTTATGTGTCAACTCGGCAAGCGGGTTGGTCTGATCCATGAACTGTGACAGCTGAGAACTGCCGAAGAATTCATCGACCACAGCCGAAACCGGCCGAGTATTGATAAGCAGCTGCGGCGTGTAGCTGTCAAGGTCGTGAATAGTCATTCTTTCCTTGATAACGCGTTCCATGCGCGAGAGCGAAATGCGGAACTGGTTCTGCAGCAGCTCACCACAGCGTCGGATACGGCGATTCGAAAGATGATCAATGTCGTCGAGGCGGCCGATACCGTTCGAAAGGTCAATCAGGTATCTGATTACACCAACGATATCTTCAACGCAGAGCACGCGGTCTTTTTTAACCTTGATCACGTCTAGTTTGAGTTCCTGAATACGGTTGAAAGCGTCTTCAGAAATCTCGTCACCCTGTTCGACGATAATTTCGCCGGACTTTTTATCAACGATCGATTCAAAAGCCATTCTACCGATGAGGTCGACAATACCCTTTTCGACGTCAGGCAGTTTCACTTCGGCACATTCCGGGTTGAACATAATGCGGTAGCCGAGGTTGTCTTCGCCAATTCGGATGAACGACGGCACCTGTAGAGCCTCCAGTTGAGCAGCAACGGCCTTGCTGATGCGCTTGCCGCCTTCGACCATAAGCTCCTTGTTAGCCGGATTGATGATATCTTTATAAGCAACCTGCTCAGACAGGCGATCAACCAGGCGAAGCTTCTTGTTAACCTTGTAGCGGCCAACATCGCCGAGGTCATATTTCTTGGCATCGAAAAACAGACTTTTGATAAGACCGCGGGCATTTTCTTCGACGAAGAGATCGCCCTGGCGAAGCTTGCTGAAGATGGCCTTGAGCGCATCGGTTACCGCTTTACTGACTTTGTCGGGCCCTTCAGAAGCGCTGACTGACTGCTTGTCGAATTTGAGCGAACTGGCAATGGTTTCGTTGTTATCGAACAGTTCGAGAATTTTTTCGTCATCGGAATAGCCAAGAGATCTTAAGAAAGTGGTAATCGGGATCTTGCGCTTTCGATCGAGACGGACAAATACGGCGTCTTTCATGAGATCGAGTTCAAACTCCATCCAGGCACCGCGATAAGGCACGATCTTGGCGGAATACAGTTTTTTGGCGCGGTTGAAACTGTAGTAGACGCCGGGAGAACGATGCAACTGACTGACAACGACGCGTTCAGCACCGTTGATGATAAAGGTGCCGCGATCGGTCATACAGGGCAGGTTAACCAGGAATATTTCCTGTTCCTTGACTTCACCTGTCTGTTGCATGATCAGCTGAACCCTGATGTTCAGCGGGATTGAATAGGTAAGATCTCTTTTGCGGCACTGGTCAGGGCTTTGCTTTACACGAAATGGCGTATCGCCGATGAACGCGATTTCACATTCCTTCTCAACGAAACTACAGTCATCATACAGACATTTCTTGCGAAGTTTGATCTGCGGACAATTCTTGCACATTGGCAGTCCAAGGCTGTAATCGTTGTATTCAAGGCAGAGATTGCCGACATAATCCTGGATTGGAAAAACTTCTCTGAACACTTCTTCCAATCCATGCCTGACCCGCTTGCCAGGTTCTTTGCTCGCCTGAAGAAACCACTCGAAAGACTTGAGCTGGATGTCGATAAGATTGGGTATACTGTCGAATAACCGCTCTTTCGCCATCAGATACTTTTTGGCTACAGGCTGTTGCTTTGTGACCATCATTCTGCCTTGCTCCTTATATTAGTTACATGCTTGCGCACAGTTAAAAAGTTGACAACAAAAAACGGGTATCCAGTCATCGGCCTGAAACACCCGCAGATCGTACGTAAAAAAGATTTTTTTTGATTTCCAGTTTTCCGGTCAGTAATATTTTTTTTGCAGTTAATGCTAACAATGCCGGCTTTACTCCGAAAACTAAGCAAATAATGTGCCCATTCGCGAAATGGTTTTGGATTATAACATCTATACTGATACGAGTCAACATTTTAGTGAGATTATTTTTACAACTCTCCCCTGATACAGCAATAAGACTGATGCCTGACACGGCAAAACACCTGTTAAGCCATGCATCACTCCTGTTATCATCTCCAGAAAAACCGCACCAATAACTGAGAAAGCGCGATTGATAAAACAGGCTCTCAATAAATTGATAATTTGGCTGGATGCTGTTATAATCCTGCCATGCAAACCAACATAGAAATTACACGCGCTTTTATGGAAACACCGGACGGCGTGCTGTCAATTCATCAGTTGTCGCGCAGGCTCAAACTTCCTTACGGCACAGCTTACAACCGCATCCATCTGCTGCATGACCAGGGAATCGTGCAGATGCTGCCGCAGGGCAAAGCCAAACTCTGCGCCCTCAATCCCGACAACCCGATGACGGCATGTCTTCTTGCTCTCGGCTCTGCCCAGCTGACTGAACAGTATATCAAGCAGAACCCATCTGCCGGCAAGCTTCTCAAAGATATTCGAGCTAACCTCGAAGGCAACTTTGCCAATGTACTGATCACAGCTATTCTGCTCACTCCTGGCCAGCTCAAAACCATCGGGAGCTATCTACCAGGCAGCCTGCAACCAGAAGAACCGGTCGCCAGCCAGGATCTTACTCTCGATCTCTTTTACATCTGCTCTGGCGAAGGCTTCGATGAAGCTGCAGCCGAGACCGTTACTGCTGCCGTCCTGCCACCCGGCGCTCCGGTCAAGGTTACCAGCATGGCGCTCGACCGCAACACCTTGCTTGGGATGTTTACAGAAAATGAAAATGAAGCCGGCCTTTCTGCCTACGGCATGCTGCACGAAGGCATGATCATGTTCGGTTTTGAAAGCTTCTACCGCCTGATTCTCGAGGCTTTTGCCAGAAAACTTGGCAGATAGAGGAGAGCTCACATGAAAAAACGACTTTGTGCCCTGCTGTTTTGTCTGATATTACCTGCTTCCCTGCAGGCGCAATTGACCATTGAGCGCGGCCCGTTGCGGATGTTCCCGGGACCAGCCACAGACCAGACCCGCGATATCGCAACTTCGCCGGCAGACCCTTCCCTGCCCTTCGTCGATTCAGCCAGAACGATGATTGTAGAGCAAAAATACGATCAGGCAAAAGAAGCTCTAAGGACAGCTCTGCGAATATCACCTATGGATATGCAGATATGGGCACTGTATGACGAAACCGTAACAGCAGACTACGTCGAGAAAAAGCGCCAGGAGAGATTCAACCCGGTCATCTACGGTGACATATCCCCTGTTTTTTCAATCAATCGTATCGACAGCTATATTGAGCTTGACACTCTTTTCGTAGTAGGCACAATTCAGAACACCTCAAAGGCAACCCGCCAGAAAATAGTTCTCAGTGGCAGCATATTAGATGAAAACAAAAGAGAGCTCCGCCGCGAAACAGGCACGCTTCTGATACCAGAACGGGGCCTGATGCCGAACGAGAGCTCTATTTTCGAGATCCCCTTCAAAAACTTTCCGCCTGGCGGAAAGTCTTATCGGGTAGAAGTTAAATCTTACGAATAATCAGCTGTTGGGGTCGCTTAGTCTTACCAGAGTGTGTGTGCCATCAAAAATTCTGGCGATGTGAACCATGGCTCCGATGAAAAGAACAAAGCCGATCCAGCGCAACCATGAGTTCTCAAGCATGTCAACGAGATCTTTTTTGAATTCTTTCATCTCTTCAGGAAATGCAAACATAAGAACGCCGGTGAGTGCTACAAAAGGAAGAGTCAGCATCCAGAATATCTTTTTAATAAACCACACTTTGAATTTCCTCACTTAATTAGTTACTTGATGAAATGACTATACCAAACTATCATACCGTTGTAAATAATCCTCTTTTCTCAGAAAGTAAAGTTTAAATTTATTCGTGTGCTCGACAGTAAAATAGGGTATACTGAATTCTTGACCCTCTCTATTCAGCAAAGTCAGATTTGCGTCGATAATCAGAGAAAATCCACGAATGCAGGGTACATAATGGGCTGGTTCTCAAGAAAGCTTTCAGACCCCGAAGAAGCTTACGATCGACTGATCCAGAAGGACAAAAAGGTTTCTGATCGCGCCAAAAGCGATTTTGTCAGCAGCCTTAACCATGGTTTCATTGAGTTTCTTGTTGAAAAATTCGAAGCAGATGAAAACCTCGAAGTCAGGCTGAAAATTCTCGAAATTTTTGTTGATGCCCGCAAATCACTTAATGAAGATGATTTAAGACTGGTTCTGACTTTGATCAAATACCCCGACACCCTGTTGCGCGAGACTTTCAAAGAAATATTGTCGAGCATCACCGAAGAGAACGTCAAGGCTGTCACTGAAGTGCTCGCCAGCACTCTCGACAAAGACATACACCGGACGATTCAGCACGGTATCGAATCATCAGGACTGCTGACCGAACTGCTCAACAAATGGAGCAAATTCAGCGTTAAAGAACAGATTCTTTACCTCGAAGAAATCGTCAAGCTACAGAACCCCAAGACATACCCTATTTTTCTCGACATCATGAAAGAAGAAGTTGTCGAAGCTAAAAAGGATGAGAAAAGAATTATCCAGGTCGAATTCTCCAAACATGTCGATAAAATCAAAAGCCCTGACTTCCTGGATCTCTGTATCAGAGAGTTACCAGCCATCGCTGCCAACATGCGCTACCCGGTCTTCAAATGTCTGCAGATGCATGGAAAAGTCTTTTTTGAAAAGGTTTTCGACGGTCTTGGCAAAAAGAGCGAAGGATTCCGCCAGCACACCTTGAAGCTGATGGAACAACTTTCCGATCCCATGTCGTATCCATACCTTTTCGCCTTCCTCCAGGATCCCTACAAAAGCATCCCGGTGACCGTGGCCGACACAATCGGCAAGATTGTCAGAGACTATTGCGACAAACTCGATGTCATGTCTCCCGAAGAGAGACAGTCGCAGGAAGTCAAAGACAACATCAAGTATTTTACCGGCCCGCTTGAAGCCAACCTGAATGATCGCTATTTTCACAGCATTAAACTGCTGACCGAATGCCTGCTGCGCCTTGGCCGATTCGACCAGGACGTCATTCTACGCAACTTCGCCAAGATCTTCCGCTATAACGAAGGCTATTTCAAAAGTTTTCTCAAAGGGCTTGACGCACTGATTCGCAAAAAGCTTCTCATCGACGCCTGCTGTTACCACGACATAGAAACCGGCAAAACAGCACTAAAGATACTTGGAGACCCGAGCGAGAACTATATCATTGAAACTCTCAACACTCTTTTGCTCGAGCACTTCATGGAAGTCCCTCAGAAAGTTCAGGCAGAAGTAATCAACCTGATGATGGATCCTCGGCTACAGCGCTTTGTAACCGAGGTTCTCTACCACCAGGATCCCGCACTGCGTTCACGCATACTCTGGATTCTCGGCGAATCAGGTTCGATGAACGCGCTGCAGATCATCGAAACCAAGCTGCGTGACCCTGACTATTCGGTTCGCGAAAATATCCTCAAGATCCTTGACCTGCCGCATTTTCAAAATGCTGCCGGCTGTGAGATGCTGCTGAATCTACTCAAAGACTCTGACTCAAGCATTGTTCTGCAGACAATTGAACGCCTGAAGGAACGCGACCATCCGGCTATCATCAGCAGCCTCACCAAGCTTCTCGCCTCAAACGTTGCCGAAATTAAACAAGCCGCTCACAAGGCAATAGCCAATATTACCCGCCGCAAATACATGACAGGCTTTGAAAAAATGAGCGAAGAAACCCGACTTGCCATCGGTACCTCATTAATAAGAATGGACACCTCGTTCATGGAAGACATCACGCGCGACCTCTCGGCGTCAGATCAGCGAACACGCGTGCTCTCCGCCAAGATTCTCGAGGTTCTGTGCGATTTCATCCCGCCAGAACTCAAAACACACCTGATCGTCGCGATCCAGGATCCCGACCCGCATGTGCGCGCCGTCGTCATAATGGGTCTCGGTAAAATTGGTGGTCCGTCAGTTTCAGGCATGCTGGTCGGTTTTCTCAAGGATCAGGACGACCGCGTGCGCGCAAATGCAGTAGAAGCCATGGGTGTGGTTGGAGATCTGTCGCTTGTCGAAGAAATCCTGCCATTGTTGCATGACGATCATAACCGTGTGCGTGCCAATACCATTATTACCCTCTGGAAGCTTGGATATTACCAGATATACGAGGCAGTGATCGAAATGCTTCGCCACCCCGATCGCTGGATGCGAGCTTCTGCGGCATTTGCCCTCGGTGAAATAAGAGACTCCAGATTCTTTCCGATTCTCCTGCAGTCTATTCGTGACCCCGAACCCGATGTTCGCCGCAACATAATCAAGGCGCTGGGAAAAATCACCAATCCGATGATGCTGGCGCCATATATAAGACCGCTGCGTTTCGATCCTGATGAAAATGTGAGAAAAGAGGTTATGGCCGTTCTTACGGCTAAGCCAACTCCACCACCGCAACAATGATCTGGCCATTTGGAAAATCTAACAGAGACCCCGAAATCCTTTTCAAGGAACTGGAAAGCGCTGACCCGAAAGTGCGAGAATCCGCTTTTCATGAGTTGATCGACCATGAAGATGAAAAAACCGACCAGATGGTTCTTGCTGCGCTCGAATCATTTAACGAAAGTTCGCGTGATCTGATACTCCCGCTTATTGATATTGCCGGAAAACGCAAGATCGAAGAAGCCATGCCGGTATTCCGGGCGCTGCTCAAGAATTCTGATTCACAGCTGCGAGAAAGCTCGCTGCAGGCTCTTTCTGCCCTTGGCACCCAGGAAAGCCTCGACATAATGATCTCCTGCATGAACGACCCCGACCCCGGTATCCGCCAGAAGGTGCAGACCGCCATCACCGGAGAGTTTGGCAAAGAAGCGCTGGGAGCACTCATCAGGGCATTACCAGAAGATCGCAATTCTCCGCTGTATTTCGAAATTGTCGGTATTCTCGAAGACCTTGATCTGTTCAACGATATAAAGACTAATTTTTCGCATCCTGACCTTAAAATCAAGGATTTTTACTTCGACACCCTCACCCGATTTGCCCGTCTCGACTTTATTCCGCTCTATCTGGACTTTTACGGTAAGGCTTCTCAGGCACGTAAAGACAAGATGCTCGAGATTTTTTCCGAGTATTCTATTCAGGAACTGCTGCCATATTTTAATGAAAAGCTTGTTCAGGGAAACTTTGAAGGCCTGACAGATTTGTGCGATCGCCTTCTGCTACCACAGTTCGGCAAGGCTGGCAGCGAGATTCTGTCTTTTGTCGCCAATATAGCTGATACGCGTTATCGTTATCGTGTCATACCTGAGCTTCTCAAACAGATAGACCCCTACTGCTTCGATCAGGTTCTTGATTTGATGCGCGATGGAGCCTCAGACATCAGAACATTGGCGGTAAATGCGCTGGGACAGCTTATCAAAAAAACATTTGAGCGCATGAACGACAAAACTGAGCCAAACCGGATTACACTGGCAAGTCTCTACGACACCTGGGAAAAAACCATCCTGAGCATGATGCGTGACAAGCAGTTGCCTGACGAACAGCGAAAACTCACGCGCCGGCTGTTTTACGCTCTCGCCAATAACCGGCATGCTCTGGTCAGACCTTTTATCAGGGAACTCTTCCAGAAAAACTTCCACGAAACCTATCTATTTCTAAAAGATTGGCCCTTTGACGAACAGTTCAATCTTTTTGAGTGGCTCATCAGCAACGACCCGTCTTTTGGCTCTCTGCTGCTGACGGCACTACAGGGCAACGTCGATGACAACCTTTGGCGAATAGTTCTCAAGCTGCTGGCAGTCATATCTGACAAAGAAGACCGTGAGCTGTTCAAACGCAATCTCGTTACCCGTAACCGCAACATTTCTATCGAGAAGTTCCTCAAGGATAGCGACGTAAGTGTTCGCGTCGCGGCAATAGAATTTGCGAGTGAATG
The DNA here is from genome assembly GCA_002839435.1 of Candidatus Riflebacteria bacterium HGW-Riflebacteria-2. Lineage (GTDB taxonomy): Bacteria > Muiribacteriota > Ozemobacteria > Ozemobacterales > Ozemobacteraceae > Rifleibacterium. Next base: position 28,729 of record PGYA01000035.1, on the reverse strand, counting down.
CAAGATTAATGGCCTGATTGAACTTCTCAAAAACTCAAGCAAGGATCCCGCGCCTGAAGTCCGTATTGGAGCGCTGAACTGCATGAGCCAGCAACATTTTGCCCAGTTCAAAAACTTTGCCGTAGAGGCGCTTGCCGATCCCAACGAAAACGTCGCTCTCAATGCACTACAGCATCTCAAGGCCATTCTGTCGGCAAGCCAGCTGGCTCCCTTGCTGGTACGCTTTATCAACAGCGACAACGAAAAAATGCGTAATTTTGCACTCAGTCATATTGCCCAACTCAGCAAAGAACGCTTCAAGGCCAATTTCAACAACCTCAAACCTGAGACCCGCAAACTCGCGGCCAAGGTTATTCAGAAACTTGACCAGGGCTTCTCTGATCAGATCGTCCAGGATTTAACTTCTCTCGATCCGCAAACGCGTCTGCAGTCAGCCTTATTGCTCGAAAACATTCAGCTCGACGAAAAGGGCAAAGATGCTCTACTGGCGGCGATGAAAGATCCGTCAAAACTTGTGCGCGCCGCCATCGTTAAGACTCTCGGCGTCATGGGTGATCCGCAGCTGATCAAGCAACTGATCGGCTTCTTCAACGACCCCGATCCTCGCGTAAGGGCCAATACCATTGAAGCCATCTCATCGCTTGGCGATCGCCAGGCCATCCAGGTGTTACTGCCTTTTCTTGACGACTCAAATAACCGTATCCGCGCCAACGCTATTGTTGGTATCCGCAAGATCGGCAATTTCAACCTGATCCCGGTGTTACAGAAAATGCTGTCACACAAGGACAAAAACATGCGTGCCAGTGCGCTCTGGGCCATGGGTGAAATCGGAGATGCGAATTTTCTCAACTATATTTTTCCATCTCTCAATGACCGCGACGAACTGCTGCGTTTCAACGCGGTCAAGGCCATCAGCCGCATCAACCCGCAGATGCTTTCACAGTATCTTCCTGCACTGCGCAAGGATACATCAGCAAAAATCCGCAAGCTGGTAACCGAGCTCAGCTTCAAGGTATTGTAATGAAAATCAGCGGTCGTGAGTTTCTGCGCAATCTCAGCGAATTCTTCAGCGAATCTAATTACGAAGCCGAGATAATTCTGATGCTGATTTTACCAGTTAGTGCTCTCGTAATATTCATCTTTTTCATCAACAGCCGGCGTGCTTCTGCCAACCCTTTCGAATCGATTCCAGCCAAAGATATGGAATTTATCGACTCAGCCAGATTGCAGAAAGGCCTCGAAGAATTCGACCGTGATTTTCTGCTGGAACTGGCGCTCACCTATAAGGTCAAGCCCGGCTACATTTTTATCGACCCCGAAGTTTTTGTCAGAGTCGAAACAGGTTTCAGGCTCCAACTAATCGAAGACGGCGAAACACCTGAGAATAATACCCGCTTCAAACACCTGCTCAAACTAAAGAAAAAACTCTTCCCCGGCGTCTGATTGTTCAACATGGCATTGTGTGATACGCCTGCATTAAAGCATGCTCTCGACTCAAAAACAGAGACAATTTTTATCAGGGCTGTTTTGAATCGAGCACAATAGTTACCGGGCCGTTGTTTACTTGTTCAATCAGCATATCAGCGGCAAAGATACCTGTTGCGACTTTTTTTAACCCGGTCGCGGCAAGCTCAGAACAGAATCGTTCATACATCAGGCGCGCCGATTCGGGATCTTCGGCTTCGATAAAGCTCGGCCTGAAGCCCTTTTTAACATTGCCATAAAGCGTGAACTGTGAGACAACAAGGATTTCGAATCCGCAGTCGAGCAGCGAAAGATTCATCCTGCCCTCGCCATCTGGAAAAATGCGCAGACCAGCTGTTTTTTTTACGAGCCAGCGCAGATCATCATCCGTGTCGCCCTTGCCTACGCCAAGATAGCAGACCATACCATCGCCAATTTCTGACACGAGTTTACCTTCGACGCTTAAGCAGGCGCTCTTAACTCTCTGTATAACTGCTTTCATCTTTCCCTCCAAGCAAAAAGCGCCCGAAAACGGGCGCCTGTGCATTCATCAAAAAAGTCTGTTATTTGTTTCTGCCCATCTTATCGCCGGTCATTTCAAAAAGAACCGGGCTGGCGATAAAGATCGAAGAATATGTACCAACGATACAGCCAATGGTAAGTGTAATTGCGAAACCCTTGATCGAGATACCGCCGAGAATAAGAAGAGAGAAGAGGGCAAGCAGGGTGGTAATAGATGTATTCAACGTTCTGCCAAGCGTCTGATTGATAGATGAGTCGATTACCGCAGCGAAACTGGTTTCTTTGGTGATCTTGCGGTTTTCGCGTATGCGGTCGAGAACAACGATCGAGTCGTTGACCGAGTAACCAAGCAGAGTGAGAACAGCCGCCAGAACTGTTACATCGAATTCGAGACCGATGAGAGAAATCGCGCCGAGAACTATCATCAGGTCATGCACAAGAGCTATGATCGCGCCGGTCGCCGACTGAAATTCAAAGCGGTAGGCGAGATAAAGCAGAATGCCGACAACCGAAAGTACGGCAGCCTGCAGACCCTGTTTTTTGAGTTCGTCACCAATGGTGGGACCGACATTTGAAACTTCGAGGGCTTCGTCTGAGAAGGGAGCTAATCGCTTGAGATCAGAAAGAATGTAGTCGTGAACTTCAGCATTTTTTGCGGTATCCATCGGAGCTGCCGGATACTGAATGATGTATTCGCGATTCTGACCGCCGGCTACCGACTGAACGACAATCTGATCGGCAGTAAAATAAAGTTCGCGATCCTTGGCAATCTGTCTGAAGTGGTCTCTTATCTTGCTTTCGTTTGATTCATCGACAAAGCGCACGTGCAGAATGCTGCCACCCTTGAAGTCGATGCCATAATTGAGGCCTTTTACCGCCAACAGCAGTATCGAGATCACGATCAGCGTGATCGAGAAGCCAAAAAATGTATATCTGTTTTTCATGAACTGAAAAGTCATATCTTTATACCCTTCCTTGATTAAATGCTGAGAGTCTTGGCACGGTCGCCGCTGTAGAAAAGGTCAAGAGCCAGTTTTACGCAGATGATGGCGGTAAAAACGTTGGCGATAAGACCAATTCCCAATGTGGTGGCAAAGCCGCGAATCGGGCCCGAGCCAAATATGTAGAGAATTGCAACAGTAAGCAGGGTAGTAACGTTAGAGTCGATGATACAGGAAAACGCCCGGTCAAATCCGGCGTTGATCGAAGCCCGAACCGTTTTACCGGAGCGGAATTCTTCCTTGATGCGTTCGAAGATGATTACGTTGGCATCGACTGCAAAACCGAGAGTCAAAATTAGACCGGCAATGCCAGGCAGGGTCAGTGTGCCACCGAAAAACACAAGAACACCAAAGATGATCAATGTATTGAAGATAACTGCCAGGTCAGCGAGAAAGCCGCAGAACTTATAGAAGAATGCCATGAACAGGAGAACGAGAAGAGCGCCGATAATACCAGCACTCCAGCCGGCCTTAATCGATTCCTGGCCAAGAGTTGGACCAACCACTCTGCTTTCAAGAGCGATCAGGCTGGCAGGGAGTGCGCCGGCCCGCAGCACGATAGCAAGGTTCTGGGCTTCTTCAAGGCTGAAACGGCCGGTGATCTGTGCCATGCCACCAGTAATACGAGACTGAATAACCGGAGCGCTGTGTACTTTATTGTCAAGAACGATGGCCAGCTGCTCACCAATGTGTGAGCCGGTAACCTGTGCGAACTTGGCAGCGCCTTCGGCGTTAAATTCAAGGTGAACTATCGGAGCGCCCATTTCGTCGAACGAAACTTTGGCGAACTTGAGGTCGCGGCCAGTTACTTCCGGGCGGCGAACAAGTTTAAACCACATTGCCTGCTGACGGGGAGTTCCCGGCTGCATCAGCACGATTTCGCCATCGGGGCTGATCGGTTCAAGCTGAGCAGCAGTCAGGGCCTGGTCTTTCACCATGTGGAACTGCAGCATGGCAGTGTTCTGAATCAGCTGCTTAACTCTTTCCGGATCTTTTACGCCGGGAAGCTGAATTCTGATGCGGTTGCCATCCTGGGCCTTGATGCTGGGTTCGGCAATGCCGTACATATCGATGCGGTTTCTGATAATTTCGACCGAACGACTAACGGCATCGGTAATGCTGTCGTTTTCCTGAATCGATTCGAGGTCAACCTGATAAACAAGATCGATACCACCCTTGAGGTCAAGACCAAGGGTAATTCTCGATCTCGGGAAGAGAGAAGTGATAACCAGGGGCAGCTTTGAATAGAGGTTTGCGGCACCAAGAAGGGCCTGAGCCTCTTCTTTGCTCTTGCCGGCAATTCTCAGCGATACGTTGCCATTGGCATAATCAGGGTTGAAGACACGGGCTTCTGCACCCATGTCGACCAAGGCTTTTCTGGCAGTGTCAACTACATTGTTGAGAACGTCATCGGGGCGGGCCGGGTTCTTGGGAAGATTGAAAATTTCAGCCATGCGGTCAACCTGAAACTTGATCAGTGCTGACGCGCCGTCACTGCCCGAGGTAAATTCGAGCAGGCGCTGTGGAACAGCGTTCTGTTCGGCCGGGGAAATGGTTCCAAATGCATTGTCCCACATTTTTGTAGATGGCAGCGTATAGAACAGAGAGAACAACAATACTGCTAATACTACAATGATTTTGACACTATGTTTACTCTTCATTTACAGAAACTCCCTTGCTGAGGTCGACCAAAGTAGACACGTATTATATTCAAGCAGTGATGGCAAGTCAATGTTTATTTGCCTGAGAACTTTGTGACGGTGTAATTTAACACAAGATCTGCCGCTGGTTCAAATTTTTATTTACTTATCATGCTGGAAAAAGTTATTCTATATGGCTGAATAACGGTTCAAAAATGAAAAAATCTATATCAATCAGGCTTATTATTGCTGTGCTGTTCTATTGCTGCCTCTCAGCAGTATTGCTGGCACAGGGCGCGACAGAATCCGTCACCAAAAAAGCACGCGATCATATTGCACTTTTCCAGTATGATCAGGCTATGGCGCTGCTTAAGCAGGCAACCCAGCTAGAACCCGACAACTGGGAACCATTCTACCTCGCCGGGACAGTTTTGCTCAGGCAGAAAAAACCTGTCGAAGCCGAGAGCTTTCTGGTAAAAGCGCATCAGCTTAACAACCAGGAGACAGATATTCAAAAAGCACTTGGCGCCCTGTATATCAATATGGCAAAAGACGCACAAAACGCCGGCAGACCAGCTGAAATGAATGAATACCTTCTCAAAGCCTGCCGTGCATATCCCAGCGGTACAAAGATATGGCAGACTCTGCTTGAAAACTGGTGGAAGAACAATGAATTCGAAAAAATCAAGCAGGAAGGCGATCTGATCATCAAGGGTAACGCTATCGCCCTTGAGCAGGCCGACGACAAGAATCTACAGGCCGCCCTGATAATTGTCAGCCGGGCTTTTTATCGCGAAAACGATTTTGCCAGTGCCGAAAAGTTTCTGAATGCTGCCAGCCGAATCAGGCACGCCAATGACGAACTGTTTGCCATGCGCCGCGAAATCCGCAACAAATCAGAACAGGAACGCCAGAAAGTCGTTGAGGCGGCTGAAAAATATTACAATGAAGGCAACTACGGCAAAGCACTCGAATTACTTAACGAAGCCGAAAAAATGCCAGGCGCCAGAGTTGGCGAAATAGCTGAAAAAAAAGAAAGAATTGAACGGGAAGCCAAACTCAAGCAATCTCTTGCCAGGTCTGACGATCTGAGCAGAGCCGGCAAATTTGAAGAAGCTCTTGGAGAACTGCAGGAACTCGCGGCGGCGTATCCCGCAGAAGAAGAAGTCAGCACCAGGCTTAAGAAGATTACCACCCAGGTAGAGAAAGATCGCGCTGAAAAAGCTAGAGTGAATGTAGCCCAGATAGAGGAAAAGAAAAAGCTGATAGAACTTAACCGGCGCTTCGACAATTTCATCAAGGAAGCCCGTGAGAAAGAAAAGCGCGGAAGCTTTGACATAGCCATCAGCGATTACGAAAATGCTCTAAAAATAAGGCCTGAAGACAAGGAAATTCCTCAAAAAATCGTCGAGCTCAGAAAAAAATCAGTTCAGGTTAAAGCCCGCCAGGACAGCTTTCAGGTAAGCTTTGCCGCTTTTGACAATGATTTCAAGGTCAATAAGTTCACCGAAGCCTATACGGCAGGCAAAAAACTTCTTGCCGACTACGAGGAACACCGCAAAGCCGTAGCGCCTCAGTTTGCCGAAACCTGTCTGCGCCTGGAAAAATATGATGAGGCGCGCGAAGCACTACGCTACATAGAGACTGAAGATGAGCATAAAGACTTATATAACTATGTAAAAGGCATGGCAGCTTACCATAGCGGCGATAACGCGCTCGCGCTCGAACATTTTGGCAAGCTCAGATCCGGGTTCAGATCTGATGTGAACACTACTCGATTCTGGATCTACCTGTATAAGGTTCAGATAGGCATCTACATTCTGCTCCTGGTCATGCTTTTTCCTGCCATAAAAGCCGGCAAGGAAATACTTGCCAACTGGAAAACCTCCAGCAAACTCAAAAAAATCGAAAGTATCAAGGAAAGTGGCGAATACGAAGCCAACATTGCCTTTCTACAGGAACGCTATGATAAGGAAGACACGCCCAACCCGAAACAGGTGGCGGTAATGCTGGCCGAGGCACTTCTACGCACCGGCAACTCACAGCGCGCCTACGAGCTAGTTTCAGCCTTACTCAAAAAAGACAGTCGCAACCCCAACGCCAGAAGAATCGCTGGAGAAGCCTGCCTGCTCCTTGAAGATACTACCCCGACCGGCCTTGAGCATATTCAGGGTCTGCTTAAAATCGACGAAACGCGTAAGGATGTCATAAATTATCTCGCCTACGCCTATATAAAGCAGCAGGCCGATCACAAAATGGCTCAAGACTTCATTCTCAAGGCAATTTCGCTAAATCCTTCCGACAGTGAAGCTGTTATCTACCTCGCCGATCTCTACATAAAGCGCCAGGTATATTCGCAGCAGTCGTTCAAGATACTCGAACGCGCCATCAAGATTGCTCCTGATGTTCCTGGCTATTATGTAGAAATTATCGAAACCTGTTACCGCCTCGACAACCCACAGGAAGCTGAAAGGTGGCGGGAAATGGCGACCGCACGCTTCCCGGCCGAACCGGCCTTTTCCGGCCAACCAGGCAGAGAAAGCACAAAAGCAACCCGGCCGGCCAACGTTTCGACTGGATCAATGCCAGATTATGCCAGCATCGGCAATGATACGCCAGGTGGTATGCCCGATTACGAAAACATTGGAAACGACACTCCCGGAGGATTACCTGACTATGGCAATATAGGAAACGATAATTCTGGCGGGATGCCAGATTACGAAAGCATCGGGAACACCCCTCCAGGTGAAATGCCTGATTATGAAAGTATCGGCAATGACAGCGAAGATTCAGGAATGCCTTCCTCGCCCTTTCCCGATATTGGAATTAAACCGACTCCACCGGCGCGGGCTCCGATAAGTGGCCCGCAAAAAACTTGTCCGCACTGCAACACTGTTAATGCGATAAAAGAATACTATTGTATTAATTGCGGAAAACCCTTTACCGGCTGATACATCCTGCTTACAAAAATGATGCGACAAGCCGGCAGACTATAGTAATATAAAAAAAGAAATCAAGGAGCAGGTATGAAAACCTTCGTTAAGAACGCCAGATATTTCTGGGCCGGAGGCGACTCCGAAGTAAAAGAGAACGTGTCTCTGCTGATCGAAAATTCTCAGATAACAGCGGTCGGCGATGCAGCGCAACTAGCTCCAATGTCCGCTGACGCCCGCAACATCGATGCGTCGGAACTGATCGTTATTCCCGGACTGGTCAATACCCACCATCATTTTTACCAGACCCTGACGCGAAATTTTCCAAAGGTTCAGGATGCCAAACTTTTCACCTGGCTGGTTCGCCTCTATCCTCTGTGGGCACGCATTAAGCCAGAAGATTTTGGTCTCGCCACGACTATCGCCACGCTCGAACTTCTGCAAAGTGGCTGCACCACGGCAGTAGATCATTCCTATCTCGTGCCTGACGGGCAGTCAAACCTATATTACCAGCAGGTAGAAGCAGCCCGCAAGACCGGCATGCGCTTCCATCTCTGCCGCGGCAGCATGTCACGCTCGAAGAAAGACGGCGGCCTGCCACCCGATACGGTAGTGCAAACCGAAGACGTTATCATGAAAGAAACCGACGAACTCGTCAGCAAGGTGCATGAAGCGCAGCGTGGCGGTATGACACGAATCATCGTGGCTCCGTGCTCGCCCTTCTCGGTCACCCGCGAACTGATGATCGAAGCAAAAAAATACGCAAACAGCAAGGGGCTTAAGGCGCACACGCATCTCGCCGAGACAAAAGACGAAGAAGAATTCTGCATCAAAGAATTCGGTGTGCGCCCCTTCAAGCTCATGGAAGACCTCGGCTGGATGGACGAAAACTCTTTTTATGCACACTGCGTTCACATGTCGCCAGAAGAAGTAGTAGCCATGGGCAAAGCTCAGGGTGGTGTCGCTCACTGTCCGACCAGTAACATGCGTCTGGCCTCTGGTATCGCGCCAATCGTCGAGATGCTCAGGGCCAACGTGCCGGTGAGTCTTGCCGTAGACGGCAGCGCCAGCAATGACTGTTCGAACATGATGCTCGAAGTGCGCAACTGCATGCTGCTACAGCGTGTGCTCAAAACGGCCGACTGCATCACGGCACGTGATGCCCTCAGGGTCGCCACTCTCGGCGGCGCCAAAGTGCTTGGGCGCGACGACATCGGCCTGCTGGCAAAGGGCTTCGAAGCTGATCTGGTTGGCTTCAAACTTGACAGCCTGCGACAGGCTGGCAGCTCTACCGACCCGCTGGCCGCCCTGGTATTCTGTGCCGTTGATACAGTAGATCTCAGCATAGTGCATGGTGAAACTCTGATCGAAAATGGCCGTTTCACGCGGTTCAGCGATGCCGAGTTGAAAGAACTGATCAGGCACCAGAACGAACGCAGTCAGCAGATCTACAACGGCTGAATGTTTATGTCATCATCTGCTGCAAGAATTTGTTCGACGACCGGCAGATTGCTTCAGGGCTTCGCCCTTCGCAATGACGGTAATAAGAACATTCCGAGCGAAGCGAAAAAAACCTGTCATTGCGAGCGAAGCGAAGCAATCTCATAGGTTGCAGGTACAAACTAAGTTAATCAATTCAATATTCAGAAAGAGGTTGATAGAAGATGAAAATTATCGGTAACGCTACGGTTGTAACACTCGGTGAGAATCATAGAGTCATCGAAAACGGTGCTGTTGCTTTTGACGAGAAGAAAATACACGCTATTGGTACAACTGACGAAATCAAACAGAGATTTCCCAAAGCCAAGATGAAAAATGTTAAGGGACGCGTGTTGATGCCCGGAATTGTTAATACCCATATGCATCTTTATTCGACCTTCGCCCGCGGTATCGCATTGAAAGATGCTTCGCCGACGAACTTCGTCGAAATTCTCGAGCGGCTCTGGTGGCGTCTCGACAAGGCTCTGACCAAAGAAGACCTTTATCTGACTGCACTGATTCCGCTGCTCGATGCGGTGCGCAACGGGGTTACCACTCTGATCGACCATCATGCCAGTCCGAACTGCATTACCGGCTCGCTTTCGGTATTGCGTGATGCTTTCCGCAAATGCGGCCTGCGTGGCAGCCTGTGCTACGAAATCTCAGATCGTGACGGCTTCCAGAAATGCGACGAAGGTTTTACCGAAAATGCCAATTTTATCAGAGGGCTCAAGCTCGAAAGTGAATCTGATATTCATGCCATGATCGGCATGCATGCAAGCTTTACCCTGTCTGACACAAGTCTCGAACGCGCCGCCGAACTGATGAAAGCCCTGCAGACCGGTGTTCATATTCACGTTGCCGAAGACAAAGCCGATAACGAGGACGCTATAAACCGCGGTTACCGCTCAGTCGTCGATCGTCTACACCGCTTCAAACTTACCGGTCCTGACAGCATTTTCGTTCACGGCGTTCACTGTGACACCCCCGACATTCAGACCCTTGGCCTGACCAAGACCAATGTCATTCACAACCCGCGCTCGAATATGAACAATGCTGTCGGCTGTGCGCCTCTCGAAAGAATGCTCGAAGAAAAAATCAACGTCAGTTTCGGCACCGACGGTATGTCGGCTTCACCACTCGAAGACCTCATGGTTGCCAACCTGTTGCACAAACATCAGGCCGGAGACCCGCGCAAGATATACGGCGAAGCCTGGCGCATGTTCGCGGTAAATGGCCCGCGCCTCGCCAGCAAGCTCTTCAAAAAGAAAATCGGCACTATCGAAGAAGGCTCAGCTCCCGACCTCGTCGTCTGGGACTACGTGCCGCCCACCCCGCTAACTGCCGCCAACACCTTCGGCCATCTGACTTTTGGGCTGCCGTTCAGTCGCGTGCAGACAACCATCTGCCAGGGCAAAACCCTGATGGATGACGGCATTATCACCTTCCTTGAAGAAGGTGAAGAAGAAGAGCTCTGTGCAAAGTCCAGAGAGCTTGCTGGCTCCCTCTGGGATAGATTCTAACAAGGATAAATCCGCCCGCGCTGCCTCAGCCGGGCGGATTCTGCTTTATCATGGCTCATAAACAAAATATAAATCAAATTGAGAGTGATGCGCAGAACAATGAGTTCATTCCTTCTGATGAAGTTCTGCTCAAACTTCATCTCGATATTCTCGATGAGTATTCACACAGGCGTAACCCTGAAGGCCTGCGCAAATACCTTAGTCCCAAACTCACAGCTATCGGGTCAGCTGCCGGCGAAGTCTGGACAAACCTTGATGATCTTATTGCCAGTCTGGCAGCAGATGTCGAGCAGATTCCCCACGAGATAGAAATCTTCAGGCACTCTTTCAGAGTCGAACGTCTGAATGACATCTGTGCAGTAATCTGGGGCCATTTCAGTGTCAGAGGCAAAACATCTCAAGGCATTGCTTTTGAAAACCCCGATTGCCAGATGACCGCCGTTTATTGCCTCATCGCCGGCAAGTTGCAGGCATGCCACCTGCATGGTTCGCAAAAACAGCTTAACGTGGCAGTCGAGAACGAACCCTGGCCATTACACGGCCTGGCCGCTCAACTGCATGAGACGGCAGAGAAATACAGATTCCTTCTCGATAACTCTCCAGTCGGTATTATGCAATATGACTGCGCAGGCTACCTAAAAGAATACAATGCCAAGTTCCTGAATATTTTTGGCACGACGTCAGAAAAAGTGGCCAATGTCAGCTTCTTCGACATCTCAGACAGACAGGCTCTAGATGCGCTGGAAGCGGCCCTACATGGTCGTGCTGGCTATTACGAAGGCTATTATCGCTCATTCACCGCAGATAAGGTGACTCCACTGAAGATGATCACCACTCCGATATACAATGCAGAATCGAGGGTAGTCGGCGGTATTGCCATTGTCGAAGATATTAGTAAACACAGGGTTACCCAGGATCGCCTGCAATATCAGCTGCAACTCGAAAAAATGGTGTCAAGCGTCGCCCAGAGCTTAGTAAAAGCACCTCTTGAGCGCATTGACAAGATTATGGAAAACGCTCTCGAACTCAGTGCCAGATTCTTCGGTGCTGACCGCGGCTATATTTTTCAGGTTGACCCTGCCATCCAGACTATAAGCAACACGCATGAGTGGTGCACAAATGATATTAAATCGCTTATTCCCAAATATCAGAAGTATCCGCTTGCCGATTTACCAGGAGTTCTTGATTTCACACATTCTTCAGCTGAGTATTTTCATTTTGAAAAAATTGAAGCCATGCCGGAATCAATGGGAGACTTCAAAAAGCTTCTGATCGACGACGATGTCAAGTCTATTCTGCTGATGCCACTGCTGACGCAGGGGCAATTTATCGGCTTGTTCGGTTATGACTGCGTTAAAACCAGTCGCACCTGGAACTCTGAAGAAATCACACTGCTTAAAATTATCGGTGAAATGTTTTCAAATGCTCTTCTCAAGCAGAGAGCAGACCGCCAGATTCGCAATAGCGACGAACGCTACCGCTTTTTAAGCGAAAACATCAACGACATCATCTGGATTTTCGACGTCGAAACAAGAAGATACCGCTACATAAGCCCGACTGTCACCAGGATTTTCGGCTACACGCCCGAAGAATTGATGCAGCTTGAAATAACCGTTCATCTGCCGCCGGAGTCGCTCGAAAAAGTTAATGCCTACCTGCCTGAACGACTCGCCAATCTTCGTAACAACCGTCAGACCCGCTACATAGAAGAGCTCGATCAGCTCGGCAAAGATGGTCGCCTGATTCATACTGAGTTAACGCAGAACTGGATCATCAACCAGGAAACGGGCCATGCAGAAATCTTCGGAATTACTCGTGACATTGGCGAACGCAAGGAACTTGAAGAACAGAAGCGACAGTTTGAAATGCAACGTCAGCAAAACCAGAAAGCCGACAGCCTTGGCCGTATGGCCGGTGCTATAGCCCATCATTTCAACAACCAGCTGCAGGTGATACTCGGCAATCTTGAGTTACTTGGAATGAAGCGGCAGTCAGACGATGGGAGCAAAAAGCACGTTGGTGATGCCATGCGTGCAACCCAGAAGGCTGCCGAAATGAGTTCAATGATGCTGACCTATCTCGGGCAGCACCAGGTTGAACTCAACACCATTAACTTGCCGGCACTCTGCCGTGCTCAACTAGAATCGCTTCGACAGCAACTACCGGTTACTCATCAGATTGAGCTGACAGTTTCAGCCGATGACGCGACAATCAGCATGAATCACGATCAGTTGCAGCAGATACTCAAACATGCGGTAGCCAACGCATCTGAAGCATCTGCCGATAAACCTGCCACCATTCTGCTCAACATCGGGCGGGTGGCTTCCGAAGCCATCCCGGCCGAACATCGTTTTCCCATCGACTGGAATCCGCTTCCTGAAAGCAGTTATGTATGCCTCAGCGTCCTCGATCAAGGCAGCGGAATGCCTGATGAAGAAATCAGCAAAACTTTTGACCCGTTCTTTTCGACCAAGGGGCCGGGAAGAGGGCTTGGTATGACTAATGCGCTCGGGTTTATGCGTGGCATAAACGGCGGCATTACGTTGAGCTGCGTGCCTGACCATGGCTGTTGTTTCACTTTTTATTTTCCCGGTTTCGTGCCAGCTGCCAGAGAAAAGACGATGATATCAGGAGTTCCAGCTAAAGCACTGAAGATCAAAACCATTCTTGTTGTCGAAGATGAAGAGATGGTGCGCTTTATAACCCACAGCCTTCTCGAAAACTTTGATTACAAAGTAATCGAAGCGACAGATGGAAGGCATGCGATCGAGATATTCAAGGCCTTGAAAAAGCAGATAGATCTGGTTATCTGCGACCTCGTGATGCCCGGCCTCGATGGCTGGCAGACGCTGGCCGAACTTCGCAAAATGGATCCCGATATTCCGGCAATAATGGCCAGCGGCTACGATCAGAGTATGGTCATGCGCGGGGAGCATGCCGAGCAGCCTCAGGCTTTCATCAGTAAGCCTTACAATAGTAACAGTCTGAAGGAAGCAATCCGACAGGTCATTTCTAACGCATAAAAAAGGCTCCGGATCTGAGACCCGGAGCCTTCTGATTTGCGAGAGCCTTATTTAAGAATTTTTTCGAGTTCTTTTTCGAGCTTGCCGTCACGCAGTTCGGTAGTGATTACCTTGCCTTCGCCATCGAGCAGATACATGGTCGGAATCGACTGAATACCGTAGGTCGGGCCGACTTCGTTTTCCCAGTGCTTGCCATCGAAGTAATGTGGCCACTCCATCTTGTTTTCCTGCACAAACTTATCCAGATCAGCGCGTTCCTTGTCGAATGAAATACCGACAATTTCAAAGCCTTTGTCTTTGTATTTATTGTATACAGTCACCAGCGGCCCGACTTCGGCGCGGCAGGGCGGGCACCAGGTTGCCCAGAAGTCTACCAGCAGAACCTTGCCCTTGAATCTTGCAAGATTGAGGTCTTTGCCGTCGATTGTCTTTTTACCCGCGGGAAATTCTGGAAAAGCTTTACCTTCAGGGCTTCTGAAGAAGGGGTTGAGCATGCGGCCGGCTGCTTCAACGATCTGCTGATCTTTTGACGACTGCAGTTCCTTGAGAAGAGCGTCAAAGTCCTCTGTCATAGGCACTTTCATCATCTGAAAGCGCTGCGCAGCTGTGATAATCATAGCTTCGCGCATATCACCCTTCCAGTTGCCGATAATTGCGATTACTTCTGGCATCAGCCCGGACTGTGAGCCGAGGGTTACCATTTCCATATCGAGAATCAGGCGCTGGCCTGGTTCTTTGAGGGTTTTGCGCAGTTCAGCCGAGCGTTCGAGAATACCTTTGGCTTCTTTGCCCAAAGCGGCCAGCATGCTTTCAGGCTTGCTGGGCTCAAGAGAACCATCACCAATTTTTGCCTGAATCTTTTCACCAAGTGCGGCATTTTCCTTCTCGAGGAATTCCAGAACGACGCCTTCCGGCTGCAGTTTGGCATCTTTAAGCTGTTCCTGGGTAATCTCGTCCTGTTCGGCCCACAGAGATGCATTCGGGCAGAGCAGCAGGGCCGCCATAATAATCAAAGCGACAAATCTAAATTTCACAATAATTCTCCAGTAGTATAGACATCAAAACTCAGTACACAGCAGCATTATACGATATTCCCAGCATAAGTCAATTCCTCTCGTGCTCGCGATCGTCATCGTAATCGAATTTGTTCTCATTCGTCGGGATTGCTTCGTCGCTTCGCTCCTCGCAATGACAGCGAAAGAAGCAGCCCGGTGCTGGCACCGGGCTGCTTCTTTGAATCAGTTTTTACAGAATTGAATCAGTCGTTACAGATCAGACTTTGATTCTTTTGCGGTCTTTTTCGACAAGCTTTTCGAGCATTTCGGGAACGTTGGCGAATCGGCTGGTCAAAATCATGGCAGCGATCATGTAGGGCTTGTAGCCGGCTTCTTTATAGGTTTCGATGCGGTAGCGATCGAAAACCGAGGCGGCAACTTCGCCGGCCTTGCATGAAACATCGGTGATATCAGCCGGCAGGCAGTGCATATAAAGCGCCTTGCCCTTGTTGGTGAGCTTCATCATCTTTTCGGTGCATTCCCAGTTCTTGAACTTGGCGTTGTTGGCGAGACATTCTTTTTCGAGGGCCTTGAGGCCATCGTGGTCGTTCTTGCGCAGCAGAACGGTGCGCTTTTCCATTACTGAATAAGGAGCCCAGCTCTTGGGATAGACAATATCGGCGCCTTTGAAGGCTTCTTCCATGCTGGTGCCGGCGGTGAACTTGCCGCCGCTGGCCTTGGCATTCTTTTCAGCAACCTTCATGACATCTGGAATCAAGTTGTAGCCTGCCGGGTGGGCAAGATGCACATCCATGCCGAAGCGGGTCATCAGGCCGATAATGCCCTGCGGCACAGACAGCGGTTTGCCATAGCTGGGTGAATAAGCCCAGGTCATAGCGATCTTTTTGCCTTTGAGGTTTTCGAGGCTGCCAAAATGTTCCTTGAGCCAGCCGAGATCGGCCATCGACTGGGTCGGGTGGTCGATGTCGCACTGCAGGTTAACCACGGCCGGGCGCTGTGGCAGAACTTTCTGCTTGAAACCGTCGTCGAGAGCTTCGCCGACTTCGCGCATATAGGTGTTGCCGGCGCCGAGATACATATCGTCGCGGATACCTACGACTTCGGAAAGGAAAGAAATCATGTTGGCGGTTTCACGCACGGTTTCGCCGTGGGCGATCTGCGATTTGCCTTCGTCGAGATCCTGAACGGCGAGGCCGAGCAGGTTACAGGCCGAGGCAAAAGAAAATCTGGTACGGGTTGAGTTGTCGCGGAAAAGCGAAACCGCCAGGCCGCTGTCGAAAACCTTGGCCGAGATGTTGTTTTCGCGCATTAGTTTGAGCAGGTCGGCGATTGCCAGAATCTGCTTAAGTTCGTCGGTGGTCTTCTCCCAGGTCAGGAGCAGATCCTTGCCGAACATTTTTGTCTTGTAGCCCTTGATCTCTTTCAACAAAGCCTTTAATTCTTTCATTTGGTAATACCTTTCACTTTATTTTCGCGATAAACCCGGTAAGTAGTCATTCTGGCCGCTTACCGGGTTTTGTTTCACAACTTAGATGTAGTAAGCGTAGAGCGCGTAGAATGCTGATGCTTTTACGAGGTCATCGACCGGAGTCTTTTCGTTCGGGGCATGCGCATGCACTTCATTGCCCGGGCCGAAGCCAATCATCGGAATCTTGTAATAGCCATTGATAGTGACGCCGTTGGTCGAGAATGTCCATTTGTCGACCTTTGGATCTTTTTCGAAGAGTTCTTTGAAGCTCTTAACGCCAGTCTGTACGACATGTTCGGTTT
Source organism: Candidatus Riflebacteria bacterium HGW-Riflebacteria-2 (assembly GCA_002839435.1). GTDB lineage: Bacteria > Muiribacteriota > Ozemobacteria > Ozemobacterales > Ozemobacteraceae > Rifleibacterium. The sequence continues at coordinate 12,358 of PGYA01000035.1, read as the reverse complement.
CAGGAATCTTCCAGGTCGGGAAGTATTTTTCCATACCGTATTTGAGACCAGTATAGGCGACTTCTTCATAGTGCAGAACTTCAACTTTGGCTTCATCGCCAAGCTTGAGACCAACGGCCTTGATGGCTTCCTCAACTTCTTTTACTGCAGATTCTTTGGTTTCGCCCCAGGTCAGGCGGCGGTCGAGGTGAATATGAACCGAGTCGGCCACGGCGCAAAGTGACGGGCTGCCAGACTTGAATTCAGAGATGGTGACAGTGCCCTTGCCGAGAAAATCATCGTGTTTGAGGCGTTCGTTAAGTCTTTCGACTTCGAGCGCAAATTTGGCGGCCATATAAACTGCATTTTTGCCGCGTTCTGGTGCCGACCCGTGGCACGAAATACCACGGAAATCAACGCCAATTTCCATGCGACCGCGGTGACCGCGATAGATATTGAGATTGGTCGGTTCTGTGCTGATCACGAAGTCAGGCTTGATTTTTTCTTCTTCGACGATGTATTTCCAGCACAGGCCGTCGCAGTCTTCTTCCATGACCGAGCTGACAACATAAAAAGTCACGTCGCGGTCAAAGCCCATGTCTTTTAGAATGCGACCGGCAGTGATAGCGGAAGCGATACCGCCTTCCTGATCAACGGTGCCACGGCCCCAGACGAAACCATCTTTAACTTCGCCAAGAAACGGATCAAATTCCCAGTTGGCGCGGTTGCCGACACCAACTGTATCAACATGACCATCGACAGCCAGAACCGTCTTGCCGTTGCCGACGCGGCCAATTACGTTACCAAGGCCATCGATTCTCACTTCGTCGAAACCAGCTTCTTTCATCTGACGCACTACTTCGGCCTGCACGTCTTTTTCCTGCATGCTCTCAGAAGGTATCTTGACCATGTTTCCAAGGTTTTTAGCTGTATAATCGCGATATTTTTCAGCCAGTTCCATGATCTTTTTAGCGTTGCTCATTCCGTTCTCCTGTTGGTATTTTTTGATCAGTCGAACAAACCTATCGGCTGACATTGAAAGCTAATTATACCCGCGAGTTAATGTTTCAGCAACCACAGCCGCACGAAATTTTCCAGCAGGCGAAAGAGAAGAAGAAAGCTCGCCCAAAGCCGCAAAGACACGCAGAAAAACAGGAGAAGGCAGAAGAGAAGATCATCCGCAGATGAAGCAGACCGATTAAGCAGATTGGAAAGCAGCGGTTGCAGATGCCATGGTGTTTTTTGTACATTTTGCTGCGGTACGGGCGGGAGGTCTGTTATACTGAATATAGAACAAGACGAGAGGCCTTTTTGCGTAACAGGCAGAAAGGCTGGTTCAGGATTCAAATAAGCGGAGCAAGCAGATGAGAGATAAGCACATAAGCGCCACGCCGACAATCGGCAGGCAAAGAGGTTCTGAAAAGACTAATTTTCCCGGTTGTCACTTAACATTCGCCAACACTCGCGCAAAGATTTCGCAATCTTTGCGCTTTTTTATACAATTATCAATCGTTTGCGTATTATTCACAGCAATGTCACTGCCTGTCATGGCTCTGCAGCAAATTCAGAATGGAAGTTTTACAACCAATCTTGACGGCTGGTATCAGTCTGCTGCAATTCTTTCAGATTCAAGCAAGATCGCAACCCCAACCTTCACAGCCGACAATACTTCAGCAGCCTATCTGACTCCGCGATCAATACTGCTAACAGCGGTTGTATCGAATTCCGGATCTGCCAACCTTTATTATGTTGCACAAAGATACATTCAGCAACAGTTCTTAAACACAACCCGTTCAACTGCTGTTAATGCCAGGTTTACATCGGCCCATAGAGAAACTGTCACAGATATAGACGAATGCAAAACCAACCATATTGGAACAATTCGAAAAACCAGCGCACCAGATACTGTAGTCGGAACTTTTCACAATATCTCCAATGAACCGCCAGGTCCATTTGATACCGCCTGGCCGGCTGAACTGCAAACTTGGGAAACACAGCTCGAAGCTGGCACATCATACCTTTTACGCGTATCCTACACACTCTCAGGTTATAAGGGAAACACAATCAGAGTATGGATAGACAATATCAACTGTAACGTAAGTCCGGCAGACCTGACGGCAAGTGAGACAACCGACTTCGTTATCGGATCGTCGCGAGGGAAGTGCTTGTTGAACTGGGATGCCAGCACCGGTCCAGCGACCGGCACCCCCGTTCTTCATCTGACCCAACCATATCGGCTTTATCGAAGTTATATCAGCGACAGCGGCCCCTGGACCCAGATTGCCACCCTCAGCGTCACGAACTACCTAGATTCGCCAACCGCAGATATCGCCTGGTATGCAGTTTCAGACGTTGACGTCACTGGTGAAGAATCTCCTTTATCGGTCACAGCTGACTATCGTAGTGCACGGCTGCAGATTACCAAGGTTGAAACTACAACGATGAACGTTACCAAGGGGCAGAACGGCCTCCCGATAAAGGTCTATGTCACTAATCCCGGCTTAACAACGGCTTCATTAAACACAATAGAGCTACTTTTCGACACCCCGACATACGGAATCTACACTGTAAGCCCACCATCCCCTGCGCCTCCAATATCTCTTGCTGGCGGCCAGACAGAAATAATTACCTTTTTGGTAGCCGTTGCTACTGGAAGTGATTCAGGGATCGACTATATCGATGCCAGCGTAACCGGTTCCAACACCCAGACTCTTGCCGATATTTCAGACGATAGCTCTGATGTTAAAGCTTCCTGGCTGATTCAGGAACCACCCAATCTTAAGCTGCTAGACATTCAGGCATCTTCAACCGTTTATCTTGACCAGACCGGCGCCGAGATTTATATAACCGTCCGCAACGATGGCGAGGCTGCCGCCGTATGGGATCTCTGGAATAATACAGAGCTGTATTTCAGCCTTGGCACCTACCTTAATCAGCGACCCTATGGAGTTGAAAACCCTTATTCAGAAGTCATTTACACAGGTCAGACTAAAACCATCAGATATGATATCGATATATCACCATACTCAGCAACTGGCACAGCAACGCTAAATGCCAGTATGAGTTATGTCGATGGAAACACCTACAATCCATTCATCTTCAATACGGGCGATCCGAGTCCACCAAGCTGGACAATCCGCTCCGGCATACTCAAAACCTACCGCGGCCCGGCTCAGTTTCCGGCTTACGTTCTCGAATCAGGCAGCTTCAACCTCGGCAATTTTGCCGTATATACCAAGGGCCTTAACCTGCAGCCAGATAAGGACTTCAGGCTACGTTGGTATCCACCGACAGGTTCCCAGATTGCCCAGATGGCCGCCACCGACCTTAGCGGTGAACTTTATGGCAGCATAACTCTAAGTAGTGATCCTGCATTCCTTGGAAAGTGGCGGGTCATAGTCTCGCGTGTGACCAACGAAATACCTTTATGTGAAACCTATTTCGAAGTTGTCGATCCGGCCAGTCTTTCAGCGACAATCGATTTGCCCGATTTCGTAACCAAGAACCAGCAATTTGTGGCGACGATGACTTTTGTTAACACAGGTGGCAGCCGCATAGACACGGCCTCAGCTGCTGCATTGATTTATAACCCAGTCAATAGCGGCACTGCAACATACATCAGCGGACCGACACCATATCTCTCAACAGTAGATCCTTACAGTATGACCGATAAAACCTGGAATTTCACTGCAAGCACAATTGGTTCATTCACTGTTGAAGGAAAAGCATATGGAATCGACTCAAATGACCTGCGAAACCTCACCACCGCAAGCATTACAAGTAATATGTGTATCATCCAGGACCCACCAGTTCTCAGCATTACTTCGGTAAATGCTGCTGAAAACCTGGTTTATCTCAACCAACAGAACCTTGTCGTTGAGGTTGGCGTAATCAATAATGGATCAGCTTCGGCCCTGATACAAAGCGCACAGCTTAATTTTTCTGCCGGCACACATTTCCAGACACTGGAATCGCCAGAACTAGACTATCTTCTAACTGCCAATACTCCGACTACATTGCGGTTCCTGGTAGCGATAGCCAGCGATTCTGCCGGCGGAGCTGTCACAATAACCGCATCATTTACTGCAGTAGATGCAAACTGGCTTGCCACAGATCCGGTAATTGTCCACAGCACACCCTTAAGCGATTCATGGACAATTAACACAGTCACCGGCTATTGTTCAGCAAACGATACCTTTTCACCGGAACAATATACCTTTAACGTCGGCCAGAAAGTCTATGCCAAATATACCGGTATAACTCCCAACACACTTCACCGAATCATCTATATTCCGTCAGCGCAAACCGCACTGAGCTCCGATCCTAACGCCGGTTCAATTGATTCTGGTGCCACCGGGCTATGCATAACGAACTACACCCTGCCGGCTATTGCCGGCTCATGGAAGACTGAAATCTACACCATAACAGGAAAATCCAACAATATAGACGTAGTGCAGGGCAGACAATTTTTCGAAGTGCACAATCCGGGCAGTATTACCGCCAGTATTAATTTTGTTCCAGACGACATCAAACTCAACGACGAAGTCACCCTTGAGTTAACTATTGCTAATAATGTCGCAAGCGGCTCCACTATTGAGAACATAATTCCTTCGCTACCGCTTGAATATACCGGAAGCACCGGTGAACTGACCATGCTTACAGGACCAGAACCGGCTTCAGCAAGTCTGCCAACCGGAACAGCGGCGACCTTTACCTGGACCTTCAGATCGACCGAGCATTCAGGCCTGGCAGGCACCTACCAGATGATAGCGACGGCCACCGGCAACGATGCCAACCTGCCAACACTGGATTCCGGATATGCGACTTCTGCAACGGTGATATCTAATATTCTGACCATACGCTTTCGTGATCTTGAATACGCTTCGGCGTCTCTTGATTTCGGGAACATGCTGTGTGGCGAAAGTAGAACGATCGGTAATAGCAGAGTCAACAACACCGGCTCGACAGATCTCGTGCGAACCTGCTGGTATAAAGGCTTCTACGAGTCATCCCTCTTTGACACAATTCACCCGAACAATCTCACAATTTATCCTCTGTCGCCGTTTGCCGTTTTAGCTACAGCCCCTTCTAATACATCTACATATGCTGTGATGGATATGCCGTACAATCAGCCGGCTGGTAGTTATATCGCTACTATAACGGTTTTCGAGGATATGCTGCCATATAATGGCGTACTCGATGCTGGAGAACCGGCAGCACAATTCAGCTCTACTGTCACGGCAAGTTCATGCCGGATAATTTATTTTCAACCTGACACAATCGATCTTGGTGACTGGAAAGTTGGCAACTACGTATCAACGCAGACAGTTACAATCTTTAACGGAGGCAATCTAGAACTAACCAATCTGAAGATTCAAAAAGATATGGCTACGACCTTCACCATGTATTATAACCTTGACGGCTCAGGCAGTCTGGCGACCGACGCTACGCGAATCGCTTCGATTTCTGCCTACGTTAACGTTGGTTCGGTTGATGGCGACTATACAATAGCTTTCACCGCATGGGACGACATAAACGATGATGATAATATTGATAGCGGGGAAGCAAGCGCGACTTTCCAGGTAGAAATCGGCATCGGCACTCAGCTTATGCATTTTACGCCTGCGATAATTGACTTTGGCAACGGCACCCCAACTTTTGCCCTGCCGGAAATGTCTTTTGATATTACCAATATCGGTGACAGAACTCTAGATCGCCTCAGCTACGTCTCCGCCAATCTTTACAATATAGACCAGCCGGCCTACTATATACCAGCTGACGAAATTGCGCTGACTTTTCCGGCCTCCATCACGGTGAACGCTACTGAGACTGCTTATGCCAACATGTACATACAAGCCGGTACCGCAATCGGAACATATACTGGAGAACTGATTATATTTGAAGACGAAGATGGAGACGGGACTTATATAGGTGATGACAACGAGGCTCCGGCTACTCTCACATTTATGGTATTCGTAAATGAATACCGAGGGCTACGCATCCTTTCGCCGGTGGCTGATGCTGGACCGCTGTCACCTACAGAAACGGGTCTCGCACCATTCAGTGCCAAAAATACCGGTAACCTCGTACTCGACTTTTTGACCTGGCAAAAAGTTGATCTCATTTCCGGTTCAGACACAATGGCTTCGAGTACTTACGATTTTGAACCGATTCCCTTTTTTAGCGAACCGTTCAATACCATATTCAATGCGACGATGACACTGACGGTACCATCAGATCAAGCTCATGGTGAGTATACTGGAGAATACGCCTGGCTGCTTGATTACATTGGTGTTGCCTCTGACCCGATGGCACCCTTTAAAGTAAGTTGCCAGGTCGGAACCAAGTATGTCGATATTACTGAAGCTTCTTTGCTGATAGAAGACGCCGCACCATCCTTACTGTCAGCAGCGGCAACTTTCGAGATCAAAAACATCGGCACACTCATGCTAGTTCATCCGGTCGCAACATCTACAGTCTTTACTGGCCCCACATCGATACCAGCTTCTGCTTCTATTTTCACGCCCAATACATTTGACTTCATGATCGCGAACAAAACCTTCAACGGCACATGGCAGGTAATGGTTCCGCCAGGCACACCTGTTGGAACTTATAACGCAACGATGACCGTATGGAATGACACTAATTACAATAACGCTATAGAATCAGCGGAAGCCTCTGATACAGCTTCGCTGGAGCTGCGCGTAATTTCCAAAACTATTATTGGCGTCATCCCTACGACTCTTGAGTTTGGCTACGTCGCTCCAGAACGCTCAGCTTCGGTTAACTTCAGTATTGTAAACCTTGGAAATCAAGCTATTACAGCAACTGAACTTCGGGCTGTTGCCAGCTGGCTATCGCCATTATCGCCAGGGCCGTTTCCTATTGATGCCGTTTATCTTGAGTTCGGTCCGGTTCCTTTTGCCACTGACCTGCCTGTTAGCAGCTCAGTGCCAGCAGTTGCAACAATTACCATCCCGGCCGGGAAATCAACCGTAACCTATATTGGAACTCAAAAAGTCTACGTTGATTCTGACGCTCCGGCCGGTTCTTATACTGACGGCGAAGTCACAGCAACATTCTCTGCAAGGGTATCGGTTGGCAACAAGCAAATCAGTGTAAACGACGTCAATATGGGCAGTCATGCTCATGCCACAACCGCAACGACAAATTTTATTCTCAGCAATAGCGGTGATGTAAACGCAAACCGCATCACCTGGATCGCCAAGGATATCGGCAATGGAACCGCCACGCTGACACCAACCATCGGGCCACCCGGAGCTGTTGTTGCAGGAGGAACTCTTAACTGTACTGCCAATGTAGTAATTCCTGTCTACACTCCCCCAGGGATATATACTGGCGTTCAAAGCGTCTATGACGATGACCTCGCGCCTATTGGCGTGCAGGATATAAGCAGGGAAGCGTCAGACACCTTTCTGCTGACGCTTACTGTGGCAACAAGTCCGAGCTTGGTGATTACTGCTGTTGATACTGCTTTTCCGATGACTGTATCGCTTGGGCAGAAAGTTGCTGTAAATGTTACCTATCAGAACACCGGCAACGTCACACTCAGCGACCTGAGCTGGGGAGCGCCGATGGCAACAATGATCGGAAGCGATGGCGGCACCATGGTGCCGACGTTCTCGCCGGTTCCGCTGCCAGCATTGGCGCCGGGCGCGACATATATCGCCAGCATCACGTTTGAGGCCGGCCCTGCTCAGGCTACCGGAACATACACTGGCGTGCAAACGCTAGACAGCACAGTTTACCCGGCAGCATCAGCGAATATCGCTCCGGCTGTTCTGGTCGTTGCCCAGACCGGACCAAAAAACCTTGAAGCTGGAACGGTCTTTCAAAGCATTGCGACTGAGACCTTCAGTGCCGGTGATGACTTTATCTTCTCGGTTTACGTTGGATTCGAGGACTTCGTTCCGGCTTCGGCAACCATCGGGTTCCGGCAGGACAAAAATGACGACACACCTTCTGTGCCAATGGACTATGTCACCATAGATCAGAACGGTAATCTCGACCCGGCCGGTGTCGGCGGTATTGCCGGCCGCATCAGAGCCGGCAACAAAACCTGGTACAGGTTGTATCTTAACTTCAACGGCACACTGGATGCGCTGACCGAGAGTACCTATCTGATACTCAGTAACAGTTCCAGCAACGTCGGAACTAATGTCTGGTTCGACGGTGTGCAGCTTGAAAAGGCCAATGGCCGCAACCGGCCAACCGCATATGGAGAAGGTTCCAAGATATACTCGCCCAACAATCGAACCGACCTTGAAGGCAAGGCGCACTATTCGGAATGGTAAGCTTCAGGGAATACTGCGAATCTTTTCGAGCAAAGGCTTGGCATTGGCGTTGACGGGATGAAGCTCGTTGAAGGTCATCAGAATCGAAGCGGCCGAGGCAAGGTGCCCGACCTGCACCAAGCGTTCAGCGAAATCTGGCGTATAGCGATGAAAAAAGCGACGGTCGCGTTTAACGCCGTTAACGTAGGCTTCCCAGGCTTCGTTGGCGCGGCCGGCTTCGAGCAGGGCTTCCATCTGGCGCTTTAAGGCGACAAAATCACCTTCGCGCCGCAATGCCTGCCAGGCATCCCAGTATTTCTGATTGTCGGGGCTGTGCTCGGTTGCCTGCCTGAACATTTTTTCAGCCCGGTGCGTAAAACCGGCAGCCATAAGCTTGTTACCCTCGATATAGCAGGCTTCCGCCGCAACATTGTATGGCGGCGGGTTGCCACTCACCGGCACACGCTGGTTTTCGATTTCTGGCGGCAGTTCGAACGGCACAGCGGTTGAATGATGCGGACGGTTGCGGGCTTCCAGCCAGCCGGGCAGATAATTAACGAGCAGAACTATTGCGACGATTGCAGCAAGTATTGCCAGCGTCACCAGAAACTGCTGCGAAAAAAGGCTGGTAGCTATATCGCCGACGCCGATTCTGGTGCTGCCTTCGGGTTTTATACGGTCGGCAGGCCTGACAGGCATGACAGCATCTGGTGCGTCCTGCTGTTTTTCCCTGATCTCCTGCTGCAGAGCTATTTTGGGCGCTCGGATCTTTGGTTTATCTGGCCTCATTAAATTCTCTCAATTATATATCACTGTATTCAGGTCTGTGAACACATCCAAATTTTACCACAGCACCCTGCCAGCACCAAATACAATAATGCAGAAAAAACTTTGCGCCAGGCACGTAAAATTGTGAAATTTTTTACGTCGGCCTTTTATGCCAACACAATGATTCTATTCTGTGCGAATCGGTAAAAGGCACATCCTGTCGGCAGGAGGGCAGTGTTTTACCGGCACGAGCAAATTAGCTTTGAAATTTGCAATAAAATGGGTATAATTGCAGCCATAAATACTAATGCAGGGAAAGAAGTAACCAAAGTTCACGGGCAGGGGCTTAAGGCGCCCTGTTATACGCAATATTTTCGACACAGTCAGAACACTGACGGAGGAAGATGAATGGCAACTCAAGGAAAACTCGCAGTAGTAGCAGTAGGCGGCAATTCGCTGATTCTCGATGGCAAGCATCAGTCTGTCCCGGATCAATATAATGCAGCAGCCAAAACCATGGTTCACATCGCCGACATGATCGAAGCCGGCTATAACGTGGTCATAACGCACGGCAACGGCCCTCAGGTCGGATTCATCCTTCTGCGCAGCGAGATTGCCCGCAGCCAGATACACCCGGTTCCGCTCGATTCTTGCGGTGCCGACACCCAGGGCGCCATTGGTTACAATTTTCAGATGGCACTCGGCAACGAATTCAAAAAACGTGGCATCAAAAAGCCGGTAGTAACTGTTGTCACCCAGGTTCTCGTCGATAAGAATGACCCTTCGTTCAAGAAACCGACCAAGCCGATCGGCCAGTTCTACACTGAAGCCGAAGCCAAAGACCGCATCGCCAAAGACGGCTGGGAAATGGTGGAAGATGCCGGCCGCGGCTGGCGTCGGGTTGTAGCCTCACCGCTGCCGCTCGAGATAATCGAAGAAAATGCAATCACCGCCCTCGCTGAAAAAGACTTCTGCGTTGTCGCAGTTGGTGGCGGCGGTATTCCGGTTATCCGCGATGAAAACGGCATGCTCAAGGGCACTGCCGCGGTTATCGACAAGGACTTTGCCTCGGCGCTGCTGGCCTCGAACATCAAGGCCGACACATTCATCGTATCAACCGCCGTCGAAAAAGCCTGCCTCAATTTTGGCAAACCCGACCAGAAACCGCTCGACAAGGTGACCGTCGCCGAACTCGAAAAATATTGCGCCGAAGGTCATTTCAAGCCGGGTTCGATGCTTCCCAAGTGCGAAGCGATAATCAAGTTCATTAAAGCTGGCGGCAAACACGCCATCATTACTAATCCCGAGAATCTCGCAAGAGCCGTCAAAGGCGAAGCCGGAACTCACGTATTTCCATAAGCAAGGAGCCATATCGTGCCAAAGTATTTGAAACAGTTCATGCTCAAAGTTAACGAAGAAGTGCTGAAAAGCACAGTTCAGCGCGCCAAAGAGCGCAACATCATAATTCCGACCTTCGCCCAGCAGAAGAACCCCGAACTGATTCCGGAAAAGGTTAAAAAGCAGATTCAGCCACTCGGCCTTTGGGATGTCGATCCGCGCAACCTGTTCCGCATCACCTGGAAAAACGACATCAAAACCGGCCTCTATGGCGGCGTCAACTATGTCGAACTGCCGAGTTCGTTGACTGGCGTCAAAGCCCGCATCGTCGGCCTCGTCGGCAAGTATTTTCCGACCGGCGCCCACAAGGTTGGGGCCGCATTCGGTTGTCTGGTTCCAAAACTGGTCAGCGGTGAATTCGACCCGACCCGCCAGAAAGCTGTCTGGCCGAGCACGGGCAACTACTGCCGCGGCGGCGCTTACGACTGCGCACTGCTCGCCTCGCCGGCGATCGCCATTCTTCCACAGGATATGAGCCCTGAGCGCTTCAACTGGTTGAAGGAAATCGGCACCAGCGAGATTTTTGCGACCCCCGGCTGTGAATCGAACGTTAAAGAAATCTACGATAAATGCTGGGAACTGCGCAAAGAACGCGGCGAAAACATCGTAATTTTCAACCAGTTCGAAGAATTCGGCAATTCGATATGGCATTATCACCTCACCGGCAATTCAGCTCTCGAAGTTTATGAAAAAATCAAAGGCCCGCGCAGCCGACTGGCAGGCTGGGTCAGCGCAACCGGTTCGGCCGGCACCATCGCCGCCGGCGACCGTATCAAACATGCGCATCCGCATGCACGCATAGTCGCCTCGGAAGCCCTGCAGTGCCCCACCCTTCTCAACTGCGGTTTCGGCGGACATCGTATCGAAGGCATCGGCGACAAGCATGTTCCCTGGATTCATAATACCCGCAATACCGACACTGTCGTTGCTGTTGATGATGAAAACTGCATGCGCCTGTTCAGAGTATTCAATACACCCGCCGGCCAGGAAATGCTCAAGGATGCCGGCGTAAGCGCCGAAATCGTTGACAAACTGTCTCTGATGGGCATCAGCTGCATAAGCAACGTGCTCTCTGCCGTCAAAACCGCAAAATTCTACGATCTTGATGAAAACGACATTCTGCTAACCTGTCTGACCGACTCAGCTGAGCTGTATCAGTCTCGCCTGGTAGAACTGGCCGCCGCGCACGGCAAACTCGACACTTCGCGTGCTCTTGCCGACTTTGAACGTTATATGCTCGGCGAAGGCAGCCAGAACATGATGGAACTCACCTATCACGACCGCAAGCGCCTGCATCACTTCAAGTATTACACCTGGGTAGAGCAGCAGATGCGCGATGTCGAAGATCTCAACAACCTGTGGGATCTCGAATTCTGGGAAGACGTCTTCAGCGAAGAAATCGTAAAACACTGGGACGAACTGATCGTCGAATTCAACGAAAAAACCGGCCTGCTCAAGGCCCTCTGATCGAAGTTCTCACCAACAGCCCCGTCGCTTTCTGCGGCGGGGCTGTTTAAATTTAGCAAATTAAGCAGCACACCCTCGCAAGAAGTCACAAAGACACAGAGAGAAGCTGTAGGGGTTCAACATGTTGAACCCCTACAGATATAACTGTTTACAAAAAGCCTCAAAAAATGTCCGCCTCATCTGTGTAATCTGCGCCATCTGCGGATGCTTTCTCTTTTTTCTCTAATTCTCGCTCTCCATACTCTCTTCGTGACTTTGCGTCTCTGTGCGATGCTATCTTTTTCTTATCTCTCTTCTGTCTCTTCCAGTGGTCTGTCACATATGAGTTCAACAATTCAATCCGTGGTATACCCCTTATGCCGGGCTTTCGGCAGAATCTCATTCGCTCCAGCGATTCCTCGCTTGCCTGCTGGATGGCAGGCATGCTCGTCACAAGCTTACGCGAATGAGAA
>PGYA01000034.1 GCA_002839435.1 Candidatus Riflebacteria bacterium HGW-Riflebacteria-2 | reverse complement strand
TCGTTGAGAGCAGAGTATTGATGTCGTGCTCGTGCTCGTGCGCGTAATCGTAATCGACAATCGTTCCCGCATACTGGTCTCTAACTCGGTCGCTTTGCTGAACAGGTGGGGGATGGAGCCCTGAGTCGCGCGACGCGACTGGTGCTATGGGAATCGTTTGCCGGTGCCCCGGCAGTAGAGGCATGATCCTTTGCTGGAACACGCGGAGCATTTTTTTTGGCTTATGCCGCTTTTACCAGTGCCGTTGCATGTCCGGCATCGGCCTGAGCCGCCGCATCTGGGGCAGGACTGGTCGGAAGTGCTTATTACATCTTCATCTTCAGCTGAATCATCAGCTGGAAAAGAGCGGTTCCAGTCGGGTAGGTTTTGATCGACGGGATGTTCTACTTCTGCCAGGATTCCCTGCATGATAAGTTGGTGATAGAGGTCGCTCCATAGTCCTCTGTTTCGAGTTTCCCACATGGCTGATATTACAGTTTTGCCTTGATTGTTTCTCAGGCGGGTATTGGCTCCCAGATCTATAAACAGCTGTGCGGCAGATAAGTTGTTTTGCATGATCGCATAGTGCAGAGGAGTATCGCCATTCCAGTTGGGCTGGTTGATATCGACACCGGCACTGGCCAGACGATTGATCAGGCGGGGAATATATTGCAAATCTACGCCATAGGTCAGAAGGATCTGGTGAAGCGGTCGATTGCCGTTGAACAATCTGGCGTCAGGATTGGCTCCTTCCTGCAGCAGGGTTGCGATGAATTCCTCCGAACCACTCTTCAGCGCATTCCCCCATAGGCGATTGAACCCTTCTGTGTTTGCCAGGGCTGGATTCAATCCCCTTGGCCTGAGTTTTTGAAAGGTGGCAAAGTCGGTCGCATAAAAAGCCGGCGGGCAGCCGTCCAGGTCTGGGGTGTCGGTGGCAATTCCAGATTGTATGAGGGAATCGAAGAGCGCATGGCGTCTGTTTTGCACTGCCAGGTGAAGCAGGGTCGCTCCGTTTCTGGTAAACAGCAATACAGATTCTGAGGCTGATGGAAGTGCATTCAGTTGTTCGGGATGTCGGAGATAATGAACGGGCGTATAGCCTGAAGTATCGAAATCACGCCAGCAGTTCTTACCCATGCATTTCGCCAGAGTATGCAGTGATTCAGAATCAGCACCGGCATCGACTGCGAGATGCAGAAGCGACTTTTCGTCCGGCATGAATTTCAAAGACGTACCGATTCCATGTCTGGTAAAGGCAACAATCGTTCGAAAATGTCGGGCCTCAATCGCTCGCTTCAACAAGAGTTCGAGCTTTGCGGAAGGCCCATTCCACCCACGTGCAGTCAGCAATATCTCGGCCAGGGTCGCTGCCTCTTCATCCTTTAGAGAGCTTCTGCGTAAGAGGAATATCTCATCGAATGCACCATCTGGAGAAGCCCCATGCTCAAGCATGAATTTCCAGACGCTGGGAAAAGCCTGCTCGCTTTCAGCTACTAAATTCCATAGATTATCACGCATGGCCAGCCACATGGTAGGAGCGAGATACCGTATTGCCTGCAATCGAAGCAGGTCTCCCTTTTTGATAATATTTTCGACGTTGCTCAGAAGTAGGCCGTAAATAATAACGGCAGCCATAAAGGACACAAATGCCGTGGCAGTCAAAACTGCTTTTCGCTTACTTATATACAATAGCAGCCAAATTGGAAAGAACAGCAAAAAACCAGCAAGCGTCGCCAGTCCTGATAACCAGATCAGCGCCTGAATCATAGATACCCTTCCTTGATTTCGTCTAATTAGAACTCGCTCTAAAAGCTCGCAGATTTTATAAGATTGACTCGACTCGAACCAAGAATACTATACCAGGTAGCTGGAAGCAAAGATTGCATGAATCAGCAATTCTCGGTGAGTTGTAACAAACCATTATCTACAGAGATCATGATATTGAGTTTTCTTGAAATTCACGGGTTTTACCTGGGAACGAGGATATGAGGTGCAGAAATATTTTCAGCTGTTCGTGTTCAGCAATTATCCGCCTTACACCGCGACATTATAGAAACCCGGATCGGGTCGTAAAAGGATCAGCAGAAGTGTTCCCAGGCACAGTCCTGCGAGCATCAAATATTTGATGATTGAGCGGTCTCTGGCTTCAGCTTCTGAGAAATTCGCTACCGGGAATAGCCAGTTAAAGCCGGTGTTGAAGCCAATAAAATTCATCACCTGATATAAAAACAGAGCCGTCCAGAAGCTCCAGAAGTTGGCAGAATACAATTCGGACTGATTGAGTCTATTTCTGAAAAAATTGAAGATTTCAAAACCGAATAGCAGCATGATTGCAAGATAAGAAGCTGTGCCGACGAGAATAAAGAGAAGCGTTCCGGTAATTGCCAGCTTAACCGAATTAAGTTTTTCCATACACTCTCCTGCAAGCTTGTCATTCCCATTTTCCAGGCGCTGCTTTTACAAAAGGCATTGAAGCTCATAATTTCAGCTGGTATCCTGTGTGCAATTGGTAGCAGAGCGAAAGATCATTTTGCTGTCACTCTGCGGAGAAGTTAATACTGCAAATCTTGATTCTTTCTCATCTGACATTGTATGTGCTATCATTAAGCCTGAAGCTAGTATTGACAATCATTGTAACGTCTATCTTTGAATCACGCAAAACTGTTTGAACAAACAAATTCGCTTGTTAAGGTTTCAATGAAGGCTTCAAGATACTTTCGGCCAGTCCTGGATCATGTCCACCCAGCTTCTTAGATTTAGCTCGATGATCAGGTAAATTGATATGAGTGTTGAAAAAAGCAGTAGCGTAGTTTTCGATGATAACATTCTGCGACAGCGGATTTTGATGATAGCATCAGTCCTTGCCATCAGCTATGGTATCTGGTTTGGGATAGAAAATCTGCAGAGCGCAAACTATGTACTTGCTGCTATAGATTTTTTGATGTTTTTAGTCTTCAGCTTCAATGCCATCTGGAGCTTAAAACGACCAGGCAGCGACATTCCAAGATATTCATCCATCATTGCCTGTTGTTTTTTTTTTCCTATATCTGTTTGCAACCGGAGGCGTGTCAGGCATGGGAGCGCTTTGGAGCTTAATTTTTCCGCCGATCGTTTTTTTTCTTGCCGGATTCAGGAACGGGATCTTTCTGGCTGGTTTGTATATTTTTATCTGCGTGGTGTTCGTGGTGCTTGCGCCGTATCAGACAGGCACGCTTTATCTCTATGAAACAGAGTTTTTGAAGCGTTTTTTTGGCGTATATGCTTTTGCTTACATTATTGCGGCAGGATATGAATACCATCGCAAGAATGCCGAAGCATTACTTCTCAATTTGCTGGAAACTACAAATGATGCTCAGTTAAAAGTCTCCGAGTCAGAGGAAAGATACCGTGCTCTTTTTGAGGGGGGCGGTCATGGTGTAATAGTGGCAGATGTCGAGAGTAAAACTATTGTTGAAGTAAACCAGGCCGCTGCGCATATGTTTGGCTATGAACCGCACGAGCTGGTTGGAAAACAGGTTGCAGAATGTCACCCCGCTGATTATGAGCAGGCAATGGATAGTTTTAGAGACAGCAGCAGAGCAGTCAGGAATGAGATATCTAAAATTATCTGCCTGAAAAAAGACAGATCGATATTTTATGCTGATTTGAACACAACGCTGATGATGTTGGGCAACCGGCAACATGTGGTTGGTTTCTTTGCCGATGTAACCCGTCTGGTGCTGGCCGAACGCGAACTTGTCACAGCCAGGAAGAAGGCCGACGCTGCCAGCCAGGCAAAAAGTATATTTCTTGCCAACATGAGCCACGAGATTCGTACGCCGATTCATGGAATTTATGGCATGGTGGAAATTATGCTGCACAGCGAACTTTCAGATGAACAGCGACAGTATGCCGAGATCATTCGTGACAGCAGCAATTCCTTACTGATGCTGATCAATGATATTCTTGACATAAGCAAGATAGAATCGGGAAAAATGGATATTGAAGACAGCGTTTTTGACCTGAAAAGCATTGTTCGTGGTGTTTTTGAGCAGATGCGCCACAGTGCCGTTATCAAAAATCTTTCTTACAAGCTTGAAATGGAGGAAGCCCTGCCGGAGCTTGTTAGAGGCGACTCTGCCAAACTGCGTCAGGTTCTGGTAAACCTGTTGGACAATGCCATAAAGTTTACCGGCGAGGGTGAAGTCGTCTTGAAGGTCGCTCCTGATTACGCTTCAGGTAAAACCCACGTCAGGTTTGATGTTGAGGATTCTGGCATTGGTATTGCACAGGAGAAACAGAATCTTCTGTTTCAGAGTTTTACCCAGCTTGATTCTTCCAACACCAGGAGATTCGGTGGTAGCGGGCTTGGACTGGCTATTTCCAAAAAACTCGTGCTTTTAATGAATGGACAGATATTTGTTCAAAGCGAACTTGGAAAAGGTTCCCACTTCTGGTTCCACATTCCATTGCCACTGGAGACTGGCAGTGAGGCATCAGAGAAATACTACGGGCCGGCCAGGTCATTATCAGGAAGGATGGTTGCCATACCTCTGCCGGAGCTGGCGCAGAATAATTACCGTGCTTTGCTCGCCGAAGATAATCCTGTTAATCAGTATGTTGTTAAAGCTATGCTTGACAAGCTGGGCATACCGGTAGATGTTGTTTCAAATGGGCATGAAGCTATTCTGGCACTGGCCAGCCACAGATATGATATTTTGTTGCTTGATCTTCAAATGCCGCTGCTGGACGGTTTTGAAACTATCAAGCTGGTGCGTGGTAATACAGGCGCCAATTTCAATCGTTCGATTCCGGCGATTGCCGTTACTGCCGACGCTTTTTCCGAAACCCGGGATGCCTGTTTCAAGGCTGGCATGAATGACTGCCTGGTTAAGCCCTTTCGCATGCATGATTTGAGTAACATCATTAAAAAATGGCTACCCATAAATACAGAAAAAAGCTGATGGCGGCCATTGCCGCACAATTATGCAAGTATGCGCTTCGTAACTCTTGGATAATCAAAATTTAATGATTTGAAGAGTTGAAATATGTAATTTTACTGTAAATTAATGTTTAACGCTTGACGAATTTGCGTCCGACAATTAAGATTAGAAAACTTTTCGGATTGCAATTTGAATTTTACAAAGAGGTAAGCATGTCCCAGATAACAGACATCTTTGGTGAACTGACATTTAATCGTTCGGTAATGCGTGAAAAGCTCAGTCACAATACTTATGAACGGCTAATTTCAACGATTCATACAGGAAATCCGCTTGACGAATCCATTGCCGAGCCTGTCGCACACGCCATGAAGGAATGGGCGATCGCTGAAGGCGCAACACATTTCACACACTGGTTCCAGCCACAGCGCGGGGGAACTGCCGAAAAACACGATGCTTTCATTACCTACTCAGAAACCGGCGATATCATGGAGAGATTCTCGGCCAAGCAGCTCATTCAGAGCGAGCCAGATGCTTCTTCATTTCCATCTGGCGGCATGCGGTCTACTTTTGAAGCTCGTGGCTATACCGCCTGGGATCCAACATCTCCGGCATTTCTTATCGAAACCGATAAAGTCAGAACTCTGGTAATTCCTTCCGTTTTTCTTTCGTGGACAGGTGATGTGCTTGATCTAAAAACTCCTTATTTAAGGTCGATGCGCGCACTAAATGATGCCGGAATAAGGCTGCAAAGGCTTCTTGGTAATCGGTTGGCCAAGAAGATCGTAGTTAACTGCGGCCCGGAACAGGAATATTTTGTCGTCTCAAAAAGGCTTTATGAAACCAGACAGGATCTGCGAATATGTGGCAGAACGCTTTTCGGCGCTGCTCCTGCCAAAGGCCAGCAGATGGAAGACCATTATTTTGGTTCGATACAGCCTCGTATGATCAAATTCATGTCCGAACTTGACCACGAGCTATATCGTCGCGGAATACCTGCCAAAACGAGGCATAACGAAGTTTCGCCAAACCAGTTCGAGATTGCGCCGCTCTATGAAGACGCCAACCTGGCGATCGATCATAATTTGCAGACAATGGATGTTATGCGGCAGGTGGCGATGAAGCACGATCTGCATGTCACCATGCACGAAAAGCCTTTTGCCAGAGTAAACGGCTCCGGCAAGCATGTAAACTGGTCCATCGGAGACAATACCGGTACCAACTATCTCGAACCGTCAGCCTCACCGCTTAAGAATATATCATTTCTGCTTACACTGGGTGCTCTCATGCTGGGTGTCGATAAATTCGGCGGTTTGCTGCGTGCATGCGTTGCCGATGCCGGCAACGATCATCGTCTTGGCGCCAGTGAAGCGCCTCCGGCGATAATGTCGATCTATCTTGGGGAATATCTGACACGACTGATCGATGAAATTGAGAGAATGGGCAAGCCAACTGAACAGGTCATGGCAAATATAAACATGGGTGTACGCAATCTGCCGCGAATTTCCAGGGACTATTCTGACAGAAACCGGACTTCTCCGATAGCCTTTACCGGCAACAAATTCGAATTCCGTGCAGTAGGCTCTTCGCAGAACCCATCAGAAGCTGTTACTCTGTTGAATCAGCTTTGCACATACGGTTTCTACACTATTGAAAAGCGGTTGGCGCGTTATAAAGGAAAGGACATTCGCGAAAATGCTTTGCTGGTGTTAAAAGACGTCTTCAAAGAAACGCGCCGTGTAAGATTTGAAGGAAATGGTTATTCTGAAGAATGGCATAAACAGGCAGAAAAGCTTGGTCTGCCCAATGCCAGAAACACGCCTGCTGCCCTGAAGGCTTATCTAGAGCCAGAAGCGATCGAACTAATGGAAAAAACTCATGTTCTGAGCGAACGTGAAGTTTGCGCCAAAGTTGAGATCAAGCTTGAAAGCTACATAAAAGTAAAGGAAATAGAATATCTGACAGCAGTCAACATTGCCAGAACCCAGATTCTTCCTGCTCTCGTGAAGCAAATCAATGCTGTGGCTTCGGCGGCAGCGGCAGCAAAAACTGCCGGGGCCGCTTCCAAAATTCTGCCAGAAGAAATTAAAAAATTTGATACCTTTTATTCCGAAATCATAAAGGGCACAGATAAGCTGGCAGATGTGCTAGTTGAAGCAGATAAAAAGGATAACCATCATAAAAAGGCAGAATTCCTCGCCGAAGCCGGCGAAAAAGCTCTTGAAAATCTGCGAGAAGTGGTTGACAATGCCGAACAGATGGTTGCCCATGAATTCTGGCCAATGGCAAAATACCAGGAATTGTTGACCGTATTGTAATCCCCCCGCCTTAAGCCGCCAAAGAAATTCCCATTACAGAAATGTAATGGGAATTTTTAATTCTCGTTTTTGAGCATGGCTTGCAACTTATACAGATTCTGGTTCGCCACGCCTTTTATCTCAACATTCGGCATGATGCTGTATTTAAAAGAATCTTCTGGCAGGCACTTAAAAGTAGCCTCATCAATTATTATTTCGGCGCTGTCGGCAAACTTTTCAATGCGTGCCGCGAGGTTGACGGTTTCGCCGATTGCTGTGTATTCCATGCGATTTTTAGAACCAAAGTTGCCGACGACAGCTTCGCCACTTGTTATTGAAATGCCCAGACCAAGAGTGCATCCGGTTGGCAGTTTAACCGGTATCATAAACCTGGCGAATTCTTCCTGCAGGCGGAAAGCTGTATAAACCGAACGCACGGTATCAGCCTTGCTGGTTTTGGGAGCTCCAAAAAGCACCAATATGCCATCACCCATGAATTTGTCGATATGTCCGCCATCCTTGCTGATCAGCGAACAGGCGCGTTCAAACCATGTATTCAGGAGGGTTACAATACCCTCGATCGGAATTACTCCGCTTAGTCGGGTAAAACCGCGCAAATCAGCTATCATAACTGAAATTCGAGCTTTTTTCCCGCCGAGAGCTACCTGATTATTGCTGTCGATGATATTTCTGGCAACATCGCCTGACACATACTTACCCAGAGCACTTTCAACTTTTTCGCTTTTCTGCACGGCTTTGTCAAGCAATTGCCGGCAGATCAGGTTTGTCTGACAATTTTCAAAGGCCGATCCGAGAACATAAGCAAAAGCGGCAAAATGAGCCGGATCAAGATATTTTCTATTTTCTTCCTTCTGACGATAAACTACAACCAGGCCGGTAACCATATTTTCGGCGCTCAGTGGCATTGCTGCAAGAGCGTCCATAGAAGACCCTGGTATCAGGCTTTTGAGCGTGTGCAGGCTGGTTTTTCCACCAATCAGGCTTAGCATTCCCTTGCCAGGGTCATAGCTGTGTTTGCGCCAGAATTCTGGTGTAACAAGTACTGGCTGGAAATTTTTGTCGGCCTCTGTTCCTGGCTTAAAATGGGGAACAAGAAGGTTTTTTTCATGGTCAGCCAGGTAGATGACAGCTCTTTCGGCTTTGAAAAAAAATTCAAGCACATGGTAAGCTTGAGATAAAACCCTGTTTCTGTCTCTGAGACAGCCAAGAAGGCTGAAATACAGAAGTTTTTGCATATACAGTTCGTCTGCTTCCTTCAAATCAGCTTTCAGATGCGAGACCTGGTTTTCTGAAACATTGCTGAGATGCCAGTAGAAGTAGAAGACAATTGCCGATATCAGGGTGTGCCCAGCCAGACCGGTGAAAAAAAGGCCGGGAGATGCATAGTGCAGCGAAAGGTAGAGAAGCAGCAGAAGGTTTGGAATCTGGACTGTTGAAGCAACTATGAAAAAGTGTTCAATTTCCTTCAGGCACAAAATCAGGAGCATGATTGTCAGAAGAAGGTTCCTGGTGCCATATGCCATGGTATGCGAAGAAATGAACCAGGCGTCGGTTAATGCCAGTAACAGCGCCATGCCGGCAAACAACCTGAAATGTCGCGATTGCACGAGACTTTTAACAGAGTCGGTAAGTTTTCCCATGAAATTGTTTCACCAGCATATGCTGTGGTTCTGAAAAGATTCAAACAGATTAGATGACTTCCTGCTGCTTATTTATACATCATTCGCAACTACTTGGCAATTGCATTTCCTTGTATGGCAAAGGTTTCAACCGAAAGCATCACGAATGAACCCAGTCGATGAAATTCAGCATTTATGCATGCTATCGAACTGGCGTGAATTCTGTTATTATTGTGAATCTACGCTATAATCAGGAATCACATCATGGACATGACAATTATACTGACCGGTCTTGCAGTTTTTATGGCACGAATTGTCGATGTTTCTGTCGGCACTATACGAATTATCAGCATTGTTAACGGTCGTATCAAGACGGCTTTCTTTCTGGGATTCATCGAGGTAAGCATCTGGCTGCTGGTTATTTCTACAGTTCTCGGCAAGATCAATGAAAGCCCGGTCATTGCAATATTTTATGCACTCGGCTATGCATCAGGCAACGTTGTCGGTATTCTTATCGAGAAGCGCATTTCGCTGGGAAACTCGCTGCTGCGAATTATCAGCCTGGAGAAGGGCCTTGAGCTGGCGACAGAATTCAAGCGTCTGGGTTTTCAGGTAATGACTTTTGACGGGATTGAATCTGACCGGGCGGTAAAAGAAATCGAGATTCCATGTCGCCGCAAAGACATCGACCAGCTCGTAGCTATAGCCAGAAAAATAGAGCCTGACGCGTTTTTTGTAACAGCCAATATTGGCGTCGGCCCCAAAATCAGACATCCGGTAATGCAGCCTCCGAGCGGCTGGCGCGCGATTTTTAAGCGCAAGTAAAAGCGCAGGTCAGCGAATACCTGCTCTGGCAAGAGTCTGCTTTAAATCTTCGATTATTGCCCGATAGTGACGGGAAACTTTGCGTCTTGCAATGTGGTGCTCAGGATTTTGGCCGCTGATAAGGATGTCGAGATCAGCAATTTCTTTTAACAACCAGTCTCTGACCGCGCGCAGGGTCTGAACTGCCAGTTCCTGTTGCAAAAGCTCTTTTGCCAGCTGATATTCTGAAAAATGTCTGGCGATAAGGCTTAAGCCGAGACGATAATAGTCTTCTTCAAGCAGCTGCGGCTGGCCGATGGCGAGAACAGTCAGCTCATACTGCAGGGTTGCTGCACTCAAAAAATCAGCCTGTTTCTGCACTTTAAATTCGATACCAGATTCAAGTCTCCATATTGCTTTTTCTATTGCCTGCGCAAGATGATCGAGATCTCTATGAACAGACGCATCTGCTGGGGCGCAGACCGCAACTGCAAGCAGCAAAAATATCAGCAGACATGGCAGGAAGCCTGAAAGGAGTTTGAACGGGAGGCGGTTCATGGCTCAAGCAGCTTGGCAACCCTGGCCAGTGCATCTGCACGGGTGCAGATCTCGCCGAGGAACTGCGCTTCTTCAAGAGCCTCGAGAATTCTTCTGAATTCAGGTCCCGGTTTGAGCTTGAATTGCGTGATCAGGTCGTTGCCGTTGAGGAGTGGTGCAAGTTTTGGCTTTTTAAGCTGCTCGTAGAATGCCTGCATTATGCTCATTATGCCGAGCTCAAATTCGGTCATTTCATCGGTGCTGAGCGCGCCCTGCGCCGAGCAGCGGTCGGCCAGCGACAGCATCGCAATGCCGAGTCCGTCGCGCCCGGTTTCTGAGAAAAAGCGAAACAATCTCTTGTCGGTTATTCCCTGTTGAAGCATTACGCCAGGACGCATATGATTCTTGACAAGAAGTTGCAGGTAATTGTTTTCGTTGACCGAGAGTCTGAGAGCTTCGCTTATGTCGCGGGTAATGCGCACGCCTTCCATTTCATGGCCGTGAAAAATAACTTTGCCGGACTCGTGATCTATGCGACGGCAGTCAGGTTTGCCGAGGTCGTGCAGCAGGCTGCCAAGTTTGAGAAGTTGTCGATAGGTGCGGTTGCCTGAAAGATTCTCGTCGAGATATCTGATGAAAGCTGCCCACCATTCTGGCCGGTTTTTAGTTGCAAGCAGCAGTTTCTCTAGGTTTGCAAGAGTCAGCATGCTGTGTTCGAAAACATCGAGGTGATGCCATTCGTTTTGTTCGACTCCCTGGCAGGCTGCAAGTTGCGGAAAAATAATCTGTAGAATACCTGTTTCATGCATGATACGAACCCATCGTGTGCTGTTGTTAACCTGCAGTACTTTAAAGAGCTCGTCTCTGATTCTTTCGCCTGAAACATCCTTGAGCAGCGGTGCCTGGGCAACTATCATTGCGTGCAGTTGCTCTGAAAAGCTGGCGTTAAAAAGCGCTGAGAATCTAAAGGCGCGCATCAGGCGCAGTGGGTCATCGGTGAACAGATTTTCTGAACATGGAATTATAAGGCCCTGGTCAAGATGCTCGCGACCGGAAAGAGGGTCATAGAGCTCTAGTTCGCAGTCGGTTTCACTCGTTCGAGTTGCCAATCCGCTCTGTTCATCAGGCATTGTAAGTCTGGCAGCAATCGCGTTGATGGTGAAATCGCGCGCGCGCAGGTCAGCGTCGATATTTTCTGCTCTGAACTGCGAAAGGTCAAAGGTATAGGGCTCATCATTGAAGGTTCTGACCACTCTGACGACCTTGCGTTCTTCATCGAGAACAACGAAGCCGGCACCGGTTTTGCGTGCATATTCGCGTGCGACTGCTATCGGATTAAAGCTGGTGGCAAGATCAAGGTCGGGCAGGGCGGTATAGCCGCGCAACAGGTCGCGAATGCTGCCGCCAACAAGCCATACCTGGCGGTCTTCGTCAGGTTTCAGAAAAGACAAAATCTCCCGCAGCATCTTTGTTTCGATGTGCGGGAGATTGATTGTATGTGTCATCAGCAGACTATTCTGGCTTCTGGAAGAAGTTTATGTCGGGCTTGCGGGCAGCCGTAGCCTCGTCAAGTCTTCTTACCGGGGTTTTAACCGGAGCGTTTCTGAGATTTTCAGGATTTTCGGCGGCTTCGCGCGCGATCATTTCCATGGTTTCGCAGAAGCAATCAAGAGTACCCTTGCTTTCGGTCTCGGTTGGCTCGATCATCATCGATTCTTCGACGATCATCGGGAAATAGATCGTAGGTGCATGAAATCCGAAATCAAGCAGGCGCTTGGCAACGTCGAGGGTCTTGACACCGTATTTTGCCAGGCCTTTCCCCGACAGCACGAATTCATGTTTGCAGAAGCGATCATAAGGCAGATCGAAGGTCTTTTTGAGGCGCTGCATCATGTAGTTAGCGTTAAGAACCGCATAGGCAGAGACATTCTTGAGACCTTCGCGACCGTTGACCATAATGTAGGCGAAGGCGCGCACGAGCACCAGAAAGTTGCCGAGTGAGCCAAGTACCGGGCCGACTGATTCTCGGCATTTGGTCTGCAGGCGGTATTTTTTGCCGTCAAACTGAATGCGCGGATTAGGCAGAAAGGCTTCCAGATGCTTCTTGACGCCGACCGGGCCAGCACCCGGGCCGCCACCGCCGTGCGGGGTCGAGAAGGTTTTGTGCAGATTGAGGTGCACGATATCGAAGCCCATGTCACCGGGGCGCGCCCAGCCCATGATGGCGTTGAGATTGGCACCGTCGTAGTAGACGAGGCCATCGACCGAATGAACCAGATGGGCGAGTTCGCCGATGTTTTCGTCGAAGAGGCCGAGCGTGTTAGGGTTGGTGATCATCAGGCCTGCGATATCGGGGCCAAGTTTCGATTTGAGGTCTTCGATATCGACGCCGCCACGTGGGTCAGACTTGATGTTAACGACTTCGTAGCCAACCATGGAGCACGAGGCCGGGTTGGTGCCGTGACCGCTGTCCGGAATCATGATTTTGGTTTTGTGATTGCCTTTTTTGCGATGGTAAGCCTTCATGATCAACAGACCGGTCAGCTCGCCCTGAGCTCCGGCAGCTGGTTGCAGAGTAATGGCGTCCATGCCGGTGATTTCAGCGAGCGAATCTTCGAGGGTCTTGAGCATCTGCAGAGCGCCCTGTACCGTCTCTTCTGGTTGCTGCGGGTGCAGGTTGGCGAAACCTGGCAGGCGTGCCATGTTTTCATTAACCTTGGGGTTATATTTCATGGTGCAGGACCCGAGCGGGTAGAAGCCAATATCAACGCTGTGGTTCAGGCGGGAAAGTCGTGTGAAATGCCGAACGACGTCGAGTTCAGACATCGAGGGCAGCGGCAGTTCTTCGCGCAGAAAGCGGGCCGGAATATGGTCAGCGGGATCAACTTCGGGAACATCGAGTGCCGGCAGCGTAAAGCCGCGGCAGCCATCTTTTGACAGGTCAAAAATCAAGGGTTCAGCCATTGATAAACCCTCCTAACAGGTTGCAATAGTTATCGATTTCGTCTTTGCTGCGTTTCTCGGTAACTGCGACGAGTATGCAGTCTTTGAGATTGGCAAACCAGTTGTCGAGCGGAATACCGGCGAAGATACCATGTTTGGCCATTTTGCCAAGCACCTTGCGCGCGTTGGGGATTTTAACGACAAGTTCGTGGAAGAAGCTGCCGGTGAACGGGAAGGTGACGCCCTCTACCTTTGCCAGTTCGCGTTTGAGATAATGCGCTTTCTGGAAAGACTGACTGGCAACTTCGCGAATGCCTTCGCGGCCCATCAGGCTCATGTATATGGTCGCGTTCAGCGCCATCAAAGCCTGGTTCGAGCAGATATTGCTGCTCGCCTTTTCGCGTCTGATGTGCTGTTCTCTGGCCTGCAGGGTCAGAACGTAACCGGTTTTGCCGTCGAGATCTGTTGTTCTACCGACAATGCGACCGGGCATGCGGCGCAACAGCGCTTTTTTGGCGGCCAGGAAGCCGACGTAGGGGCCGCCAAAGCTCAGCGGAATACCGAGTGGCTGCCCTTCGCCGCATACAATATCTGCACCCAGTTTACCGGGGGTCTCCAGCAGACCGAGTGCGATCGGATTCGCTACCACAATTACCAGCGCGCCGGCTTCGTGTGCTAATTCCGCGATTCTCTCGACGTCTTCGATACAGCCAAGAAAGTTTGGATACTGCATTACTACTGCGGCAACCTGGTCACTGAGCAATTCATGCACCTTGGCCGGGTCAACTGTTCCATCCTCAAATGGCACGCTGACGAGATTAACACCCAGCGGCGTGTTGAGCGAGTTCATCACCCGGCGATACTCCGGGTTAACCGTCTGCATGATGAGAACACGGTTACGCCTTGTTTGAGCCGTTGCCATGTTGATCGCTTCAACCGCGGCAGTTGCCCCCTCATACATCGAGGCATTGGCCTGATCCATGCCGGTGAGGCCACTGATCAGACTTTGAAATTCGTAGATGCACTGTAGAGTGCCTTGCGAAACCTCAGGCTGGTAGGGGGTATAAGCGGTAAAGAAATCGCCACGCAGCAACAGATGATCGATTGCTGCCGGGATAATATGATCATAAGCGCCTCCGCCCAGAAAACAGACTTTATCGTCAACAGTCGAATTGTTCTGGGAAAGGCGAGTTACCTTGCGGGTCATTTCGGGTTCGCTCATGCCCGCAGGAAGGTTGAGTTCGCCCTGCAGTCTGAGTTCAGGCGGAATTTCGGCAAAAAGATCTTCGATGGTCTTTACGCCGATTGCCCCGAGCATTTCCTGCAGTTCAGCAGGAGTTGTGGGGATATAGTTAGCCATAAGACAGCTCCTGTCGGTTTATTCGCAGATTTTTTTGTAGTCAGCTTCTGAAAGCAGTGTGTCGTATTCTTTTGAATCGGCGACTTTGATTTTAACGATCCAACCGGCATCCATGGGCGATTCATTAACGAGAGCCGGGTTGCCTTCAAGTTCCCCGTTGGTTTCAACGACTTCGCCACTTACCGGGGCATACATGTCTGAAACGGTTTTTACCGATTCGATGGTGCCAAAGGTTTTGCCCATGGCGACTTTGCTGCCGTTGGCCGGCAGTTCGACAAAAACTACATCACCCAGTTGGTGGGCTGCATATTCGGTAATGCCCACGGTAACAATGTCTCCATCGAGTTTGGCCCATTCGTGTTCTTTTGTGAATTTCATCTTATGATCTCCTGTTAAATTGAATAAAAGGGGAATTTTTTGCAGATTTCGTGTACTTTGCCCTTGACTGCAGCGAGATTGGCTTCGTCTTCAGGGGCTGTCAGCGCCTGATCCATCAGGTCGGCAATACTACTCATCTCATTCGGAGTCATGCCGCGTGTCGTGACCGCCGGCGTACCAACCCGCAGACCTGAAGTCACGAAAGGCGACTGCGGATCGTTCGGAATAGTGTTTTTATTGACCGTGATGCCGGCGCGGTCGAGTGCCTTTTCGGCAACTTTGCCGGTCACATTTTTGTTGCGAACGTCGATGAGCATCAGGTGGTTATCAGTGCCGCCCGAAACGAGCCGGAAACCCTTGGCGGTTAGAGCTGTTGCAAGAGCCTTGGCATTGTCGAGAACCTTCTGCTGATAGTTCTTGAAGTCTGGCTCGAGAGCTTCTTTAAAAGCGACGGCTTTGGCAGCGATGACATGCATCAGCGGGCCGCCCTGCAGCCCAGGGAAAATTGCCTTGTCAATGGCTTTCGCCCATTTTTCCTTGCAGAGAATCAGGCCACCGCGCGGACCACGCAAGGTTTTGTGAGTAGTCGAAGTCACAAAGTCGGCGTAGGGAATTGGCGACGGATGCAGGTCGGCAGCGACAAGGCCGGCAATATGTGCCATGTCTACGCACATTACCGCATCGATTTCGTCACAGACCTTGCGGATTCTTGCGAAATCGATGACGCGCGGGTAGGCAGATGCACCAACCATGATCATCTTGGCCTTGTTTTCGACAGCCAGTTTGTGCAACATGTCGTAATCAAGGGTTTCGGTGTCGTCGGTGACACCGTAAGGCACTACATTATAGAGCAGGCCACTGAAGTTTACCGGGCTGCCGTGGGTGAGATGTCCACCGTTCTGCAGGTTCATGCCAAGAAATGTGTCGCCAGGCTTGAGAACTACCTGATAAACTGCCATATTGGCCTGGCTGCCTGAATGCGGCTGCACGTTAGCATGTTCGGCATTAAAAAGCTTTTTAACGCGATCACGTGCCAGATTTTCGGCTTCATCGACAACTTCGCAGCCGCCGTAATAGCGCTTAGCCGGGTAACCTTCGGCATATTTGTTGGTAAGAACCGAGCCGAGTGCTTCAAGAACGGCTTCTGATACGAAGTTTTCTGAGGCGATGAGTTCGATCTGGCTCATCTGACGGTTTTTCTCACGGCTGATGATTTCGAAAATCTCGTTGTCGAATTCTTTAAGACTGTGCATGATTAACTCCTTGCCCTGGTGTAAAATGGCGTTTCTATTACTGTTGCGGGGTAATTCTTGCCGCGGATTTCGATGTCGAGAACAGTGCCAATAGCATTGAGTGCGGGTGGCACGTAGCCGAGTCCGATGTTTTTCTTGAGAGTCGGGGCCATCGTGCCCGAAGTCACTTCGCCAACTTTTTTACCGTCTTTCATAATCGGGTAACCGTGGCGGGCGGCCGGGCCTTTGCCAAGCTCGAAGCCAACCAGGGTCTTGCTGACGCCCTGTTCTTTCTGCTTTTTAAGGACATCACTGCCTGTAAACGCGCCTTTGTTGAATTTCACCGTCCAGTTCAGATTAGCTTCGATCGGCGTGGTGCTGTCGCTGATATCATTGCCATAGAGCATGAGACGGGCTTCCAATCGGAGTGTGTCACGAGCGCCAAGACCGATGGCTTTAATTCCGGCATCTTTGCCGGCTTCCATCAGTGCGTTCCAGAGCTTTTCCGAGTGCTCGGCCGGATAATAGAGTTCAAAACCTTCCTCGCCGGTATAACCAGTTCGGCTGATGATGCATTCTACATCAAGAACTTTGCCCGAGGTGAACCAGTAGAATTTGATGGGTTTGAGGCGCTGGCGTGTAAGCTTTTGCAAAATGGCTTCAGCCTGTGGGCCCTGAATCGCGATAAGGCCGGTGTTGTTTGACTGGTTGTCAAATTTGACATCGCCTGAGAGCTGGCTTTTGATCCAGTTGTAGTCTTTTTCGATATTGCTGGCATTGACGACGAGCAGAAATTTTTCGGCGTTCCAGCGGTAGACAAGCAGGTCGTCAACGATGCTGCCATCTGGCCGGCACATCGGGGTATAGGCAATCTGGCGGTCAGACAGGGCTTCGGCATCCTGGGTGACGATTTTCTGAACGTTTTTAAGCGCGTCAGGCCCGGTCAGCCAGAATTCGCCCATGTGGAAAAGATCGAAAAGCCCGGCAGCCTCACGCACGGCATTGTGCTCTTCGATGATCGAAGCATATTGCACCGGCATATACCAGCCCGAAAAATCGATCATTCGGGCGCCAAGTTTTTCATGCACTGCACACAACGGGGTCTTGTTCATTCTTATCTCCTTTGAATTCTTATAAACCAGTTATATTGCCGTTTTCATCGACATCTATATGTTCTGCTGAGGGGGTTGCCGGGAGTCCCGGCATGGTCATGATCTCGCCGGCAATGGCGACGACGAAGCCGGCACCGGCACTCAGCCTGGCTTCGCGTATGGTCACTTCAAAACCGCTTGGCCGACCAAGCTTGTTCACAGTATCAGACAGCGACGACTGGGTCTTGGCTATGCAAACCGGAATCTTGCGGTAACCAAGCTTCTCGAACTTTTCGAGGCTGTCTTTGGCTTTTTTCAATATGGCAACGCTGCTGGCACCATAGCAGCAGCGTGCGATAACGTTGATCTTTTCGACGAGCGACATTTCAAGAGGGTATAGGCAGGCAAATTCGTTTTTCTGTGTGGCAATTACGTTTTCAATTTCTTTTGCCAGCGCCAGACCACCTTCCGGGCCCTTTCCATAAATATCAGCCTCAACAGCGGCAACCCCGAGCTTGCGGGCAGCATCGACAACCCAGTTGATTTCGGCATCAGTATCGCTGGCAAAACGGTTGACCGAAACAACGCATGGCACCCCATAATGATTTATATTTTCGATGTGTTTGGCCAGATTGTCGAAACCGGCTTTGACTGCCTGCAGATTTTCGCCGTCAAGCTGGTTTTTGGGAACGCCGCCATGCATTTTGAGCGCCCGCACGGTGGCGACTATAACTGCCGCAGCTGGTTTTAGCCTCCCAACCCGGCATTTGATGTCAAAGAATTTTTCAGCGCCAAGATCAGTGGCAAAGCCGGCTTCGGTAACTACAACGTCGGCCAGTTTGAGTGCCAACTTGGTTGCGACAAGGCTGTTGCAGCCATGCGCGATGTTGGCAAATGGGCCACCATGAATCAAAACCGGCGTGGAGTAACGGGTCTGCACCAGGTTTGGTTTCATTGCCTCTTTTAGAATGGCGCACATGGCACCCTGTGCCTTGAAGTCGCGCGCAAAGATCGGTTCTCCCTTGCGGTTGAATGCAACAATTATACTGCCAAGGCGCTCGCGCAGTTCGTTGAGGTCTTCGGTAAGACAGAGCGCAGCCATGACTTCTGAAGCTGCAGTGATATCGAAGCCGGTTTCGCGTGGAACCCCGTTGGCGGGGCCACCGAGACCGGAAACAATGCTGCGCAGACTGCGGTCATTCATGTCCATGACGCGACGGAACGGCGTTGACTTTGGGTCGATATCGAGCAGGTTGCCGTGCTGAATATGATTGGCCACCAGCGCAGTTAGCAGATTGTGTGCCGAAGTTACCGCGTGAATGTCGCCGGTAAAATGCAGGTTGATTTCATCCATTGGCTCGATCTGGCTTTTGCCGCCGCCGGTGGCGCCACCCTTGACGCCGAATACCGGGCCCATAGAGGGTTCGCGCAAACAAAGCATCGTTTTGCGCCCGAGCGACCGAAACGAGTCGGCAAGACCAATACATGTCGTGGTTTTGCCTTCACCAGCCGGCGTTGGGGTCATGGCAGAAACAAGAATTAGCTTGCCATCAGCATTCCCGGCCAGGCGCTGGCGGGCATTTGGCGAAATTTTCGCTTTCATGCGGCCGTATGGTTCAATTTCTTGTTGCAGAAGACCAATTTCAAGACCGACATCTTCAATCGGCCGAAGTCCTTCTGTTAACGGCTTATACTCTGTCAAAGTCTCACCTCGTCACTTGTAGTTGAGAAAATATTCCATGCAGGAACTGATGCCGGCGCCAACCTGTTTGAGATAGCCGAATTTTTTGAGGGTCATCTCAAGCAGTGCGACTGTGCCTAGTATGTCACGTTCGCCAATGGCACCGATAGTAGTGATCCGCAGCAGGCTGTTGGCAAACTGCTCCTGACCACCGGCGATGAGTACACCGTAGCGGTTGCGCATTTCTGCCACGACTTCTTTGGGTACAATGCCTTGGGGAACATAGAAGACTGTGAGAACATTTGAAAGCCACCGTTCTTCAGTAAACAGACGCAGGTTCATGGCTCTTAGAGCTGCACGCAGACCGCCGGCCAGTTTATCGTAATGTTTGAAGCAGTCCTCGATGCCGATGCGGTCGATTTTGCGAAGTGCTTCGAGCAGAGAGAACATGACGTTAATGGCTGGTGTCCAAGGATATGCCGGAATCGCGAGATCCTGGTTTTTCTGGTAGACCTTAAGGTCAAAATAGAGTCCATGGCATTTGACCTGCTCAACCTTGGTCCAGGCATTTTCTGAGAGGGCAATCATGCCGACGCCTGGAGGCGCAAGAAAACCTTTCTGCGAAGCGGACAGTGCGACATCGACATGCCATTCATCCATTTTAAATGGCAGGGCGCCGATACCGGAAACGCCATCAGTAATAAAAATTTTGCCTTTATCTTTCAAAAAATTGCCGATAGCCTCGATATCATTGCGAATACCGGTCGAGGTCTCATTAAAGGTCACGGTAACGCCTGCGATTTCAGGGTTCTCTTCGAGGGCTGCGGCGATCTGTTCGACGGTGACGCCTTTGCCGTCTTCACAGGTAAGCACGACTGGTTTGAGTCTGAAAGCTTCGCATATCTTCGTGAAGCGGACGCCAAACACGCCTGTTTGAACGGTCAGAACCGTTTCACCTTCATGGAAAAGATTAGCTATAGCTGTTTCCATCGCGCCGGTGCCTGAGGATGTGGTCAGATATAGTTTTTGATTGGTGCCAAAGAACTTTTTCAGCAACGTCACACATTCGGTGTAAACCGGCGCAAAATCATTGGTGCGATGATGGGTTAGCGCGCGCGCTCCGGCAAGCATTACGTCAGCATCGAGGTGAACGGGGCCAGGGGTCATCAACAGGGTATCAATTTCCATGACAGTTCTCCATTCCATTCCTTGTTTTTATCTTAAGCAAACTTCTGTTTTGCTTTTAAAGTGTTGGCCAGCAGCATGGCGATGGTCATCGGCCCGACTCCGCCCGGCACCGGCGTGATAAAGGCGGCCCGTTGTGCGGCCGGCTCGTATTCGACATCGCCGACCAGCCGGTAACCTCTTGGGGCCGAGGCGTCATCGACCGAATTGATGCCGACATCGATGACAACGCTGCCCGGCTTTACCCATTCGCCCTTAACGAACTCGGGCTTGCCGAGCCCTGCCACAAGAATATCGGCGTTGCCGATCAGGGCTGGCAGGTCGCGGGTGCGCGAATGAGCGACAGTAACGGTAGCATTGGCTTTGGTCAGCAGAGCCGCCATCGGCTTGCCGACTATGTTACTGCGCCCGACCACGAGGGCTGTTTTTCCTTCAAGTGGGATATTGTAACGTTTGAGCATTTCCATGACGCCAAGCGGCGTGCAGGGAACAAAGGTATCGACCCCAAGATGCAGATAGCCTACATTAATCGGGTGGAAGCCATCGACATCTTTGTGTGGATCAATGGTTTGCAGTGCCTCGGATTCGTCGAGATGCGAGGGTAGTGGAAGCTGCAACAGAATGCCGTGAATCTGCGGATCCTGGTTGAGCTGGCGTATCTCTTCGAGCAGTCCAGCCTGCGTAGTCTCGCCATCGAGCGTGATCTCACGCGAATAAATGCCAGCTTCTTCGCAAGCCTTTTTCTTCGAATTTACATAGACGCGCGACGCCTTATTATCGCCGACTATTATGACAGCAAGACCGGGCTGTTTCTGACCGGCAGTGGTAATTGCCTTTACCGCTTCGGCAACCTCGGCCCGGATCTGCTGAGATAGCTGTTTCCCGTCTATGATTGTGGTCACGGCAGACTCCTGTTAAATGATTTTCAGCCGAGTATAACGCTGTAAAAGTAAATAGGCAACCCTTATCTAAGAAATTCAGCCTGAAGAAATACTATATATAGAGGAAGTGTATGATACCCGGTAAACGTAGATAAACCATCGATTTTTCAGATTGCGCAGATAAAATTGTCAATGCTTTTTGCAGGAGACTTGCTGATTTCTGTGAGACAGTAGACAAAAAGTCTGGATATGGAAATGTTTAGCTGATAGGATATAACGAGAAAACAATTGCACAGGGAGAGTGATTAAAGTGGAATCATGTGAGAAGACCCCTGTAACGGGGCGCGAAATTATCGATATGGCCGGCCGCAAGGTCACCATACCTGAAACCATAAAATCGGTTTTTGCCGGTTCGTTGTATGGCTACACCATGCTTGCTTCGCTGGCGCCGGAGATGATTGCCGCAGCACCAATGGCACCGCGCAACTGCGACAAAAGATACCTGCACCCGCATCTGCACAATCTGCCTGTTATCGATAAAATAACCGAAGTTGAGGCGCTGGCAAGAGTAAAGCCCGCTGTCGTAGTCGTCTGGGCTGATAAAGAGCAGCCTTTTCACAAAAAGTCAGAAGCTGTGTGCGATTCTCTGGGCATTCCGTTCGTATATGCAATCGTTGGCAATCTTGGCGATGTCGAAGATTTTCCGGCCGCTTACGAATTTCTCGGAAAACTGCTGGGGTGTGAAGCCCGCGCTGCCAGACTCGCCGATTATTGCCGAAAAACACTGACCGAAGTTGCTGCCATCGCCGATCGCATTCCTGAACGGCTCAAGCCCGGTGTTTATTACGCCGAATGCGAAGACGGACTGGCGACTGAGTTCGACGATTCGTTGCACGCGCATTTGCTCAAGATCATGGGCGACGTCAACGTTCATCGAGGCCGGATGACTGAGCATAAAGGCCTTGAGGCTGTCACTTTTGAGCAAATTAAGACGTATAACCCTGACCTGATTATTGCCTGGAGTCGTACGTTCGTAAAAAACATACTGATCGATCCGGACTGGGCTCAAATAAGGGCGGTGCGTGACCGTCGTGTCTATGCGATTCCTAACTCACCTTTCAACTGGTTCGACCGGCCGCCCTGCTTTATGCGGATTATCGGCCTCAAATGGCTTGCTCATCTACTTTATCCAAACGATTATGCTGTCGATCTCGTCAGAGAGACACAGCAGTTCTACGCGTTGTATCTCGACAAAGAGATCTCAGCCGAAGAAGCCACTAGAATCATCGCCCAGGAAGCATGACAAAATTCCAATGTGGCAGCTTTTGTTAGCAAAGTAAGCGCAATTCGGGCGAATCAAAATGATTGTTAGTGTCAGTCGGAGAACTGATATACCGGCTTTTTATCATGAGTGGTTTTACAACCGCATGGCGGCAGGCTTTGCCCTGACGCGGAACCCGATGAATCCGACGCAGATTCGGCGGGTTGAGTTGAGCCCGGAAGAGGTCGACTGCTTCGTATTCTGGAGCAAGAACCCACGACCGTTTATGCAGAACCTCGACCGACTGAATAGTTATAAATACTATTTTCAGTTCACTCTTACGCCTTACGATCACGATCTCGAACCAGGCCTGCCAGATAAACGCGAGATTATCGACACTTTCAGAACGCTGTCGGCTGAGATTGGCGCAGAGAAGGTCGTCTGGCGTTACGACCCGATAATATTTACCGGGCGTTACGATATGCATTATCATACTGAGCGTTTCGCATGGCTTTGCGAAAAACTTGCTGGTTTTACCGAGCGCTGCATCATAAGCTTTTACGATCATTACAATTTTATCAGGCGCAACCTGGAAGGCATCGAGATTTTACTGGCTGACAGCGCCAGAATACGAGACATTTCACGAATATTTGCCGAAACAGCTGGCAAACATGGCTTGAAGATCGAAAGCTGTGCCGAAAGTGAAAGCCTCGAAGAATTCGGTATCGCGCATGGCCGCTGTATCGACGACCGACTGATCAACAAAATCTGCGGCCGCGATTTACATTTAAAAAGAGACCATGGTCAGCGCCAGCTATGTGGGTGTGTTAAAAGCGTCGATATTGGTGCTTACTCAACCTGCCTGCACGGCTGCCGCTACTGTTACGCAGCCAGGCAGCGGCTTACTGCTTCCCAGATTATGGCGCGACATGACCCCGGGGGACCATTTCTGGTCAGCAGTTCAGCAAAGTAGCGTTAGCGGTTTGCGGGTGGGGTGACGGTGAAGACTACCTGCGACTGCAGACCCCATTTTTCGACGCTCTGCTTGAGCACGTGGTATTTGCGGGCGTAATACCAGTCGCCGTCGTTGATGACCTTATTCTGTAGCATGGTCTGAATATTCTTCAGCATGGGTACCATTACCAGGCGCTCAGATGATGCCATCATGTCGATTTCCTTGAGAAGAATCTCAAAAAGCTTGAATTTTTCGTTGGTAAACTCACTGGAAATATTCTTTTCAATTCTGCTCTGAGCATCATTTAGAGACTGCCGGGCTACTTCGTCACCGGGGTTTTTGACCAGCATATGATGGGCGTCGAGCATGCGCTTTAAATTACGTTTCAGTGGGAGTTTTGCGGTAATCTGGTAGACAATTATCTTGGCGACGACAGTCAGAATCTGGCTGCCCATGTAGCCGCCAACGACGCTACCGACACCAGGCGCGATCACCGAACCAACGGCAGCGCCGAGCGAAGCGCCGGTAACACTGACCAAGCTTATCGAAGCGCATCTGAAAATCTGCAGCGCAAGAAAACTAAGAAGAGAACGGTCTTTCATCGTCTGCTTGAAGATGTTCTTCAGGCCCTGGTTCTGTGCCGAAGCCTTGATCATGTCATTTACCAGACGGGTGAAGGCAACGGCTGAAAAGCTGCGGAATGTCTCAGAAATGGCTTCGGAGAGAACGCCAATATTGAGCTGTGACAGGAATTCGGTAAGCAGGTCGAATGCCGGCGAGAGAGCGCCCGATGCCGCAATGTGCGGCGTCTTTTTGAGCAGTTCATAAGCCATACGGTCGAGCGAAACAACAACAGAGCAGTCATAGTTAAAACTAAGGCCGGAACGACTTTGTCTGATACCCGAAACATAAAGATCAACTGAAACTTCGCTGTTGCTGGTGATGATGTAGCTGTCTTTGTCTATCTTCCATGGTAATTTGCCTTGAAAAAGCGCATGACCACTGAATGAAACAAAGTAGCGCCGGATTCTTGAATCGTAAAATGAACTGTGAACTTCGACTGACAGATTGTCGGTCTTATCGATGGCCTGGGCCAGTTTGCGAACCGTCTTGTCAAGCGCTGCAGCAGTCCGGGCAACACTTTTTTCTACCGCTTCAGAGAATTTTATGCGGATTTTTTCGGTCGGCCGCATTTCGGCCGCATTGGCAAAAGGCGCTGCGAGAAGTGTAAAACAGAGTATCAGGCTAATAAAGAGCCTGTTGCCAGGTTTTTTAAGAGAAGAAACAATATTCATGCAATACCTCTTTTCAAGATCAGCTGAATGCAGCAATTCATACTAACTCAACCGGCGAGAGAAGCAGCTGGCTGATGAGGCTTACTTGATACCGAGTTGGCGAAGATCGAGCATTTCGTCCCATTTACTGTCGCGCGACAAGTCGAGAGCCTTGTAGAACTTGCGGTATTTCGTGTAGTCGGCCTTTTCCGGCCAGGTAATGCTTATGGTGCCGCGGCGGGTGACTCTTGCGGCTTCGACTGCATCCATGAGGTCTTTGCCCATCTGCTTGATTACGGCACGGTTGCTGGCTCCGTTTAGTTCTGAATTTTCGCGGTAGAAGGCTTCGGCAACTTTGTAGAGATCCCAGTAATTGGTGCCCTTGCCGAAAGAGGCCTGATTACGCAGGCCAAAGTTTTTAGAGGTTTCTTCAATTGCGTTGAGCAGCTGCATAGCCAGCTGATTGACCGCAAACACCAGTTGAGCGGAATTGGCAGTTTTCCAGGCGCCGATCAGGCTGCTGTTAAGGCGTTCGGCCATGTCGGTGGCAAATTCTGTCGGGGTAAAGGTCGAATTGCGGCTCATGAAGCGGGCCATGGCATCATAATTGAAGCCGCTGATAGGAGTTGTTTCAGGACTGCCGACGATGAAGTCACAGGCGTCGCGCATCTGGTAGAGCACTTCGACACTGCCGGGCATGCAGGCGTCAAAAGCGACCAGATCGAATTTCCCGCCGTTTTTGTAGCGCTGATTGAAGACTTTCAATACTTCGGCAACTTCGAAAACTGTCAGGGCATCTTTGTCGGTGTGGTCGTAGGCAACAAAACGGCCTGATTTGCGATCTGGATTGAAAACCACTTTGCCTGGTTCACTGGCGCTGACTGAGCCTTCACCCCACCAGGTGAACACGCCGCTGCCGTGACTGTTTATTACCAGGGCATAATGCTTGGCCGGATGTTTTTCCTGCGCCCATTTAAGGCAGTCCCAAAGAGTTTGCGGTGAGCCCATGTTGACCTCGCCGAGAACGCCTTCGTCAATAAACTTGTCTTTTTCGATGCGCAGGCGGCTGCCACCTTTGTAATTGAGTTTCTGCTCATCTGAGGACCCGGTTGCCATGCCGTCAATCTGCACCAGCAGCTTGTGATTCTCGCCGGATCCATAATTTTTAAGATAGCCAAGATTGCGAAAATTGGCGTTCTCGAGAACGGTGTCCTTGTCGTCGTTAACCATGTAGACGATGACAGTCCATTCATTTATGGCCATAACGCGTGTGGGCAGAGCAAAAAGAGCACAAAGAGCGATCAGAACCGCAAAGATTTTTTTCATAATCCACCTGATATTTTCAATATTTCGAATCTATATGATACCCGAATTTAACCGGCATGACAATGTCGCAAAATAGACCCGGCAGCAGGTGATTTTTATTGCGATCAGGGCTGAATAAGAAGTTCGACCCGGCGGTTTTTCTGGCGGCCGGTCTCTGTGTCATTGCTTTCAATCGGGCTGGTCTCGCCAAAACCCTGAACATCAAATGATACAGTTGACGGAATTCCGGCCACCTCAAGTGCTTCTTTAACTGCATTGGCACGGTTTTCTGAAAGTGTCTGGTTGTCTTCATCCGAGCCAACCGAGTCGGTGTGTCCGTAAACTTTCACTTCGGCTTCGGGATATGTAGAAATAAGCTCAGCTGCTGATTTAATGGTTGGTACGGCGCCAGGCTTGAGTTCGTATTTGCCGGTATCAAAAAGCACAGCTGCGTCAAAATTGATTTTGATCCCTTCTTTGGTAACGACAGCATTAGTTTCGGATGCTACCAGTTCGAGATTTTTTGAAAAGTCAGCAATATTGAAAATGCGCTCTTCTCCTCCTGGGGGAGTCACGAAGAGCTGTAGACCAAGATAACAGGCCGGCCCCTGAAAGAACCAGACTCTGATGTCGTGAATGCCGGCAGCGAGCTCAATGTCTGCTGAAACACTTTGAAAGCCATGTTCACCGTCATTGTTAACAACTTCTTTGCCATCGATCCAGAGTATACTGCCATCGTCTGAATCTAGTCTCCAGCCATATTTGCCGGGGTTCTCAATCTGAAACCGGGCTGTATAGATCAAGCCAAAATATTCGAATCGATCAGACACGCCAGGAAAGCCTTCTTCAAATTCGCGCTCAGGAATGTCCAGACATTCGGTGTAAATAGTGCCAATTGGCTTTTGTTTGTCGATATCAGCGGGCATTTCCTGGGTGTCATCTGGCAGGTAGTAGAGCTGCCCGATCAGATTGTAGATGCCCGGCTCTTTGCTGCCAAAACCGCCTTCGGCGGCCCATGCAAAAGTCGGCAGCATAGTCATTGCAACAAGCGAAAAAGCTGTAAAGATAGTTAAAAATAGTTTTGGCTGGTGGCGCATATTTAGATAAGCTCCTGAATTCATCTATGGCAAGGTGTATTTGTCATTTATACTGGAAGATCAGATAAGAGTTTTTACGTGCGCTTCGATGGTAGCAGAATCCGAAGCTACGGGGGCCGGCATGGTGCAAACTGATATTGCTGATTCGATGTCTTTGAGGCCGTTGCCGGTGATGAGGACGACGACCTTTTCAGTTGTGCCGATATCTTTTGCCAGGGCATGCTTCTTGAAGCCGGCAAAAGCTGTAACGCCGGCGGGTTCGCCGAATACGCCGGTTGCCCGCGGCATTTCAAGAAGGGCTGAGCGGATTTCATCGTCAGTAACTGAGATACAGTCGCCGTTTGAATTCTTAAGGGCACGCATTGCTTTGAGTCGGTTGCGCGGAATGCCGACCGCGATCGAATCGGCAATAGTGTTGCCATCCTGCGCAACGAATTCGCCGGTTTTAAGAGCGACTTCGACCGGGTTGCAACCAGCCGCCTGCACGCCGATGATGCGTGGCATGCGATTGGTCAGGCCAAGCTGCATGAGGTCGTAGAAGCCTTTGTAGATGCCAGAGGTGATGCAGCCGTCGCCAATAGAAACATACACCCGGTCAGGCAGGTCAAAACCCATCTGTTCCCACATTTCGTAGGCGACAGTTTTTTTGCCTTCGACGAGAAACGGGTTGTAGGCGCAGTTGCGGTTGTAGAGCCCGAACTTTTTCGTAATTTCAACCGAGAGTTCGAATGCACGGTCATAAGTATCATCAACGATAACCGTTTTGGCGCCATACACAAGCAGCTGGGCAACTTTGGCGCGTGGGGCGCGCTTGGGCACGAAGATCACGGTTTTGAGTCCGGCAGAGGCGGCAAAGCCGGCCAGAGAGCTGGCGGCATTGCCGGTCGAGGCGGCGCAGATAGTTTTGGCGCCGGCTTCGCGCGCTTTGGCAATACCCACAGCGCTGGCGCGGTCTTTTAATGATGCTGTCGGGTTGCGGCCGTCATCTTTGATATAGACATTGTCGAGTTCAAGCAATTTCTCTACAGATCTGGCGCGGTAAAGTGGTGTCCAGCCGACCTGTAATGGCGGGATATCGGTAGTATCAGCTACCGGAAGCATCTTGCGATAGCGCCAGAGCGAGTAGTTCTTTGAGGCAGCGATTTCTTCGCGGCTGATTTTTATTGAACTGTAATCGTAGACTATGTCGAGAATCCCATCGATGCCGCAATCGTCGCAGACGTAGCGATCAGCTGCTTCGGGGTATTCTTTTTCGCATTTCATGCACTTCATGGTGAGAACTTTCATTTTTCTACTCCATCTTTTGATTTGCTTTATAGGCGGATTATATAACGCAAACATATTTTTTTGCCAGAATAAAGAGCTTTTTTCGTCCGGGCGATTCCAATAATTATGAGTAATTCTGAACTAAGTTCGTTTTACTCTTTACACCTCAGCCAATTATCCTTATTATTTAATAATACGGAGGTGGCTTAATGAAATTTAAACCAGTTTATTTATTGTCTGCTATAGCTGTATCCATCTGTTTAAGTGTTTCTCCAGTTCATGCCGGCGAAAAGCCGAACGTGCTGATCATAGATTCAGGTAGTGACTTCACTCATAATGTGCTCAAACCCTACGCTCTAGCCAATGAAGCTGAGGCCACGGGCAAGGCCGGCGCTGATGATGACGGCAACGGTTATACCGATGATGTATACGGCTGGAACTTCGTAAACAACAGTAAAGAACTGGTTAATCTCAAAGACACACCTCCCGATTATGACAAGGTTCTGCGCTGCATGGAACTGCTCGGCAAATTGCAGGCTTACGGCCAGGCCGGCATGGATCCTGATGAATTTGAATTCCTCAAAACCCAATACCAGAACCAGAAGTTCTGGGCCTGGGTCGGTTTTACCGGTGGCTGGGCGCATGGCACCCACTGCGCCGGAATCGCTTCGACCAAAAACAGTAATGTCAACCTCAACGCCATTACTCATATACCTACCGGTAACAGCCCGCAAAAGGAAGCCGAAGAGGCGCTTGCCCAGGTCAGGCACATGATGGCTCACAAAAGCAGTAGAAGAACCCGCCGCGATGAGGCTCCCAAAAAGGTCACGATGGAAGAACTCGACCAGTATTTTACCCAGCTTGGACAGCAGTATGCTGAGCAGGTCAAAGAAAAGGCTGAATACATTGGCTCACTTAAGCCGCGCGTGATCAACTGCTCATTTGGTTCTCCCAACGAGGCGCTTGTCGATATGATGAGCAAAAACATGGTGCAGTGGGGCTGGACCAACCCGACTGCCGCCGAAGTGCAGGAAGTGGTGAATCTTTTCGTTACCAAAGCCTTTCTGACGAGAGACAAAGCTATGTTCGCCAAGGCGCCAAACGCACTGGTCGTAATCGCTTCCGGCAATTCAGCAGAAGATCTCGACCCCTTCGTTTCTTCACCCAACGATGTTGCGATCGAAAACAAGCTGGTAATCGCCGCTACTGACGAAGACCAGAAGCTTGCTCCGTTCTCATGCTACGGCAAAAAAGTGGTTGATGTCGCTGTTCCTGGCGTAAACATCTACGCCACCTACCCGAACCAGAAGATGGGCTACATGTCTGGCACTTCGATGGCCTGTCCGCTGGCAGTAAACTATGCTGCTCAGGTCATGTATGTAAATCCCGATCTTACTGCCGTTCAGGTTAAGAAAATCCTCATGGAAACAGTCGATAAAAAAGACTGGCTGGCCGACAAAGTTAAATCTGGTGGAGTCATCAATGTCACCCGCGCTGTGCAAGCTGCCCAGCTGGTAAAAGATGGCAAGACAGTTGCTCAGGCAATCAGCGCCGCTCGCAAAGCTGTCTCAGACAAGACGCATCGTTCGGCTAAGAGAACCCGCCCTGATCTCAGCGACCCGATGGTCAAGGCTCTTTATTTCTCAGTGCTTCAGTAGTCTATATTCTGATCTTACGAAAAGCTCCCGGGAAACACCCGGGAGCTTTTTTTACATGTGTTTTACGGCAGGCTTAGTGTTTAAGAACTATTGAGAGTGCGGTGGTCAGTTTGAGAACGTCTTTGTTGGCTTTGCGCAGACGTTTGCTGATAAGTGCGGCAAGGTTTTTCATGGCGATAACGCCGGCTTTCTGATGCTTGAAGCAGAACTCAACAAAACGGTCGCGTTGAATTTTCCAGGTCAGGCAGTCACTCAGAGCCCGAACTGTAGCAGTTCGTGGCGAGCTTTCGAGCAGCGCCATTTCGCCGAAAACTGGCAGGGTGTCAGCGTCTAGAACGATAAGGGTTTTGTCTTTTTCTTCAAAGTCCTGCTCTTCGTTGCGCATGACAAGTGTCTGGCAAATTTCGACACGCCCGGAAGCCAGAATAAGCAATTCGTCTCCGGTTTCGCCTTCCTTCAAAATTGTATCACCGGCTTTAAAATGCATGGTTTCCATATATTCAGAGGCGGCACTGAGCATGTCTGGGTCTAAGCCGCTGAAAATACACACTCCAGAGAGCATTTCTATGTTTATTGGAATATCTGTCATGTTATTGCTTTCACTGATTCTGAAGCTTTCAGGCTGGTGATGAGCTGCAGCCCGCGATAATTATAGCCAGGTCATCTTTTTTGATAACATAATCACGGCCGGGGTTCATCAAAAGTCGCGATGTCGGTTTGCCTTCGGTCAGATAGTTTTCTTTTGATTCCTTGAGCTTTTCGCGAATGAAGACATCTATGGCTGAGCCGTCTGCCAGCATGCTTTCGAGACTGAAGCCCTTTTCATGTCTGAAAACACCGACCAGCACGGAAGAATGATCGACAAGAAACTTGCCCATTGCCTGTTCGAAGTTCATGCCGATCATTTCAGATGGAAAGGCTCTTGACGCAAGTTTAACCTTGCTGTCGGTATCGCTGAGGGTTTTGATTACCATTGGCAATTCGGGAGAGCTGGTGCCCCTGGCCAGCATGAATCCGCTCATTCCGCCCTGCACGACAATTTCGTCGGCGCCGGCGCGGCGAACATGATCGACCTTTTCTTCATCGACAATTTCGGCGCAGATTCGTATTTTAGGCTTGAGATCCTTGATCGTGAGGGTCGTTAAAATAGTTCTGTCGTCAACGAGCGAGCCAGTGGGGATGTCTCCAAATGTGTCAGCAAGAATGATTACAGACGACGCACTGGTAATACCGGCGCGTCGCAGAATGGCTTCCTTTGAATAGTCGCCCCTGACGAAGCGCAATTCGAGCTTGCCGGCATAGTTCTCTTTGAGGGCGGCAAAGTCTTCTTCGTCCATGTTGTTGACGAGAACGACTTCGTGAGTCGCCGCATTCAGCGCCAGTTCTTCGAGAACCCGGTTGAGATTGCGGTTGATTCCACAGATGACCAGATGATTGTTTAGTAACACGGTTTCCAGGCCTTTCCCTTCTCTGAGACTTCTTTCTACCATCAAAGACGCCATGGTAGCTGTAAATGCACTCATAATGATGACGCCGCCCATTATAACCAGCGTTCCGAGGACTTTGCCTTCTGGCGTAACCGGGTATGTGTCGCCGTAACCAACAGTGGCAACCGTTACCAGTGCCCACCAGAATCCATCAGCAAGAGCAAAAATCCATGGCTTTCCATCGTTTTCGAAGAAGGCGAAGCCAATGGCAGATAGCAGCATGAAACCAAAAGCAATAATTGCCAGTCGCACGACCGTAATATCGCCGAGCATACGACGAAATCGCCCGATCTCGGGTACAAGGTTAAAAAGATGTCTGATTTCGCTGCGTTTCATTATTACCTGTAACTCTCACAATGTTTACCGGTCGCATTATAGCATATTCTCTTTTTTGAAGTATTGGCTGATAAAGTCAAGGTCACAAATCAGTCATCGACTTTGCCGATGCACTCTGTAACATCAGGGTGGGGGAGTTTCGCCAGGTCATCAACCAGGTAGACCGCCACAACATCTGAAAGTAACCTGGCCTCACCATCATGAAAAATAGTGATAGATCCACAGCGGCTGATTTCCTGAGAAACATTCCTCGAGACCGGATGGTAGCGAAATTTGGCAACAGTAGCGTCTTCCAGTTTAACTGAATAATCATATTGCTTACCGTCAGCCAGTTTCCAGACAATTTTGTGATGGCCTGGCCTGATTCCGCGCAGCTGCAGAGGGCATCTCCCGACCGGTCGGCCATCGAGTGTCGCCTGGGCTACGGGGATGTCGCATTTGAGAAAGAGTTCAACTCCAAGCAGAAATTCATCTGGATTCTGCCTGTATTCTGGCATCGCGTGCAGCTTTTCAAGACAGAGATCAACCTGCTTTTCGAAATATCCGGCATGATAAGCCTGAGCGAGCACGAAAACAACCATTGCCGAGTCCGGAGCAAGCCAGTAGGCTCTGCTAAGACAGGTGAGAGCCTGTGCAATATCAAATTTCGCCAGGAAAATATTGCCGAGCATGCCGCAGGAGAAAGCGTCTCCTGGAGTTAACTCGATACGTTTCC
Source organism: Candidatus Riflebacteria bacterium HGW-Riflebacteria-2 (assembly GCA_002839435.1). Taxonomy (GTDB): domain Bacteria; phylum Muiribacteriota; class Ozemobacteria; order Ozemobacterales; family Ozemobacteraceae; genus Rifleibacterium. The sequence goes on along the minus strand of PGYA01000034.1, from coordinate 16,242 downwards.
TGGCCAGTTCCAGTGCTTCATCTATGCCCTGAGTCTTCCAGATGTCGGCTATGTTCGCGAGTTCCAGTTCCGGGGGGATGGGCGGCAGATCTCCCCGCCGTGCCTGCGGGGCTGTTGGTCGATTCAAATCTTCCGCCAGCTTTCCGCACAATGGTGAAAATACGTCTAGTGTGAGTGCGGCCCAGTCAGAATAATTATTCTCATATAAGATTCGGGCAGTTGTTGTCGCAAAGTACTGAAAGAATTCTTCGCGGTTTGAGAACTTGCCCAGTGCGCCCATAAGCATTTCACCATATTGAGCCCGGTCTTCCGGGTCGAGAGACAACAGTTCGGCGGTAACGGCCAGGCCATAGAAGCGGTCTGAGTCGTATGTCCAGTTAGACTCGAGAAATTCAGCTATGAAAGCTGCCTGGTTCTTACGGTAAAAATTAAGTTTAGCCTCAGACAAGACGGGCAGCGAAGGCATGGTTACCTGTCCGACTATCTTTTCTTCATGATTTTTGCCGTGCCGAATTATCACCTGCAATTTCATGCCAGCCTCAGCCAGTTCAGGGTCGCCGCCATCTATCATGTCTTCTGCGATGTAATCGAGCATGAAATAGTTGGCGAGATTGGGCACCATTACTATCATGTGCCCGATCATGGCTGCAAACTTAAGATAGAATTCTTTTCTTTCGATAATTTCGCTTTCGCCCATGCCGCAGGCCATGAAAAGCGACTGGAGTTCGTCACCATGTTGATGCCAGAGTGCAAACCGACAGGCCTGCAAAATGTCGTTCTGCCGCGAGCCAGAAAGTGATACACGCTCAGAACGGCACAGGTTAACAAATCCAGATAAATTGTCGCGATACATCAAGTCCTCCGACATTTTCAGATAGTGATATGTTTTAAGAATTCAAATGAGTCAAGGAGTTTCTTCTGCTGGCAAATGTTGCAGTGCCGTTTCAATTTCGGCTTTACTGAAAGGAACGGTCAGCACGCGGTTCCAGCCATCGTATTCAACTCGCAGAAAAAGTGTGTTGCCTGAAAGATAGCAGCCATAACTCCGCCCGGGTGAGCCTGGTTTGTTGGGCTCCAGCCAGAATACAATATCGTAACCATCAGTAACTGCGTTATACCATATGTGTTGATACATGATAATAATGGGATTTCGAGATGGCGAAGCTGTCTTCTCGATCATTTCCTTGAGCTTCAGCGCGTAAAAACCGTCATATTCTTTCTGCTCAGGCTTTGGTGCTCCATACACTCTCACACCATAGTCCAAGTCGATACCAGCCAGTTCTATGGTGCCAGCATTCCAGATTACCGGGGTCAGCAGAAAAGCCACAAGAAATATCGCCCAACCCAAACGCCTTTTCTGTGGCTGGTTTGCCTCTTCGGTTACATTCTGCACATCACTCTCCCGTTCGTCTCTACGCGATTATATTAGCTTTGTCAGCGTTTGCCAACAACTTTGCAGATCGGTCAGCAAAGTGTCAGATTTTTCTATCATGGCAAATCAAAAAGTATTATCTTAAAATTTAAAAGAGTACTGATTAACATGTGACAGTATATTCAGATTGCTCAGTCAGCTTATATTTGTAGCGAGGTAATGTATTCATGAGACCACTAGTCATAATAGCTCTGCTTCTGGCTGCAATTTCCGCAGCAGCTTTCTTTATGCACAAGCCAGTTTCTGATGCCCCCGGCGGGTTTGTTGGAGAAGGCCTTAACCCTAAGATCGTCGAAACCCTGGCTCATGCATCAATAGCTTCTGATGGTCTGGCGATCGATCTTGGCAACAATATAACGATGAAATTCGTTTCGCTGAACCCCGGAACATTTGTTATGGGCAGCCCTGAGAGTGACCCTGATGCGCAGAAAAATGAAAAGCCACAAATCAACGTTACACTGACAAAAGGCTTTCTCATCGGCATTCATGAGGTAACCCAGGAGCAATATAAACAGGTCACTAATCTGGATCCTGTGTATTTTAAGTATGAGGGAAGCAAAAAGCATCCGGTTGAGCATGTTACCTGGTTTGATGCCGTGCGATACTGTAATTCTCTTAGCAAGGCCACGGGTCTGACACCATGCTACACAGACCAGGAAGGCAGTAGTGGCATCGATGCGAAAGATATAATCCGCTGCGACTGGGAGGCTAACGGCTTCAGGTTGCCGACAGAAGCAGAGTGGGAATATGCCTGCCGGGCGGGAACGACAGGCAGATATTGCTGCGCCGACGAACTTAGCGATGAATATGCCTGGCACTGGAAAAACAGTCTGGTTAGCTATAAGCCTAACTCAAGAGGCTGGGGAACTAATCCGGTCGCCAGCAAAATGCCAAATGCCTGGGGTCTTTACGACATGCACGGAAGCTTATGGGAATGGTGCTGGGACTGGTATAGAATTCAGCGCACGGCATCGGAAGCGATTGACCCAGTTGGGCCGGCAACCGGCACTTTGCGAACTTATCGTGGCGGTGCCTGGAGCAGCGAACCATATCGGATGCGCTCGGCTGTTCGCCATGGCTGTCCACCATATTATCGCAACGGGCATCTCACTTTTCGCGTGCTTCGGATAAAAACTGAGAAATAATCATTCTCCTCGAAGCAGAGAGAAATAGCTATGATTTTGCCGGAAGATCAATATGTTGGTTGTCTGCTCGGTCTCGCCCTGGGTGATGCCCTGGGTGCGCCTTATGAAGGTGGAATAATCGAGCGTCTGGTCTGGCGCTTTATCGGGAAGACTGACGATGGCAGCCTGCGCTGGACTGATGACACGCAAATGTCTCTCGACCTGGCTGAATCGCTGCTGACAAAAGGTGCGCTTTATCAGGATGAACTCGCGCGCCGCTTCGCTGAAAGCTATAGCTGGAAACGAGGTTATGGCCCCGGTGCCGCGCGAATTCTCAAACTTGTCAAGCGTGGATACTCCTGGCGGGATGCTGTACATAGTGTATATCGCGAAGGTTCGTTCGGTAACGGAGCCGCTATGCGCGCGCCGGTTCTGGCTTTGTTTTTTCCAGACAGCATCGAAAAGCTTATCGTCAATACGCGTGCTGCCTCTGAAGTAACGCATTCACACCCCGTTGGAATTGACGGCGCAATTCTCATCGCAGTGGCAACAAGTCAGTTACTGGCTCAGAGTAACAGTAATAAGGTTCTTGAAGTAGTGAGTGCCAATTGCCAGACCGCAGAAATACGGGCGCCCTTGCAGGTAGCAGTTAGCTGGTTGCAGCAGAAAAGCCTGCCGACGGTTTCCGAAGTCGTAACTCGTCTCGGAAACGGAATAACTGCCCATAAATCATGTGTGACAGCCCTTTATATCGCGTTACGGTTTATAGATAACAGTTTCGCTGATATGCTGAATTTTGTTGTCGCCTGTGGCGGGGATGTCGATACGATCGGGGCGATGGCCGGCGCGCTATGGGGTTCTTACAACGGTCATGACGGGTTGCCTGACATTAAGATTGAAAGCAGGCTCCTGATCGAAAACACTTCCCGAAGAATTTATGCGGCTGTGGCCCTGAAGTGAGGCGACAGTCAGTTGTGCCGCTGGCAAAGCAAAAAGTATAATTTACTGCCGGAATCGGTTAGAATAGCGTTAAAGATTTTGAGGTTCAGGAGGATAGCATGGCATTTCTGTTTGGTTGTGCGCTCGGATTTGTGTGCTGGTTTCTTTATAATTATTTGTGGTCAGGCATTTATACCGTTGACCAGAATGAACGTGCGGTAAAAACAGTCTTCGGTCGCGCTCAGCGCATCGAGGGCAAAACTACGCTTTCGAACCCTGATGCAATCAGTCTGATCAATGAAGAGCGTGAGCGGTATAAGTATCCCCAGGTCGAAGTGATTCAGCCGGGCGGGCCTTATTTCAAGTTCCCGTGGGAAGAAGTGCATAAGGTCAATATTGCTACTCAGACACTGAACATGGCACATGACCCTGAAGATCCGATGGCTAATCATGGTGGGCAGTTTCTTGACGCCGTGACCAAGGATCAGCTAAATACGGCACTGACCGGGCAGATTCGCTATCGCGTCAGTGAGCAAAACTTGTATGCCTACCTTTTCGGGGTGAAAAATCCGATTGTCCATGTTATGGGCTATTTCATTTCGGTTCTGCGAGAGCGCATCGCCAATTTCGAGGCAAAAAAAGGCGAAGAAGAAACAGCTACGGCCGGGATTTCGATTAACGACCTGCGCAAGAACCTGCACGAGATAAATGAGCACATGATGCGGGAATGCACCCAGTCAGCTGTGCGTTACGGTATTACGTTCGAAGCATCGTTGATAACCTGCATCGATCCGCCTGACGAGGTCGAAAGTGCGCTGGCGGCGATCAACACCGCGCACAATGAGGTTTCGTCAGAGATAAGCCTGGCACAGGCGTCGGCAGACCAGAAAATCGTTCAGTCAAAACGGGCGACTGAAATTGAAACTCTGCGGGCCAAGTCTGAAGTCGAGCCTCTCAAGAGCACCGCCCAGCAGCTTGAAGAGCTGAAGAAGAGAGGGCCTGATGTATTGCATGCCTATGTTCGTAACGTAAAACTGGCGCTCTACTCAAAAGTGAGACAGGTGATCATGGAGGTGGAAAAATAATGGAACAGTTTTTTGCCGGTTTTATTCTCACCTTTATCGGCTGTTTCCTGGTGTTGCCACTTTTTCTGTGGATGCTGCGTTTTTTGGGTCTCTACACAATAGTTTATGAGGGGCGATGTCATGTATATCTGCTTTTTGGACAGGTTCTTGGCGTTCTCAAAGAGCCGGGACTTTATTTTCTGCCCTGGCATATCGGGATCAAGTCTCTGATCGTCCATTTGCTGGGCTCCTGTCGGGTTATCGACACACGTCTCGATCAGGAATACCTGCGCAGTCAGCCGGTAAATTCAGAAGAAGGCGCACCCATGGGTATCGGCATATGGTATGAGATGATCATCTCAAATCCGGTGTCATATCTTTTCAAGAACATAAATCCGCGCGAATCGCTATCTACCAACGTCCGAAGTTCGTCAGTGCGCTGCCTCAGTAATATGAAACTCGAAGATATGCTGGAAGACCGGCATACGATGAGTCTCAAAGTGCGCGAAGAAGTGTCGCCGCAGGCTCTCGAGTGGGGCTACAAGGTCGGATCTGCCTACATCCGCAAGGTACATTTCCGTGATAAAAGAATGATCGGGCAGATAGAAGAAAAAGTCGTAAATCGCCTGCGTCAGGTCACTTCAGCGATAAAGCAGGATGGCGCCAACCAGGTCAGTATTATAACCAGTACCGCCGAGAATCAGGCTGCCGCCGAATTTGCCCGGGCTGCTGCCGTGCGCCCCAAAATCGTCGGAGAAGCGTTACAGGAAATCTCGCGCGATCCTGAAATTTCGTCAGCTTTGTTTGAGATACTTGAGGCACAGCGTATCTCCGAAAGCAGAGCGCAGATAACCATGATCCCGTCAAACACGCCTATGCTGCGCCAGATGCTGGCGGCTGAGACCTATGAAGACACTGGCACAAGTGAACCTGCCAGGCTATCGGCCTATGCCGATAAACCGATTGACGGTAACAAAAATATCTCGAAAAAAACCAGGCCAGCTAGCCCGCATAGGAACTAAAACCTAGTATGTTTCTCAGCGTCGGAAGGGTGCAAAATTGGTGCACCTGTCGAGTTGACATTTTTGCGCTTTTCTGATACATTCGCGCCATCTTGAGAAATGGGCTGGAGACGGCATCGTGACTCTTAAATGGCGACATGATAATAATACGCCAGTTTCAGTAACCATACAAAATCCCCTTCTACCTCCGGCAGAAGGGGATTCTTCTTTTGGGGAAAGTTTAAAATTGACAGGCATACCCTGGCTGAACCGACATGGCCGGTTGTGTCATGGCACTATCAAGATAGATCGTGGACTGCTCAAAATAGACGGCAGTGCTGCTGCCGGCGACATTACCACAATCCCTGACCATATAACCGAGATAATAATGCCTGGATACATAGACACTCACGTGCATTTCAGGCAACCAGGGCAGGAATACAAAGAGGGTATCGGTAATGGCTGTCTGGCTGCCCTTGCCGGCGGTGTTACGACAGTAATCGACATGCCCAACACTATTCCGCCGACATGCACGTTCGCTGTTCTCGACGAGAAACGCCGTCTCTGGCAGAAGCTTGGCCGGGTGGGGTGGGGGCTTTTTCTTGGCTGCAACGGTTGTGAACAGATTCCCACACCGGCCAGTCTCGGTATCGACCCGGCTGGTATCGCCGCGCTCAAGGTATTTATGGCGCGGTCTGGCTCATGTGCCGCAGTGAGTGAACCTGAAATTCTTGCCTGTCTCATTCTTAACTGGCCAAAAATTGCTGTGCACGCAGAAGATGAAACGCTATTCCCGGCTGACACCGCCGGCCTCGATCATTCTTCCCGCCGCCCGCGCGCGGCAGTCATTTCAGCCTTACAAATACTTGCCACGTCACTCGAACTGGCGCAGCGTCAGCTGGGTAGAGTGCCAGAATGTCGGCTGATTCTACTACATGCATCGACCTGCGAAGAATTACACTGGGTCAGACGCATGAAAGATCTCGGCTATGATGTTAGAGCCGAAACCTGCCCGCATTACCTTCACTTTACCGCAGAAGACCAGATCAAAAATGGCGCGCAGATTCAGGTTAACCCGCCCTTACGCGATGCAACCGACCAGCAGGCTCTCTGGCAGGCTCTTGCCGATGGCACTATTGATTTTGTCAGCAGCGACCATGCGCCGCATGCACCGACTGAAAAAGCTTCTGCCAATCCTCCATCCGGTATCCCCGGCATAGAAAAGATGTGGCCGTTGATGGCACTTGCTGCCGAGTCTGGGCGCATCAGCTGGCGACGTGCTCTGGATCTAGCCGCTCAGAATGCAGCTGAGTGCTATGCCATGCGGGACCGTGGCGTTATCGCCGATGGTGCTCGTGCAGATCTCGTCGTGCTGCGCCGCACATCTTATAAAGATGTTGATATGCCCCGTAAAGTGGTTACAAAAGCTGGGTATGATGCATACCGGCACCTTGTCCTGCCCTGGGACGTCGAACGCGTTCTCATTGCCGGCAAAACGGTGTGGGAACAAGCAACATCGCGAGCTGTGCCGCTCGCTGAGGAGGTATATGCAGTCCAATCGTCCTGCTGAACTTATCAGATTTCTTCTCGACTGTCAGGCGCTCAAATTTGGCGATTTCACCCTCAAATCGGGGGCAAAATCGCCATTTTTTATCGATCTCGGCAATATCAGAACCGGGCGTCAGCTTGATATACTCGGTGATTTCATGGCGGCTGCCATACAGGCTCATTTTCCCGACACGACAATTATCTTTGGCCCTGCTTACAAAGGCATTGCGCTGGCGGTTGCTGCAGCGACTTCATACTGGAGGATGAGCGGTCGAGACCTCGGAGTGGTTTTTGACCGCAAAGAAGCCAAAGCGCACGGCGAAGGCGGTTCATACATAGGTGTTCAGCCAACCTCATCAGATCGCGTACTGTTGATCGATGATGTATTAACCAGCGGCCTTACCAAACGTGAAGGAATCGACAGCCTGCGCCGCACTTTTGGCGTCGCCTCTGCCGACATTCTCGTTATCGTTGACCGTCGCTCAAAAGCGGGTGCTGCCGATGATGACCTGCAATTTTCGTCACTGCTCGACATTCGCGCACTCATTGAATGTCTTGCCGAAACTGGTGACGCGCGCGCCGAACTTATACAAAAATGGTGGGAGACCGCATAATGAACAACAAACCTGCAAAAATCTTCAAACTGATTCCGGCCCTCGATGTTCTTGAACTAACCGACGTAGAGCGCATTGCACGGGCTGTCGGCAATAATGAAATGTTTTACGGGTTCAAAGCCGGTTTTTCGCTTGGCCTGACATACGGGCTTGGCAAGATAGTCGATACTATCCGCAGGTATTCAGATCTGCCAGTTATCTACGACCACCAGAAAGCTGCTACAGACATACCCGACACCGGAAAGCTCTTCGCGCAAACGCTGCGTCGTGCTGGCATCAACGAGGCCATCCTCTTTCCGCAGGCCGGACCAGCTACACTCGAAGCCTGGATAGCAGCCCTGCGCGAAGAAGAGCTCAAGGTTATCGTTGGCGGCCTGATGACACACAAGTCCTATATGCAGTCTGAAGGCGGCTTTCTTATTGACCAGGCGATCGAAACAATCTACCGAACCTCTGTAGATCGGGGCGTGAACGCATTCGTCGTGCCGCTGACCAAGCCGGAAGCCGTCGAACACATAATACAGGCGGTGCCTTTCCGCCCTGAGACTGAATTCTATTCGCCCGGCTACGGACGACAGGGTGGCGACCCATCACGTTTCGCCAGCATAGGCCGGCATTATCTCATTGTTGGCCGCGCTCTTCTTGAAGCGGCCGATCCCGCCGCCTGGATAGCTGATGCTGCCACGCAGCTGAGGAGCCTGTAATGAAGCGTGACCTTATTTCGATCGAAGATTTGAGCGAAAAACACCTGCGCGATTATCTCGAACTCGGCAAACGCGTTGAAGGCACGAGCCCGGAAGTCTGCCGCAAGGTTCTCGCCGGCCGCATTCTCGGTGTGCTTTTCTATGAGCCAAGCACGCGCACCCGGCTCAGTTTCGAAGCTGCCATGCTGCGTATGGGTGGGCAGGTAATCGGCTTTTCCGAGGCGCTCAACACCTCGGTAGCCAAAGGTGAATCGCTGGCTGATACAATACATACGGTAGAACAATACTGCGATGCCATAGTAATCCGTCATCCACGGGAAGGTGCCGCTCGTCTTGCAGCCGAAGTCAGCCGCGTGCCGGTTATCAATGCCGGCGATGGCGCCAACCAGCATCCGACCCAGACCCTTCTCGATCTCTACACTTTGCAGAACCTCTTTGGTCGGGTCGATGGCTTGCGTATTGCGCTTGTCGGCGATCTCAAGTATTCGCGCACAGTGCACTCGCTCTTTCATGCCCTGGCTCGTTTCAAAGATGTCAGGTTCCGTTTTGTCTCACCCGAGACACTCAAAATGCCCGAATATGTAATCGAGGCAAGCGAGGGCGCAACCACTGAAGTAATAGAAACCACCAGTCTTGAAGAGGCAATCAGCGACAGTGATGTCGTCTATATGACAAGAATTCAGCGCGAACGTTTTCCTGACCCGGTAGAATACGAGAAGGTCAAAGACGCGTATCGTCTCGACCGCGCTGCTCTACAGAACGCACCAGCACATCTGAAGGTTCTACACCCGCTGCCTCGCGTTAATGAAATCGCAACCGAAGTTGACAGTACCCCACATGCCGCCTATTTCCCCCAGGCCGGCTATGGCATGACAATGCGCCAGGGCATTCTAGCCCATCTGCTCGGAGGCAAACTATGAGTCCTGAACAGATTCTGCTGATTCCCAAAATCGAAAACGGTTTTGTCCTCGACCACATACCTGCAGGTTCCGGTGTAAAGATTCTAAACCTGATTCGCGGGCATCAGGAGTTGAACGATGCCGTGCTTTCGGTCGGCTTGAATTATACCAGCCGCCGTCTTGGGCGCAAAGATCTCATCAAGATTCAAAGTCGTGAGCTGCCGCAGCGGTTTCTGCAGCATTTGTCTCTTGTCGTGCCTGGTGTTACAATAAAAAGAGTCGAAAAATTTGCGATTGCGCAGAAGATCGTGCTTGAGCCGCCAGAGCTCGTAGACAACCTGCTGAGCTGTCCAAATCCCGGCTGTATAACCAATCACGAGCGCTGTGTGACAACCTGTTTCCATCTGGTTCGACGCGAACCTATGAAGTTCCGCTGCAACCACTGCGAGCGCTGGTTCGCCATGACAGAGCTTGAGAACAGGCTGAAACTATGATAAATCGTCTGCATGTAAATCTGGCCGGCATCGAGCTGGCTTCGCCACTGGTTCTTGCTTCTGGTGTCATGGGTCTGTCGGCGTCGAGTCTGGAAAGGGTCGCCGAACTTGGCGCCGGTGCGGTTACTGCTAAATCGTGCGGTCTCGAAGAACGCAAGGGGCACCCCTGTCCAGCTATTCTGCCTTTCGGTTTTGGTCTGCTCAACGCGGTTGGACTGGCCAACCCCGGCGTTGATGATATGATTGCTGAACTGCGAACTTTTCGCCTGCAGTCTGACGTCCCGGTCATTGCATCCATTTTTGGCAAAACCGTAGATGAATTCGCCGAGGTTGCCGCGCGTATTGCTGAAGCCCAGCCTGCCATGGTCGAAGTTAATGTGTCATGCCCCAATGTCGCTGCCGAATTTGGCCGGTCTTTTGCAAGCGACCCGGCACTGGTCGGGGAAATAACTCGTAGAGTGCGTGGACGAGTCAGTGATATACCGATTTCGCTCAAGCTTTCGCTGCAGTGTATGTCGATCGCCGAGGTTGCCAAAGCCTGTGCTGACAACGGAGCTGATGTGATCACCGCTATCAATTCAGTTGGCCCGGGCATGATAATCGACCCAAATGTCAGACGTCCGGTGCTGGCAAACCGCATGGGCGGACTTTCTGGCCCGGCGATACTGCCGCTGGCCGTGCGCGCCGTCTGGGAAATCGCCGAGGCGGTGTCGCTGCCCATTATCGGTACCGGCGGCGTTGAGACAGCCGAAGATGTAGTTCAGATGGTTCTTGCCGGCGCAACTGCGGTCGGCGTCGGAACCGCAGTCTATACGCGCGGACTTGAAGTTTTCTCTAACATCAATTCAGATCTGCATGTGTTCATGCAGGAGCGCGGAATCACCTCGCTGAGCGACCTGAAAGGAGCAGCCCATGTCTGAATATATGCAGGCCTATCAGGTTAAGCGCGTGCTGACACATAACCCTGGCCTGAAAAGTTTTCGCTTCGATCGTGTAATTGAGGCCGAGCCAGGGCAGTTTGTGCTTGTCTGGCTGCCCGGTGTTGACGAAAAGCCTTTTGCTCTTTCTGGTGTGTTCGAGCACGAAATTGAAATTACCGTTAAGGCGGTTGGCCCCTTTACCAGTCAGTTTATGAACGTGCAGCCTGGCGACTGGGTCGGCCTGCGTGGCCCATTCGGCACTGGCTTTCAGCCGATCGAAGGCATGGTGCTTATTGGAGGTGGCATTGGCAACGCCCCACTGCGTTATCTTGCACAATGTCTGCGCGAAGAGAAACTGGTGTTCCGTTGGGTAATTGGCGTTAAAACGGCTGAAGATCTGGCGTTTCGCGAGGAACTCGAAAGTATGCCCGAATGCATTATTGTCAGCGAAGACGGTTCTATCGGCAAAAAGGGCAGGGCGGTCGATGTTCTCGCCTCCATGAATGATAACGAACCGATAATTGTGCTCGCCGCATCTGGCCCAGAACCCATGCTGCTTGCGGTACACGGTTTTGCCAACACCTTTTCGCCTGACATTCCCGTGCAGCTTTCTTTTGAACGCTACATGAAATGTGCAGTTGGTTTGTGTGGTCAGTGTTGCCTCGACGGCACCGGCCTGCGCATCTGCGTCGAAGGCCCGGTTCTTTCAGGTCATCAGCTTCAGGGAGTCACTGAATGGGATCGCCCGCACCGCGGCCCTTCCGGTCGCCGTCCACAAGATTAAAAGCAATCTTTTTACAACCTCGCATTTTACATGCTTTTTTGTTTTTGCAATGACATACAACTGCATTTGGTGTATATTATTTGCGGTTCAAAAGTTAAATATTTTTGCTTCAACACTCAATTAAACGTATTATAGTGTTTCTGGTATTTCAAGTTCTTCTGTTCAGCGATTCTCGGCCTGTCTAATGTTCCTGCTTCGCAAATTTCAACCGGATGGTAAAAATGTCACAGAATAAGCTAAATGAAGGGAAACCTGAACCGGTCGCAATCGTCGGCAAGAGCGCGCTCTTTCCAGTAGCTCTCATTCCCAAGGCTTTCTGGCCGAATCTGCTCGGACTTAAAGGCTTGATGGCCGGACTCGCCACGTCTCAGTGGCCTTTTTGCGAGTTTTTTACCAGCCAGGACTTGAATAATCTCAAGGGCTTTGTCATGAACAGCGGGCTTCTTTCGACAGGAAGTCTTCCCGCCGACGGCTTTGAAATACCTCCCGAAGTACTCAAAATCTCTACTGTCATACCTGTGGCCAGCCTGTTTCTGGCAAAGCAGGCACTTGAAGACACACGCAGCTTTGAAAAGGGCAATATCAAGCCCGAACGCGTGAAAGTGGCCCTGGAAAAACGTTTTGCTGCTTCGCAGACTACCGCCCAGCCTGAAGCTGCTGAGCTCTTCGCCAGGCACTTCGGGTTTGCCGTCAGTACAGTTGCAAATCATGCCCCGCTGCCGGGAGCCGTCTCCTGGCTTGGAACTGCCGTCAGAGAACTCCAGGCCGGCACCGCCGACCTGGTTATAGCGGGCAGCATTGACGCTGCACACTCAGTCCTGTCCTGGACTGAAGACCCCGCGGAAAATGATATCGGCAGCCCACGTCTCCTGGAAGGCCTCGGCATGGTCGCTATGCGCCGGTTGTCCGATGCAGAACGTGACGGCGACAAGATTCTTGCGGTTATTTCAGAAGTCAATTCCTCGTCGGTTGCTTTTATGCGAAAAACCTCCGATAAAGCGAACTTGAGCTCCCCTGTAACCGCGAGCGCTGGTTCAACAACTGCTCCTTCAGACTCTTCGCCGGGCCTCCCTGAAAAATTCTCCCGCTTCGCACGCCTGCCCGTTTCTGATATTGTTATCAATGCAGACGGCTCATGTCGCAACCTTCCATTTAACAGCCTTCCGACCGACGGCTCAAACAATGCGTCTCTTAACTGGAAGCTGTTACGTGAACGCTGGGTCAAGAGCGCAGGCTCGCATCGTTTTTTTCATGATCTGCTCGGTGCTATGTTCGGTACTTTTGTCAGCCGCGTAGTTATACAAAATCCGGCTGCCTTCGCCGAGATCGCGAAAAAGCCGATCATTTTCCTGGCTAATCATCAGATCGGGCTTGAATCGCCACTTTTCATGGCCATGGCTTACGGTATGACTGGCCTGCCGATTGAAGCAGTCGCCAAACCCGATCACGTTAACGCCTGGCTGTCATTTCTTCTGGCCTTTGCCAGAGATTCTCTTGGTGAGAACCATCCATTTCGCCTGATGTATTTCGACCGCCAGAACCCGCAGGAACTCATAGATACTTTGAAAAAGGCCGGTCAGCCGGAAGCGTCGCTGCTGGTACATGTCGAAGGAACGCGCGCCGCCTCAGCAGACCAGCCGGTGACAAGGCTCAGCTCAATTTTTCTCGATATGGCCATCGACAAGAATCTGCCACTGGTCCCGTTGCGCTTTGCCGGCGGGCTTCCTGCCGAACCATCGAGCGAACGGCATGACTTCCCATATGGGAACGGCAAACAAGACTACCTGATTGGTGCTCCGGTTATGCCCGAGCAGCTGAAAAAAATGCCCTATGGGCAACGTCCCCGTTACCTGATGGAACAGATTAACACACTCGGCCCCGCCAAGGGCGAGGATATACTGCTACCCCCGGACAGAACGTTCGAGACGAAAACCCGGTTTTTCATCGATACATTCGGGTTTCCCAAAATGCAGGCCATGCTTTTCGCCATTCTGCAGATGATCGACGATCCCTGCGAAGAAACAGCTCAGCTGATCAAGGCTGTTCAGTCCGGCAAAGTCGATCCACGCAATCCAGATATCCCGCCGGTACTGAAAAACTTCCTCGGCCACCTCAAAAGCAAATTCGCCTGATCAGCCTGCTATTTTCGCGAGCCAGAGTCAGCTATATACCTATGGCCAGACTTTAAATGCAGCATCGCGCAAAGAGTTGTGCGCCTTATCTGTCGCATTTTGCGGCGAACATGTCGCAGCGAAATAGCTAAACCCGCTTAAAATCAGCATTCCATAGTTGGCATCTAAATTGCGATTATGCATTGCATTCCAGTTTATTTGCGGGAGGCCGAATATGAACATAGATGAAACCAATATTACACAGGATCAGAATGTCGATCCTATCGAAGAACAGCCCGCAGAAGCGGTGCAGAGCCCGGCGCAAGAGGCTAAAACAGCCCGGCGCAAAAGTCCCCCCGAACCGGATCCAAAGGACATCTTTTTCAAATGGATCCGCGACAACAACCCTTTATACCTTCTCAGTGTAGCTCTTATGCTTGCCGGACTCTATCTCGCAGGCTCAGAGCTCGAAGCCGGCCAGGTGCAATCAATCTACACAATCGCCGGTTTTTTCGCTGTGCAGAACATTTACGAAATCGTCATGATCGGCATGGCTCTATATCTGCTGCGTAATCGCATTCAGTCCGATCACGGCCGCCTGCTGCTGATACTGGTGCTGGTGTTTCTCGGAGACCTTACCGGCTACCAGGTACACATTTCTGGCAAAGATCCCTCTGTCGGCTGTATTGCATCAGCGATCTACATGACTCTTGCAGCACTCAAGCTATTTGTGGTTCTGAAAGTGCTCAACCTCAAACTCCACAGTTCGCGCGCATTTTACATTTTCTCGGCGTTTTCGCTGATCTGGATCGGTCCCAAAATCGCGGATTACATGGTTAACTCAGTAGGTCAGGCCAGCATCGGTTTTTTCGACGGCTCTTATTCTTATTATTCATTATGGCTGGCCGCCGGTCTGATTCACCTGCCGCTGATCATCCAGAACTGGCGCAAAAACACGCTTGACCTTCACGAAGAAAACGAATATCTGGGCAACGCCACCTCTTTCTGGCGCTGGCTGATCGTGTTTCCCTTCATCGTCATGCCCATCTATCTTTACTTTTTCGCTATGCGTGACCAGTTCAGGTTCATGGACAGTTCAATATCGCTTCCGGCCATTATCGCTTCCTGGGCTGTCTGCGCCGCTTTTTTCGCCCAGACCATCTGGCGCCGTGCCTGTGAAGAGTGGATTGGCCTCAATATCTACGACTCTGTTGTAATGATGCTTTTCCTTGTCGCTACCATGTCATTTACCTCTTCGGTATCAGCGCCGGTTGTCATAAACCATATACTGCTCGTTGCCGGTCTGGCAGCAACCTGGCAAACCCGCGACAATCGCATTAACGGAATTGGCCTCAGCGGTGTTGTGCTCTGGTACACCGGTGCCCAACTCAAATACGCCGGCAACGCTGCCGTCGATTACGGCACTAAACTTTCAAAAACAGCCTGGGCCGCTATTCTGATGGGTGGTTCGTTCGTGCTGCTCGGCCTCGGTTTCCTGCTCAGTCTCATCCGCAACGGCGCATCTAAAAAAGAAAATTGACCTCTCCGCACTCGGCGGTGTCGGTATCTGCCGGCACCGCCTTTTTATTTTGGCATCGCTTGTTTACTCAGGCAACTCTTTGAGATACTGCTGCCATTCAGCGATTTTCTGCGATGTCCATTCGCGGGTCTCAGGATCTTCAGACAGGTCCTGATACCACTTCAATATCGCTTTGCCACGAGTTCGTGCCTTGTCGTATCGTTTCTGGCCGACATAGGAGAAAAAGGCATACTCGCCCGCCTGAAAGCGCAAAACGTAGTATTTCTCACCCTTACCCGAAAATTCGAAAGCTTTAAGGCAGATTTCTTCAAGTTTGTGCCATTCCTGTGCCTTTTTAAGCATCGCCATCATACGCTCCCAGCAGGTAGAAGCATCTGTTTTCGCACCATCTTCCGGTGCCAGTGCTACAGCCTTTTTCATGTGTTCGAGCATGGGGTCAATCTTACCCAGTTCTCCGAGAGTGTTGCCGTAGGCAAAATGATACGAATGCTGGCGCTCTGCAGACAATTCTGGCAGCAGGTCAGTCAGTTCTTTCTCTTCAAAAACCTTCTTTGCTTCGTCATAGCGTTTCATATCCATATAGGCATAGGCTATTCTGAAAGACACCTCTGCCTTGAACTCTTTCGAATACTTAACTGGCTCATTTTTGTCTTCAAAAGGCGCGAACATTTCTTCCAGAACCTTTATAGATTCCTCGCTTTTGCCTTCACGCCCGAGCTCGGCCGCCAGGTTGAAACGCCTGATCAGAGTTTCACTGACAAAAGAATCATCTTCTTGTTGCGCGTGCCCCGGCAAAGGCGCACAGGCCAATGCTATTGTCGTAATAACCAGAATTATCTGCCACATGTAGATCCTCCGCTATAAAAGTTTTTTTATTGTATTTGTAGTTTTATAATTATTCAACTCCATAATCTATGTGACTAAACAGACTGAATGGTATTATATGAGTGTACATTTTGAATCAGGCTTTGATAAAACAACAAAGGGAACTGGCGTGAACGATATTTCAACTGTCACTGAGAGCTCGCCGCAAGAAAGCCTTATATTCAATGTCGATGTTGGCAAAGC
>PGYA01000033.1 GCA_002839435.1 Candidatus Riflebacteria bacterium HGW-Riflebacteria-2 | reverse complement strand
GCAAAAAGTTTCCGCTTATGGTATGCCTGCCTACGCCCTTAGTGTTGTTTTTAACAACGCCTGTTTATCTTCAATTAATCTATAAGTTCAACTTTGACAGACCCCTAGCCCTCTGTCACATTTGAATGGGTGCTTAAAAACTGTCATTGCGAGGAGCGTAGCGACGAAGCAATCTCTCTGACAATGGGATTTCTTCGTCGTGCTGACGCCCTCCTCGCAACGACAGTAAACCCTATAACTCATATGTGACAGTGGACTAATCCTCTGTCACATAAGAGTTTAATTCAATCCGTGGTGTAAGCGAAGTCTCTCAGGTCGGATACCGTCTCTGCCTTTCCCTACCTTCTTCTCTTATTGCAGTTCTTTGCGTCTCTGTGTCTTTGTGCGAGTCTTATGGCCGGCTCAACCCTCTGCGTCATCAGCGTAATCGGCGGATGGATTTTGTTCTTCTTTTCTTGTTTCTCTGGCAGTGTTGAAGCCGGTAAGATGCTGCACTACCATGCCGGCCAGAGTCAGTCCGAACAGCGCCGGCAGATAACTTATCGTGCCCTGTATCATGCGTTCCCGACCACGTTGCAGCGAGAATTCCTTCTTATCAGCCTCGATCGTATCAGGCGAAAAAGGCAATATCGGCGGTTCAATTGAATACACCACACGAATACCAGTCTCGATGTCATAAGCACGCAAACGCTTGCGAATTCGCCTCGCCATCGGGCAGATGGTTGATTCTGAAATGTCACCGACCCTGATCTTTGATGGATCGATTTTGCCAGCCGCTCCCATCGCCGAAAAAATTGGTAACTGCAATCGCAAACTTTCAACCAGCAATCTGATCTTGGGATTGAACGAATCTATCGCATCGACAACAGCAGCAAAACCGCCAGCCAGAATACGGTCGCTGTTCTCTTCGCAAAAGAACTCGGGCAGCGAAATAATCTGACAGTCCGGGTTGATCCGGGCAACATGGTCGGCCATAACTTCAACCTTGGCCTGGCCAACCGTATCGCTGAAAGCGATGTTCTGTCGGTTGATGTTAGTCACGCCGACCTTGTCAAAATCAATTATGGTCATGCGCCCGACACCAGCGCGGGCCAGGCTTTCGCAGACATAAGACCCGACTCCGCCGAGCCCAAAAACCGCCACATGCGCCGCTCGCAATCTCTCAGTCCCCTCGTCTCCGAGCAGAAGAACTGTGCGATGAAACCTGTTATCCATATTTTTACTGCCTGCTTTCACCAAATAAACCGACCGAGTTGTTATACAGAATTTCAGCGAACTTTTCAACCGGCATACCAGCAATTTCGGCGACGGCGGCGCCGATCAGCGGAAGTGCCGACGGTTCGTTGCTGTCGCCAGACCAGAATGGGGGCGCCATGTCAGGCGCATCTGTTTCCAGCAGCAGCGAGGAAAGCGGCAACGCAGCCAGCAGCCTGGCCAGCTTTTCAGGCCGGCGCAAGTGCCCGCCTGAAACCGAGACATAAGCACCGGCATCGACAAAGCGCAAGGCCATTTCAGGCGAGCCCGACCAGGAATGCATCACCAGGCGCGGCCGTTTCGGCATTGCTGCCAGCAGATCAAAAGCCCGCTGATAATGGCCGACGAGATGAATTATTGCCGGCAGATTGTATTTTGCCGCCAGCTCAAGCTGCCAGGCAAAAGCCCGCTCCTGGTCTTCTATGCTGTGCTGGGCGCGCCGGTCAAGACCGCATTCTCCGATGGCAACCGGCTGAAAACCTGGCGATTGCCATGGTGTGTCTGCGAAATCAGGGTGTACCCCCCACGCCAGTTCAACCCCGGCATAAGCCGTCAGTTCAGCGACTCTTTTCGGTGATCCGGCAACGCCGGGCACAATCAGTCTCTCGACTCCGGCCCTTTTTGCGCGCGTCATTGTCGCCGCCAGATCGCTTCCGGCCGGCAGTCGGTCTAGATGACAATGCGTATCGAACCAGCGCATAATTTCTCCCTGCGTCCAGCCAGTATACCCTGCCCTTCAATCACCCTCCAGTTCTTTTGTTTTCTATCGGGCGTTCGTTCTCTCTACGAAAATCTGTGCATTCTGTGGATTATCTTTGTGTTCCTTCGCAAAATGATTGAGAAAAAAAAATATGTACGTTATAATGCTGGACTATGATATCAAGTCTTACTGGTTTCGGACGTGCATCCTTTACTGATGAGTCTGGACGTATCAACGTCGAGCTGAAGTCGGTAAATAACCGTTTTCTGCAGATCGACCTGCACCTGCCTTACGGCTATAACTGGCTCGACGGTATGATCCGGCAACAGGTAAGCACCCGCATTTCACGCGGCAAGGTCTATCTGCATCTCGAAATCGTCGATTACAACCCGAACCAGGAAATCATCATCAACCGCCCGCTGCTCAGCAAGCTCATCAGCCTGCGCGAAGAAATCGCCCGCGAAAGCGGTCAGACGCTGCCCCTCGAATTTGATGGCATGCTTGCTCTGCCCGGGGTCATGAAAGTTGATTCAAAACAGATCGATAACGACGCAATGTGGCAACGCATTCAACCGGTTCTTGCCGAAGCCCTTGAGCAGTTTGCTTCGTCAAGAGAGCGTGAGGGAAGCAACCTCGCCGATGATATGCGTCAGCGCAGCACCAGCCTGAAAGAAACCCTGAGCAAAATTGAAAAACTGCTGCCCGAATTCAAACAGCAGTTCATCAGCAGATTTACCGAACGCATCAGCGAACTGGCTGGCAAAGCCGGCTTCGACGAAGCCCGCCTTGGCACTGAAATAGCCATCTGGACTGACCGCAGTGATGTCAGCGAAGAAATCACCCGCCTCAATAGCCATCTGAAAGAACTCGACAATGTACTTGGCTCTGACAAGCCGGTTGGCCGCCGACTTGACTTTCTTGTCCAGGAACTCAACCGCGAAGCCAACACTCTCAGCAGCAAAATCAGCGATGTCGCGATTTCCCAGCTGGCTATCGATATTAAATGCGAAATCGAAAAAATCCGTGAACAGGCACAAAACATTGAATAGGAGCAGCATATGAAGGCTCTTCTGCTGAACATCGGCTTCGGCAACGTTGTAGTGGCGGACCGCGTGGTCGCCATAGTCAGCCCAGGATCGGCGCCAATCAAGCGCCTCAAAGAAGATGCCAAAGAACAGGGCAGACTGATCGATGCCACTTACGGGCGCAAAACACGCGCTATTGTGGTTACCGATTCGAATCATGTGATTCTTTCGGCGATAAACCCTGAAACAGCCGCAATTCGCATGCTCGGCAAAAAAGGTGCTCATGACAATGGCGAAAGCCACGATGACGATATTGAAATAACTGAACTCGATGCAACGGAGGTTGATGAATGAAATTCCGCTCACGCACTGAAATCACCAAAAAGATTCCTAACAAGTATGATGCCGTGATGGCCATTTCGAATCGCGTCAAGATGCTGGTAGACGGCAAAAGACGCCTTATCGAAGAATTCGACGAAAACTACGTCAAGATAGCCATGGAAGAAATCGCATCCGGAGCTCTTGAAGTTGAAATCACGGACAAGGAAAAATAGGTCGCGAATTTTAATCGCTCTAGGAAAAGGCATTGCCAGCAGCTTGGCTTCAGAACTGGCAATGCTTTTTTGTCATTCCGGCTGCGAAGTAAAAATTGCCCTGATCGATAACGGGCACGAATGGGTCAGCGAATCAGTAGTCAGGCAAATCAGTAACAGCGCCGCCCTGACCGCGACTCACCGTCCCGGCTGGTTCTTTGCGCCGTTAGCATTCGATCTCGCCATAGCTGTTGCCCCAGCCAGTCTTACCCAGCAACTGCTGCAAGCCCGGCTGACTTCTGACCCCGTGCTTGAATTCATTCTGCAGAAAAGCCCGACACTCTGGCTTCTCCAGGAACCCGCCCATATTCCAGAAGAAACCGACGACTGCGATCCCCGCTTGATTTTTCGCCCTCTTCCAGCGCAGCCTCAACAGCTTTCGACGTTTTTCCAGAAAATTTTCGCTGAATGTACCGCCTGGCTGGCCAATCGCCGCAAAAACGCCAAAAAATCGTTCTGGCTCAACTACCAGATTCCCGAACAGCTCAAGATCATCGCCAACCTCAGACCAGCCTGGCTGGCCCGCTTCGATCACGCGCTGCGGGCCAGTGGTCTCAGCCAGTCCGCATCATTATCCGATGCCGACCTGGTCATCGACGCCTACGACGGCCCCCAACTCGATGCTAACAACCGGCTTGTATTTGCCGAACCTGAGCCGCCAGCACACCCGCAACTCAAAGCAGACGCTCTGCATATAGTTTTTGTCGCGCCTGAACTACCTCTTGAATCACTGGCGACAGATGAAAAACGCCTTCTGGCACAGCGCCAGAACAACTCTCTGCATGTTGCCGACCGGCATGGAACCAGAGTCATCCCCGATCTCACCGGTCAGTGCTGCTTTGCCCGCTTCAGCTCGCAGCTGGTTAGTCATCTTAACCGCACCCTATCTGAGCGAGAACAGCAAGCATGACCTTTTACGTCGAGGTCTCTTTTCCAGACCCGATTGGCGAAGGCACACTGACCTATCATCTGCCGCCCGGGCGCGAAGTTCCGCTGATTGGCTGTCGCGTCGTGGTGCCAGTACAAAACCGGCGCCTGATTGGCTATATTACACATATTCATCAGACACTGCCGACTTTTAAAACCGTTGCGCTCGGCGAAGTGCTTGACCCGCTGCCACTTTTCAGCCAGGCTATGCTTGAACTGGCTGCCATAACCGCGAACGACTGCGCCTGTAATATCGGCGAAGTTCTGCATGCTATGCTTCCTGGCGGCATCAAACAAAAAATTGTGCGCATGATAAGAGCCTGCTCTGATTCAGCCGAACCTGCGTTGCAATGGCTGCGCCAACGCGATCAGGTGCCTTACAGCAGCTTCATGGAAGCCTTTCCGACAGCGGCCGGGCAGATAAAAAACTGGCTGGAGTCCGGCGCTGTCGAAATTCTGCATAGTATTACCGCTAATTCCGGCCCCAGAATGATAAAGGTGCTCAGACTGAATCCAGAGATGGCGGTAGAACCAGATAAACTCACGCCCAAAGAGCGCCAGGCCGTGCAGGCTCTGCTGTCATGTGCTTCAGCACCGACTGCTGCCCATCTTTGCCGGATGGCCGGTATCAGCAGCGCGCCGGTCAATCAGCTCAAAAAGAAAGGCCTGCTGCTCGAAATAGAAGAGCGTGTGATGCGGCAGGTTGCTGATACTGATTATTACCGGCGCCCAGCCGAGATGCCGCCGGAATTGTCTGAAGACCAGCAGAAGGTGCTTGCCGAAATCAAAGACGCGTATGCAACCGACAAGAAACCGGTTCTGGTGCTTGGCGTAACCTGCTCAGGCAAAACCGAGGTCTATCTGCGCTGGGTTGCTGAAATAATTGCCATGCACAAAACTGCCATTGTGCTCGTTCCTGAAATTTCGCTGACACCACAGATGATGAAGCGTTTTACCGACCGTTTTCAGTCACAGGTGGCGATTCTGCACAGCAAGCTTTCTGACGGCGAGCGCTTCGATCAGTGGGAAAAAATCAGACGCGGCATCTGCCCAGTCGTGGTCGGCGCCCGTTCGGCCGTTTTTGCCCCGCTGCCACGGCTCGGCACGATAATTCTCGACGAAGAAGGCGAACCATCATTCAAGCAGGGCGATTCACCGCGTTATCACGCACGCGAAGTGGCGAACCACCGCTGCCGTCTCGAAAACGCCGAGCTTGTTATGGGTTCGGCTACTCCGACAATTGACTCTTTCTACAAGTGCTCCACCGGAGCCTTTCGCCTGGTAGAAATGAATTCACGGGTCAGCGACCGCCGACCGCCGCTGGTCAGGGTTGTTGACATGCGCCACGAACTGGTTGCCCGCAAGAATCGTTCGATTTTTTCGCAGCAGCTCGGCGATTCAATTAGAAAAACTCTGGCCGCGCATAAACAGGTGATTCTCTACCTGAACCGGCGCGGCTACAGCAGCTTTGTCTTCTGCCGCGAATGCGGCAAAGCCATAGAATGCCCGAAATGCAATGTTTCACTCGTTTACCATACCGGCAGCCAGATCATGCGCTGCCACTATTGCAGCGAGATTCAGACAGTGCCGGATCTGTGTCCCACCTGTGGCAGCCGCGCCATCAAGTTCTTTGGCGCTGGCACGCAGCGCGTCGAAAGCGAGGCTAAACGTTATTTCCCGACAGCCCGTATTCAGCGCCTCGATTCAGACAGCGTATCGACGAAGGGCAGCATGGAAGAAATCCTCGACCACTTTGGCCGCGGCGAAATCGACATTCTCGTCGGCACGCAGATGGTGGCCAAAGGTCTCGACTTTCCCAACGTCACATTGGTTGGCATTCTCGCCGCCGACAGCCTGCTGCGCCTGCCGGACTTTCGTGCTTCTGAACGCAATTTTTCGCTGCTGGCACAGGTTTCCGGTCGCGCCGGGCGCGGTGACTGCCCCGGCGAAGTCGTTCTGCAGACCTATTACCCGGAGCATCATTCAATTCAGTTCGCCCTGACCGAAAACTACCACGGCTTCTACGCCAAAGAAGCCAGACTGCGCCAGGAAACATTTTTTCCGCCATACATGGAACTGGCCTCTTTTATCGTTTCTGGAACCGATAAGCAACGAGCCGCCGACACAGCGAAAGCGCTGCGCGATCTCTTTTCCGCGCATCCCGCGGTCAGAGCCGACCTGCTGCTAGGCCCGGCGCCAGCGGCAATCGAAAGGATCAACGACCGCTACCGCTTTCAGCTGCTGCTCAAAATGGCTGATTTCAACGAGCTCACCCGCACCGTCAAAGAAGTCTGTCGCCAGCTCAAAAAACCCGGTGACACCCGCCTGAGCATCGACATCAACCCCTGCTTCATGCTCTGACCTCTCTTTTCTTAGTTCTCGTGCTCGTTTGCGCTGCCAGATTGATTCTACGACTTCGCCCAACAGCTGCACGCATAATGACAGAATGGAGCGCAATAGACGTTCTGAAAGCAGTTCTTGCAGGGTTGGTAATCTGCTCAGAGTTGCTCAGAGTTGCTCAGAGTTGTTTTTGCAATCTCATCGCGCCAAAACAAAGATTGTGATATAATGCTCATATTAATAACTTTTTGTATTACCTGATGGAGATTATATGAAATATCGAGTGTTACACTATGGTGAAGAGCCGCTTCGCGAGAACTCTGAGCCAATCACTGAAATTACTGACGATATTCGCCGCCTGGTTGCCGACATGTTTGAAACCATGAACGAAGCCAAAGGCGTAGGTCTGGCCGCACCACAGGTTGGTGTAAACATTCGACTCGCCATAATTGATATCGGTGACGACCCGCTGGTTCTGATAAACCCTCGCATTCTCAAGAGTTCAGGCAAGGAAACCTGTGAAGAAGGCTGTCTGTCACTCCCGGGACTCACCGAAAAAGTCGAACGCGCAAAAAAAGTTGTCTGCGAAGCTACCGATCTCGATGGTTCTCTCTATGAGCTCGAAGCCGAAGGACTGCTCGCGCGAGCCGTTCAGCACGAACTCGACCATCTCGATGGTGTCCTCTTCATCGATCGCATCAGCAAGGCCCGCAAACTACAGATCAAGCATGAGCTTGAAATGATCAAGAACGGTGAATCACTTTACGAAGATGACGAAAACGAAGAAGAGGCCCCCTTCTGATGACCAACGCGCCGATGCGCCTGGTTTTTATGGGCTGCCCGCAGTTCGCGGTTCCAGCTCTAGAGCAGTTGACACGGGATTCTGCTTTCGATGTCGTTGCAGTTTATTGCATGCCAGACCGACCAAAAGGACGGGGCAAAAAGCCGAGCCCGACACCGGTCAAAACTTTTGCTGAAGCGCACGGGCTGCCGGTATTCACGCCGGCAACATTTCGGAATGCCCCTGAAGAGATTGAGCGACTACAAGGATTCGCGCCTGATTTTCTGGTAGTTGCAGCCTATGGCCTTATCCTGCCGCAGGCACTGCTTGATCTGCCGAAACTCGCACCGATAAACCTGCACGCTTCGATACTACCAGCCTATAGAGGCCCCTCGCCGATACACCAGGCTATCCTCGACGGCCTGACCGAGACAGGCAACACTATTATGCTCATGAGCAGAGGCATGGACGAAGGTGACATTCTTGCCGTCGCCAGCACACCTGTTTCGCCAGATGAAGATTTTGCCGCAGTGCATGACCGCCTGAGCATCATGGGGGCCGACCTGCTTGTTGATACCCTGAAAAAATTTGCTGCCGGCACCATCACACCAAGACCGCAGAACCACGCGGCCGCCACCTATACAAAAAAAATAACACCAGATGTGGCCAGAATCGACTGGAACGAACCTGCGGCAAAGATCTACAACCTGATTCGTGCGATGAGCCCGGCACCAGGTGCCTGGTTCGAAGACGCCAGTGAGCGCATCAAGGTGTTCAAGTCGGTAGTCGGAGCAACGGCAACCGCCTCTCCCGGAACAGTTCTTGAACAGCAACCAGGCAGCGGCATACATATTGCCTGCGGCGAGGGCAGCAGCCTACACCTGCTTGAGCTGCAACGCGCCGGCAAAAGCAGGCTTTCCTGCCGTGAGTTTCTCTGCGGCTGCGCCCTGAAATCGACCCGACTTGTCAGTACTGACAAAAATGCAATCTGAAGGGGGAGTATCGATTGTAATCCAGCAATCAACGCCATCTTACCAATGAAGAAAAAAGAACCAGTAATCAAAAAATTGATTCCTCCACAGGCCACCATAAGAAGACTCTCGATCTACCTTCGTTACCTCAATGGCCTTGACGGCGACGGCGTCAAGGTGATCTCATCGCACGATCTTGCCCGCAGGCTGGCGCTTAACCCGGCTCAGGTACGCAAGGATCTCGCTTATTTTGGCGAATTTGGCAAACGTGGCGTTGGCTACTCGGTAAAAAAACTGCGCGACCACTTAATGAAGATTCTCGGTCTGCAGAAAATGCGTAAGGTTGCAATAATTGGCGCCGGCGGCCGACTTGGCACCGCACTGGCCCTCTACACCGGCTTTGAGAGACGCAACTTCAAGATCTGCGCGCTTTTCGACAAAGACCCCGAAGTCATCGGCAAAGAGGTAGAAGGAGTCAGCATCATTACAGCCATCGATGATCTGCCGCGCATTGTAAAGGAAAAGGGCATCGAAATCCTCATACTGACGATTCCTGCTGCTGCCATAAAAGAAATTCACGACATCGTTATGCTTTCGGGTGTCAAAGCCGTTCTCAATTTTGCACCATACAAAATGCTTTCAACCGAAGACGTCGCCGTTCACAATGTCGATCTGACCACGGAACTCGAATCCCTGAGTTATCGCCTGTCGTTGAGCGACTCAGTTCTCACCCGCGGCGAAAGTACTTCTCCTGTTGAAGAAGAATGAATGGCCTTACCGCCGCGAACCATGCAGAGTCCGCTTGACACCTAGTCTTAATCGGTGTTACACTTATTCATCACAGCACGAATTGGAGTTTTCATGAGTCTTACCATTGATAGCCAGCAACATGAAAACGATGTTGTAGTTATAGCCGTGAGCGGCGAAATTACCTTCGAAAATTCAGATCAGTTCCGCGACAAAATTGACCAGTTGTGCGAACAGGGCAGATACCGCATTATCATCGACCTTGCCGGCCTGCAGTATATGAGTTCAGCCGGAATGGGTGTTCTCGTGCATGGCCTTAAAAAGGCGCGTGCCAAAGATGGCGATGTTCGCCTGATCAATCTCAGCGACAAAATGCGCCGGGTGTTTCTGATCACTCAATTTACCCACCATTTCATGGTTCTGCCGAACCTCGAAGAAGCCCTAAAAAGCTTTGCCACCACTGACGAAAGCAGCAGGTGATAGACTATTTCGCTAGAACAGATTTTTTCAGCCATAAAAGCCTATAACCCCGAGGCCGATTTCGACCGCATCGAACGCGCCTATAATTTTGCCGAAGAGTGTCATAAAGACCAGTTCAGAGCATCAGGCGAACCATACTTTCTGCACCCTGAATCTGTCGCGCTGATAGCCGCGGCTGAGCTCAAACTCGACACCACATCGATCTGTGCCGCACTACTGCACGACGTCATCGAAGACACTGCCGCCACTTCTGCCGATATCGAAGCGATGTTCGGCCCTACCATGGCGCAGCTGGTCGAGGGCGTCACCAAGCTGAACAAAATGTTCTTCAGCTCAGCTTCAGCCGCCCAGGCCGCCAACTTTCGCAAAATGCTCTTCGCCATGACCAATGACGTCAGGGTCATTCTGATCAAACTTGCCGACCGCCTGCATAACATAAGAACCCTGCAATATCTGCCGCCGGTCAAACAAAAATACGTTGCCCGCGAAACAATCGAAATCTACGCTCCCCTCGCCCACCGCCTCGGCATCAACAAGGTCAAAAGCGAACTCGAAGAGACTTCTTTCAAGGTTCTGCAACCCGAAAAAGCCAAAGATATCTACGAATTTCTCAATTCTACTGGCCTCGAGGGCGACAGCAAGCTGCGTGAAGCCATGCAACAGCTTGAAGAGCACCTCATCGAGTTCAACATCAAAGCCCGCATCACCGGGCGCCCCAAACAGGCTTACTCGATCTACAACAAAACCCTCAAATACAACACCAACATCGAAGGCCTCTATGATTTTCTCGGAGTGCGCATTCTGACCGAATCGGTCAAAGACTGCTACGGCACGCTGGGCATGGTGCACAAGTATTACAAGCCTATTCCCGGCCGCTTTAAAGACTACATCGCGGTGCCCAAGCCCAACATGTATCAGTCGCTGCATACTACCGTCATCTTCGACGGCAAGCCGCTCGAGATACAGATCCGCACCGAGGAGATGCACCGCATCGCCGAAGAAGGCATCGCCGCCCACTGGGACTACAAGGAATCCGGTGGCAAAGATTCGACGCCCGATTACAAAGAAAAGCTTTCCTGGCTGCGCAACCTCATCGACTGGTATCAGGACGTTAAAGACGCTTCTGAATTCATGGAGACGGTCAAGGTCGAGCTTTTCGAATACCACGTCTATGTGTTCACGCCCAAGGGTGATGTCATCGAATTGCCGAGTGGAAGCACGCCGATCGATTTCGCCTACACGATACATACCGATGTCGGCCATCGCTGCATTGGCGCCAAGGTCAACGGCCATATCGTGCCGCTCGAATATCGCCTGCAGAACGGTGATATCGTCTCGATTCTTACCAGCAAGAACCAGAAGGGCCCAAGCCGAGACTGGCTCAAGATTGTTGGCAGCGCCAGCGCTAAGCGCAAGATCCGCATCTGGCTCAAAAAGGAATTCCGCGACGAATACGTCAGTGGCGGCGAACGCGAGTTTGTCGAAACCTTTCTGCGACTGGGCGGCGACCGCGAAACCGAAAAAAGCTTCAAGACAGCGGCTTTCGGCAACAAGGTCAAGGAACTCGGCTTTCCCTCTATCGAAGAACTCTACGCCGGCATCGGCGCCGGTGAAGTCAGGCCACAGCAGGTAATCGGCAAGCTGTTCCCCGAACTCGTCACCAGATCTGTTCCCAAACACCCGAATAAGTCGGCCCGGCGTGAAAAGCAGAAGAAACGCGACAGCAAAGGACCGCGCATAATCGTCGGCGGTCTCGAAGATGCGCTGATCAAGATGTCGCGCTGCTGCAACCCGATTCCCGGTGACGACATAATGGGCTATATCACCCGTGGCCGCGGCGTCACCGTCCATAAAAAGGACTGCCCGAACGCACGCAACCTGCGCAATGACACAGAAGACCGCCTGATCGACGTCAGATGGGATCTCGGCATCGCTGAAGATCAGCACCCGGAAGGCGATTACCTCGCCAAGATCCGCATCGAAACAACAGATCGCAAGGGCATGCTCAACTCGGTCACCAGCGTTATCGCCAATCAGGGCATCAATATTCATTCGGCCGTTGCCAGAACCACGAAACAGAAAACCGGCGTGCTCGATTTTTCGATCGAAGTGCGCGACTCGAACATGCTCGACGGCCTGCTCAAGGCCGTGCAGCGCGTAATTGGCGTCACCAAAGCTTATCGAATCGATAATCAGAGCGGCAAATAAACCCGCGGCGGGAGACTGGCTATGGCGGCAAAACGCAAGAAAAGCGATGATGAAAGTATCGAAGCTGTCGATCTTATCACCCTGCTGACGCCGTCATCGGCGGCTGGTTGTTACGAAGCCGAAATACAGCGCCCGGTGCCAGGTGAAGAATTCGATCTGCTGAAAATCGCTGCTAACCTGCCGGATGTGCCAGAACCAGTTTCGCTGCGATCAGCGAGCAGCGCGGGCTCGACCCACAAGCCAGGCGCGACTGTTCATCAGTTGCCGACCCCCGAACAAAAAACGCCCAGGCAATCCGAGCAGGAGATTGAAAGTCTGCTGACCGGTATGCGCAAGCCAGGCAGGCCCCAGAGAATTTCGCCATTACCAGATATCGCAGACGATTCACTCGAACGTATTGCCGATGAGATAGGACAGTGCCAGAAATGCGACCTGTGTAAGACCCGCAACAAGACCGTTCCAGGAGCTGGCCCGGGTAGTGTCAAACTGGTTTTTATCGGAGAGGCGCCCGGCGGCGACGAAGATGCCACCGGCATTCCTTTTGTCGGCCGCGCCGGGCAGCATCTCGACAAGATTCTTGCCGCCGCCGGCTTCAAGCGCGAAGAAATTTTCATCTGCAACATTCTCAAATGCCGGCCACCCGAGAACCGCGACCCGACCCTGCCTGAAATGATCAGCTGCACGCCCTACCTGCAACGCCAGCTGCGCCTGCTCAAGCCTTCGCTGATCGCCTGCCTCGGCAACGTCGCGGTAAAATTCGTCATCGGCCCAGATTCGCCGGGCATCACCCGCATTCACGGACAATGGTTCAATTCGATTTTCGATATTCCAACGATGGCGATGTATCACCCCTCTTTTCTGCTGCGCTCAGCTACGCGCGACAAAGGCAGCCCCAACTGGCAGATGTGGCAGGACATCCAGTCCCTCAAACAACGCTACGATTCACTATGACTTTCTTCTCGTGCTCGTAATCGTAATCGTAATCAAGACATTCTCTCATTTCGATTACGATTACGAGCACGAAACAAAAAATGCCATAAATGTGCGGTTGTGTATTGTGTCAAGCGGCATTACATGCTAATATCGCAGCTATGAGGAATTTTCTCGTCCTTTTTCTTGTACTTTGCCTGTGCATATTTATCGGATGTCTGGGAGTGAGCGGAGGGGGCGGCAGCCTTGGTGGCGGCGGCAGTCCGTATTCTTCGGCCCTGCTGACAGGCCGGGTGTATTTTGCTGAACGCCAGTTGTATGGCGGCATTCCAGTAGCAGCCTACGATATGTCCGGGGAAAAAATCGAAACCGTTTTGACTGATGCAAACGGTTATTTCGCCTTTTCCACGCTGCCGGCCGGCGTCTATAACCTTGCCGCACTCACCGGCGAAAGCGAAGTCGTCTTTGCCCGTTCGGTTCAAATCGACGGCGTCAATCTGAAAGAGGTAAACGAGACATCGCTGCTCAGCATCGTAGAAGTTGTGATTGATGAGATCAGTTCGAGTTCCTTTCACCTGAAATTCAAGGCGAATCGCGCATCGCGTGCATCAGTTGAATATGGCCCTCTCGGTGGTTATCAACAAACTGTGACTATCGGGCAGGCCGGTTTTACCAGCCATGAAATAACAATAACAGGCCTGCGTGCCCTCAACGATTACGAAGCTACGATTTTTCTGACCGGCGATGATGGCCAGGATTTCATCATGCGCGGACTTTATGTCGGCACCACCGGATCCACCGGACCAACCAATCTTTCGGTGGCAATAAACGAAGGTGATTACGAAACCAAAACGCAGAACGTCACTCTGTATCTTAACGCCGACAATTGCACACACATGCGCATCAGCGAAAGCTATGAGATGGCTGAAGCCTCCTGGGTAACTTATTCCCAGACCTATTCATACACCATCAAGTCTACAACAGCTGGAACCAAGCGAGTTTACGTGCAGTTCCGCGATGCCAGCGGGGTTACGTCGCCTATTCAATCTGATTCAATTCTGATGAGCCAGAATGGCTATGTCGGCATCTGGATAAACGACGGCGAGGCAATGACCAGCGAAGTCGAAGCCCTGCTGAAAATCGTATTTCCGAACGCCACCCATATGCAACTCGCCAACAGTTCAGATTTTCTCAACACCTTCTGGGAAGTCTACGTAGAATCGAAGAAGTGGCGGTTCAGCAGCGGTGATGGCATGAAAACCGTCTATTGCCGATTCAAGGGTGGCGAGGCTGACCCCAATGAAGTTTTTACGGCATCGATAATTCTTGACACCACAGCACCAGAGCTGGAAATGAAGATAGATAAAGGCAACAAAGTGACAGCCACGACCAGCGTCACCATCACTTTCGACTTTTCGACGCCGCCCAGTCAGATGAAACTTGCCAACACCGCGGCGCCAGCCTCTTCAGCCGCCTGGATATCTTTCAGCGATACGGTCAAATGGACTATCCCGACAGATGACGGGGAAAAAGAAATTTTCGCCATTTTCAGAGACGGTGCCGGCAACGAATTCGGCCCGATTTCGGCAGTGATCGAACTGGATACAGTAGCTCCTACCGGCAACGCCATTTCGCTCCTGGCAAGTGAAGACACAGCTTCGGGTATCGCAACTTATGCCCTGACAGCCAGTCTACCAATATTCCTGCATTTTGACGTCGCCGATGAAACCACTTATCAGGCACACTATACGATAACTTCAGCTACGACAACCCCTCCAGTCAGTTCGACCACAGTTGGCCAACCATTTACGCCTGTTGCCCTCGACGCCAGCGTCCTGCCGGTTGGAACCAACAAAATCTGGACAGTTTTTTCAGACCAGGCCGGTAATACTGGTTATTATCAGACCACCAACGTAAAAATTGACGGCCCGCAGATCATCGTATCGCCTGAAACAGCAACCCTGAAGTCAGGTCAGACCCAGCAGTATGCTGCCACTTTAAAAAATATCAGTAGCGAAGAAGCCGGCAACATTCGCTGGAGCGTAATAGGAGGAACAGACGCATCTGGCACTATCGATTCCAACACAGGTCTGTTCACAGCGCCGTCTCCAGTTTTTCAGGCAACGACAGCGACAGTGCGCGCCTATTCAACCCTTATTCCAAGCCTGCTCACACAGGTAACCGCCAATCTGACGACCTCTGTCGAAATGCTGTTCCTGCAAAGAACTGGTGAGTTTGCCTATACAGAGATATCTGACCAGGTCGCCCCGGGGGACTCTATTACTGCTCAGGTATTGATTCTGCACAGCAATAATGGTTACGAAATCAGCAAGCAGCCGACAGCCGGAAGCGTTTCAATTTCGTCGTCAGTAGCAACCACTTCTGGAACCGTGGCAACTCTTACCTATAACGCGCCCGCGACAGCGCCGACCACCAATCCGGTGCTGGTGGGAATACGTTCTATAGACAGTTCCAGCGTTGTTGGAACCCTCACCTTTCTCGTCTCGACCGGTGCAAATCTGAAAGTCACTCCTTCTACCGGAGACGCTCAGCGCAACCTTCCCCTGAACATATCTGCGACTGTAACTGGCACTGCTTCAACCACAATGACCTGGAGCATAAGCCCTACAAACATGGGCAGTTTTGCTCCCGAGAGCATCATAACTGCTGCCACGACCGAGAACCCGGACCACGTTGTCACCTTTTATGCTTCCAGCACCGCCCAGATACGTCAGGCCTCGGTGACTGCCATTATCGATGGCGCGAGCAAAACCTGTAATATAACGGTTTATCCGCCCATCAACTTTGTCATTGAACCCACAGCAACTGATTCAATGCCGATCACCGCGCCTATGACCTTCACAATACCCGGTTTCGACTATCTGCTTGGCAATGCCAGCGAGGCTGTCATCTGGGAGTTTAAAAACACAGCTCGAGCTGACTACATGCCGGCAGACGGCAAGACCTACGTCGACCGCGGCTCTCTAACCGTTATTGATGAGGTGACCGCAGAATACCGACGTCCCAGCGTTCTACCAAGCCTTTCTGACCCCACTGCCGTAGACACTGTAACAATAAGGGCAACTTCGGTGGCTGATTCGATGGCATCCAAAACAGCAGTTATAACCATCGCAGAGAAGGTCGTAGTTGAGATATACGATTCCGTTGAAAAGATAGCATCCATCACCACAGCCGCTACCGTGGCCGAAGTTGGCAAAATTCAATTTTTCGCTGGCGTCACCCCGTCGGTAATCGGCGACACTTCGGTTAACTGGACTGTAAACGGCGTAACCACTTCAAAACAGTATGGCGATATAGATGCCAACGGCCTCTATACCGCTCCCGATCTGATCGTGGTAAATGAAGTTACGGTCAGGGCTACTTCTAACTACGATTCAACGGCTTATGCCGAGGTAAAGGTAAGTCTCAGCGACTTCTGGCTGACAAAACGAACGAACATGTTCGATTCAAATACCGGCGAAGTGATTCCGGTAACCGCTGTAATGGTAAACCCATATACGGCAAGCGGAAGCGATTTCATAGTCTATGCAGGCACCTCAGGATACGGCGTCTGGGTAGCAACCTTTTCAGACCTGCCAGGAGACACTTCTGGCGGTTATTGGCAACCAATTACAGGCTTGTCTGTTAACACAAAAAACACTGACGGCAGATACCATGTCAACCACCTGACGATTTCGCCTGATGGTCGAGTTTATGCCGCGACAGCTGGCGGCGTATGGTATATCAATGACGGTGGTACTTTTGCGAAGCTCAATGGTGCTAATCCAGCAGACGACCTTCCCAATTATAATTATCTGAAGTTAGCCCTTGACAACAAAAATCCGCAATATCTTTTTGCAACAACTCCCAGAGGCGTATACCGTGCAACACTTATTAATTTCGGAACGGAAATTGGCAACAGCGGCGTATTGAAAGTGCTTAACACTACAGACATTTACAAAAACGACTTGCTAGAAGCGCGCCCCAACACAGCCTCCCCAGCGATTCCTGCAACAATTGAAGCATATACAAATATTTACGAGCCTAATCCGATTAACGGAATTTTGCAGACAATCGCCTACGATGACTTCAACGACCGCCTCTACGCAGGTGGCGAAGGTGGCGTATTCCTGTATATGGGCGACACTTCCACACCAAACATGCTTCTGGTTACGGCAACAGCCTTCACTGCAAATGAGCCAAGCGTAGCTACAGCAGCGGTTTCATTTTACTTGCTGACGATAAATCAGCCGATGATGGTCACCCTTGGTCACCCGCCACTGGATCTTGCGCTTGACGTCATCAACCGTAATACACTCTGGGCAGCAACAGTCGGTGGTGTTTACCGATCCGTAGACAACGGCATGACCTGGGGTGCCAGTGCATTTGGCACCGGCAGCAACGTCAACACCCGCGCCATAATTGTCGATCCGACCAACACCATAAACGTTCTGGCCGGCAGTGAGGACGGACTCTATCGAACCACCGATGCCGGCGGAAACTGGACTCGCATTAAAAGCGGGCTCGGTAATCATAAAACAATTACCAGTCTGACTCAGGCGGCCGGTCTTGCCGGCGCCCGTCGCAAGGTCTGGGTCGGAACTGCCGGCGGTGTCTTCATGGGTAAGCAGTCCCTCGACCTCGAGTAATCTGTTGCAATAAAAAAGAGCCGTCTCATCATTTGAGAGACGGCTCCTTCGCTTTTAATTCTACAGATTTTCTAACGGCAGGTCGGCGGCTTCGCCCTGGAAGATCGGTTCGTCGGGTGGAGCCACATGGGTACAGTCGTATTCGAGGCCGTAGGCCTTGTCTTTTTTGAGCAGCTTTACCCGGCCGGTGCCGGCTTTATGTTCTTTTGCCCATTCTGCCCTGATCCACTGGAAGATGTAATAGGGTTCATAAAGCATCAGTTCGCGATGCGGCTCGTCTTCGTTGGCCCAGCGTTTGGCTCTGGTGACTTTGGCAATCGAAACCTTATTGCCGGTTAACGGGCCACCTATGATTTCGAGCGGGATACGAACCTTGACCGGCCACTTTTCGCGCCAGACCGGATGCATTAAACCTGCCACTTCGAGAAAAGCGATACCAAAGATGCTGCAGCCGGCGCCCAGACCTTCTCTTGGCCGATTCAGACCATTATAAATATTGCCATAACCTCTGGCCCGGTAGTTGTTGAGATAGGTTTTGAGGCGGTCATAATTGGCGTCATTGAGTTTGAATCTGATATAAGCGATTCGCCCTGATTCAAAGCGGGCAGGAATTTCGTTAAGCAGATCTTCGGTGTTTTCAAGGCGGCCCAGCATGTCGGTAAAAAGAATGCCAAGGCCGTAACCCTGCTTAAGAATTTTATTCTTGGAGTCATCTTCTGGTCTAGGTACACTGCCGGTCAGAATAAGTTCACCGCGTCCCTGATGGCTGAGCTGAATGAACACATGCCCAATGGCATGTTTGGCCTTACGATGTTTGAGCGTAAGATTATTGGTAATCGCGCTGACCAGAAGTCCGCGCGGCGTTTTCCAGTTGATCTCACGTGGCGCCGGCATGGTATAGAGAGTCAGTTCCTGTGCCATAACGCTGCCTGCCAATATGAAACTCAGCAGTACCAGCCCGGCAACTTTCAATTTATTCATAATCAGCTCCTGATTAATATATTTCTTAAATTATAAGAATCAAACCCGCATGCGTCAATGACTAAATGGCTGCCGTCAAGGTCTGCGCCTTTCTGTCAGCACATCGCAATGTTTACCACGTATTGGACCTGAACCTGACT
Source organism: Candidatus Riflebacteria bacterium HGW-Riflebacteria-2 (assembly GCA_002839435.1). Taxonomy (GTDB): domain Bacteria; phylum Muiribacteriota; class Ozemobacteria; order Ozemobacterales; family Ozemobacteraceae; genus Rifleibacterium. The sequence continues at coordinate 58,282 of PGYA01000033.1, read as the reverse complement.
ATTTTGCCGGTGGTCCGGTCGGTGACATACATATCATAAGCCCCCGGCGCACTTATGATCGCCAGACCATAGGGCTGCTGAAACTGACCTAATCCGGCTCCAAATGCACCAAATGAATAAAGAAGAGCTCCACTCGATGCAATAACATTAATTTTGGCACCAATCGGATCCGTTACGTATATGTTCTCAGATGTTGGACCAAAAGCGAAATGTGTTGCGTTATTTATGGAATTTGCAGTCCAGTCGGCATCGTTATTAAGATCTGTTTTAAAACGCTTCATCTGATTTCCGACACTGGCAGCCACATACAGATTGTCTATTCCTGAAAATCTGATGCCTATCGGCCCTGTAGCGATCTGAGACTCGATAAAAAAGGCGCCATTGCTTCGATCAAGCTTCTTTACCTTGTCGTTACCCGTATCACAGATATAGATTGCAATACTGTCAATCGCTATACCCATTGGAAAATCGAAATTTGTAGTTGCTGGCCCCTGAGTGTAAGTGTAAGAAGGATCTCCAGTGGAAGCAAAAGTACCGGAATTCCAGGACTGAATGCGATGATCTGCATTCGTTTCCAAAGTATACATTGTACCACCGATAAGATTGAAATCGACCAGATTGTAAGGCGCAATAGATGCAATATCGGTCTGAGCAGCAATACCGGTAAGATCACCGCGAATATCGAGGCCGTCAGGAACTCTTGTCAACCTGAGAACAGCGTTAACAACAGGGTCAACATCTGCCACAAGAATAGAAGTTTCCGATTCAGCAATTATCGCCGCCGGACTGGAAACATGAGTCGGATAATCTTCGGTCTCCCAGACCCAGATTGCAAATGAGATTGAAGCCGCCTGATTAAAATCGTCCCGAGCCTCAACCCTGATAGTATAGCTTCCGGGAGTCGGAAAATTATAATTGAGACTTTCGCCATTTCCAATAAATGCAGCGCCAAGATACCAGCTCAAACTTGCGGGCTGTATTGCCGGACCACTGCCGTCTTCAGCAAAGGCCTTGGTGTTGAGGGTCAGAGTGTAATTCGCTGCCGAGGTCAGATGAATTGGAACCGCGCGCCCGACTGCGACCGGGCCGGTGGCAAACTGAGGCGGAAAACTCACATAAGGTAGCACGGTAAAAGTGGCAAGCTTGGTTACAAGCACCTGCATTGTGTCAGAAGCAGCCGTACCCTGGCTGTCAATGCCCCCATAGGAAATCGTATGCCAGCCACGTGGTGTCAGCGTGGCTATGTTGGTCGTCGGGCCTGATCCAATGTTCACAGCCCCTTCAACCCAGTACCAGTACATATCGATCTTATTGATGAGGCTGTTGGCGTTAAAAGTGATGTTAGCGTCTGTATCGAAACGGGTAAAAGATGCCGGACTGCTGATTTTGGGCAAAGGCAGACCAGTTTCTACAGTTATTGTGCGGGTTCCGACGGTACCAAGATCATCGGTGCCCGCCAATGCGATCGTGCTGGTAATCGAGCCCATATCACCTGCCAGACCAACATAAGTCAATGAACCGACCTCTACCTGAATTCCGTTTTTATACCAGGTAAGATCAGCCGCAGGCAACAACCCTGCCGGTGCACTCGAATTTTCGCCATAACCGGCAAAATTAATTGACTGGCCACCAAAATAGTAGGCAGGAGACGTGAGCGGTTGCGTAATTGTCATGGTTGGCGGCGTGTTAACGAGGATCTGACGAGTGTGGCTGCTGAGAAAGTTTGCGCTGTCAGTGGCAAGATAAGTAATCTTCTGATAGCCGCGGGCAGCTGCCGGCAAAGCGTTCCATGTCGCATTCTGCCCGGTGCCGAAATATGAGCTGTCATAATCACGATACCAATAGGTTACAATCCCGGCAACAGTATCAGGAGTCCCTATAAATATTGCGTTTGAGCCGATGTTATATCTTACTCCATCTGCCGGATTAACAATTGTCGGCTGGTCATGCCCATAGAAAAAATTTATGGAAGTTTCGCCTGTGGTACCGTAAGTATCAGATCCGACCAGTCGCAGATCATGGAAAGTCATTGAAACGTCTCCAGGTGCGAACACAGCTGTAGCAGTGGCAGAACGGGCAGCAGTGCCAGACAAATCGACATACCAGTTCATACTTGTAGAAGCGATCGCTCCGCCAATGTATGAGGTTCCTGAGCCGAGGAAGCCAAATGTCGTATTGGCAAAAAATCTTGAACCATTGCCCGGAATGATCTGCATGGTCGGTTTATCATTCTTGAGAAGCATTATCGAATGAGAGCTCATGTTATTGGCGCTGTCTGTTCCTATGTAGGTTATCGTATTCCAGCCGTCGCTCAGACGCGGGTAAATATCAGCCAGAACATTAGTATTTTCACCAGCTTCAGGCACTCCATCAATTTCCCAGCTAAGGGAAATCGCCGATGAAGCGAGCGTAGCGGTCAGGTTAACTACCGGATCGGTTGAGGATATTTGGGTTCCGGAAGCCGGCGGCGAAGAAATAGTGAGCAACGGATGGCCGTAATATATGGCTTTAACTGTTGAGGTGCCAACTGTTCCGAAGCCGTCAACTGCTGAAACATAAAGCGTATGCGTTCCAACCGTCAGATCACCGCCAAAAACGGTGGCAGGAGCGCCAGTCTTCAACAGAGCGCCCGCATCGCTGTACCACTTATAGTTGCTAAGAACAATGGGAATACTTTCCAAAGTAAAATCGCCACCCGCGAAGAATACTGAATTGGATGCCGGTGTAGTGAAATTTACGGTTGGCGCATTGTTTACCAGTATGGTTACTGTGGCTGAGCTTATAGTCCCGGCGCTGTCTGAAGCGACGTATCTTATCGTATGCCAGCCATCGGCAAAAATCTTGCTCGCAGAACTGCCGGTATCAATGGGTGTAACCAGGTCAAATCCCGTACCGGAAATATGATACCATGCGGCTGTTAAGCCATAAGTGCTCAGGTCAGGCGATCCGACAAAACTGACATTTGGGTTCGGGCTCGGGAATTGGTCATTCATCGAAGGCGAGGTTATGCTGACGGTAGGAACTCCGAAGAAAAGGTTGTTCCCGGTTACTTCGCCAACGGTTCCGTAAGCGTCAACTCCGCGCAGAACCATAGTGTTGACGCCAGGATTAAAACTGGCAGCCAGTATTAGAGCCGGAGAATTCAGTGTCGGAATGGCTGAACCGTTGAGATACCAGCTCATATCACCCGGCAAAATAGCAAGACCAGTAGAACTGGTTCCGAGGCCAGTGAAAGTTACATCGTGACCGGCGAAGAAATATGAATTGGAAGCAGGCGTAAAGGTCATTTGTGGAATTGTGCTGACCCTGATATTAATCGTGGATGAGCCAATAAAACCTGTTGTCGCAAAAGAACTGTCGGTAGCGATGTATTCTATGAGCTTCACACCAGTGGCAAGCGGTGGCGAAACAAAAGAAGACAGGGTGGAAGCTTTTACACCGTTGATCCACCATTCCGGCGTTGCTCCCAGCATTGCAGCGGGATCGGCGACAAAGTTGATGTTGTCGGTTGAAAGAAATACGTCGCCAGATGCTGGCTGCGAGATTGCAGGCATGGCATACCCATAATGTATATTCTGCGAATAGGTGCCAACCGTGCCAAAATCGTCTGTTCCAGCAATAGTGACCGTGTTATTGCCATTATTGAGCCATAGAATGTCGAGAGTTATGTTTGGTCCTGTGCCACGCAGAAGGCTGTTGACATACCAGCTGAATGTGGCAACTGTTACACCGCCTGGATTGCTGGTTCCCGAGGCTTCCAGGTCGATCGGACGACCGACGAAAAATATCGAGTTGTTGCCAGGAGTAATGTCAAGATAAGGCTCGTCGTTTTTGAGAACCATTATCGTTGCCGAGCTGACAAAGCCGGAACTGTCGGTGGCGAGATAACGGATCGTATGCCAGCCGGCTGCGAGCGGGATGTTGGTGATGCTGTTACCAGACCCAAGCAGAACCGGCGCGCCGGTGACATCATACCAGTCGGGTATAAAATTATGTGGTGCAGCTGGAGAAGCTGATCCGGTGAAAGATGCCAGCGTTGCCACCGTTAGAGTGCTACCTGAGGCCGGATAGTCTATGGTCAGCGCAGGCTCGGCAAATCTCACACTGGTAGTCGTTTCAGCATAAGCATTCAAGGTATCGGTTGCAGACATCCTGACAGAATTCAAGCCAACAACAAGATTTGCCGACAAGTCCGCCGGCGATCCGGTAGCAATCTGAGCACCCCCGTTTACATACCATTTCATATTGTTGAGAGGATTTATCACGAAGCCGGCCTGGCTTGTACCTGAGCCAATAAGCGAAGCAGTCTGACCGGCAAAATAGAATGGACTTGCCGTCGTCACGACAAATTGCGGCAAGATCTCAAGCGCCGGCGTATCATTCACGGTAATCTGAATGGTCGAAGAACTCACAAATCCCGAGCTGTCGGAAGCAAGGTAAGTAATAGTGTGAACGCCAAGAGGCAGATTGGTAAAGGTAATTCCGCTGCCACTGCCGGCATAAACAGTATCGAGATGCCAGATCGGATCGATTTCAGGCAACGAAGGCGCAGGCACACCGGCGCAGACAACCGAGTTGGCAAAAGAAGAATAAACTGTTCCTGAGGCCGGCTCAGTTATCGAAGCAACTGCCCAGCCGTAATAGATATTGCGTGTCTTACTGCCCAAAGTACTATATTCGTCTGTACCAGATATTGTTACTGCGTTAATTCCGTTATTAAAAAACACCGCATTTATATTCGCAGTAGCGCCAGTCGAACTGTAGGCATTTACCGACCAGGAAATATCCGGAGCAAGTATGGCACCACCGACGGCGTTGGTTCCAAAGCCATTGAGTGCAACCGGGCGTCCGGTAAAGAAGATGGGCGTGCCAGCTGGCGTGAAATCCATGGTCGGAGGCCGGTTACCCAGGATCATAACAGTAGCCGAGCTACAAAAATTGGCGCTGTCTGTGCCGACATATGTAATTGTGTTCCAACCTCTGTTCAGACCGGCATAAGGATGTGGACCTGCATCAGTGAGTCCGGTGGGGACTCCGTCCGCGAGCCAGAGCATATTTATTGACAGCTGCGAATCTGGCGAACCGAGAAGATCGACAGACAAATCGTGATCCCACATGGTTCCCGATGCCGGTGCCGAAATCGAGGCTACGCCATGCCGGAAAGTCAGCCATGAAGTAGCTGTTCCGGCAGTACCATAGCCATCAGTGGCTGAAAGAGCAACTTCATGCAACCCTGGAGTAAGTTCTACAACGCCGAACACAGGATTCTGCTGGCCTGTCAGCAATGGCTTTAACGCGCCATCAACATACCACTTGAAATTTGCCGAGTTGAGAGAAGCGTCTACTGTATCTGATCCGGAGCCATAAATTGTTACGGATCGGCCACCAAAAAATATAGCACCGGTTGGAGGTGTTATCAAAGGTCTTGGAATGTCATTCATGAGCACCTGTATCGAAGCTGAGCCAACAAAACCAGAACTGTCGGTGGCGAGATAGGTGACTTTCTGCAGCCCATAAGGCAAAGAAAAGTTTATGCTATCGCCGGCTCCCATAGGCACTAAAAGAGGATCCCCGTAAAACCATCGCATGTCGAGATTAGGCATGAAAGGCGCAGGAGTACCTTCGAACAGAACACTTGTACCAGTGGCATATCTGTTACCCGGAGTCGGTTCGGTTATGACAGGCAGCGAACTGAAATATATCGAGACAGTAATATCTTTCTTAACCTCATATTCATCGGTGGCCTCCAGCCTGATGCTATGCGGTGATCCCGCGACAGACAATGTATTAGCCGGAATCGTAATTGACAGACCAGTGTAATTTGCCACGGCAGAACCATTGATATACCAGCTGAAAGTTGCAACATTGTTTCCCGACGCTGTTGTACCGGTTGCGGTAAAATTGACCGGCCGACCGGAGTAGAAAACCAGATTGTTGCCTGGCGGCGACAATACCGGCAGTAAAACTGCTACGGAAGGCTTGTCATTGATCAGAATCTGTATAGTAGCCGAGCTGGTGAAACCAGAGGCGTCAGTGCCCTCATAGCGGATGGTTCTTATTCCTGCCGGCCAACCAGTCTGCGGCGGAGGGTTGGCACCAGTTTGGAAAGGAACAACCTCTGCATCACGATACCAGCTCATGCTGATACCGCTATCGTCAGAGCCAATAAAAGTTATTGAAGAAGCCAGATCATATCTTGTTCCAGATGCAGGAAAGGTTATCGACGCTACCGGGTAACCAAAAGCAACATTTATCGGGCCAAATGTGTTAGAGGTACCAAGGTCGTCGGTTCCTTGAAGCGTAAGTGATCTTACCGATGGATACAGCGGCGGCTGATTCAAAATGCCGTAGGATGGCGTTGAGGTGGCCGTAATGTCGGTTCCGCCTGAAATAGTCCATTTCATCGTCGATCCGGCAACTGGCAGCCCACTGATTACCGATGTGCCTGAACCAGTGAAGGTAACTGTCCGGCCGGCAAAGAAGATAGAATTGTTACCCGGATTGATTTCGAGAGGTGGCGGGTCGTTGATCAATATCTGAATGCTTGAAGAACTCAAAAAGTTAGCGCTGTCGGTGCCGACATAAGTTATCGTATGGCGGCCCGGAGGCATGGCATAGTTGGCAAGACTGGCGCTGTCACCCATAAAGACAGCCCCACCGCCATCATCACGATACCATCGCATGTTGATATATGGCGGCGATGGAACAGGTACTGCGGAGAAATCGACCTCGTTTAGCGGAGCGCTGATTGGATAGACCGAACCGGATGCCGGCGCAGTTATACTGGCGAGGTCTATACCGTAAGTAATAGTGTTGGTTATGCTGGCAGCGACTCCGAGAAGGTTTTCGCCTTCAGCAGTAATGTTGCTGGCACCGACAGGCAGTTCGCCAGCCGCCACAGTTGCGGGGGACACACTTTTCCATGTGGTTGCGCCACCATCGAGCGACCACTTGACGCTGGCTGGTTCTACTGCACCACCAATCACAAGATTGAATGGCTGCCCGAAAAAAAGCTGTGCGCCATTGGCCGGTGTAAAGCTGATTGCCGGGCTGTTGCTGACAATAACGCGGATGGTTGCCGAACTTACAATGCCTTGAGAGTCAGTACCAATGTAGGTCAGGAACTGCATGCCATCAGGAAGCGTATAGGGAATAGATTGCCCTTCGCCGATCTTGGTTGAGCCAGGATTAAGCCACCATTCCATTATTAGATCGTCAGTGATCTCAGCACCCGTTACTGAGTCGGGCGTCGCGGTGAAAGTATAAAGACTTGCAGTCGGGATTACTGCGTCATTGAGCGGCGCGGTGATTACGGCGTTTGGAACGCCAAGATAGATTTTCTTAACGGTTGAGCCGGCGGCGCCAAGGCCATTATAGCCGCGCAACTCGACATCTTTCAGACCGGTACCCAGAGTCGCCATACGGGCAGTAGTAATTGTCATAACTGAATAGGAAGCCAACTCAAGAACGCCGTCTATATACCAGGCCATGCTATTTCCAGTCAGCGTGCCATCAATCGAGTCTGTACCAACTCCGGTAAACACGACATCCTGCCTGGAAAAGAAAACCGTTCCTGCGTCAGGAGTAAAATCCATGACCGGGAATTCGCCGATGCCGATACGAACTGTATTTGAGCTGACGAAACCCGCGCTGTCAGTGCCGAGATAGCTTATATAATGATAGCCGTCGGGCAGCGTATTGTTGTTAATAGAGGCGCCTTCGCCAAGTTTTGCGGCTCCGGGCAGACCAAAGTTACTCCACCATTCCATTACAATCGGGGGAATACTATCGGGAACGCCGGTGAAATTTATGTTGGTGCCGCTTGAAAAAGTCTGATTATTGGCTGGAGTAATAATTTTGGCAACCGGAATCCCGGCATTGATAGTATTGGTAATGGCACCAGCAGTGCCATAAGGGCCGGTTGCGATAAGTGTAATGTTATATGTACCGGAAGGGAGCTGTGCCGGCTGGGTCACTGAAAAGGACTTTCCAGAGGCTTCTGGCCAGGCTGCTCCATCTTTCAACCAGCTCACACGGTTATCGGCGATGTCGTTATTGTCTGAATCAAGACAGGTCGCGTCAAATTCTACCGGGCGGCCGGTGAACAGGTAAGATCCTGTAATCGGGAAAAAGCTGACGATTGGAATGCGCTCCACTACGATGCTGATTGTCGATGAGCTGATTATGCCCTGGCTGTCTGAGCCAACATAGGTAACCTTATGAGCACCGTTCGGGGGGGCGTAATTCACGATCGAGCCGCTGCCAAAGCTGGCAATATCGTTATTAAGATACCACGATAGAGTCAGAGTACCGGTTGAGTCCGGGGTGGCGGTAAAAGTCACTACATCGAGCGGTTCAAAACGGGTGCCACTGGCGGGGCTGGTAATACTCGCTATCGGCCAGCCCATCTGAATAGAATGAGTTGGGCTGACGGCCGTTCCATACTTGGATGGGCCTTCTACGCGCACACTGTGAGCGCCAGGCACATAAGCCCCGGCAGTAACACTGAAAGAGGCACCATCCCGCCATATATCCGGCAGATTATCAAAATACCATTTGAACTGTGTAGAATCGAGAGGTGTGTTGTCGGTATCGGTGCCGACGGCAGCGAATGGGATATTGTAACCTTCGAAGAAAACCGTCAGATTTATTGGCGTAAAGCTGATGCGGGCCGGCACGTCATACCAGATGACGATGCTGGTCGAACCGATGGCGCCGCCGCTGTCGGTTGCGGCAAAGTTGATTTCGTGCCGGCTCGAAGTCAGCGAGGCAACCGCAAAGGCAATACCGGAGCCGATAACACCGTCGATGTCTGATGTCCAGATCAGTTTTGTGGCGTCAATGATTGTACCATCTTCGAGATCTTCGGCACTGCCGATAAAGGTGACCGGGGTATTCGGCAGAAAACTCGCATCGTTGAGAGGCTGAGTAATAACGCATACGGGCCGGCCATTGATGATGGTAATGTTTTTACTGCCGGTGCCAATTACACCGTTGGCATCATAGACCTGAAGGGCGACCGTATAACTGCCCTGAGCCAGAAACTGCCAGGTAAAAGTCGCGCCACCGGTCTGGCCGAGCGCAAATGGCTGAGTGTCGGTCGCGACATACCAGCTCCAGGAATCGGAACTGATTACTGTATTCAGATAATCGCGGGCCGTGCCGGCAAACATGATCAGACCGGGCTCATTACCGCCACTGTTATCGAGGCCTGTTGAGTTATTCCGGGGTTCAGGGTGGGTGAACGCCAGGTTATAATCGATTCGGTCGCGCTTGAAATCAGGGTGCCGCGATCGACGGTCCAGTTGTAGGTCAGAGCCAGACCAGGTGGAAACTTTGGCTTTGCCTCGTATTGCACGACAGTATTGCCAGCGACCTGGCTGGTCGCCGAACCAACAATATCGACGACACGCGTGACCGGCCGCAGCAGAATTTCGCCGGGAAAGCTGACTTCGCCGGTGCTGGCGACATTGATCGCAAGATTTGCCATAGAAGTAAGACGCGGATAATACTGACCGTCTTCGCTGGCTGAGAAATAGACGGTTACCGAAGCCGAGACTGATGGCACCGCCCAGTCGGCATAGTCTTTGGCGATGTAGCTAAAAGTGCTGACATTGGTAATCCAGCTGGTAGCCATCGGCTCGCCCTCGGGGTCGCTGTAATGCCCGAACAGGCGCAAAAAAGCGCTGCCTTCTTCCGGATATTTGTCGGTGGTGATACTGACGATTGGCGCTTTGTTAGTGATACCGGCGGTCGGCAGGGTAATACCGATTATCTCCACATTGTCAGGATTGAAGGTAGTGGCGGAAATCTCGAAATTCAGTTTCGATAATTCTCTGTCGACCGGCGGTTCGACCTTGATTACGCCGGCAGCAGCGGCCGGCATGAATGGCGACAGATAATAACCGTTGGCATCGACAGTGAACTGTTCACCCCAGAACCAGACCTTGCATTTGCCGACCGGATTGCCGTTGAGGTCTTTGATTTGCATGCGAATCTGGTTTTCAGCGAGGTCAGGCGAAGTTATGCTGATCACTACAGTTGTCTGAGGGGCACTCTGAGAAACACTTTGAGCGGTTGTGCGCAGCTTGTAGACACGCCCGGAAAGAGATGTTACCCGGGCAATTATCCGATAGGTCCCGAAAGGAACATTCTCGAAAACGAACTTGCCGTCCTGGTCGGCGCGCATTGAAACGTTGGGCAACTCTTCGATCATTACGAAAGAATCGATAAAGCGCAGACTCGGCGAAAATGAGCTGATTTCTGGTCTGATGGCAGAGATTGCCGCATCGACCGAAATGGTGCCTGAAATAGTGCCTGAGACGACAACTGGGGTACCCGGCACCAACCCTGTTCCAGCGCTACTGCCACCGCCACCACCACCACCGCCGCCGCAGCCAAGAAATACGAGCAGCACAATCAAACTGGCAAAAAACAAACGCACAGCCATGTCTAAATGATACCCTATGCGGCATCAATAAAGCAATAACCGGCAGATTAATTCTCTGACAATTCCATATTAAATCTGTGGATTCTGCGACTTCGCCGCCGGCTCGCGCAGAATGACGTAATGGAGCTTGCGTCGCTATAGACGCACGAATCAGTCTATTTTGTCGTAATCTTCGGCAGTTATGGATTCGTCTTTCCAGCTGATAATGGTAAAGCCGGCCATCGGGTAAGGCGGGTGATAATCGCCACCGCCAGGCACAAATGTGGTATCGAAAATATTGCGGCGCACCACCGACTGATCGTTGCGTAAAGACCCGTCGAGATAAGCCTTGGCCGGGCGGGTGCGCAGATGAATCATCGAGCCCATGTGACGCAGAATGAAACGGCTGTCGCGACCAATAAAAGGCAAACTCTGCATATGCGGGTTGGCGACATTGCCGAGTTCATTACGCACCTTGGTAGTATTGTTGCCCATGCTCCAACGAGCATTCAGCTCAGCTGAATCAATCAGCAACGCATTGACTGTCATTTCCGGCATGCGGAAACCGGTGCGCGGATATTTGAGGGCCATCTGAAACAGTCGATCGGCGATGTTCCACGGGCCAAGCGAAGGATCGGGCTCGCCTTCCTGCATTTCCTTCGCGGCCTGGTCCATTATCGAGTCGATGATTTTGTCGCGGGCACCTGCCAGCAGCGTTCCGGTCATGTAACTGCGCGCGCCGACACCCTCGTAAACGGCAGTTCTTCGCATTGCGCTTTTGATGACAAAACGGTTCTGGTTCTCTTCCGGGGTGGAACCGGGCTTGAGATAATCGCGGAGCTTGCCCAGTGCCGGGTGCAGCGCTATTCCAGCTGTTGTTACCGGAATTATTTCAGGTGGCTGCTTGGGCATCGAGAACAGCGAATTGATCACCGAAAAATTCAGGGCGGTCATTGGCAGTCTTTTATCGTAAGCACCTGTGCTCAGGCGCGGTGGGAATACTATGCCGCCAAGAATTAACAGATTCAGATCTTCACCGCCAAGTGCCATGGCCAGATCGTAGTCGATTAGTGTCCGCATCTCGTTGCGCAGAAAATTCATCGGGTTTGAGTAATCAAACCAGATACGACCCATGGAAAGCACCGCTACGCCGTTCTTGTCGGTGCCATTACGCGGTTCCTTGCTGTAATCCTTGAAACCGGCGCCGTAGTTCTGCGGGTTGTCAGGATTAGCATTAAAATCGCCGGCAATAAAGACATCTTTTTCGCAGAAAATGGTAAGCGATTTCCACGGCGGGCAGCCCCAGATGCGCAAGGGCACCTCAGAATAAATCAGCACCTTGTCATCAGTGTTCTTGTATTCCCAACCAAAGAAAAGATCGTAGACAGTTTCGGACGGGTTGGCCGGACAGCGCCATTTCGACTCAGAAAAGCCCTTGAAGCTGCTGCCTGCCCTGAGAATTTTGGGTTCTGGCCGCCGCGCCTTTTTATAATATTCCGGGTTCAGTGGTGGCAGTTTCTGCGGACGGGCGCCGTGGTAACCATCAAGTACAAAAGCATCGATCAGCTTGCCATTTTTGTAGTCGGCAAAAGATTCGAAGTTGTCCGGGTCAGTCGAGTCATTCGAGGACTTTATGGTGCCACCCTTGCCGTTATAAAAATCTACATGCACAGAAGATTCGGCCCTGATAAAGCCGGGAGTCGATATTCTTTCCATCTCACGCAGTTCGGCGCCACGATCGAACGTGCCGCGCTGCGAAAAGATCAGCATTTCATGGCCATAAAGGCGACCGGTTTTCATTTCGCCCGGGCTGACACGATAAGGACCATAACCGCCAACATCGAGAATCTGACCGTCATAGAAAAGAAAATTGCCGGGCACGATTTTTTCGATTACCGTCGAAATTTTGCGACAGGTGTCTTCGACCTTGCCGACAGCTTCGAGCAGAAAATAGCGGTGCGATTCATCAACAGTCTTGCTGTCAGGACTGTTATCTGAGTCGATCAGCTTAACCCTGACCTTGAAATGACCGGTGAGTTTCATTGCCGGCAATTCAACTGCACCGCTGTAAGTGCCACGGCTGTTATTGTCAAGTTTGAGCAACCCAAAGCTTTTGAGATGGTTATAGCGATTTTCTGAGGCCGATGGCCAGCCTTCCTTCGGAATATAAGGATTACCATGGGTGACGAACTGGTAATCGGCACGCATTTCGGCAAGAACTGCATGTAATCCGGCCTCTGCCACGCTCAACGCCACATAATCACGAGCAGAACGTGACAACAGCGCAATCTGGCCGCGTTGAAAGGTTAAAACCATGCCGGCCAGGATTCCCAGCACCAGGCAAATCATGACAATCGCCAGAATAGCCTGCCCTGATCCTGCATGTTGTCTGCTCATGGATGCACTCCGTTCAGACGACCGCGCACATTGAAACAACTGCGCACAACAAAGGCCACAGAATCAGAATCTTCACGATCCTGGCCTTTGCGCACCAGCGAAACCCGGCAGTGTATCAAATATGGCCCGGTGCCATCCATTTCGTAAGGCTCGAACGAGTAGAGGTCTTTGCCAGGAAGAATCGCAGCAGCCCCGCTCAGAGCAATCGGCTTGCGGTTAGTCGTATATAACAGCATTTCGCGCACGCCGTCGCAAACTTTGCGTTCATACTCCTTTTGCACGGCACCAGGCAGATCGGTCTTCACCTTGCGGTACAGATCGCTGGTGCCATCATCAACCTTCTTGAGATAATACTCGATAACTTCTTCGCGGATAAAATCTGGATCTGGCGGCTTGACCGAAAAATCGAAAACCTGGCGGCGCAGCACACAGATCTTGCCTTCATTGACCGCCATAAGAGACTCTACTGTCTGCCGGTTGGTCTGCTGCGGGAAATCAACCCAGTTCGAATTGCGAATATCGTTGCCGAGATGCGAAAACAGGCGGCGAGCGCTCTCGTTAACGCCTATATGCTCGAGAGCTGTTTTAATAGACCTCACCTCAGCAAAGAAAAGACGATAAGCAGCAAGCATCAGGAGCGCGAACAGTCCCATCGCGATCATGACCTCGACGAGCGTCACGGCACGGCGGTGCTGCGACTTAAGCATCTGCAAAATCTTACCCTGCTTTTGCATAGTATTTTTCACCATTGATCGCAGTGGGTGGTCACCAGCTCGAACTCAACCGGCTTACCATCTTCAGTGGCGCGCCAGCTGACGTTGACCCGCACCAGCTTCAGACCCGATCCAACAAACTCATTATCGGAAGGAATATCTGAGATACTTATCGTGCGTTTATATTCGATGTTGCCGACAGTTATAACCGGCATGAAGCCTTCGCCGTTCTTGTCGAAAATGTTGTCAGCAGAATTAAAGTCAGCCAGCAATGTATCTTTGCGACGATCGCCGTCGATGCCAAGTTCGTGCGAACGGGCCGCGCGGATTGCCTCTATAGCCTGATTCGCCAGAAAAATGGCGGTTTCGTAGTTGCGCACCTTACGCACGCCGGTAAAACTGCTCGATATGGTCCAGCCAATGATGAAAACCACGACAAGCAGCAACCCGGCGATGATTATTTCAACAAAGGTCATCGCCGAAGCCGCACGACATCCTGTCGGCGCTTTTTTCAACAGAACTGGCATTTTATTCTGAACCATATACAGTATGCAATATTCTACCATACTGCCGATCAGATTGCATAAATACTATCCACCGGTTTTGCGAATAAGCCTCAGAAAATACCGGGCAAAAAAAAAGCAGCCCCGACTAAGCGGGGCTGCTTTGGTGTTTTTAATCGATCAAAAAACGTCAGCCGGGTTGAGGCCGGCTTCCATGATGACGGCGTCAGGGCTTCTGAATTCGGAGCCGCCACGGAAATCTCGGTTTTCGGGGCCTTCGGTGATTTCCTTGACAAAGCGCGGGTCGATGCGCGGGTTTTCAAGATTGCCATTAGGCGGGTTCGGGGCGTCGCCAGTCGGCACCCAGATAAAGTCTGGATGATTTTTGCGCGAATCGCCGGTCCATTCACCCGAAACAATATTGCCGTTGCCATCAAGAAACAGATTGTAGGTATAGCGATGAGCAAACCACTTGGTACCAACGAATTCAGGGGCAACGTTATCATCGACGAAATAGCAGGTGGTGGTAACCTTGAGCTTAGCGTCATCAAACCAGCCGGTGCTCCAGGAAGATTCAAACTTGTAGAGCGGAAAATTCCAGACCATGCGATCAGCTGAGGTATCAGCAATCATGGCACTCTTACCGGAAGCGATATACTGCATGAGCACACGATGAAATTCATCGGGGTAAATATCGTCATAGTCATCACCGGGTCGGTCCCAGTTGCGGTTGCCGTAAAAGGTACAATAGGTATTCATGTATTGCTCAGAAAGAATGCCTCTCTGGTCACCAGGAGTGAACTGAATACCATTGCGAACGTGAGCTCTCTTAGGTTCGGGTGCCAGAATCGAGGCGGCGGCCCAACCGTTGCAGTGACCTTCCCAGTTTTCGGCCTTGGGGTTGTAATGATTATTGCGAATATCTGATTCCCAGGCGGTAGCGCCGGGATTTTTGCCGGTGCGGGACTGCACGTAAGCGTCGTATTTCTGGAACGGAGCAGGACTATGGCCGGGCCAGCCCTTGATCAGAAAGCCTTTTTTACGTGACCACCAGTCGCCGGACCACGGAGCCGGCTTGATTTCGCCGCGGGCGGAATCCTGGGCGATGGCCATCAGAGGTGTAACAGCGATAAACAGTGCAACAATAATGCTTAACTTTCTCATTATTCTTCACCTCCGGTCTGGGAACTGGTGCCAGGCAACTCGGCAGCCGGAACCAGGCGCACTTTGCGCAGACGGTTCTCGGAAGAAACAGCCCAGGGGCTGCCTTCCTGCCAGAGCTGCAGCAGATTTGTGCTGGAACGTTCTTCAGCGACTTCGACCTGATAGGTTGCACCGGTCGAACGGTAAGCGGCAAAAGTGTCGGAATACTGACGTTCAGGCTTCTTGCTCTTCTGTCCAATAGTGCGTTTAAAAGAGAGCGAACCGACTTTTGAAGTGCGGCTGAACTTCTTTTCGGTTGCTTCGGCGCGATAGGCCGAGAAACCATCGGCACCCTGAACTGCGTTGTTGGCAGCGTTGGTCAAAGGAAACACCGGCAGGTCATAAGGAATCAGCGTATCGACTGCGACCAGCGGCTCAGTACTTTCAGGATCAAGATCTCTATCAGAGTAGCGCATTCCCTCAGAGGTTGGGAAAATATCGATAACCCTGACCGGCTTGAGGTCTTCGACTGCCAGCCAGAGAATAGCCTGCACCTTCATCTCACCATAACGAGGAAAAACATGGACGACATAACATTGCTTTCCAAGCTTTTCCTTGATCGCGCGCACGCGAAAAACCCACTGTATGGGTGGCAACCAGACCTCGCCTTCGGATTTGAGGTCGCGATAGCTCGCTTCCAGAACCCAGCGGTCACCGGCCTTCCAGGTGGGGACAAAGCCTTCGTTGGCTGAGTCGGCCATGCTGACCGCAGAAAAGGCCAAAAGCATAAGTATGCTCATTACCAGGATTCGTTTCATTTTGACCTCCAGAGCGCGCGAAAAAGAGATGTACAACTATTGTAAGAATATATCGAACAGACGTCAAGGGCTGACCTTCAAATTCAGCAGTTCCCCGGCGAGAAAAGCTTTATTGCCATCTGGGTCCTGCGGCCTCGCGCAGATATGGACGAAGTGATAGCGATTACAATTACGATTACGATTACGATTACGATTACGAGCACGATACAAGAGAATGAATAGAGACTGCAATAAAAAAACGCGCCTACCAGGACTCGAACCTGGGACCCCAGGATTAGGAATCCTGTGCTCTATCCACCTGAGCTATAGGCGCAACTTTTGCTGATAATACTAATTTTTACTGGTAAAATCAAGCTGTAATGATATAAATTGTTATTGGTTCGCTCGATATTATTCTGTCAGGAGCGGTAATTTGAAAAAACATCTGACTGCAATGCTTTTGCTGACTGGTCTGCTCATCGCGACCGGCTCTTGTTCTCTTATGGCTGATGATACCGGCAAGCTTATTAACAACAAGTGCCGGCAGAATCTAAAGACGCTCAACGAAACAACGGCAAAATTCGTTAAGGACACGAACGAACATTTGCCACCATGGGCTCGCTACGATACAGTAAAAAGCAGCCTGATGAGCTTCGACTACCTTCCCCAAGACCCGATTGCGCCAACGCCTGACTGCAAATATTTTCTTATCAGTAACAGTCGCGAAGATTTTCAGTGGTATTGTGCCCTGCATGGAGTGCTGGACGGCGAAAAGACCATCACTTTTCAGTATCATGAGCACCGCATTATGGCCAAAACCACAGATAGATACATGAATAACAAGCGCTACAAGGAACACAACAGCGACCTGCTGCGATGGACCGAATACTCGCCGACTCCGGTTGAGCGCTTAAAATATCACTATAATATGAATCCGCTCAGTACCATTCTGATAATGAGCGGAATTGTGTTTGTAATATTATTTGTTTATCGAAGTCTGTAGCTGATTTCAGCGGTCGAGCGGCAGCTTGACTTCTTCTGACAGCTGGGACAGCATTGTATCTACCCAGTAGCCTGAATAACCGAGCTTTTTGGCCTTCAGCAGGTTAAGAATAGCTTTTCCACGCTGTTCCTGCTGTGTCCAGGCCATGGCCAGCACCACATAAGGCCAGCCACTTTTATGATTGCGGCCTTCAAGGTATTCTATGGTTTTTATCGGCTGTCTTAATGCCAGATGCAGAGCCGCAAGATCGTAAATAAGAAATTCGTTGGTCGGGTTGAGATACAGCGCAAGCGTCAGCTCCTCATAAGCATCGAGAAAAGCCCCGCGACCGGCAAAAATGAGACCCAGTGCGCGATGGGCATCAGAGTTTTCAGGGTCGCGTTCAACTGCTTCGCGAGCATAATATTCTGCCGTATCGAATTCCGACTGCGTAGAATACCCGAGCAGCGAAAGATGAAAGTAAATTTTGCCAAGTTCGAGATACGCAGTCTTATCCTGCTTCTCGTTGAACAGCAGAGAATCTTCATAATGCCGCCAGGCCTGGCGCAAAAGATCGACACTGCCCTTTCTTATTCCCTCTTCGATCATTTCCTGTGGGTCGATAAGCGGAATGCCACCCTCGACAACCCTTATTGAAAGTGCCGACACAGTCATTGCCGAAGCGAGAAGGAAGACTACCGGCAGAACAAACAATTTGATTTTATTGCCAATAGACATTTGCATCCTCCTGATGTTATAAATTAACCTGTCTATTCTCTATCATGACGAGCACGCAAAATCCAGCAAAATTATGAACAACAGCAATGTAAATGACACGGCTTTCAAATCACGATTAAGCCAGCCAACCGCCTGGGTGGTTCTTTTTGTTTTTTTTGCAGCTCTGCCTATTCTGATCTATTACGATTGCTACGGCCGCTATATTGATGAACAGTTTGCCCGCAGTCGTGAAGACGTCGTAAAAATATTTCATCGAGAACTGACTTCTTTTGGAAGCAAGGCAACCAACCGCCAGATATTCCTGCAGCAACTGCAGAGTTACCGCGATGGTCTGCGTCGCAACATTTCAGAGCCTGACAGAAATGCCGTGTTAAGCGAATCCCTGATGCAGGAACTCCCTGAGAACACCAGCATGATAGCCTGGGACAAGGATAGCAACTTTGTCGAAGAACTTTCAGCCGTCAAACAGGACAATCTGAATCGCGAGCAACATGAAAAACTCATAAAAATTCTTCTCAACGCCCACAGCGACTTTTCGGCAGGTGCAAATCTGCAGACACTTCATCAGATAGAGTATTTTGAGAAAGAACACGCCGACTTCTTCAGTCAAATTGCGCCGCTTACCGGGCGGGCTTTTTCGTTCACCCGCGCTTTTACCAGCCCCAACTCGATGTTTGGCAGCTATCTGGACACTTCGGAAACATTTTTCTACTGGGATTTCATCAACAACCAGAACAACAATCAGGGCGGTTTTATGGTATTTATACCGCTCAACAGCCTTCCGGTCACATTTGGCCTGTCACAGGTTCTTCTGCGTGATCCAAGTGCAACTCCCGAATTCAGCAATGGTTTCTTTGACCGCACAAGTGGCGAAATCGAACTTTCCTATCCAGGCCTTTTGCAACCGGCGAAACAGGGAGTCAGTCTATACATAGACGGGCTAAAAAACCCGATATTCTATGATGACTGGGTGCTTTTCGTGCAACCGCTTGCCGAAAGTACGTCAGTCAATATTTTTGCGCTGTTTTCGACAAAAGCATTGCGCCTCAGTCACGAATCCCAGAAAAACAGTGCACGAACAGCAGCCATTTTCCTGTTGATAATTACAGGGATCTTCTTCTATTACTCTTTCAGCTTAGCCTCAACCACAGGTCTTTCGCTGCGCAAAAAAATGGCGGGCCTTTTTCTGCTATGCATGCAACTGCCGATCTCAATTCTGATTTTTCTCGGAGTGCAGTTTGCCATGAGCCAGGAGCGCCTTCTCAGCCAGGAGGCTGAGTCGCAGCTGGTCGATCTGGTTAAAAAGGTTGACCATTCAGCTCTCGACCATTACAGAACCACAACAGAGTGGCTGAAGTCGCTTAAAAACCTGCCGGAAGTACGAGCGCTCGACAAACAGAAAATGCACGAGACTTTTTTCGAGTTCAATCGGCAAAATCAACTCAGCAGTTTCTACTTGATAGGACTTGACGGCAGTGTTGAATTCGACATCGACAATCTTAAAAACGACAACACCAATCGCATTTTCATCAAAGACCTTGGAATGCGCATTCTGGCTGCCAGCTCAGAAAACAACAATTTAAAGCCGGCCGTTCTCTCTACATCGGTTGAAAGTCTGTTTGACAAGATAACCCGCAAAACCGGCAACATGCACCTTGTAGTATGGCCTGGTACCAGCCGGCAAAACTTCGTATTCACCGACGTGCTGACGATGAACGATAATAAGCGCCACGCGATTATTGCAACACTGGACAAGACAGAAATTGACCGCAATTATCTCAGACAGGTGGTTTCGCAGCAACACCGCCTGGGGATCGACAACGAAATGATCATTCTCAAGGAAGACGATATCTCAGAAACCATGCCTCGTCTTTCTGCGACATTCAAGGCGAACCTGCTGCCAATGCTTTCTACGACAAGACTTTCGAATATTATCGAAACCGACCGGGTAAATGACGAGAATGACCGTCTGCTGGTAGCCATAAGCCGAGGAGTAAACACGAGCGACTTCTTTATCGGCGCACGTTTCAGCTGGCATAAGATTACCGATACCATACAGATGACTTATCTGCTGGTCATAGCCGGCCTTGTATTCAGCCTGGCTGCCTCGATACTTCTGATTACCATACTGATACGCGAATTCCTCATACCTGTCTCAGTTCTTTCAGATGGCGCCAAAAGCATTATTGGGGGAAATCTCAACCTCGAACTACCGATGTTTGCCCGCGACGAACTCGGCGAACTGTCAACCACCTTCAATTCTATGACCAGAAGGCTGCGCAACCGGCTGACCGAGCTCACGGTTCTGTATAACCTCACTCAGAAGGCTTCGACTTCGCACAGCCAACGTGAAGTTTTCGATCTGGCCGCCGCCAACCTGCAGAAACACCTTAATGCCGAAAGTTCCGGCACGACCTGGTATAATGAAGGCGAAGGCGCCGACAGCGTATATCTCTCAGAGCACCTCGAGGAGAAAGAAAGCGAAGCCATCAGAAGCTGCGTCAAAAGTGCCCTGCGCACTCTACAGTCAGTTGCCGAATACAGCGAGGCTCTCGGTCGCTATGTCCTGGGCGTACCCCTGTTTTTTGAAGAAAAAAAATTCGGCGCCGTCTATCTGGTATTCCCGGTTGAGCGCGGCAAAGACAAGCTGCATCTGTCTGACGATGAAAAGAGCTTTATCGAAACACTGCGCCACCACCTGTCTCTGATAATAGAGAAACAGCGCCTGTTTGAGCAAGCAATTACCGACGGTCTGACCAGACTATACCTGAGACGCTTTTTCCTGGCCACTCTCGAGAAAGAAATTAACCGTTCGAAACGTTATCAGCTGGAAGTCAGCGTTCTGATGTTGGACATAGACCATTTCAAGAATTTCAACGACACCTATGGACACCAGGCCGGTGACTTTGTTCTGCGCGAAACAGCCCAGCGCATCATGGAAAGCATCAGGTCTGTCGATACGCCTGGTCGTTATGGCGGTGAAGAAATGGCTGTCATTCTTCCGCAAACTGGCATTAAAGATGGCTTTGTCGTTGCTGAGCGCATTCGCAAAGCTATCGAAAGTGCCGAATACCAGTTCAAAAATGATTCAATGCGAGTTACGGCCTCGCTGGGCATTACCTCACTTCACAATCGCGACCTGAGCATTGAAGAGATGATAGAAGAAGCAGACAAGGCTCTGTACGTAGCCAAGAGCAAAGGCAGAAATCAGGTAAGAATAGCCCCGGAGGCGATGTGATGAAGTCTCTCCGACATAAAGGCTTTACATTGGTCGAAATACTGGTGGTGTTATCGCTGGTCGGAGTATTAGCATTGCCGTTCACAAATATGTTCGTATTTGGAGTGCGGGGCAGTCATGATAATGCGGAGCATATTCTCGCCTACAACCTGGCCCGAGAAAAAATTGAAGAGATGAAAAGCCTGCCGTTTGAACAGGTCAAATCTGATTACGAGAATTTCCGTGATGTCTACCAGGATCGCCATGGTTTCGACGAAGCCTATTACAATGACAGCTCGTTTGACCAGTATTTTTCGGATGTCTTCACGGAAGAATCGCTCAAAGACAGCGAGCAGAAAATGACCTGGACCCGCCTCAAAATAGCATATCCCAAAGCCTATCTGCGCAATCTGCCAATGTACCCACCTGACTACCTGAATTATCGTCGTGTCGTCAAGGTAGAACGCATCACTGAATCGGCAATGCCTTCCAAAATGAAAAAGGTGACAGTCTTGGTCTACGACAGGGAAGGTAAAAAAATCGCCGAACTTGCGACCCTGATTGGACAGCACAAATGAAACATTTCCATGCAGATAAAGGCTTCACGCTGGTCGAAGTTCTTCTTGGCATGTCGCTCACCGTTCTGGTCGGCGGAATTCTTTATTTGATGCAGTCAACCGGCATGTCAACCGTTCAAAAAGGCACCTCGATGTTGATGCTGAATTCCGAGATCAGAAACAAACTCGAGCGGATCAGCAATGACTTGCGCAACAGCAAAGAAATACTGGAAATCAAACCAGACATGGTAAAAATGCGCTGCTACAAATACTCGGCAGAAAAACCAGATCCAGGGGAAGATGCTCTGGTAACCGTAGCTTATGAGGTTGAACGCGGCGAAAAGCAGCATATCCTCTGGCGCACAGAAAACCGCGAGAATCCTATCAAGATGCTGGCTCTCGACAAAATCGGCGAAGATATATTTCAGCCTTTTTACGAAGGCAATGATCCAGCAAGCCCGGTCGGCTGGTCTTTTTATCCCTTCGACATGATTTCCAACGACTCCGGACAAAGGCAGCGCATAAGTCTGATCAAGATAAAGCTTGATTTAAGCCATCAGCGTGAGTCAGCGGCAGTTGTGACCAGCGTCAGCCTGAGGCCAGCATCTTCCAGAATCCGCCAGCCCAACTGGAAATTCAGATAATGAATTTTCCTGCCTTTCTGGGAATCGGCGCGATTGTCATACAGGCAATTCTAGCCTTCGTGGTCATGGTTAAAGACCCTCATAAAACCGAGAACCAGTTGTTCAGCCTGCAGATGCTGCTTTTTTGTTGCTGGAGCGCAGCCGAATTATACATGATCTTTAATGGTGTCGACCAATTTGGCGTCAGGCTGCTTTTCACGCCAGCTCTTCTGCTCACCTATGTTTTCTGCATTTTTACGGCTGTCTATCCCGAACCACAAAAAGAAGCCAGTATCATGAAAAGCCGACTGCACCAGGCTGGCTACTTTCTGCCCGCGGCAGCACTTCTTTATTTTCTCTGGAACGGCCAGCTGATAAGCAGCTGCGAAAGTATGCCAGCGGGATTTTCTCTCGAACTCGGGCGTTTCGAATTCATCGTTAAAGGCGTGGTAATAGCCTATCTTTTTTTGTCGCTTTCGACTCTTTCCAACAGCCGCAAAAACGCCGAAACTACGATTCAGAAGCGACGGCTGCGTTACACCTTTGCCGCCATGCTGCTACCGGTAGCTGCTGGTTCAATAGTTATCGCATTCAGCAAATGGTTTATCGGCGGCACAACAATGTATCCATTTGGTCTATTTCCTGTTCTGAGCATAATCATGAGCATGATCCTTGCATACACCATGCTCAGATACAACCTCATGGAAATAGACGTGATTTTTTCGACCGGTCTTGTCTACACATTGTTGACAGCAATCATGGCCGGAACGATGGAGCTATTCCAGGAATTGATGCAGAATATCCTGGATTTCTCCGACATGTGGAGCAAAATCATAACTGTTCTGATAATTGCCGGCATTTTTTCGCCGGTTAAAGACCTGCTGATAAAGGTAGTAGATAAATTTTTCGGTCGCCAGACCTTCGATTCTGCCAAGGTCATGCAGACGATGCTTTCTGAACTTCGCAAAATGCCTGATGAAAAAAGGCTTTTTTCTCGCTTTCTGAGCGAACTGCATCTGATTCTCGACTATTCTGGCGCCAGGCTGGACCTGAAGAATCAACAGCAGATAGTTGTGCCAGAAACTCTTGCGATACAGGAGATCAGGCCTGAATTTGCTACGCTACCCTCAGATATTAACGAAGTTGATGCCGTGATTCAGCATTTCATCAGCACCGGCAATAGCGCAATGGCTGATGCCGGCAGAAATCTCAAGAGCCACGGCATCCGCCACCTGTTCAATTTTGCCGACAGCGATCGCCACTACGGCTTTCTGCTACTCAACGCCAAAAGCACGAAAGTGCCATATACATCTACAGAAATCAATCTTATTGCCGGCCTGGTCAGCGAAATACCGCATCTGCTGGCTAATCTTGAAATGATCGGCCGGCTCATCAATCAGGAAAAGCTAAATCAGGAGATCGACTGGGCCAGAAAAATGCTGCAGGCAATATCGGCAGACAGTTTAACCAGTTTCTGCGGAATGCCGGTTGCCAGTTTTACCTCATTGTCAACCGAGATAAAAGGTGACATGATAGATGTCTGCGAAGATAACAATAACAGCTTCATAGGAGTTTACGATGCTTTTCATCACGGTATTCAGGCCGTGCTGACGCTTAACGTCATGTTTGGAGTAATGCGCTGTTTTAACGACACACGCACGCAACTGCACCAGGTGAACAGTGTATTGCGACGTTTTTCGCAGCAACTCTGCTCGGCCGCCACCATCATCAGAATCAAGCACCGCAGCATCGAACTGGCAAATGCCGGCAACCCGTCTCCTCTTATCATTTCTAATACAGGCATGCGCCGCCTGTTTGACGACAGTTCGCGCCCGGCTGGGTATCAGGAAGAATTCGAGCCTCAATATCGGTCTTTCGAACTCGGCGAACGTGAACTGCTTTTCTGCTCTACCAATGGTGTTTACAAAGCCTTCGAACAATTGCATGGCAAGACACTTGAACAGTTCATCAATACAGAAATCGACGGAAATCTCGAGAATCTGCATCAGAAAATATCCGGCGCCATGAAGTCCTTGACCAGCCAGAATTTCTCTGATGACATTACATTTATTACGGCAGGTCAGCTATGAATCAAAAGAACACGTTAAGACGCAGAAGCAGACAAATAATGGTGGGCAGAGTCGCAGTTGGTGGCAACGCGCCGGTCAGCGTGCAAAGCATGACCAAGACCGACACCCGCGATGTCGCGACAACCCTGAGCGAGATCAACCACCTCAAAATAGCCGGCTGCGAAATAATCCGACTGGCGGTGCCAGATGCCACAGCCGCCAAGGCTCTCAAAGATATCTGCAGCGCCTCCCCCATTCCGGTTATCGCCGACATCCACTTCGACCACGAACTGGCAATCGACGCCATTAAAAACGGCGTACACGGACTGCGCCTTAATCCCGGCAATATTCGCAGCGAAGAAAAAGTGCGCGAGGTTGTAGCAGCTGCTGCCGACTGGCAGGTGCCGATAAGGGTCGGCGTCAACGCCGGCTCACTTGATCCGGCGATCAAGTTGAAATACGGCGGTGTTACTGCTGCCGGGCTTGCCGAATCGGCGATGAACGAAGTAAAACTTCTCGAAAAGTGTGGTTTCGAACTTATCAAAATCGCCATAAAAGCATTTGATATTCATACCATGTGTGAAGCGGTCAAAATAGCTGCCGCTTCGTGTGATTACCCGCTGCATCTCGGGGTTACCGAGTCGGGCCTGCCAGAAGACGGTATAATCAGATCAGCCATGGGTATTGGGAACCTTCTATTGCAGGGTATCGGCGATACAATCAGAGTGTCGCTCACCAGCGAATCGACGCTGGAAGTTGTAACCGGCCATAAGATTCTGCAGGCAGCGGGTTTGCGCAAGTCCGGCCCGGTTATCGTCTCCTGCCCAACCTGCGGACGCTGCCAGATCCCGTTGCAGGAAATTGCACGCAAGGTTCAGCAGAGGCTTGCCGGCATAAACGAGTCTTTTCAGGTCGCGGTAATGGGGTGCGCGGTCAACGGGCCTGGAGAAGCGGAACAAGCAGATTTTGGCATAGCCGGCGGCAAGGAAAGTGGCTTGATATTCAAGCACGGTAAGGTTGTCAAAAGCCTGCCGATGGATAAACTTGTCGATGGCCTGATCGAAGAAATCTTTACCAGCCTGCAGGCCGCCAGAAAGGAAGAAATATGATGATGAAAGCAGATTTTTCAGGAATTTCAGCAAAACTAGCAATCTGCATGATTCTGGCGATAATCGCAACTCTGCTGCCAGAACAATTGCCGGCACAGACCAACGAACAGAGCGTCAGTTTTCGAACACCTTCCATCGAGCTGGTGTTTCAGCCGTCGCTACGCTCTGGCGTCAATTCAGCCAACCCTAACAATATTGAAGTTCCCCGTCTTAATCTTCTGGTCAACCTCTTCGAGAACTACCTGCAATACCTTACCCGCCTGCAGAAAATTGCTACCGGAACTTCGCTTCGCATAATCCATGCGCCCGGCCTGGCACTCGATGACGGAGTTGCCAGCAACAAGCTTTTAAGGCTGCAGGAAACCGGTTTAAATACCAGTCTTAGTCAGATTAACCAGTATTTCAAGGATCTCGGCATAACCGACACCAACTATCATCTCGAAAGTGCTGATTCGCTGTTCTCGATTCCCGACCATTTACCAAGGCCAATCAGCAAGATTGCTATCCGCACCGAGCTGATAAATCATTCATTTTTCCAGAAAAGTCTTGAGCCAGACACAGATTTCTGTGTTGTTGACGATAACCGGGTCATAACGGCACGGCCATTTCAGCGCAGCAACCGTCTGTTCCTGATGACTGACGCCGATAATGTCTGCCGGGCAGAACAGCTGCTCGGCCAGGCCAAAACCTGGTATGCTGATCTGAGTGCTTCAGGCGATAGCAGATATATAGCATTTACTGATGGCTTGCGACCGCTGGTCATGTCTCTATCAGCCAGCGCCAGCACAAGATTATTCGAAAGCGACAATCTGATACTCCTTTCGATGCACTGGGCACCACAGCAACCGCTACTTGCTGGTCTCATGCTGGATAACCAGACGCAGGAACGCAGCTTTTTCCTTTACGATGCTGAAGCAGGAACCATGCTGCCGACTGGCGAAGCAGAAATCGCGAAAGAAGCGAACTATATCAACCCGTATGTCAGCTGGTCACCTGACGGCAAACGTCTGCTGCTGACTTCAGCACGCTCCGTGCACATACTTGATATTGAGGCCGGCAAAGCATCTATGCATATTGCCAGAGTGCCCAACGAAATTGCCGAAATCATCTGGTCTGACGACAGCAGTTCGTTTGCGCTGGTTGAAGTTATCGGCCAGGCCAGACAGCGCTATGTTTTCGATGACCTTGATTACCGCAAATGCGTGCTGCACCGCTACCGCATAAAGCCGGACTTTTCAGCCAACGAAGATCATGCCCAGCGGGTTGAATCGCGCAACACGATAAAACTAGTGTCATTCTGGACTAACGACCGTGTACTCTACCTCGAGGGAAGACTTATCAGCAAACGCCTCAACACCCCGTTCTGGGATCTGAGTTCGGAATTCACAGCTAATCTGACGGCCGGCCCAACGACGAGTGCGACCCGCGACGCCTCGGAAAAAGGGCTGATCGACACGACATCGAAATTGCCAATGCAGTATCTCTATGTATTCCGCAATCTTGACGGCAAGTTTAACAATATCTACGACGCAGGTTTCAACCACAGCAACAACCTGTATATCGACAAATTCGAAAACATCTGGTTTATCGGACTTCGCCGCCCGGAAGAAATAAGTCAGCAGCAGAATGTTTACAGCTATCGCCAGGCCCCGTACCCCTTTCCAGAAAATAACGTTTCGGTATTCGGCGACATTTCAGCCACAAAAATGACATTGTTTCTCAAGTTTCTGGAAGAATACAACCTGCGTATGCTCAGATTCAACCACAGCATCAGCCGTATCTTCATGCTTGCCAACTTCAGCGGCCCGCTGAATCTCTGGTCGGGTGACCTGCGCAAGTTGGTAGAAGGTCTCAGTAACTCTGAGAACTGAACTTCGTCTGTCATAGCTGATTTTCGCAATAAACTTGCCTCTTTTGTCGTTTTTTCTTATACTGTCAAGACTCAAAAGTATGGCAAGGGGGAAAGCGAATGAAAAAGTTCAGCTTTTTGATGATGGTCTATTTGCTGCTGACCGTTTGTGCAGCCGTAAATGGCGCCGAAGTGCTTTATGACGACACACATGCGCAGACAGCAGGCAACGCTGACTGGATACCTGAAGGGGCCTATTCAGAAATGGCCGACATGCTTAAGGAAAACGGCTTTATCATCACCAGCCTCAGCAAGGTAGCCGGCCGAAACGGCGAAATCACCGCTGAAATTCTCAAAGATTACCAGGCCATAATTCTGGCTGAACCTAACAACCCTTACTCCGACCAGGAACAGAAATCAATCAGTGAATTCGTCTACAACGGCGGCGGTTTGTTCATAATCGGTGACCACGGTGGCGCCGACCGCAACAACAATGGCTGGGATGCCGTAAAGGTTTTCAACGCCTTCGTACCGAAGTTCGGCTTCAAATTTCAGGGCAATACCATTTATGAATCACCGCTATCCGGCCCGAACAACAACAGTCACCCGGCAATGTTCGGCGTGCGCGCTGTCGGCGCCTGGGCCGGTTCAACCTTTGATATCATCGAAGGCGAAGAGGGAAAAGCAGTAGGCCTCATCGACAGTCGCATATCCAAAGCGCCCTACATAGTGGCAGCAGAATACGGCCAGGGCCGCGTCGTCGCGATCGGCGACAGTTCTCCTTTTGACGACGGCACCGGCAGCCCTAATGGGAGCAAGAACAAGCTGCACGACAGCTACGATTCATTCATGTATTCACATCCCCAGCTGGCTTACAACGCCATGGCCTGGACCACCGGCAAGGAAACCGGCAAGCGCATTCCCTCGCGCATAGTTCCGATGTTCAACGAAGCGAAAGCCTCTGAAAAGGCGATAAACATACTGATCGATGCGGCGCATGGCAACGCTTCATCAGACAAGATGAAAACCTTCGAAAAGCACATGAAACGCAACGGGCTGAAGGTTTATTTCACTCTCAACCTGATCAAACCTGAGATGCTCAAGAACTTCGGCACAGTCATACTGCCCGACCCGTCGTTTCGTTATATCGACACTGAAGCTCAGGCAATCGCCGACTGGTTCATGGCCGGTGGCAACCTGATCATGGGTGCCGCCTGGGATTCATCCAAACTGCGTGGTACCGCTACGCTCAACTTCGTTCTTGGCAAAATAGGCGCTGTGATGCGCTTCAACGACGACCAGGTCTGGGACGAAAAGAACAAGACCAACAAGCCCTGGGGCGTTCTCTCACGCGGCATCAAAAAGGATCACCCGGTTACTGCCGGTGTTACCACTGCCATCACCTGGGGTACCTGCTCGCTCATAGACCGCAACAACCAGCCTCTCAGCGAAAATGCCGGGGTCGAGATTCTGGTCAGTGCTAACCGCGAAAGCTTCAATAAAGATGGAGACAAGAGGGTTCCGGCGGTACTTTATCCCAAGGATATGCCGATCGCAATCATGGCCATGGAAAAAGTGGTCAACGGGACTCTGGTAATGATCGGCACCTGTAACTTTACCGACTACCAGTATCCTGACAGCGACATCAACATGTCGATGCCCGGGCCACCGCCATTCACCCATGAAACTCCGCAACTCTGGAACAACCTGCTGCGCCAGCTCGCCCAAAAACCGGCCAGCGCTCGCAATCGAAGAAAATAACAGCCTTTTACGGGCGCCTCTTATGCATCAGGTAAGTGGCGCCCGTTTTTAAATCACTATTCAGGATAACAAGAGCAATGGCAAACAAACGCAACAAAGACTGGTCGGCTTACCTGTATCTGATGCCGGTAATAGTCATACTGGTCATATTTCACGTACTTCCCATTTTTTACTCACTGGCTGTGAGCTTTTACGAATGGGATCTGATCGGCTCACCGGAATTCGTCGGAGCTTCAAATTATCTGCGACTCGCCGACGACCCGATGTTCTACAAATCATTGTGGAACACTGTTTATTACGCTCTGATAAGTGTTCCACTGTCGATCTTGTTTGCGATGCTCATTGCCATGCTTTTGAATAATCCGATTTCGGCAATCGGGCTTTACCGTACAGTATATTTCATACCTGTCATCACCTCGATCAACGCAGTCGCCATCGTATGGAACTTCATCTATCACCCCGACTTCGGCCTTCTCAACAAGATTCTCGACATCTTCAGCATAAATCCGCAGACCTGGCTCCAGGATCCGTTCTGGGCCATGCCCTGTATCATTTTCATGAGTGTCTGGAAAGGCCTCGGCTACAACGTCATCATCTTTCTAGCCGGCCTGCAGAACATACCCAAGCACCTTTACGAAGCGGCCCGCATCGACGGCGCCAACCGCTGGCAGCAGTTCAGGCACATCACCTGGCCGCTGCTCTCGCCAACCACTTTTTTTGTCTTCACCATCTCGACCATTGGTTCGTTCCAGGTGTTCTCTCAGGTTTACATGATGACACCTCGCGGCGGACCGCTCAAGAGCACCATGGTCATCGTCTATTATCTCTATCGCAAAGCTTTTGAACAGTTCGAATTCGGCTATGCCCTTGCCATTGCCTTCGTTCTGTTCATGATCATCTTCGCCTGCACTCTTTTCAACAAGCTGTATCTTGAAAAGAAAGTGCATTATACATAAGGGGGTATAAAATGCAGAACACACTCAAAGTAAAGAACCCCGCCCATGTTGTCATTCACACGCTGCTGATAATCGGCGGTATTTTCATGCTCTTCCCCTTTGTCTGGATGATCGCAACCTCATTCAAAGGTGACGACGAAATTCTCACCACCAGCAAGAAGATCGTTCTACTTCCCGATGTGGTGCGTCCCGATTTTCTCAATTCGCAGGAAGACCGCGACCGTATCGAGCGTCGGGCCGAGCGCCAGCGCTTGTGGGAGAAAGAGCAGGAGAAGCCCGCGGCAGAGCGCGACAGAAAAGTTCGTGCGCCTTTCAACTGGTATGACAACTACGTCTACGCCTGGAAAGCACAGCCCTTCTACCGTTTTTTCCTCAACACCCTGTTCGTTACCATCACGGTTACTGCAGTTTCACTGTTTTTTGCATCGCTGGCGGCTTACGCCTTTGCGTTTTTCAACTTTCCGTTCAAAGATCTTGCGTTCATGCTGATGCTCGGCACCATGATGCTGCCGCAGCAGGCATTGTTGATACCCAACTATATCTTTTTGTCGAAACTTGGCTGGATCAACACCTATTTTGCACTCATCGTACCCTGGCTGGCCTCAGCCTATTCAGTCTTCTTTCTGCGCCAGTTCTTCATGCAGCTGCCGAAGGACCTCTTCGAAGCGGCCACCATCGATGGCTGCACCCGCTTTCAGTTCTACTACAAGATCGTTCTGCCGCTGAGCAAGCCACCAATGGTCACGCTCGGCATTTTCTCCTTCCTCGCTAACTGGAACAGCTTTGTCTGGCCCCTGATCGTGACCAATGACACCAGTCTGCGTGTCATTCAGGTAGGTCTCAGCTACTTCTCGAGCGAAGCCGGCACCCGTTGGGGCCCGTTGATGGCCGCGTCAACCATGACGATTCTGCCGCTGGTAATCATGTATTTCCTGGCGCAGAAACAGTTCGTTGAATCACAGGCCACCACAGGAATGAAGGAGTAATTATGCGTAACTTTCTGATTGCTACATTTTTATGCTGGCTGATCATAGTATTCGCGATCATCGACGACGACAAAAAAAGCGCCGGGGCAGCGATGATTGACGCCAGTTCTGAAGGCAGAACCCAGGTGGTATTCTGGCATGCCATGGGCGGCCCCCTTGGTATCGTGATGGACGACCTGGTAACCCGTTACAACAAGAGTCAGAGCAACTATTTTATCAAAAGCGTTAACATGGGCAGCTACGACACCCTGGCCAAGAAGGTTCTCGCTTCGCTGGTCGCCAAAGAAGCCCCTGACATCTCACAAAACTATGAAACTCTCACCAAGAAGTTCATAAGGCATAACAAGATCGTCTGCCTTGACGACCTGATCGCCTCAGAAACAGAGGATATCAAGGGCGACATCATTCCCGTTCTGCTCGATAACAACACTTTCGATGGCAAACTCTACTCGTTTCCTTTCAACAAGAGCGTGCCTGTGCTTTATTACAACAAAGATATTTTCACCAGAGTCGGCCTGGACCCGGAGCAGCCTCCGCGCACGCTTGAAGAAATGGTTAAATATTGCCGCATCATCACCGAATATCATCGCACCACGCCGGGAGCCGACAATTCAGTCTACGGTTATGGCTGCAGCAAGGCCAACGTCTGGTCTTTCTTGAACCGCATTCTGCAATATGGTGGCAAGATCGTCAGCGACGACGGTCGCAAGTCGCATTTTGCCGATCAGCCCGCGATAAACGCCCTGGCCTATCTGCAGAATATGTTGAAAGAAGGCATTGCCCGTGAGGGACAGGGCTTCGACCATCAGAACGACTTTATCGCAGGCAAATGCGCTATTATCGAAAGCAGTATCGTCAGCAAGGTTTTCATGGAAAACAGTATAGAATTCAACTTTGGTGTTGCGCCACTGCCCGGATACATAATCAAGCCGAATCCTGAAATGACGATCAATGAAAGCGAGATCAACCGCGGCGTCATTCTGTCGGGCAGCAACATTAACATATTCAACAACGGCGACCCGAAAAAGATCGCCGGAGCCTGGGACTTTATCAAGTGGTTCACCTCGACCGAAATCGGTGCCGAATGGAGCATCAGAACGACTTACCTGCCTGTTCGCAAGTCTTCGCTGGCCAGCGATTATATGCAAAAAGCACTCGAAAAAGACCCGAACATGGCTGCCCCCTACGTTCAGCTTGACTACTGCTATTTTGAACCGCGCCTGAGCGTCTGGTTCGAAGTGCGTGACCTCATGGCCGATCATCTTGAAAGGGCGACACTCGAAATGGAGCCGGCAGAAAATTACTGTCAGCAGATGGGAAAAGATGTGGACGCGATATTAAGACATGCTACCCACTGAATTATTACCGGTAGTTTCTAAGATAACAACTCTGATAGCCGACAGCAGCAGAATACTGGTTGCTGCCCATCTGCGACCCGACGGCGACGCGACCGGCTCGGTTTCTGGCCTGGTAAAATCGCTGTTAAAAGCAGGCAAAAAGGTAGACACCGCCCTTCTCGACGGCGTGCCTGAACGCTTCGCCTTTGTTTTTCCGCCGGTCGAACTGCTGCGGCAGCCAGTTATCGATTCTGACCACGACCTCATCATCATTCTCGATTCGGGCGACGAATCGCGCACCGGCTTTACTTTCAAACGCAACCCTGAAAAAACCTGTCTGATCAATATCGATCACCACGCCAGTAACACCATGTTTGGCGACATAAACTACGTCGATACCGGTGCTTCGTCAGCCTGCGAAATGGTGGCGGCGCTGCTTCATCACGCCGAACTGCCTTTCGACAGTGAAGTGGCACTGAGCCTGATGCTTGGGCTGGTAACCGACTCGCGTTCCTTTCAAAATGAAGGAATACGTGCCTCGGCCCACCTGGCGGCGGCAAAGATATTACAGACCGGTGTCAATACCACGCCGATACTCAACCTGCTCAATTCAGGTAAATCCGAAACAGACCTGCGTGTACAGGGCTTTGGACTGAGCAATTTCCAGCTGCACTGCCAGAACCGGCTGGCCACGCTGGTCATTCGGCAAAGCGATCTGGCCCGGCTCAAAGCTTCTTTTGGTAATGTTTTCGCAAGCGGGCTGTTTAACCAGATGCTGTCGATCAACGAGACCTTTGCCAGTGTGGTTATCTTCGAGCGCGAGGACGGCATGAGCTTCTGCGAATTCCGCTCGCGCGGTGGGATCGATGTTAAAGAAGTGGCGGTTGCCATGGGTGGTGGTGGCCATGTGCCGGCCTCTGGCTGCAGCCGTGCGATCGCCGTTGATGACCTGGCTAAAGAAGCCATAGAACTCATGACCAAACAGGTCAATAACTTTTTCGCCAGACAGGAAAACGCCTGATGAGGAATAATCTAGCTTTTTCGATTCTGCTGCTGATGATGATGTTTGCCTTTACCGCAGCTGGACAGGAAAAGCAGCTTTCCATCAACGTCGAAATAGAAGGACTTGGCGAAATACTGCTTGAAGAAAACTCAGTCGATCAGAATGAGACGACCCGGCTGCTATTGAAAAAGCCTGGTGGCATGCTCCAGGTCATTGATTCTTATGACGGCCTGCTGCCCGCCGACCTGATAAAACATGACCTCGATGGTGATGGCTGCTTTGAAATCATTGCACTGCTGCGACACCCTGACGGAATCGACGTTATCATGCACATATACAGCAGCGCTGCTGATTTCAAAAAGATTTTTCCGGAAAGCCCGAACGAAAACAACCCGCTGATATGCCGCGAAGTCTTTGTTTCAACGCATGGCAACCAGCCCGCGGTCTGCACGCGACATCTGGTGGCCTATCATGATTTTGGCCCACCCGAGCTCTACCGGCTCGAATTTTACCAGCTGCAAAAGGCACAGCTGATTCTTGCCCATCAGGGGTTCACCGAAGGAAACCACTACAATATTCTCATGAACCGTGGAGCTATTGCCTTTCATGGCGGCCAGTATCTTGAAGCTCTCGATTATTACAGCCAGGCGGTTTCTTCATCCACTGGTGAAATATCTTCGAGCGCCTTTATCGAAAGTCTTTTTTATCTGGCCGAGTCACGCAAGTTTCTCAAGGATTTCAAAGGCGCTCTTGAACTCTACCAGAAGATCGTGCTTGAATTCAGTCAAAATCTTTTCACCGATTCGGCGCAGCGTGAAATAGAACTGATATCACAGAATCTTGCGCACCCTGAAGCACTTTCCTTTTACATCGACGTCACCAGTCACATCAACTGTGACCGCTGGGAAACCGCACTTGAACTGCTGCAGAATCATGAACTCGGCAGTGCCGAAAGTCCTCTGCTCGACCGCATGCTGTTTACCAGAGCAGAGGTGTTGACTGCCCTGAACCGGGTAGACGAAGCAATCGAGGTTTACCGCAGCATTCAGCAGAAGTTTCCCAACAGCCCGATTATCGAAAATGTTGAATCAGCATTGGCGGACATGCTTGAAAAGCCAGAAGAAACCGACGGGTTATAATCTTGTCCAGCACCGAAGAAAAACCAAAAAAGAAAAAAAACTGGCAGCCAGAACAGGAAGAAGGCTTGTCGCTACGGGCAAAAGCAGTAATCATAGCTATTGTCACGTTTATTCCGTTCATGCTGTTCATCGTAATACCGATGGTCACCCGCGACCACTACAGCAAAACCCTTAAGCTGCCACCTGAAGTTTTTTTGCAGGCTCCCGAAGAAATCAATCTGGTCAGTACCGCTGAAGTCGGTGCAGTTTACAAGGTCACCATCAATGAAACCGAGTTCAAGATCCCGGAATCATTCACTCCGGTCAAGATCAGCCGTGACCGCATTGATTTCAAAACATCGCCACGACGTGAGGCCAGACAAATAACAATACTCGCCCAGAAAGAAGCGCGAACCATAACATTCACGAAAACAGGCTTTGCCCGCTGGTTTATGCCATCTTCAATGTTGCAATTTCTGCAGACGATTTTGCGGGCAACCTGGCATCCGATCCGCCTGGTTTTCAAAGCACAGTTTTTTGCCAGCGAGGGAATAACCGGCAGAATATTCGAGGCGCGCTGGGATGCACACCATCGCGGCTTCATTTTTCCGGTTGGCGACAAAGGCTATATTGGCAGGGTTTTTCGCACAAACAACCCCGGCTATTTCGAGTTTATGGTTCTCGACTCAGTCGCACCGGTATCCCTGCGCGAATGGGTGAACATTGCCATGCGCATAAAACCACCCTCCGATCTGGCCAGCGCCACTTTGCCAGCGATGCATGGCGCCAACAGCATCGATTCGTTAATCGAAAAAGCTGCCATTCCTGAACGCGAACCAGAGATTCTGTCGGTAGCACTGACAGCGTTTATACATACGAAAAATCCTGGCTGGCTGCTGCCAATCTCGCTGGTTCTTGAAAACCGCGGTTTTTATGCCGAATTGATCGATCTGCACCGGCAGTTTATCACCAGACTGGATGCAGAGTCGCCTTATAAAGCCCTATGGGATCAGATCTTCAGCCGGGCTTTGCATCGCATCATCAAACTTGAGATAGACCCACAGCTGCATCTGCGTGAGCTCAACATCAGTTGCCTCAACCTGACCCATCTTGAAATTACTCAGGTATTGCTTAAAATCATCGTAAAATCAAGGATTTCCGGCGAAAAGACATTTTCCGCCGAACTGCTGCCACACGGTCGACTCTACGAACAGCAGAAAAAAGATATCATCATACGCGCCCCCGATAATATCAGCCTGGCTGATACCGAAAGCATCGATTATCAGATATTGCGCCTCGATTTCGCCCGCTGAAATAAAAGCTTCAGGCTGGATAATACCCACCCAGGACGATTTTTGCCAAAGCTCCGGTAGCGGCCGGTAGATTGCCAGGCCGGCGTCTCACAAAAGCGTAACCAAGAACGGCGAATGCTATTGCCTCTTTGGCCATTACCGGCACACCCAAAAAATCACAGCTGGTTACAGTCACGATGTTTTCGAGACTGACAGCCAACCGGCGCATCAATTCAGGATTAAGCGCTCCACCACCGGAAACCGCCAGATCGGCGGGAAATCTGATCTGACCGGAAAGTGCTTTGACAGCGGCAGCAATTGAATCGACCGTAATATCGAGAAGGGTCGCCAGCAGGTCAGCTGGCGACAGGGCCTGTGCCTGCCAGGCGGCGATCTGGTCAAGACGATCGGCATTAAAATACTCGCGACCAGTAGACTTAGGCGGCGGCGCAGTAAAATATGGATCGGCAAGGAAGCGCTCGACCGTCTGCCGATTACTGCGACCGGATGCTGCAAGCTGGCCGTCGCGGTCATAGTTACCGAGTCCGGCCCGCTGCATAGCTGCATCCATCAGCACGTTGCCGGGGCCAATATCGAATGCGCACACCATCTGCGGTCTTTTTCCCGCACGAATAGCGCTGACATTGGCCATGCCGCCGATATTCAGCAGCAGCAGATCGCGTCTTGCCTTTTTTCCGAAGAGAAAAAGATCGGCAAAAGGAACCAGTGGTGCGCCCTGGCCGCCAGCCGCCATGTCGGCCGCACGGAAGTCACAGATTACCGGAACACCGGTGCGACGCGCAAGCAGGCTGCCATTGAGCAACTGCAACGAACCAGTGAGAGTTATTCCATCCCAGTCAACCGCTTGCGGCTGATGGTAAATAGTCTGACCGTGAGCCGCGATATAATCAGGGCGTTCGTGGCCACTTGCAAAAAATTGCTGGCAGGCACGGGCGTAAAGCTCGGCAATATAGCTGGCGCCAAGAGTTATATCGCGAGCATCGGCAGCGCGCATGAGTTTTTGAATTCGCTCGAACTCTACCGGCCGAAAGCTGCAGCTGTCAAACCAGAGCAATTCGCAGGCACCTGAACGATCGAACGCAACCATGGCGCCGTCGATGGCGTCGCCGCTTGTGCCACTCATCATACCGAGAATTTTGACCCGTTTTTCAGTCATACAGCCTCCAGTCAGAATAGCGACAAAATAGCGCGCAAACCATCATTTTTCAAGCAACAACTTTCTTTTCGGATTTTAGGTCGGGGCTATTGGTTTTGCTGTTGCGAGTGTGATAGACTGTAGGAAATATTTTGAGGAGGCACTTTTAAAGTGGCTGAAAATCAACAGACCCCCGATCGTCAGAAATCACTCGAAACCGCAATTACCAGCATAGAAAAACAGTTCGGCAAAGGCGCTGTAATGCGACTTGGCAGTTCCAGACACCTGCAGGTCGAAGCAATTCCGACCGGCTCGCTCTCTCTCGACTACGCTCTCGGTGTTGGCGGCATGCCGCGCGGCCGTATCGTCGAAGTTTTCGGGCCAGAATCTTCAGGTAAAACAACGGTTTCCCTGCATGTTATTGCCCAGGCCCAGAAAGCTGGCGGACAGGCAGCTTTTATTGATGTAGAACATGCTCTCGATCCGGTTTATGCCAAAAAGCTTGGAGTCGATACCGAAAACCTGCTGATCGCCCAGCCCAGCAGCGGTGAAGAAGCCCTTGAAATTACGGAAATGCTGGTGCGCAGCAACGCTATCGATATCATCGTTCTCGACTCAGTAGCGGCCCTGACCAGCAAAGCCGAAATCGATGGCGACATGGGCGATGCAACCGTTGGCATGCAGGCTCGCCTGATGTCACAGGCAATGCGCAAACTTACACCGGTCGTCAGCAAATCTCGCTGTGTCTGCATTTTCATCAACCAGATCCGTGAGAAAATCGGTGTCATGTTCGGTAATCCAGAAACCACCCCGGGCGGCCGCGCACTCAAGTTTTTCTCGTCAGTACGCATCGATATCCGCCGCAAGGAAGCAATCAAGGAAGGCGATGAAGCCACCGGTTTCGTCACCGAAGTTAAAGTGGTCAAGAATAAGGTTGCCCCGCCTTTCCGCAAGGCCCGCTTCGACATGATGTTCGGCCATGGTATTTCGACCGAGGGCGAAGTTCTCGATATCGCAGAAAACTCTAATATAGTAAACAAGTCAGGCGCCTGGTATTCATTTGGCGATGTCAGAATGGGTCAGGGCCGCGAAAACTCAAAACAGTTCCTGCGCGATAACCCCGACGTCTTCGGCGAAATCGTGCTCAGGGTCAAAAAAGCTCTCGGTATGATCGGCAACGAAACACCAGCACCGGCAGTAGAGGCTAAAGCCAGCGAAGACAAGAAAAAGTCTGCCCGCAAATAAGCATCGACAATGAACGTATCGGGGCTGTGTACGCCAACAGGCGCATACAGCCCCGGTTTTTAAAAGGTGAAAGGCAAGGCGACATGGAAAGCGGACGCAACAGATTCGCCAGATTTGTGCTTATCTACGCTCTGCTGATAGCAACCCCGGCAGTGTTTTCTCTGCTGCTTAGCCTGCACGTAATCGACTATTACAACCGACTGTGGCAAGAACAGGCAGCGAAAAGCACTGAGATAAAAGCAGCTGAACTGGTTCGCCAACTGGATTCAGAGCAGATTTTTCTGCCGCATTTTCGCGCGCTTACTGAACAGATTCTCGCCCTGCCGAAACTTGATGAAAAGAAAATCAGCGAGCTGGCCGAGAATACTTTCGCAAAAATATCGCAGCGCTTTTTCGTTTACGTTTTCGACAAACGCGGCAAAATGTTAAATACCGGGCTGGCTCCGGAAGATACCGAAATCGGGGTTGATTATCTATGGCGTTTTGCCCATGATGACAGTTATGAAGGTGAAGGACGCGAGCGTCGCGGCGACTATGGCAAGCTGGTCGGGCGTTATTTTTCGCCACGCAATATCAAACACAGCAATGATGCCTGCCATGTCGTAGAAAACCCCAAAAGTACTGGTCTGCTTTACCACAAAAAACGCCAGGCATACAGCGACGACAAAAGCGGCGTCATATTTTTTCTCAACCTGAACATAGAATTTGAACACCATCTCCGGCAGAGAATCAACTTCTACAGCTCGACTGACGAACCGGTATTCTTCGAACGCGCTGATGGAACCTGGCAGACAGCTCCTGAATTAGAGGCAGAAGCAGCGACCATAGCAAGTCTTGGTTATACGCGAACAAACAATACAGCGGTTCACAAAGACTTTCTCTGGCGCCGCGCCGGTTTTCGCAATTTTCAGCTGTATTTCGGCAAACGACTGTCACTTGCATATTACTCCAGGCTCAAGGCCGCGGCGATTGTATCAGGCTTCCTGCTGCTGGCCCTGGCCTTTGTGATTATGCTGCGCAACCTGTACCGCAGCGAAGGAATGCGGATTTCGATTCGCTACAAGCTCATCACGATTTTTGTGTTTGCCGTGTATCTGCCAATTCTGGGGCTTTTCATGGTCAGTTTCAACGGACTCAACGACCGCCGCACTGTTCTCGAGAATGAAGCCCGCAAAGGTATGCAGGATATCCTCTACAAGATAGATGCCGACTTTGCCGGAAGAGAAGACGAGATACTGGCCACTTTCGAACGACTCTACAATGACAGAGAATGGCAGGACAAGATAACCGACGACTGGCTGCACAATGACCTGCTTTTGCGCAAACACGCCAGAGTTTCACTCGAAGGAGAGAATTTTTTCAATCATATCGATATGCGCAACATACATCTCGAACAGATTCATTCAAGTGCGCGGGGCATCGCGAATGACAGAATCAAAGCCATCAACCGCATCATCGGCCTCATCTGCCTCGAGCGCTTCATGCCTGAGCAGATGTCGAAGAACCGGGTAAGACTCCGTCAGTCAGACTTTATTCTTAAAAACATGATGGAAAACCCGGTTCTTGGCTTCAGCAGTTTTTACGAACAACCTGGCCGGCTCGTCGAGATGGAATTCGAGGGCTCAAGTTTTTACTGGTACTGGAACTATTATCCTGATGCAAAAGACGGGGTAACGTATTTTTCATGCAATACCAGGGTTCATTTCAATGTCGAGAAATTTCTCAGCAGCGTTCTGAAAAAGCGACATAACCTTGGCAGCACTGGCCTTACACTCACGGCCTATTTCCCTTCGCAGCAGTCATGGACGCCCGAAGCTGCCGGCAACGAAAGCGAACTGGTCAAGCTGGTCAAGCTTACCGCAATAAGTAAAACTCTCGAAACCGGCCATATAAATTATGGCGGTGAAAAGTTTCTTGCCACCTGCCTGCCTGGGATCAAGCTTAAAGGCGCCATCGTCTCATGCCTTTTTCCCCAGTCACAGGTCGATATTCTCATAGACGGACAGCGCGCTCAGATATATCAGGGAGTGGCTCTTATACTTATCATCTCTGTGTTTACCGGGCTGCTGCTGTCGAGGAATTTTCTTCAGCCGGTCGGAGAACTCAACCTCGGCATGAAAGCTCTGCGCCAGCGCAACACAGACTTTCGTGTTGAAATAAACAGTCAGGATGAGCTTGGCGAACTGGGCGATACTTTTAATCAGATGATGGTGGAAGTCAAGGAAATGCTGCTGGCTGGAGCGGTTCAACAGTGTCTTATTCCCGAAAAATTCCCTGAAATAGAGGGATACGACTGCATAATCTACAACAAGATGGCTACTGACGTGGGCGGTGACTACGCTGATGTTTTTTCTCTTGGCAACGATCGTTATCTCGTAGTGCTTGGCGATGTAACCGGACACGGTGTAAGCTCTTCAATACTGACAGCGATGGTCAAAGCTCAGGTATTCAGGTTTGCCAGAAAGAACCGCAGCCTGAGCGAAATGCTCAAAAGCCTGAGCGAAATGATTTTCGAACTGCTGCACTATCGCAAACTCATGACTTTCTGCGCACTTATCTTTGATGCCCGCGACAACAGCTGCCAGTTCGCCAATGCCGGGCATCCCTTTCCAGTCTGGTGCGACCATGACGGCAAGCTGAAAGCTCTCGACAAGGAAGCCTTGCCACTGGGTGTTTCACCCAAACGCAGTAATTATTTGACCGTCGAAAGCAGCTTTCAGCCAGGCGATCTGATGCTTCTGTACACCGACGGCATAGCGGAAGGCGCCGGGCCTGACGGTAACGCCTTCGGTTTCGACCGTGTCAGAGACATAGTCGTCAACAACCGCGAGCACAATAGCGAAGAGATAAAAGACACGCTGCTGAGTGAATTCTGGCAACATTACCAACGCGAAGAACTCGACGATGACCTGACTTTCGTCATTATCAGGCGTCGGCGGCAAGGCGTCTGAGAACGACTATGGTCAGGTCGTCATCCGGTTCGGCACCACCCAGCCAGCTGTCGTATGCAGTCAGCAGCCGACTCGAAACCATGTTGGCATCGACAGTCGGCAGTCCGGAAAGAAAAGTCTGCAGCCTTTCGTAGCCATACATTTCCTGTCTTGAATTGACCACTTCGACCAGGCCATCGGTATAAAAAACCAGCAATTCATCAGGTTCGAGAACAAAATCGTGCAGTTTCAGACCACGCAGCCTGGCAACCGCGCCCACAGGCAGATGCACTGCCTTGAGATCGCTGCATTTTCTGTCAACACCCACCTTAATCGGAAAATTGTGGCCGGCATTGACAAAAGTCCCGCGGCCGCTCTTCAAATCGATCATGGCAGCGAAAACCGTGATCATCTTCCTGACCGCTGGATTGCGAAAAAAGGTATAAACAGTCAAATTCAAATCTTCAAATATCTCAACCAGCCCGCGATCTTCTTTGAGACCCTGATAGACCACAGCCTTGGCCATGGCCATAACCAGAGCCGAACCGACCCCGTGCCCGGTGACGTCGCCAATGACCACGCATACCCGGTCACGATCGAGCACACGCACGTCAAAATAATCACCACCAACAGCTGAGGCCATGCGATTAGCGAAGCTGATCTGGTAACCCGGCACCTGTGGCGGAGCCGAAGGCAAAAGCGATTCCTGCACATCTTTTGCCAGCTGCATTTCCTTAAGGTCAGCTATCATGTGGTTAAAATTGTCGGCAAGATCGCCAAATTCATCCTTCTGGGTGCTGACTATTCTAAAATCTGAGTTACGGGCCTTGATTGCGTTAACTCCCTCGCCAAGGCGCGCAATCGGCAGAAGAAAAACGTCAGACAGCAACCAGCCGGCAGTTAGCGCCAACAAAAGAAACAGCAATATACCACTGCGGATAAGGCGCCCCTGTTCAGCGATATCAGCCGTGATCAGATGGCGCGGATAAAACGCAAAAAGACAGAAATCGGTGGCAAACCTTCCGTGCAATCCGGTTACCAGATA
The DNA here is from genome assembly GCA_002839435.1 of Candidatus Riflebacteria bacterium HGW-Riflebacteria-2. Lineage (GTDB taxonomy): Bacteria > Muiribacteriota > Ozemobacteria > Ozemobacterales > Ozemobacteraceae > Rifleibacterium. The sequence continues at coordinate 16,327 of PGYA01000033.1, read as the reverse complement.
TTCCTCGCTGCCCAGTTTTACTGTTACGTCAACTGGCTTGTCGCTGAATCTCGTCTGGTTGACAATATCCCTGAGAATATTGGCGTTCTTGAGCGGCGCCGGCAACCATTCGCCAGTATGATCGGAACAGGCGGCAAGGGTATAGGGAGCTAGAGAATTATCGGTGCGTGAAGCAAGCATGCGCTGCCGGACCAGACTCTTTATCAGACGTGAAGCCGACTGCACAATGAATGTATAAAAAGGTTTCTCGCTATCAGAAGCGAATATTTCCCAGAAGATGAACATGGGAATCGGCCCGAATTCCATTTTATGAACTTCGCGCGGCCGCACGAAAAAGATGTTCATGCCGGCCTCAGGGCTTCTGATAACCATGTCGAGCACCGGATCAACGGCATCGGTCAGCGATGTCCCCAGCGAATTGTCGATACAATAACGTGAAAACGCGTCTGAGACCTCGCGCATACCCTCAAAAAACAGTTCATTCTGTTGGAAAAAAATCATATCAGCCTTGCGGGCATCGCGCAGTTCGATGCTGATCAGATCGTTGCTTTCGATACGGGCATGAATGTCAGACGCAAGGCTGCTGTCTGGCGTGGCAAGACGCCGGCTTAGACCAGCAAAGTCATTGATAAAACTGGCGCCAGCGTCGCGGAACGACTCATCCATGGCAAACAGCAATCGACGACTGTGATTGGCGACAGTTGCCCTGAGCGTCTCTTCCCTGTCGTCGAGATATCTGTAGCCAAGATAAGCAAAGCCCATTATCGGCATCATCACCGCCATAAAAAACAGCGCCAGCAGCTTTATGCGCAGCGACAGGTAAAAACTCCCGTAAGTCATCGACCAGAAATAAATCGTCACCGCCAGCAGAGCCAGCAACATCAGCCCGGCATGCAGATAAAACTGCATGCGAGTGAAATCCGAGACAGTCGTCCAGGCACCGGCAATCAGCCATGCGCCCTCAATTTTTCGCCCGGCCCAGATGCGTTCCTGCTCATCAAAAACATTGGCCTGTCCCATAAAAACCAGGCGTCTGAACAACTCGCCGGCAAGCACCGGATCGGTCTGTTCGCGCCCAAAATTCTGAACAGCTTCCTGGCTGCTGGCCGCAAAAGCTGCATCAAAATTTTTCAGATGCTGACGCCCGGCCTGCTCAAGCCGAAAGGCGAGTGCTGGAACATCCCAGAAAATCAGGAGAATGCCACTGGCCGGGTTGCGCGGGTCGTTGATCCAGTAGATCATCCCCTGCTGGTGCCGGGCAATTATAGGCAGACAGTTGTCGCGGCTCTCGAGAAACTTGGAAATTCTGAATTCAGGGCCGACAAATGCTTTCAGCTGTTTCTTGATCCGCTGGAACATGCGATTCTGCTCGGTAGGGGTGCTGCGCACGAGTTCCCACAGTCGGGTCGCAATATAGCGTGAGCGCAGAGGCATTGTTGCCGGTGTCAGCAAAGCCCCCTTATCGTCAAATGCGTAAAAATCAAATTCTACCGGCAGATAATTGCGTAAAGCCAGGCAGTAACGGTTAAAATCGCCGGCACCCGCCCGGGCCTGCCTGAGTTTCAACCAGGCACCGCGCCCGATTTTGCGCAAAAAAGTCGCAGCGTCAAGCTCATATTGTGCCTGGATTAGATTGCGCTCGAGACCGGCAGTTACCCGATCCAGATGCTTGGTGCGCTCATTCGCAATCGTCTGATGACCGAGATAGCCGGCAATGAGCAATGGCAGCACGACAAACAGGCAGATCGGCGCAAAATGCAGCAAAAATCTGCGCCAGAAGGGGGCCGTCACCGTCCTGTCAGTTTTTTCCACTGTTGCTTTGCTCCGCTCACTCGTGTATCATCCAACCGCAAGTACCACTTTATCAGAAAATACCAGAAAAAGGAAAATTGGCAGTTTCAATTTAACCGACACTCTCCGGTTGGTCATGTTCACCTTAAACTGCTTTTCAGGCTCAGATGCAGATTATAGTTAATCTTTTACGCGGCTTTGCAATTGGTATTGCCAATATTATTCCCGGCGTCAGCGGCGGCACCGTAGCACTCATGCTGGGCATCTACCAGCGCCTGATCAATGCCATCGGCGCGCTCGGTTCAGACACCTTGAAAGCGATGACCTCCGGAAAAGAAGCCATCCTCAATGAAATCAGGCGAACAGACGCAGCTTTTCTGGCCGCGCTGACAGCAGGTGCCGGCATGGCGATTCTTGCTTCGGCCCGTCTGATGGGCTATCTTCTCGAAAATTATCATGATCCGACTTACGGTTTTTTCTTTGGTCTGGTCGCCGCCTCACTGGTTGTACCCTGGCGGCTGATCAAAAGCCTGGCGCCGGGAAATATCCTCAGCTGTCTGCTTGCGATTGCATTGGTTGTTGGTCTGACTTTGGCCATGAGCGGTGAAGAACGGCTGCACGCAGCCCAGAAAAAAGCTCTGATCAAAGGCACTACGACAGTTGATTCAGGCGCCGCCAGCGCAACCCATGGCAGCACTGTCGGCACCTCGATTGCGACCGACCCGAAAAACATGCTGCTGTTTTTTGCAGCCGGCGTGATAGCGATCTGCGCCATGATTCTGCCGGGTATCAGCGGTTCATTCATGCTGCTTTTAATGGGGGTATATTTCGACCTGCTGATCTGCATAAACGAGCGCCAGATACTGATGCTCGCGATATTCGCCGCCGGCGCCGCCACTGGCCTGCTTGTCTTTACCAGGTTTCTCAATTACCTGCTGCAGAAGCACGGCGACGCTACGATGTCATTCATGCTTGGCCTGGTGCTCGGCTCACTTTATGCCATCTGGCCGTTCAAAAGCTTCGGCATGGTTGCAGGCCGCCGCGTCGATATCGCCAACATCATGCCGGACAGCTTTACCGCCAACGAAGGCATGACTCTGCTGGCCTGCCTTGGCGGCCTGTTGCTGGTCATCATATTCATGGCAATCGAGAAGCGCCAGAAGGCATCAGCCAGATGTGACGATACTGCATAAGTGCTTCACCCATCGGGCCAAGCTTTATGCCCTTGACAGCAGGATGATGCAGTAGATGCGCTGAATAAAAATGCAGAAAAACCCAGGGAGCTTCATCGACAACCAGCTTTTCGGCTTGATGATAGATGGCAATGCGTTTTTCAATATCGGTTTCAAAACGTGCTCTGTCGAGAAGAGCATCGAGTTCAGGGTTGTTCATACGCGAAAAATTGTAACCGGTACCGATATTCGAAGAATGAAAAAGAGTATATAAAAAGCTGTCCGGATCAGGATAATCAACCGTCCAGCCCATTCTGAAAAAAGCGACACTGCCTTCTTCGACCGTCTTTAGATGATCCCCGAACTCCAGTTCTCTCACGACACAGTTGATGCCGATATCGCGCAGATTGGCAAGAATGAATTCCGCTGTACGCGAATGAATCGCATCCCGGTTGTATTGCAGGGTAATTTCGGGAAACCCCTTGCCATCAGGATATCCGGCTGCGGCCAGCAGTTCCCTGGCCCGTTTCAGATCGTATGAATAACCGGCCAGATTGTCATTGTGCCCGGGAACACCGGGTGGCAGAATGCCATTAGCCACCTGAACACGGCCGTTAAGCACAATTCGGACTATGGTATCACGATCGAGCGCGTAATTTAGCGCCTGTCGCACCAGCCGGTTGTCAAATGGCGCCTGTTGCAGATTCAAGCCAAGATAATTCGAACCCCAGAGATTCGTTTCGATCAAACAGGCAGCTCTTACCGGATCCTGCTTAACATTGCGATACTGCGAGTCAGGCACATCGACATGACTGAGTCGCCCTTCATTGAAAGCAGTGAATCGCTCAAGCTCATCTCTGATCACCGGATATTCAAGATGTTCGAGCCAGGGCCGGCCGCGAAAATATTGTTCATTGGCCGCCAGTTTTATAGTCTCACCGTCACGCCCAGCCCACTTGAAGGCACCGGTTCCAACCGGCACGGCGGCAAGACCGCCGGGTTGCCCTTCGGCATCCTCGTGCGGCACGATAAAAGCATTGCACATTGCCAGCAATGAAACAAATGGTGCAAAAGGCTTTTCAAGCTCAAATACGATGCTGTGCGAAGCAACAACTCTGATGCCACTCATCTCTTTGGCCTGGCCGCTGCTGAATTCGCGCGCGCCTTTGATCATCCAGAAAAATGCGGCCTGTGAATCTTCCTGCGGTTTGAGAAGTCGGTTGAAAGAATAGAGAACATCATGCGCATCGAGTCGGCGCCCGCCGTTGCGGGTCGGCTTTCCGGCCACCGTATGGTGAAACCTGATATCGTCGCGCAGATTGAAAGTATAAGTCAGTTTGTCTTCACTGATCGACCAGTCCCTGGCGATAGCCGGCTGCAGCCGTGCCTTTTCATCGAATTCAAGCAGGCCATCGTAAATCTGACGGCAAACTTCATGCGAATTAGAGTCTTTGATCAGAGCCGGATCGAGCACGATAAAAGCATCGGCAAAAGCCCGACGGTAAGTGCCGCCGACAACCGGTTTGCCAGAATCGACCGGCATCACTTTTTTTTCTTCCAGACAACCGACACTGCCGGCAAGTGCTGACAACAAAAATATCACCACAAAACTTTTTTTCAAAGCTGAATACATCCTGAGACCTCTCAATACAGATGCTATATAGTATCACTGCCCGGCAAAATATAACAGTGCATTAAAATCCGACTGCTGTCTACGGGAATCATAACCGCATACAGATGTTCATTGATTGTGAATCGAGTTTGCTTCTACTGTAAAACCGGCAGAGGATTAACTTGATTTCGTTTGATTTACATGCTAGAATTTGCGTTCGACATGCTTTATCGGGAAAATCAAGAAAGCCGCTGTGATGCGGATTTTGTTGTTTTTTCCGATTGGAAAGGAAAAGAATATGAACGAATCGGTAGATAAAATCAGAGCCGAAGTAAAAACCTTCGTTGAAGATTCTTTTCCTTACGAAATTTTCGACATTACCTATAAGCCGGTACAGGGTCGCATGGTGCTCGAAGTAACCATCGACAATCCGGAGGGGGTGACCGTCGAAGACTGCGAAAAGGTCTCGCGTGGGCTCAGCGACTTCCTTGATGAAGCCGACCTGATACATCGGGCCTTCACTCTTGAGGTTTCTTCCCCGGGAGTAGAGCGGGTCTTCAAGCGTCAGGTCGATTATGAGAGGCATGTAGGCAAGTTGGTGCGCTGGGTACTGTTTAACGAAGAAACTGGCCGCAAGGAAGTGTTCAAGGCGCGGTTGCAGGATTTTTCACCCGACAGGATCGTGGTCAGATCGGAAAAAGGGCTCCGCGAGTTCCCGCTGACACTGGTCAAGGAAGCAAAGGCAGTTCTTGAGTTTCCACCAAAAATGCAGCGAGGATAAGGGGGAGGAAAGAAAATGGCTAAGACAAGTTTAATAGATGCACTGAAAGAAGTTATAGGAGAAAAGAACCTGCCAATGGAGGTTCTGGTTCATGCTATAGAAGAATCTCTGGTAGTCGCCTACCGCAAGAACTTTGACTCTGACGAAGATGTCAGCGTCAAACTTGATGAACAGACAGGTGATTTCAAGGTTATTTCGCGGCGTCTGGTAATCGACAGTGAAGAACTCGAAGAACCCGACAAGGAATACACCCTTGAAGAAGCCCGCGAGATTGACCCTGATGCCCAGCCCGGCGATATAGTCGAAGAAGATGTCACGCCGCCTTCATTTGGCCGCATTGCCGCGCAGACGGCACGGCAGGTTGTCAGCCAGAAGCTCAAGGAAGCAGAGCGTGGACTGATCTACGAAGAATACCACAATAAGGTCGGCCAGGTGCTGACCGGTAAGGTGCAGCGGGTTGAACGCGGACATGTCTATGTTGAATTCGCCAAAACCGAAGCCGTTCTGCCACCCAAGGAACAGATTCCAGGTGAGGTGTTCCGCGCCAACGACCGTATCAAATGCTATGTGCAGGAAGTAAAGGCGACCCCCAAAGGGCCACAGATCGTTCTATCGCGCGCTTCTTCCAAGTTCGTCGAAATTCTCTTCGAACAGGCAGTGCCAGAGATTTCTGACGGAATTGTCGAGATAAAGTCTTCGTCGCGCGAACCCGGTCTGCGCGTAAAAATTTCGGTGGCGACTTCCGACAACCGTGTTGATCCGGTTGGGGCCTGCGTTGGCATGAAAGGCAGCCGGATCAAAGGCATTGTCGATGAGTTGAACGGCGAAAAGATAGATATAGTGCGTTTCAGCGAAAATCAGGCCGAATATGTTACTAACGCCTTGAGCCCTGCCAAGGTTCAGTCGGTGCAGATTTCCGAAGACAAAAGGTCGGCGCTGGCTATCGTAATACAGGGTCAGTTGTCGCTTGCCATTGGCAAGGAAGGCCAGAATGTAAAACTGGCCTCAAAACTGACCGGCATCAAGATTGACATAAAGACAGAACAGGATATTGAACACGCAGTATCAGACAAAAACCCAGTTGAATAACAGCGCGGAGGTAATGGATGGGCATAAGAATACATGAAGCAAGTAAAAAATATAATTTAAGCAACAAGGATATGGCAGATCTGCTGTTGAAGCTGGGCTATACCGGGAAAACCAACCCTCTGGCCGGTCTTCCCGACGAGATGCTCGACGTTCTCGCCAAGCATTTTTCTGCCCAGAAACCGACAAAAGGTGCAGCCACCAAGGTAAAAGACGAGAAGGAACCGCCAAAAAAGCCGGCCAAAGCCGATTTGCCCAAGCCACAACCGGCACCACCGACGCCTCCCGTGACACCTCCTCCCGCAAAAACCGAAAAAAAACGCGTTGAAAGCGAAGAAGAAGCTCTTGAACGCCAACGGCTTGAAAAAAAGAAGGCTTCGAACAAACCTGTTCGCATCGAAGAAGAAGAAGAAGTCGAAGTCAACAAGCAGATAACCATTATCAAAACAGTCCCGAAAAAGGACGTTGTAGCACCTGAGAAGAAAAAAAGCGTCAAGACCAAAAGCAAACGCGCGCATTTTTCTAAGAAGGTACAGGCTGAGCTGCGCGAAGCTGAGCGCCAGACCGAAGCGGTTCTTGACCGCGGTGGCAAACAGACCTATCAGGAAGAAGACGAAAATGTGCTGCCTCGCATCACCTTGCCGTCAGACATCACTGTCAGTCAGCTCGCCAAATATCTCGAAGTCGATGCCATAGCAATCATCAAGAAGCTTTTCAGCATCGGCGTTGTAGCCAGCCTGAATCAGCGACTCGAAGATTCGCATATTCAGCTGATCGGTCAGGAATTTGGCAAAGACATCGTTTTCAGCGAAGACGTCTTTGAAATTCAGGATAGCGAAGATGCCGCCACTGATCTATGCCTCCGCCCGCCCGTGGTAACCATCATGGGTCACGTCGATCACGGCAAGACTTCCCTTATCGACTACATCCGCAAGGCACATGTTGCAGACAAGGAATTCGGTGGAATCACCCAGCATATCGGAGCCTACCAGGTCAAACTCAGCAATGGCACGATAACATTCATTGATACCCCAGGCCACGAAGCTTTTACTGCCATGCGCGCCCAGGGTGCTCTGGTAACTGACATCGCAATTCTTGTCATTGCCGCCGATGATGGTGTGCAGCCGCAGACCATCGAAGCGGTTCACCACGCACAGGCCGCCGGAGTTCCCATCATTGTTGCCATCAACAAGATGGACAAGCCCGAAGCCAACCTTGACAAGGTAAAACAGCAGTTGATGCCGTACAACCTGGTATCAGACGATTGGGGTGGCCAGACAACGATGGTTCCAGTCTCTGCCAAAACCGGCATGGGCGTCAACGAACTACTCGAAATGGTTATTCTCCAGGCTGAAATGATGGAGCTCAAGGCTAATCCGAACAAGCCCGGCATTGGCACAATCATCGAAGCACGCCTCGACAAGGGTATGGGGCCGATGGCTACGGTTCTTGTGCAGAACGGCAAAATCCAGATGGGCGATCATATCATCTGCGGCAGCTCTTTTGGCAGAGTTAAAGCTCTGGTCAACGATGCCGGCGGCAGAGTGCGCGAAGCTGGACCGGCTTTTCCGGTTGCAATTCTTGGTCTCAACGAAGTGCCCAGGGTTGGCGACAAGATGGCTGTAGTAGAAAGTGCCAGATTCGCACGTTACGTCGGTGAATTGCGCCAGAAAAAGGCCCGCGAAGAACGGCTTTCCCGCGAAAACCGCATCAAGCTTGTCGATCTCTTCAAGCGCGTTACCGAAGGCCAGGCCAAAGAACTCAACATCATCATCAAGGCCGATGTCCAGGGTTCCTGTGGCGCCATGAAAGACGCTCTCGAACGCTTGAGCACAGATGAAGTAAAGGTTAACGTCATTCATACCGGCGTTGGTGGCATCACTGAAGCCGATGTCAACCTCGCTTCAGCCAGTAACGCAATTATCATCGGATTCCATGTCAGGCCAATGACAGGCGTCGAAGATGCCGCCAAGGCCGATGACGTAGAAATCAAGTCTTTCCGGATCATCTACGACGCAATTGACGCAGTTAAACTTGCGCTCAGAGGCATGTATGATCCTGAATACGAAGAAGAAACCCTTGGCCGCGCCGAAGTTCGCAAAGTCTACAAAATCACTGGCGTCGGTGCCATCTGCGGCTCCTTCGTGATAAGCGGAACAGTTACGCGCAATGCTCAGGTTCGTATAATTCGCGACGGCGTCGAGATTTACGAAGGCAAGGCTAATTCGCTCAAGCGCTTCAAAGATGACATCAGGGAAGTCAATACCGGCTATGAATGCGGAATTGGCATCGAAAATTACAATGACATCAAAGAAGGCGATATTCTCGAATTCTTCAAGCTCAAAGAAATTGAAAGACCACTCTGACCTGCATGATCGTTGCTATCGGAACCTTCGAGATGCATTTTCCTGAGGTGCACAGCCTCAAAGAAAAGCGCCAGATTCTCAGAAGCCTGATTGACCGCGTTCGTGCCAAATTCAATGCCTCGATTGCCGAGGTCGCCGATAACGACCTCTGGCAGAAGGGCAGAGTTGGCGTTGCGATGGTCGCCAATGACCGCGTATTTCTGGAACAGATGGCGCAGAAAATCGACGACATCATGAACGACCATAGCCAGGCGCAAATTCTCGACAGTTACTGGGACTACATATGACCACACGAAGACAGGAAAAGGCCAATTCTCTGATCATGCGCGAGCTTGCAGAACTTCTGCAGCGCAAGGTTTCCGACCCGCGACTGCAGGGCGTGCATATTGTCAACGTCGATATCAGTCCGGATTTTCATCTGGCCAGGGTGCAATACAGCTTTCTCAATGATGAAACTCACGCAGAAGAAGTTCAGAAAGGCCTTGATTCGGCCAAACCATTTCTTCGCCGCGAACTTAAAAAAGTCTTACAGCTACGGGTTCTGCCTGAACTGGCTTTCTTCTTTGACCCTTCCATCAAGCACGGCGACCACATTCTAGAGCTACTCAAATCGGTCAAGCCTCAGGACTGAGGCCAACCAGTCATCACAGGATTCACCGAATGAACGTTTCATGGCCAGGCGCAGACTACGACCGACAAATTGAACTTATCTGCGAGCAACTTATGCATGCCCGCAACCTTTTCACAATTGCCCACCCTTTTGCAGACGGCGACGCCCTTGGCTCCCAGCTTGCCCTCTACCATTTCTGCCGCACAACTGGCAAGAACTGTATCATCCTGAATTTTGACCCGCTCCCCGAACAAATATCATGGCTTGCCGGCAGTGACCAGTGTCAGAAGGACCTGCCCGCAGACATCGATTTTGACCTGGCATTTTTGATGGAAACAACCGAAGCGCGCCGCATGGGCGACCGGGTTGACTTTTTTCCCCGCGCCCGCACCCGCGTGCATCTCGACCATCATGTCGGCGTTGTCGGTCTTGGCAACATAAATCTGCTCGATGAAGGCGCCTCATCAACCTGTGAAATTCTCTACAATATTCTTGAACGTACCGGTGTCAAGCTCAGCCGTGAATGCCGCGAAGCACTATATGTAGGTATCATGACCGATACCGGCAATTTCCGCTATAACAACTCGACGCCACGCTCGCACGAGATCATTGCCCGCTTGATCGCTGATGGCCTGGTTATCGATGACATTTACAAAAGAGTCTACGAGCAGACCAGTTACAACCGCGTTGTCATGCATGGCATCGTCATGGGTCGTACCCGCCGCCTGCACGAAGGAAAGATTGTTGCCAGCTGGCTCAAACTCGAAGATTTTACTGCTACCGGTGCCGACGAAGTTGACGCAGACGGTGCCATCAGGCACATCAGCTGCATAAATGGCATTGAAGTAGCTCTTCTCTTCAAAGAAGTAGAAGATAACAAGGTCAAGGTCAGCTTCAGATCAACCGGCAATGTCGATGTCATGGAAATCAGCCGCCAGTTTAATGGCGGCGGCCATCGTAATGCAGCAGGGGCCCAGCTTGACGGCCATATCGAAGAAGTAATGGAAAAAGTTGTCGCCAGCATTGCGGCTGTCATGGAAAAAGCACAGGGAGCACAATAAATGGCCGACGGTTGTCTGATAGTCTACAAACCGCGTGGCTGCTCCTCGCACGATATAATCGACAAAGTTCGGCGAATCTACAAGATTAAATGCGGTCACGCCGGCACCCTCGACCCCATGGCTCAGGGCGTTCTTTTGGTATTCTGCGGGCGGGCACTCAAGCTGCTTAATTTCATTCCCCCTGAACACCTCGACAAAACCTACCTGATGAAGGTTGCTCTCGGTACCTGCACCGACAGTTACGATGCCACCGGCAAGGTCACCGCGACCTTTGACCAGCCGATAGACTTTGGCAGCGAAGTGCTGATGAACTCTCTGCGCACTTTTGTTGGCAACTACGACCAGACCCCGCCCGTATTCTCGGCAATAAAGGTTGGCGGCAAACGAGCCTACGCCATGGCACGTGCCGGCGAAGAAGTGGTGCTGAAAAGCCGCAAGGTGCATGTCACCTCGATTCGGCTCGTCGCCGATTATATAAGTGACTCCGTGCGCCAGTTGCTGCTGCGGGTACATTGCTCGCGCGGTACCTACGTGCGCTCAATCGCGCATGATCTGGGGCAGAAACTTGGTTGTGGCGGTCATCTCTCTTATCTGCTGCGTGAAAGAGTCGGTCAATGGGCCTTTAACCGGGCATTCCCTTACTGGAAAATCGAAAAAGGCGTGCCATTCGCCGCAACCGACTCTTTTGTGAGCTGCGAAGAGATACTGCCCTACCCTCGCCTGACAGTCAACGCAGAAGGCCAGTTGCGCATAAGCCGCGGTCAACCGATCAGCCGTAACGAAATAGTGAAACTTGAGACCGACAGTCCCGAGCGCTGCGACATGGTACAGATTATTTCGCCAGCCGGGCGCCTGATAGCTGTTTACGGCACTCCCAAAAACCAGTCAGAAGATCAGAAAGCCGGCTTCAAGCTCTGCCCGGTAAGGGTTTTCCCAGAAAATGAAACTTAAGAACCTGCTCTCTGGCAACCTCGGCATTGGCCCATGCATACTGGGAATTGGCACCTTTGACGGCGTGCATCTTGGTCACCGACAGCTGATTTCCGATATTATTCACTACGCCCGGCAGCACAAAATGCCTTCGGTTATCTTTACTTTCGATCATTCACCCCGCAAATTTCTTTCGCCCAGAATTTTTAAGGGCTACCTTACCACCCCTGAAGAAAAATTCAGTCTGCTGCTGGCAACCGGCATAGATTATGTCGTGTTCCGGCCTTTTGACGACGCATTTTCGACAGTCGGGCATACTGATTTCGTAAAAAATATTCTGATAGATCAGCTGCAGGCCGCAACCGTGCTGGTCGGGTTTAACTTCTGTTTTGGCGCCGGGCGGGCGGGTAACGCCCAGACCCTCAGCAGCGAACTGGCAAACCACGGGCGCAAATGCCGTATAATTCAACCGGTTATGCTCGACGGGCAGGTGGTCAGCAGTTCGATCATCCGTGATGCCGTATCAGCAGGAAACTTCCCGAAAGCGAACCGCTTTCTTGGACGTGAAGCCTGCTTTACCGGCGAAGTCGTACATGGTGACCACCGCGGTCGTATAATGGGTTTTCCGACTGCCAACCTGCAACTCGAAGCGAGCCTCAAAATCTTGCCACCTAACGGCGTCTACGCCTGCTTTGCTGATACTCCTGACGGGTCGCACCCCGCTATTGTCAATATCGGGATCCGCCCGACTTTCGACCGGAGCACCCATCTGCTCGAAGCGCATCTGCTTGGTTTTAGCGGCGATCTCTATCACCGCACGATCCGCATAAGATTCGTCCGCCGCATTCGTGAAGAAAAACGTTTTCCCGACATGCAGTCTCTGGTTGAACAGATTAACCTCGATGTAGCTGCCTGCCAGCAGTATCTGTCAGACAACTCCAGTCAGGCCAACGATTAGCAGATTCGGCTCTGGCGATCTGGCATTTCATCTTCTTCACAGTCTTTGCAGCACCAGGCGTGGGCAATTTCACTTATGGCAGCAGCCTGACTGCCCACTGTCATGCTCATGTGAGTCCCACCGGGAATACCTACTATAGCCTTGCGCAGCGAACTTACAGCAGAATAGCCGGCATCGACCGCGCTCTGCGGCGCAATGCGATCGGCAGCGCCGTAAATCAGGCAAACCGGCGTATGAATGTTGACAAAGCGCTCGAGGTAATTGATAGTGCCACTGCGATCGGTAAAATTGCGTGTGCGCATCCAGTGCAGGGCCTGCACAAATGTCTCGACCGGCACGTTCACAGTAGCGGTTTTAAGCAGGTAACGAAAAAGATTTATATCGGGCACACGCTCAGGTGGCGCAGCAGCCGCAAAAAGCACGCACAGCAGGCGACCGCCCAGCTTCACCGGAACAGTCCGGTAGCCAGTCAGAGAGGCAATCTTAACCCAGGCTCTCATCAGCGGCGGATAAACCGGTATGCGCGGAAAGCTGAATGGCGAACCGGCAGTCACAATCGCCGGTGCATCAATAATACCATGTGCTTGCGCCGCCATTGCCAGCATGCCCCCCTGGCTGTAGCCAAATACAAAAGGTTTTTCGCCCGCTTCTTCGCATACCTGTCGCCAGATCAGCGGCAGGTCCACATTCATGTGAAAATCGAAGTCCCAGGGTTGATCGCGGTGGCGATCTAATGGGTAACTTATCGGATAGAGGTCGAAGAACCTGCTCAGATATGGACCGAGACCATGGCCCTCAACGGCGAACAGGTTGGCATTATTGCAGATTCCGTGTAACAGCAGTAATGGTGGCTTTCTCATAAATCCACTTCTTCAAGATCAGCCAGATTTTCGCCGTATGCAAGATCGCATACCAGCGGTACGTTGAGTTTAACACAATTTTCCATGCAATGCTTCAATAAAGGTGCGACCTGTTTCAACTCAGCTTTCGGCACCGAAAAAACCAGCTCATCATGAATCTGCAGAATAAGTCGCGTGGCAAAATTCTTTTCGCGCAACATTCCGACTGTGTCGAGCATTGCCTTTTTAACCAGGTCGGCAGCCGAGCCCTGCAGTCGCGTGTTTTTGGCCATACGCTCGGCGCCGCTGCGCAACTGGAATTTGCCGGAATTGATATCAGGAAGCTGCCTGACCCGACCCAGTAGAGTCTCGACTTCACCGGTTACCTGTGCCTGCCGCACGACCTCGTCAAAGAAACGAGTTACTTCCTGAAAGCTGTTATAAAAGCTGTCAATGTATTCTTTAGCCTGTGGCCGGGTGATAGCGAGGTCTTCAGCCAGGCCATGTGCCGAGATACCGTAAAGAATGCCAAAGTTAACCGTCTTGCCGATATTACGTTCCTGCGAAGTCACCTCAGCCGGTGGTTTGCGAAATATTCGGCCGGCACTGATCGCGTGAATATCGGTATTGTTGACGAATGCCTCAACCAGGCCGGGATCCTGGGAAAAATGTGCAAGCAGTCGCAATTCTATCTGAGAATAGTCGATAGAAACGAAGACGTCGTCGGGCCGCGGCGGCATAAAAGCGCGCCTGATCTTGCGGCCCCACTCAGTCTTGATCGGGATGTTCTGCATATTCGGATTCGAACTCGACAGACGGCCGGTAGCGGTAACCGCCTGGTTGAAACTGGCGTGAATCAGACCAGTTTTGCTGTTAACAAGCGTAGTCAATGATTCAGCATAGGTTGAGCGCAGCTTGGCGAGTTCACGGTATTCAAGCAGATCAGCACAGATCGGGTGCTGATTGGATAGAAGCTTGAGTACTTCGCTGTCGGTCGAAAAACCGGTCTTGGTCTTTTTGGGCGGATTGAGACCTATTTCCTTGAACAGTATCTCCTGCAGCTGCTGCGTCGAGTTTATATTGAAACTGCGCCCGGCATGCTGGTAGATCGATGCTTCAAGTTCGGTCAGGCGGCCGGCAATTTCGGCGCTGAGCTCACGCAGATAAGCCGAATTGAGGCCGATGCCATTGCGTTCCATGGTAAGCAGAACACGCAGAATCGGCATTTCCAGTTCATCAAACAGTTTCTTCAGCTTCTTCTCGGCCAGTTCCTGCTGAAAACGCCGGTATAGATGCATGGTCAAAAGCACATCCTGGCAGGCGTATTCGCAGGCCGCTGCCAGATCGACACCGGCAAAATTTCCGGCGCCAGCAACCTCACGATATTCTGAAACCTCAAAGTTGAACAGGCTGCGGCCAAGATTTTTTAGAGCATTCGAGCGCGTTGGATCGATGACATAGCCGGCAATCAGAGTGTCAAAAAGCCTGTCGCCAGCTTCGACTCCTTCGTTGGCAAGAAAGGCAAGATCGAACTTGAGATTATGCCCAACCACCAGTCGATCAGGCAGAGTTTCGCGAAGAATCGCAAAAAAATCGGCCGCTTCGAGCTGATCATCTGGCGTCAGGCCGAGATAAGCATGGCGCAGCGGTATGTAAGCTGCCCTTTCGCTGTCCGCAGCCAGTGATACGCCAACAATACGGTTACTGACCGGGTCGAAACCGTCAGTTTCGATATCTATACAGACTGTGTCGCCAAGCTTGGCCAGCCAGCGCTTAAGCTCGTCAACTTTGCTGATCAGAAGTTTCTCACCGGGCAAAGGCTTTATTTCAGGTTCAGGCGGGCTTACCGTTTCAGCGCCTGTCTCTGCATGCGAAGTCGCCACCTTCGCCGACAGGGATGCTTCATCTGCCGTCGTGGCTTTGCGCGCCGGCAGGGTATGCCCGGCGAATTCTTTATAGAGAGAACCAAATTCGTAGCGACTGAGAAAATCGGTAAACTCATCGGCATTGAGGCTGTCAGAATTCCATCTGAGCTCTTCAGGGCTGTCAAATACATGCAGATCGCACCTGATGGTAGCCAGATCATGTGAAAGAAAAGCCATGGCGCGGTCATCGAGCAGCTTCTGGCGAAGCTTCCCGTTATCGACTGCTGCGAGTGAACTGTAGAGATTCTCGATCGTTTTGAACTGCTGAATCAGCGCCATGCCCTTCTTTTCGCCGATTCCCTTAACTCCGGGTATGTTGTCGGAAGAATCACCCATCAGCGCTTTTAACTCAATGATGCCACGCGGGTCAAAACCGTATTCCCGGTTGAACTCGGCTGTATCTATCTCACGGGTATCCGAAACCCCTTTTTGACAGAGTTCAACCAGCACATTATCTTCTATAAGCTGCAGCAGGTCTCGGTCACCAGTTACAACCGTGACCTTGTGGGTTTTCGCCAGGCTTTTCGCCGCCGAACCGATCAGGTCATCAGCTTCGTAATCATCGCGCGTCAGAATCTTGATATTCAACGCCGCAACAGCCTTGTGTGCCAGCGGCAACTGCTCGAGCAGGTCTGGCGGAGTCGGTTTGCGCTTAGCCTTGTATTCAGGATACATCCGGCGCCGGAAGGTGTCGCGCGAAGTGTCAAAGGCGACGGCAATCAGATCTGGCTGCCGATCTTTGAGCATCTTCAGCAGCATGCGCAAAAAGCCATACAGCGCGCCGGTAGTAACACCATCGCTGGTCTTCAGGCGCTGGTTTTGAAAGGCGTAATAAGCCCTGAATACTATGTTGTTTCCATCAATCAGCAGGCAATGCGACATTCTGTCCTCCCGTCGTTCACTGGCCAGAAGTATAACATCATTCCCGCCGTCTTTACAGAACTTCTCTCTCCCCCTCCCATCGACGACAAGAATTTTTCAGCAGGTTTCACAGATTTAACAGATTCTCAGAACCGGGCAGGCCAATAGATAACGATAGAAGAACATTCTTGTCCTCTGTCACAAATGAGTTCAACAATTCGATCGGTGGTATACCACTTATGCCGGGCTCTCGGCAGAATCTCATTCGCTCCAGCGATTCCTCGCTTGCCTGCTGGATGGCAGGCATGCTCGTCACAAGCTTACGCGAATGAGAA